>CAZGSB010000049.1:0-24110 GCA_964528275.1 uncultured Anaerolinea sp. | reverse complement strand
GTGGGCGCACAGGGACTCGAACCCCGGACTTCTACTGTGTGATAGTAGCGCTCTAACCAACTGAGCTATGCGCCCGTTCAACATATTTTGTTGGAGTGACGGCATTATAGCCGAGATGATATTCTTCCGCAAGTTACGGCGGAGGCAACACGTCCCACGGGTTGACCCAGGAAGAGATGGCGCGAATCTCGAAGTGCAAATGCGACCCGCTCGAACGCCCGGTATTGCCGATGATGCCGATCAAATCTCCCTGGCCGACGCTTTGTCCACAACCCACGCTGATCCCGCTCAGGTGCGCGTACAACGATTGGAAGTTGTTCCCGTGGTCTACCATGATCATGTTGCCGTACCCGTAATTGTTCCACCCGGCATACACGATCACCCCGGCGTCGGTGGCGTACGCGCCCTCCCCTTCGTTGCCAGCAATGTCGATGCCCCAGTGGTTCGTGCTGGGAGAATAATCGAACCCGGATAGCCTGTGGTTACTTGCAGGCCAGACGAACGTGCCGAAGCCCACTGCGCCTCCCGTCACCGGTTCGCAGGCGCCGGGTCCGAGCACGCGCGCCGAGGCTGGGTTTTCACGTGTGACTCCCAGAGGCGCACTCCACGAAATGAACTCGCGTTTGCCGCCCGGCACGATCAACCAGGTGCCCGGCGCAATGTTGGGGTTGGCGAAATCACCGATGGCGTCCGGGTCCAACCCATTCGGCGCGTAGTTGATGATATCTTCCGGCGTCACCCCGTAATACGATGCCACACCGTTCAACCCCTCGCCTTGCTGCCATTCGTGATACGTGCCATTGACGGGCAGAATGCTCAACTCCTGTCCCGGCTTTAGCGAATGCGGGTCATCGAGCAGGACATAATAATTGCTCCATAACACGGTCTGCGGTTCGACCCCAAAGTTTTGCGCGATGCCGAAAATCGTATCGCCCTCGACCACGGTATACGTGACGACCTCTTGACGCGGACGGGAAGGGATGATGGTATGCACCTGCGCCAGGCGTGGGACTCCGCTAAAGGAATTTTCACCCCCGATCGACTCGATTCCCGCCACGATTACAGGCGATTCCGTTGCCTCCGCGTTGACCTCCACCCCGGCGGCAGGAGTCTGAACGAAAAAGATACGCACCAGCCAGACCGCCGCGCCGATCAACACCACCGACAACACCAGCGTGCCAATGCGGAGCAATGATTCGCCCAGCCCAATGCCGATCAGGGTTTCGCTAATTCGAGTAAAAAATCCACGGTTCTCGTTGTTGTTCATGAATATCATTTTCCGCAATCATCATAACATGTAAAAAAAATCGACGTCAATCATTCCGCCTCAACGCTAACCTGACGTTAAGCCGCCGACCTGCGTACGGCGGGGTAGAACGCCTGGATCCCGCCCAGGCATAACAAACAAGCCATACCGCAAAGGAACGCCGTGGATTGCAGGGAGAAACGTTGGGTCATCCACCCGATCAACAAACTGCCGAACGGAGCAATACCCTGAAACGACCATACGTAAATGCTGAACACACGACCGCGCACTTCGTTGGATACCTGCGTCTGGAGCAGGGTGGTCATGGTGGCAAACTGAGTGACCCCGCCCCAGCCAATCAGTACGACCAACACAATAGTCATCCAAAATTGATTGACGAACGCGATGCCCAGCAACCCGCCGACAAATGCGGTTTCGCCTGCCACCATTCGCCTACCGCTTCCTTGCGCATGATTGTTCAGCGCGAGCGTGATTGCCGCCACGAGAGCGCCGAGTCCCATGGCTCCGTACAATGCGCTGTTGCGGGCATCCACGATGGATTTGGTATCTCCCACCTGTGCCAGCACATCCTTTGCCAGCACGGGAATCTGTTGCATCACCGGCATGCCGAACAACCCCAGAATGGCGGCGAGCAGGATGATGGCGGCAATGCGCCCATGCGAGGCGATGTATTTCCCGCCGTCCAGAAAATCGTGGGTGATGGATTGATCCGATTTTGTCGGCTCGAGCTTGTGCTTCAGTTTGACGAACGACAGCCCAAGGATGATCGCGCCAAAACTCAGCGCATTCATCAGAAAGATCCATCCCTCGCCATTGTTGGCGGGCAGGAGTAAGAGCAGGGGTGCCGTAAGCGCAGGACCAAGCACGCGCGAAATATTGAACGCCGTGGATTGCAAGGCGATCGCGTTCGGAAGGTCCTCCCTGCCGACCAGTTCGATCAGCATGGATTGTCTGGCAGTGATCTCAAAAGTAATTGCAGTACCCAAGACCAGCGAGAGAATTGCAATCTGCCAGATTTGGATGACCCCGGCAAGCGTCAGCCCGGCCAGGATGAGCGTATCAACCATCATCACGACTTGAAGGACAATGATGGTCCTGCGTTTATCCCAGCGCTCGATCAACACACCCGAAGGGAACGCGAGAAAAAATGTCGGCAGGGTGAGCGCAAAACCGATGAGACCCAGGTCCAAGGGGCGTCCGCTGATGCGATAGGCGAGCAGCGGCTGGGCGGTGTTCTGCATCGACGTCCCGATCAACGAGAGCAGGTGACCCAGCCAGAAGATGGCGAAGTCGCGCGATGCCAGGGCCGGGAAGCGCCCCGCCAACGACAGGCGAATATTGTGAATCATGGAATCAATGAGAAGAGAAATAACCTACTTCGCCGGCACGACCAGTTCCGCCATATCGTTCGACGCCTTGTTGACCAGCGTGCTGACCGGGTAGGCGTCCATGGCATCGGCGGGGAACGGCTTGATGAGCGGGAGCAATTGATCGGGAGTCTGCGGCGAGGGGTCGAGCCATTTGGCGTAATCGCGCGGGTGCAGGATCACCGGCATACGGTCATGGATCATCGTCATCAACTCGTTCGGCTCGGTGGTGATCAGCGTGCAGGTCTTGATGGTCGAACCGTCGGGGCTGTTCCATGTATCCCACAAGCCCGCCATGGCGAAGGGTCTGCGGTCCTTCATGTGGATGTAAAACGGGATTTTGGTCTTCCTGCCCGGCTGAACCTTCCATTCGTAGAACCCATCTGCCAGCACAAGACAGCGTTTGTATTTTAAACTACCGCGGAACGACGGCTTTTCCGCGACCGTTTCGCCGCGCGCGTTGATCAACCGGTTCCCGATGCTGGGGTCTTTTGCCCACATGGGGATCAACCCCCACACGAAAAAATCCGCCTTGAGTTTCTCCGTGTTCGGGATGGCGAGCACAGGCTGGGTCGGCGCGATGTTGAAACGCGGCGCGAATTTCGCGTGAGCGGGGAACGTGTATTGCCCGAATTGCTCCCGCAACTCCGCGGGGTCGACCGTCAGTGTAAAACGTCCGCACATTATTTCCTCAACTTCCTAAAGTCACCATCGCGCATGGTGAAACCGATCGTATCGAAATGCTCGAGCAATGCCTGCGCATACTTGCGGCTGGTCTGGAACTGGTCGCGCACTTCGGCAAGCGAAATTTTACCGTGAGTTTCAATGGTGTGTTTGATCCTGATCTTCAATGAATCATAATCTGATTTCCGAAAAATAACATCCGCAGATACCGGGATCAATTCGCCGCTTTCGACCAGCGCGTTCAAGACTTCCTCCCCGACGGCGCTTTGACATTCCTTGATGCCCGGCGGCGTGAACGGATTTGCCTCGAACTTGCGCCTCAGCTCCTCGATGTTTGCCTGCTCGCCCGCCGTAAAGCGGATCGCGTGCCCCGGCAGGGAAATGAAAACGGAGTGATCGGTCACGATATTGCGGATTGCGTACTGCGCAAGGAGCAGGTTGAACGCGCGCGGCGAAAGTTTGAGTTTGCTTTTCAACTCCTCGCGCGGAATGCCGCGTCGCAGGGGGAAATTTTTGTGATGGTCGCCGATCAGTTGGACCGTTTGATCCTGGAGGGCATGCCACTGTTGTATCGTACTCACGAAAATTTGTTGATCCGATGTTGACGATCGTTCTTCAAGGAGAATTAGTGAATTAGCGCGCAGTAACTGCGTAAGCGCATCCTCGGCGACATTGGCATCCAGCCTCGAGCGCGATACGATTTCTTTGATCGTCCCAACTCCCAACCCCGCCGCGGCTTCGAGCAGTATTTCAGCGGGTGAACCCTGCGCCAGCGAGTCCAGTGATCTCAACACGGCTTCGTCGAATCGTTTGTGCCTGCCCTTTGGCTGGTGATCGACCACCCTGCCGCCGCCCAGGGTTTCTCCGGGCGAGGGTCTCCGCAGGATGAGCCGGTCGCCTCGCACAACCACCGCCGGGTCGCGCAGTTCAAGTTGTATCCAACCTTCTTCGCCGGGGGGCAGGTTCTCTCTCCCCAGCAAACGGACGGTGGCAAGCGCTTCGCCCGACCCTGAGAAAAATTTAACTTCATCGTTGTGCTTCAAGTCGATGGTCGCATCCTTGAGCATGCGAAGCCAGGCGTCGATGCGGCGTGTGGTCTGGTATTGTCCGGGTCGCGCGAGCACATCGCCGCGGCGGATGGATTCCATCTCGATGCCGGTGATGTTTACGGCAGTGCGCGAGCCGGGAACGGCAACCTCCTCTTTTTTCTTGTGGGTTTGCAAACCGCGGACCCGCCCTTTGAATCCGTGGGGCAAGATCTCGATCTCATCGCCGACGGCGAGCTTTCCGTCGCTCAGCGTGCCGGTGACCACGGTGCCGAACCCGCTCATGGTGAAGATGCGGTCGATGGGCAGGCGCGGGCGGGAGAGGTCGGGGCGGGAGGGTTTCGCTTCTAGGAGCGATTGGAGATTAGCGACCAGAGTTTCAAGTCCGGTTTTTGTTTTTGCAGAAACGCGGACGATGGGTGCGTCGCGCAGGACGGTGTCGCTCACGATGGCGCGAATGTCGCCTTCGAGCAGGTCAAGCCACCCGGGGTCTGAAGCGAGGTCGCATTTGGTCAGGACGATCAGTCCCGCGGGAATCTCCAATAAATCCAGGATGGCAAGATGCTCTCTGGTCTGCGGCATTACGCCCTCGTCTGCCGCGATGATGAGCAGTGCGGCGTCGATGCCGCCCACGCCTGCCAGCATATTTTCGATAAAGTCACGATGCCCGGGGACATCGACGATCCCGATCTCTTCCCCGTTCGGCAGGGTGAACCAACCGAACCCAAGTTCGATGGTCATCTCGCGCGCCTGCTCCTCTTTGAGACGGTCGGGATGGGTGCCGGTCAGCGCGGCAATGAGTGTGGACTTTCCGTGGTCAACGTGACCGGCTGTTCCGATAACTCGCATGGGTAATTGAAAACCAGCGCCGGGGACGGCGCTGGGAGCATTAGGATTTCTTGCTTTTCTTCGCCGCCTTGCCGTGACCCATGATGCGTTCGTAGGCAGACATCCACTCGTGCGCAACGTTCATCAATTCTTGAAGTTGGCTTTCGGTGGCGTTGGCGGTCTGGTGTAACTGGTCCTGCATGGTTTGAATGGATTCGGCTAGCGGCTCGATCCGCTCGTCGAGTTTTTGCATGGCGCGACGGACATCTTTCGAGCCCTCATCCTGCGAAAGGGTGTAACCGGTCCAGCGCTTTTGATCGTCGGCTTTGAAGGTGACCCATTCCTGACGCAGTCGGTCTTCGGCAAGGCGCTGCATCTCGGTCACCTCGTTGATGCGACGCTCGAGTTTGGTATTTAACTCATTGTAGGTTTCTTGCGCTTTTTTGGCAGAGCGCAGGGTCTCCTCGAGTTGGACGATCTGGTTGTCGAGCGTTTCAGCCTGTTGTTTGACAGTGTCGAATTTTTCCTTCCACTCTTTGAATGTGCGTTCGCGGTCGATCTGCGCGACGGTCTGACTTTCGATGAACGTGCTCTGCGCCGCCCGTCGTTCGGTTTCGGAGAGCATGAGTTCGTTCATGCGGCTGTCGATGGTTTTCAATCCGTCGGCGCTAAGGTCGGCTTTCGAGCGCGCTTCGTCGATCCGCTTGCGGACGGCGGTCAATTCGCCCTGCAGGTCGGCAATGCGCTTTACTTCCTGTTTACGCGCCTCTTCAAAAGCTTTTTGCGATCGGGTGGCATCCTCCGCCGCGCGAACGGCGTCATCGATGGCGGGGCGCAAATCCTTGATGGCTTGTCCCAGACGCGTGTCTTCGTTGGGCAGGGCTTTCAACTGGCGTTTGATCTCGCTCAGGTCGGTGGCTTTCTTGAGTGCATCCAGCGATTTGGTAAGCGCTTCCAGGTCCTGCGCGTGCCGTTTGATCAATTCCTTCTCGCGTTTTTCGAGTCGTTTCTCGATGGTGTCGATGGCTTTGTTCATATCCTCGCGCTGTTTGGCGAAGATTGAATCGAACTGGTCCAGCCGCGCGGCGGTGGACGAAATATCCGCGATCTGTTTGCCGAGCGGTTTGATCTGCTTCGCGACAGCGTCGATACTCCCCTCCAGCGCCGCCATGCGTTCTTCCAGTGTGATAATGGATGTGCGTGTCTTGCGGTGTTCCTCGTCCAGCCATTCGAGGCGTTTGACGATCTGTTCAAATTCCATGACATCCTCCGAAATCAGGCAGGATTATACCGTAGCGTCTAGCGGCCCAGATGTTCGAACATCAATGGGAGGTCGGCGAGGAAGAATTGCGCCGCCTGCGGAAATAAACCCAGGATGAACAGCCCGGTCATACCCAGCCCCAGCATGAGTATTTGAATCAAGTTTTCACGCGGCGCCCAGCTGGTGTATTCTTCAGCCATCACGAGGACAGCCAAAGAGCGGACGGCGCCTATCAGCAAGCCAGCGATCCCCAGCCCCATCCATGCCGAAGAAGTGACCGACACACGGGAGATATTTTCCCAAAGCGCCAGGCGCGCGGGGAAACTTGCAAGGAGCGGGAACGCGCCTGTAGATAACGTGGCGAGCACGATGCCCGTTGCTGCAAAGGGAGCCACCCTCATCATACCGCGCACAGACGCGAACCGCATCGATTTTGTGTGCTCGCTGAGCACAGCCAGCGCCAGCGACCACAATGCGAGGGTCAGGGTCCGGGCGGGGATGAGCAGGAACAGGATCGGAATCCCGAGACGTGAATCGATGCTCAGCGCCAGGATGGAAAACCCGGTTTCAGCGATCACCCCGAAAGCCATCACCCGCCCGAGATGACGTTGGAACGCCGCCCACAATCCGCCTGTTATGACCATGAGTAACCCGGCAAATTGCAGGGCGGAGATCAGTTGAGGGGAGGAGCGTATCCACGAGTAGCGGTCGAGGAAGCCCGCCGCGAAGAGGATCGTGATGGTCGGCAGGATCCACAACAGGAAGCCGATGGAGAACGGGGGCAGGTCCTCCAGCAACATGGGAATCCAGTTATACAGCGGGAAGATCGCCAGCAGGAAGGCGAGTCCCAACCCCAGGACGGATGCAGACTGCGCCGCGAGGGCGAGGTCGCCGGGGCTGGCTTCCACACCGGAGAGCAGCCACCCGGCGAGCAGAATGAAAGGCATGGCAAGGGTTTGATAGATCACGAAGCGGACGATGCCCCGACCGGGCGGTGTGTACAGACTCGTGAGCATGGGAACCGAAATCAGGATCGCCATTTCGATGAACAATGCGGCATACAAAAAAGGCTGAACCGCCAGCGCCGCCACCATCAGGGCAGTGATCATGAATCCGACCGGGACCACGCGGGAAGATCTGCTCGCCGCCAGCGACCCGAAAAACCATAATGCCGCGCCTGCATAGATCAACGCCAGCAGTGAGCCTTCGGCGGGTTCGATCAACAGGATGCGACCTAGCACCGAAACCGACGAGTCGATCTTGAACGAGGCGTTCCCGAATCGGAGCGCGGCTTCAATGGGGATGAATTGCGCGGCGAACGCCAGCGCCAGCGACATGCCTCCTCCCACGATGCCGACCACGCGCGCATTGCGGACGAAAAGCAACAACACGCCAAGCGCGATGGGGAGGACGATCCACAGGGTAGGCGCGTTGGTCGTCATGCCGCCTCCGTATCACGCGGCTGGGACGCGATCATCAAGTATGAGCCGACAAGCGCCAACCCGAGGTTGATGACCACCAGCAGCGCCACGACCAGCGCCGAGGATTCAACCGCAGAGTACATGATCTCGAACCCGGTGATGACGGTGAGCAGTGCCTGGGTGACGCGCAAAACCTGCGATGTAATTCCGAGATGGAGCAACCCTAAACCAACCAATAAAAGTCCGCCCGCGGTGACCGCTGTGCCGGCATCTGCCATGATCTTGTTTACGGCTGGCGTGGCTCCGAGGACGATCAAGCCCACCATCGCGGCGGCAAACAAACGGAAGAGCCGTCCACGGGGCCACAAGTCTTCGTCGCTGTCGATGTCGCGCAGGTCTGAACGCGTCATCCCGAGGATGGCGGCGGACATCCAGCCTGTCACTACTTTGACCGAAGCCATTCCAAGCGGCAGATGCGCGAGGAGCAAAAAGAACATGGCGAGATATTGCGCGGCAAGCAACAGGGTGCCGACCCGCCAATCTCGGATGATGAGCAAGCCGACCGAGGTGATGACTATGATGCTGATTGCGACCCACGAAAGGATGGACATGAGATCACGGCGTCCCTTGCGTGAAGAATGAAATGAACAAGGCGAGGAAGAGCAGGGTCCACATAATGCCGCTGTCGCCTTCGAGAAGGTTCGAAAATACGCGGCTCAGACTCCCAAGTTGGCGATAGATGTTCCACCCTGATTTGTAGACCGCATCCAGCCACCACGGGTTGGCGGGACTCACCCAATGCGCGCGGACCGGGTTGAGGAGGCGGAGTCGCGGGGTGGACCAGAGCAAGCCGAGGGTCAGGGCGGAAGCGACCAGCCCGGCGAACACATTTCCAAATTGCAGTGCGCCGTCCCAGCCGATCACGCCGACAAGAAGGATGGTCGCCAGTAGGAGAACGACTCCCACCGGGTAAATGTTCTTCGCCCAAAGAGGTTGGTCTTCGTATATTTCACGCGCAGACGGCGGGCGCAGGATGTGACGAATGAACCCAGCCATGAGCATGGCGTGAGCAGGGATGAGCGGGATTAAAAAGAGGATGCTTCCGCGTTCGCCGGACCAACCTGCGGCGGTCATTGAAAAAGGGAGCGCCGATATTCCGAACACGGCGACCCACAATGCGCGCAGAAGCCATTTGTTCGGCTCCGATGATAAGAACAGCACCCCGCCACTGAGGATGAGCGAGCAACTCCAAGCCGCCGCGCCGACCGGGTTGTCGAGCAGTGTGGATGCCACTGCCATCGAGCCGAAACCGATCAGCCAGAACGGACGCCCCGACAGTTCATCCGGTGCGCGGAGCCACATCCATCCACCGTACAGGGCGGCAAGGGCAACCAGCCAAAGCAGGAACGGTGCGAAAGGCGAAGAAATACTGCCGGCGGGGATGCGGGCGAGGAGGATCAAACTTGAACCAGCCGAGATCGCGCGCAGGGCGGTGCCGAATCCGCGTCGCAATGCGGATTCACCGGGATAGGGCAGGTGAAGCGGAAGCACGCCGATGCGCAACGCGGCAGCGATGAGCAATAACAAGCCCACGCGCGAAGTGGCGGAGTGAAAATCCAGCACTTCGCCGTTGGCGGCGGCGGAACTGTTCGCCCAAAGCAGGACCAGGGTTCCCGTCAGGCGGGAGGCGAAGGATATGACCACCCGTTCGCTGAGCGAGGGATCCTCGACAAAGCGCAACTGGATCACAAGTTCGGCGAGGTCGATCGCCGCCCAGATCAACACCAGGGTAAGCGGGTTATCCGCGACAGCGGCGAGGACCCCAAACGCCGAGAGCACAAGCGTGCCGACCCAACTCAGCGGGCTGGGGAAATTGCTCCGTACCACCGAGGTGATGATGACCGCCAGATTCAATGTGACCATGCTCGTGGCGAACAGCCATGCGACAGAGTCGGTGACGAACGTCGGCGATTGCGAAAATAACAAGGAGGGTTGCCAGATCGAAAATTGCAGGTGAGTCGGCATATCGGTCAGCCAGGCGAACACGCTCGCCCATGCCAGCAACCCGCCGACCGCCGCCGCCAGCCACGCGAAGCGAAGACCAACTTGAAAGACCCTCATCGCGAGCAACAGGATCGCCGCGAACAATAGAATTCCGATCGTGATGAGAATGAACATGCAACAGTAATTTTATCAGGTTTGCATACCCAACCGTTTGTTGTACAATCCCGCCATGCGATTCCCTCCCATCACCGTCATCGCACTGCTTGTGTTCCTGTCCGGGTGCAACGCAGGTGCGGACAATGTATCGGCGGAAGGGATTCCCTCCCCGACCGCATTCCAACCCGCGACGAACGCATCCGACTCCCCTTTTTCTGATTCGGCTCCCACGCCGGTCAACCTGCCCACGCTGACCCCGCTTCCCGCCACTGCCACGCCGTTCCTCATCCAGCCGCAGTTCGTTCCGGCAGGTATCGCTGTGCCTGTGTTCACCGTCACAGGCGGAGTGAACCCGTTGACAGGTTTGCCGCCCGCCGACCCGTTGCTGTTGAAACGCCGCCCGATGGCGATCAAAGTGGCGAACTATCCCCGATACATGCGCCCGCAATCCGGCTTGACGCTCGCCGACCAGGTCTTCGAATACTACATCGAAGACGGGTTGACGCGTTTCGTCGCCATTTTTTACGGCAACGATTCCGAGTGGGTGGGACCCGTGCGCTCGGGACGCTACTTCGATGAACACATGCAACGCATGTATCACGCGTTTTTGGTGTTTAAATTCGCCGACCCGCGCGAACTGGGATATTTTCAAGACAGCGACTTTGCCGACCTCCTTTTGACACCGACCAACGGCTCGTGTCCTCCGTTCCATTTTTTGACCGAACGCGAACAAACCGTCGAACCGTACAACAACTCGTATTTCAACACCACGCTCATGGCAGACTGTGCCGTGCGCGGCGGCAAGGATAATTCTCCGCAGGTGATCCGCGATGGGTTGTTCAGCGACGCGCCGCCGGCGGCTGGGCTGGCGGGCGTCAAAATCTCCACCTTCTATTCCGTTGACTCATACCATTACTGGTTGTACAGCCCGCAAGATCGGCAATATTATCGCTACCAGGAAAACGCCGATACCCGCGACGGCAAAGAGGGATCGTTCGAACCGCTGGTGGATCGCGTGACCTCCCAACACGTGCATGCGGCGAATGTGGTCGTCCTGTTCGCGTACCACTCGTTCGCAAACCCGTATGACGAGGAAGACGAAGTTTTCAAGATCGACCTGGTCAGTTCCGGCGAGGCGTATGTGTTCCGCGATGGCATTGGCATCCCAGCCAGGTGGTATCGCACGAACGCCGACCAGCCGCTTTACCTTGCCACGCTGGACGGCGCTCCCATTTACCTGCGTCCGGGCATCACGTTCTACGAGGTGATCGGCTCGCGCTCGTTTGCGGATCAAGCCGGCGGCGCATGGGATTTTCGACACGATCCGCCATAACAGGCGTATGATTGACGCATGCCAGCCACACGAATAACCACCCTCTCCCAATCCTCCCTGCAGGATTACGTCGACTGCGCGCGGCGATTCCAACTGCGTTACGTGGACAGGCTGTCGTACCCTGCCCTCGAATCGGAGCCTGCGCTCGAAAACGAGAAACATCAACGCGAGGGAGAGTTATTTCACCGGTTGGCGCAACAATATTTGATCGGCGTCCCTGCGGAGCGGATTGCAAAAGTAGCGAACACGGAAAACCTGCAACGCTGGTGGGAGAATTTTTCAAACGCAAAAGACCTGGCAGGCATGAAAGACTTGTCGGGTCTGTACGCGGAAGCGACCCTCTCCGCGCCGCTCGGAAATTTTCGACTGCTCGCAAAATACGACCTCATCGCGCGCAGCGAGAACAACGTCGTCATCTACGATTGGAAAACATATCGGAAACGCCCTCGCAACGAGTGGCTTTCCGCGCGCATGCAAACCCGCGTGTATCGCGCCTTGCTTGCCCATGCCGGGCTTGCTGGTGGAGACCCCATCGAGCCGGAGCGCATCGAGATGGTTTATTGGTTCGCCGATTTTCCAAACGACCCTGCGCCATTCACGTACACATCCGCGCAATACAAGCGCGATTGGGATCTACTTCTCAAACTTGCGGAGGAAATTGAAACCGCTTCCTCATTCCCTTTGACGGAGGATCGGACGCGCTGTGCGTACTGCCCGTACCGGTCCTACTGCGAACGCGGAGTCCAGGCTGGGGATGCCGACCAAGCCGAAGCGGAAATGGAAGCGGAGGAATTGTTCGACGTCAATTTCGAGCAGGTAGGGGAGATCGCGTTTTAGCCGTCATTGCGAGGAGCGTTCGTTGCCACGAAGCAATCTCCGTCACAGCGGTGGGGATTGCTTCGTGGCGCGAGGTGCCACTCGCAATGACATCAAGGCAAATACACACCGAAGTGATTCGCAACGGGGCGCTCTCTGCCGGGGATGTAGTTATCGATCGGAGAATTGAGAATCACGGTCTCGCCGTTTTCATTTTGAATCACCAACGTGGACGAACCGCCGCCGTCCAGGCTCATGGCGGAATGCACACCCTGGTCGATGAGCAGTTGGGCGAGGTCGGCAAATGTGATTCCCGAACTGTAGAATGGCTGGCGCCCATCCACAACGACCAGATAAACATACCGTCCATTTCTGTTCAACCCGATGGCGGTGCGCGGCTCGAGCGCGGAATCGTTCAAGCCCTCGATGGGCTGACCTTGCAGGACAAGCATGCGGTCGCCCGAGATGGCGCTGAAGACCCGGTTCGGCCTGTCGTTGAAGTTGAACGCCCCGCGGCGGCTGATATACAACGTGGGTCTTTCTCCCTCCTCCAGGGGGATTCCTTGCCAGTAGGTATCGCCGTTCGACGCCGCAAACCCCAACGGTGCGACGGGGTCGCCGGTGTGCGGATAATAATCCGCGGGACTGCGCGACCACCACGGCGTGAACCCATCGCCGTTTATGGCGATCTGCACACCGAATTCCTCAAGGAATTGCGAGGTGGTGCGCGCGTTCAGCGGGGTGTCGGTGTCCGAATCGGCGGGGGTGATGAGGAATTGCATCCCCTTGGTTTTTGTGTCGATCTTGATCACATGCGCGATCATCGGGTTGGGGAAATACCAAATAATGCGTTGGTACGTCACACCTTCATACAGCGTCTCTTTGACGGGTACCGGCGCGGGTCTGCCACGCGTGGCGAGGAGGTATCCCGCGATGCAAAGAACCGCGAAAGCAATCGATGCGAACGCGAGTTTTGGCAGGGTCTTTTTCTTCATGATGGAAACGATTGTCATTTCCCCTGATTAACGCAAGTCAACGCTCGAAAGTTCACGTCACAATTTCTTGTTCCGCCTGCCGCATGGTCTTGAAGGATTCGATCGCCACCTCGAGCATGGACGTATCGGGTTCGCGCGTGGTCAACGATTGGAGAGCCAGGTTGGGCTTGATGAGGAAGCGCACGAGGGGCGAATTCAAATGGTTGGCGGTCCAGCGGATGTATTCCACGGCGATGCCGGCGATGACGGGAATCAGCAGGATGCGACTCGCAAGACGCCACCAGAATTCCATGTCGCCGAGCGCGCTGTGGACGAGGATGGCAAGCAGGACGAAGGTGAGCATGAACGCCGTCCCGCAACGCGGATGCTCGATGGGGAATTTCGCCACGTTCTCCGGCGTGAGCTCCGCGCCCGCTTCGTAGGCGTTGATGGTCTTATGTTCCGCGCCGTGATACCCGAACAGACGTTTGACGTCGGGCATGAAACCGATACCCCAAATGTACCCGACGAGGAGGACGAGCCGCATCAACCCTTCCAGCATGTTATGCGCGAGGTTGGGCCAACCGAGATAGTGTTCCGCCGCGCCGCCTACGCCAGCGGGGAGCAGGACGAACAAACCGATGCCGATCGCCAGCGACGTGCCGAGCGTGATATATAACGCGGGACCTTCGAGTTTTTCCTCCTCACCGGTCTGCGTGTTGGCGGAGATGGTCAGCGCCCGCATCCCCAAGCCAAGCGCATCCCACAACAGGATCACCCCGCGCAGGAAGGGAATCTTCGTGACGTTCGAGCGATACACCGCGGCAAGATTTTCCTTGTAGACGGTGATACTGCCATCCGGCGCGCGCATGCCGATGGCGAATGCCTTTTGCCCGCGCATCATCACGCCTTCGATGACCGCCTGCCCGCCGTAGGAAATGATTTTATCTTCCATGTTGTTTCCTGTAGGGGCGGGGTGTAACCCCGCCCCTACAAATTATTTCAGGTTATAGATCGCATGTATGAACGCATCGATGCCCTTGCGCCATGCGGGCAGGTCGAGTTTTTCATTCGGCGAATGCGCATTATCTTCCGGCAAGCCGAACCCGGTCAACACCGATTCAACCCCGACGTATTTCTGCAACTGCACCACCACGCCGATCGAGCCGCCTTCGCGCTTGAATAGCGGTCGCTTTCCCCACGCCTGCTCAAGTCCCTTCGCAACTGCCGTCACACCGGCGCTGTCACGCGCGGTGATCGCGACGCCGGAACCGGAGATGGTTTTCAATTCCCAGCGGATGGTCTTTGGCGCGTGCTTCTTCAAATATTTGATCATGGCTTTCTCGATCAGTTCGGGTGTCTGGTCGGGCACAAGGCGGCAGGAGATCTTCGCCATCGCCCACGCGGGGAGGACGGTCTTCGAACCTTCGCCGGTGAACCCGGAGAGCAAGCCGTTCACCTCCAGCGTAGGGCGGATGCTGACTCGCTCTTCCGGCGAATAATCCGGTTCGCCCCACAACTTAGGCGCGCCGGTCTGATCGAGGAAATGTTTTGCATTGGTAGGCAGGCGGCCAATATCGGCGCGCTCTGCCTTGGTCACCTTGCGGAATTTGTCGTAAAAGCCCGGCAAGGTGATGCGTCCGTTTTTATCGTGCATGCCGGCGATGAGTTCGGTCAATGCCTGCGCGGGGTTATGCACCGTGCCGCCGAACAGACCGGAGTGCAAGTCGCGGGCGGGACCATACACGCGCAGTTCAAAGTACGCGAGACCGCGCAACCCGTACGTGATGGTCGGCGCGTTGGCGTTGATCATGCCGGCATCGGGGTTGATGCAGAAGTCCGCCTTCAGCAGTTCCCTGTGCTTCTTGATGAAATCGCCGAGATTCTTCGAGCCGATTTCCTCTTCGCCTTCGATCAGCCACTTGAGGTTGACCGGCAGTCCGCTGGTGCGGGCGACCGCCTCGACCGCCTTCAACGACGCGATGACCTGACCTTTCATATCCGATGCGCCGCGCGCGAACAGACTATCGCCGCGTACTTCGGCTTTGAACGGGTCGCTATTCCACAGTTCGAGCGGATCGACGGGTTGCACATCGTAGTGACCGTAGATCATGACGGTCGGCGCGTCTTTTCCCGCTTTCATCTGCTCGCCATACACTACCGGGTGACCGCCCGTCGGCATGATCTGCACCTTCTCCATCCCCAGCGACTTCAACTGGTCTGCGACCCATTCGGCACAGCGCAGGGTATCCGCGTTGTGTTCGGGGTCGGTGGAAATGGACGGGATGGCGAGGAACTCCTTGAGTTCTTCGAGGAACCGCGCGTTGTTCTGGTGGGCGTAATCAAGAGCGTTTTGTCGAGGGTCGGTCATGAAATCTCCATGAATGATATTTTTTGTACGCGGATCTCACGGAACGCACGGCTTTTTAAAAGATCTTTCCGTGAAATCCGTATGATCCGTGCCTTCCGTGATCAAAAAGAGTCGTTTAGAGCAGGCTCTTAAGGTGAAACTGTCGGTGTCGCATCCTGCTCCAACGCGCGGCGGGTGAGCAGGAACCACTGTGTAAATGTCGCCAGCCGGTCGCTGGGATCGTACAACGGCGCGATCTGCACGCCTTGCACTTGCGAGTCCACGCCGTAGGAATAGACGGGAATGTACAACGGTAGCGCCGGTAATTCCTTGGCAAAGACCACCTGGAAATTGCGATACAACCGCGTGCGCAGTGATGTGTCGGCGGTGACACGCGCCTGCTCGAGATATTCGCTGGCGGGGCGGTTATCCCAGCCCGAGTAGTTTTGTCCGCTGGTGGATTCGGCTTGATGCCAGAAGGGGTAGGGGTCGGGGTCGGGGGTGCGGGAAAGGTTGAGGTCAACGAGAGCAGCTTGAAAGGCGCGAGAAGCGAGTGAGTCCAGCACGAGTTGGTCGTAGGGCATGGCTTGCAAGTCCACGCGCACGCCGATCTTCGCCCATTGGCTTTGAATCGTCTGCGCGATCTGGGTGTGCAGGGCATCGTCGGGGTGAAGCAGGGTGAGCGCCATCGGCAAGCCGTCTTTGGCTCGCACCTCGCCTCCGCCGGGAATGGTATACCCTTCGGCTTTGAGGAGAATGCCGGCGGCTTCGGGGTCGTATTCGAAACGTTCGGTGCCGTCGTAGTATGCCCACGAACTCGGCAGGATCGGGCTGTTGGCAATGATCGCCTGCCCCTGTAAAAATTTATTGACGATCACTGAACGGTTCAGCCCCAGCATCAACGCCCGGCGCACATTTGCATTTTGCAGAAACGCCACGTCGGGGTTGTTGAGATTGAAGAGCACAAAACTCATTTGCGGGAGCTGGCTGGTGTAGACGGAGAGAGTCGGCTCTTCGAGCGCGCCCAGCAGGGAATCGGCGGAGAGGCGACTCACCGCCAGCACATCCCCTTGTTCGTAGGCGTCCATCGCCTCGGCGGACGTTTCGTAATAGCGAAAGACCACCTGTTCGATGTACGGCGCAACGCCGTAGTAATTTTCGTTGATGGTGAGCACAACGCCGGTGATCTGACCATTCTCCACGATGAGATGATCGAACCGGTACGGACCCGTGCCCACAGGCTGGATGTTGAATTGGGCATCGGGCAGTTGCTCCGCCGGGGTGGATTCGAGCAAATGTTTGGGCAGAATGCCGAAGGTCAGATAATCCATGAACGGGACGAACGGCTCAGGGAGTGTGAACTTGAGATTCTTGTCGTTGAGTTTGATCACTTCGATGCGCCCCCACAACTCTTTGATATCCTGCGGTGCCAGCGAGCCGGCGCTTTTCATCCGCTCGATGGTGAAAAGCACATCGTCGCTGGTGACTGGTGTGCCGTCGTGCCACATCGCATTGGCGCGGATGGTGAAGTTGTACACCGTCCCGTCCGGCGCGACGCCCCACGCCTCGGCGAGGTCGGCGCGCGGGATGCCTCGCTCATCGAAGCGGACAAGCCCGCTGAAGATCAGGCGGTTCACATCGCGGTCGGCGGAGTTGTTCCAATCGAGCAGTGGGTTCAACCGCCCAAGCGACCCGACCAACGCTTCGGTGTACACGCCGCCCTGTTCGGGCTGCGATACGATCGGTCCGCCCACGGTTGTATCCTGTGATTGCTGGCTGAACAACAAGACAGCCGCGATCACCAGGGTGACGAGGACGACCAGGATTTGCCAGCGTAACTGTCTCATACAGAATTGGGCATACAAAAAGAAAGGCTCGTTTCCCTCCGCGTTGGATGCCGCGCGGATTCAAACGGGCCCTTTCCGAGAACCAGCGTCGGTGTTACGAAATGATCAACAACGCGATCACGAGCCCGAAGAAAACAACGCTCAGGATGATCGTGATCCAGAACAGCGTGCGTTCGATGCCGCGGCGCGCGGTGAAGACGCTTCCCATGTCGGCGCCGGTCAAGCCGCCCAGCCCCGCGCCCTTGCTTTGTAGAATGACGCTGGCGATGAGAAGCACCGAGATTATAATCAGCGCATAGTCCAGATATACTTCCATTAGAAACTGCCTCCTTGTTAAGCGGGTGCATTATACCCGCTGGGCGGAATAAACGTCAAACCGAGGTCTCATGCACGAAATTGTGGTCAACCTGCACATGCACACGCGCTACTCCGACGGGAGCGGCACACACAAGGATATCGCGCACGCGGCGATCCAGGCTGGGGTGGACGCTGTCATCGTGACGGATCACAACGTGCTCGTGCAAGGCGTGGAGGGTTACTACCGCGTCGGTCCTTCGTCTTCGCTCAGGACAAGGGGAGTCCTGCTTCTCGTTGGACAGGAAGTCCACGACCAGGGCAGGCACCCGCAGAAGAATCACCTGTTGGTGTTCAACGCAAGCCGCGACCTGGCGACGCTGGCAGACGAACCGCAGACTCTCATCAACGGCGTGCGCGAGGCGGGCGGACTCAGTTTCCTCGCCCACCCGCGCGACCCTGAAGCGCCGGCGTTCAACGAAACCGATATTTCATGGGAGGATTGGACCGTCCAAAACTTCACCGGCATCGAACTGTGGAATGGGTTAAGCGAACTCAAAACGCTCGTCCCGACAAAATTCCATGGCGCGTTTTACGCGTACTTTCCCAGCCTTGTCGGGCATTATCCCATCCCTGAAGTGCTCGAACGTTGGGACAACCTGCTCGCCAACGGACGCCGCATCGTTGCCATCGGCGGCTCGGACGCGCACGCCCTGCACATGAGCATGGGACCGTTGCACCGCGTGATCTTTCCGTATGAGTTTCACTTCCGCACAGTGAACACGCACGTCTTCATCCCCGAACCTCTCACGGGCGATGTGGAGACCGATAAAAAAATGATCTACGATGCCCTCGCCGCGGGGAAGTGCTTCGTCGCGTATGACCTGCCCGCCCCCACGCGCGGATTCACCTTCAAGGCGAAGGGACTCGAACAGTCCGCGATCATGGGCGAGGAAATTTCCGTTAAAGGCGGAGTGACCCTGCACGCGCATATCCCCAAGGCGGCGGAGATCCACCTCCTCAAAGATGGCAAACGAATCGGCTTGTGGAAAAATACCTACGCCTGCACGTACAGCGCGAACGAACCCGGTGTCTATCGCGTGGAAGTGTATCGAAGATTCCTTGGTAAAAATCGCGGCTGGGTTTACAGCAATCCGATTTATGTGAGATAACTACTTGCTCTGTCGGGCTCTCAGATCCCGACAGAGCGATAAGGTTGATAAAATATTCAAGAGGAATTCCCGCAATGAATGAAAATAAACACAAACGCACCATCGAAGTGATCGCCGAGGCGACGACCATTCAGGGGTGGAAGAAACAGGTCGTGGCGGGGCAGAGAGGCGAGAAACAATTCACGTTCATGGCAGACGAAGGCTCGTACATGCCCGGTGGCGAGAGTTCCGCGCCCACGCCGCTCACGTATTTTGTCTCCGGCGTTGCGCTCTGACTGCTCTCACAAGTGTCGCAGGTTGCGGCAAAGAAGAGGCTGACCTTGAAAGACGAGCGCGTAAAGGTTGTCGCGCACTTTCGTGAAGAGGGCGCAGTGCTGGCTGGCACACAACAAGGATTCTGCGAAGACTTTGACATCGAACTTTCGGTGAACGGCGAAATTCCCGAAGAGGAAATCAGAAAACTAATTCGGCTCGCGCATCAGATGTGCTTCACCGAGTCCGCGTTGACAGGTATGCCGGCGATCACATCGAGGCATATATTCAACGGACAAGGAATTCAGACGGAGTAACAAATGCGCGATGTTTTCACAAAGATGGTTCTTCTCGTTGCATTGACTGCCTGTACGCCAACCTTAATTCCACAGGCAACCGCTACACCAATTCAGATGGCGGACAATTTCTCCTTTGTATTCACGGATTTTGGATGTGGCTTCGCCCCCTTCGATATTCTCGACACAAAGAGCGGCACTCTGATACACACTCCAATTGAAAGTACCGACTCAATAACTCTTCCTTTTCAGATCACAGAAGTGGAACTGAAAATGGTGTTCGAGAAAATCGTCGAGATCGAGTTTTTCGATTATCCATCCGATTTCACGATACCAGCAGATTTTTTTGCCGTAACTGAGGCGCCGATTTCAGCCTACACAATCAGTATAACAAACGGCGACATTACTAATTCCGTTAATTGGACCGGCATTACTCCTATAACAGACTATCCAAAAGCAAGCCAGCTATTCGAACTCATCAAGCTTATTCGGGAAATTATTCAAAACCATCCCGAATATCATGAGCTTCCTCCGCCAACGGCTGGGTGTGCATAAAAAGGAGATCCAATGGAATATCGCAATCTCGGCAATTCTGGCGTGAAAGTGTCCGCCATTGGGATCGGATGCAACCAATTCGGCGGCAAAGTGGACGCGGACGGCACGAAAGCCGTCGTTCAGCGCGCGTTGGAGGAAGGCATCAACTTCTTCGACACGGCGAACGTGTATGGCAAGCCCAGCGGCAGGTCGGAGGAATTCCTCGGCGCGGCGCTGGAGGGTCAACGCGATCACGTCGTCATCGCCAGCAAAGTCCGTTTTCAAATGGACGGGCAACCCGAGCCGAACAACAAAGGCTCGTCGCGCTATCACATATTGCGTGAGGTCGAAGCCAGCCTGCGTCGGTTGCGGACCGATCGCATTGACCTGTATCAAATCCACGCGTGGGATGAATCGGTTCCCATCGAAGAGACCATGCGCACGCTCGACGATCTCGTCCGCGCGGGCAAAGTCCGCTACATCGGAACGAGTCAATTTTCCGCGTGGCAGTTAGCGCACAGCAACGCGCTTGCCGAGATGATGGGGTGGGGGCAGTTCGTCACGATCCAGGCGCATTACAATTTGCTCGAGCGCGATGTGGAGCGCGAACTCGCGCCGTATTGCGCGTGGTCGGGCGTCGGCATTCTGCCGTATTTCCCGCTCGCGGGCGGGTTGCTCACCGGCAAATACACGCGCGGCGAACCGCCTCCCGCCGGGTCGCGCGGCGAGTTCAGCCCCTACGTGAAGAATCGACTCACGGACGCGACCTTCGACAAACTGGACAAACTCCGCGCCTTCGCCGACTCGCGCGGACACACGCTTCACGACCTCGCTTTTAGTTGGCTTCTCAGTAAGGAAGTGATTCCCTCCGTCATCGCCGGCGCGACGACGCCGGAGCAGGTCAGCGATAATGCGAAGAAGATTGAATGGAAGTTGTCGGAGGAAGAGTTGGCGGAGATGAAGGAAATTTTGTAGGAGGAATGAATACCATTACCTCCTCAACCTCATCACCAACCGCGTCAACCCGAGCGGGGCGAGCAACGCCAACTCTTCTGCCCCTACCAAGGATGGATTAATGGAAATTCTTTCCCGCGTAAGATGGGATGGAATATTTACGCACTCTCCTGCGGAGGTAGAAATGAACTACGCACGCGCGCTTGTCATTGTGAGTCTTGTGATGTTGTTGTCTGTTTTGGCGTGTGGATCATCAGCACCAACCGCCAGCATTGAGCCAACCACAGCATTGGAAGCAACCCTGGTTCCGTCGGTACCTGAAGCCACAAAACCCCCGAATCCAACAATCGAGCCAACTCCCACGGTGTGGCCCCCGGTCTTTGACCTTTACTCATTGGGAGACCTCCTCAACCTGAACAGCTTTGTAATCACAGTCAACGAAAAGAACACAGTCAACGGTCAACTGACCGAGCGCACGTTCACGATTGGATATATTCAGGAACCCTTTAGCGCCTATCGTGTGAACGAATATGACGGCGGAGTGCAAAGGACCTTCGTTGTCAATGATCGCACGTACGAGTTAACGGGAAGCGGAGATTGGTACATTTCGACCGGAACGCAACGCGGCCTTTTTACCGAAACAGAGCCTGCGATGTACGCCGGGAAACTGGCAGAAGCCAAGTTCACAAGCGAGGAGGCGTATGAGGGAATTGCGGTATATCACTTTGTGTTGAATCCAACCAACTCAACGGAATCCACTGCAAATTACCAACTGGAAGGCGAGCTCTATCTGGCGAGAGAGGGCAACTACATCCTCTTTTCGCATCAACTGGAGACCAGCAAGCAGGGTGACTTTACGCAGATCTTCGAGGTGACCGAAACTTTATCTTCCATCAATCAGGTGCCTGAGATCAAGTTGCCTGCCGACATGGAAGAAATGGTATCAACGGCAGACCTGCCCTTTGAACTCGGCTTGCCTCTGCCGCCGAACAGCGCTTTCAGCGGAATGATACGGTATGCGAACGGGATCGGCGTTGACCTTTACACCTTGAGTACCCCGAAGACAAGCATCGAGGAATTCCTGAATTTCTACCGTGCCTTGCCGCCAACGGACGGCTGGACAGTTTTGCATGTCGGTCACGTTAATCTCCACCAGAATGACTGCGAGTTCATTCGAGAGTGCGTGATCATCAACAACGGAAACACCCAGGTCATCCTCTATTACAATGGCGGCAGTATCCGGGCGGAATTTGATTGGCCCCACTTGTATTCTCCGCTGGATTGATAACTTCACACTTCATCGTAGGATGAGCGGCGTGGAACTGTCCCCGCCAAACCGCTCACGCGAGCCGTTAACCTAATACTTCCTCAGCCTCACCACCAGCCGCGTCAACCCGAGCGCGGCGAGCAACACCAGCCCCACCGCGACCTCGAACGCCAGCCGCCGGACCTGAAACACCAGACTTAACATCGCCAGCCCGAACCCCAGCGCGGCGACCACACCCACCCGCGCCAGGTGACGACGTTCCATTCCCGCGATATCGTCGGTTGGCGCGGCGTAACGGAGGCGGCGGGCAAAATCGGATAAGTCCCAGCCGAGCAAGCCTCCGAGCGCGCCGAGTAACATCCAAACGCTGGGGAGATCGTTCCAGATTCCGTATGCCCCGCCGAGGATTGTCAGGAAAAAGGCGAGGGAGGAAACCCAATATACTTTTCGCCAATGCGAAAGAAGCCACACAACCCCAAGCAGGATGGACCAACGCGCGGGGTCGTTCATGCCAACCTGCGAATACCCCACCGCGAGGGAGGCACATCCGAGGATCACGCTGATAACAAAGGCGGTAACTGTCAATTCAACCTCAAAATTTCATTTACATCTGGTGGTCGAGTAGTCCCGCGTGATCGTCGCGGGACGTATCGAGACCACAAACTCAACTGCATGAAATAATTTGTTTGCAGATTACTTGGTGGTCTCGATACGCTCGCAAAGGACCACTTCGACAGGCTCAGCGCGGCGGCTCGCTACTCGACCACCGGGATCATCTTCCAACAGCCCTCACCCACGCAGGTGGCCGACTCAACCTCTTCTTCACAACCTGATCGAACGGCTCAGACACGTCCCAGTCCAACACCTGGATCCCGGCGCGCTGGACGCGTTGCATCAGCAACGAACGCTCGATGTGAATCACGCGCCCAGCCAATTCCACGTTTCGATTTTTGGGTAAATACGAAACCTCGAACTTTACCGGGTTCGGGCTGACGACCAGCACCTGATACCCCTGCGCGCGCAACTGCACGAGCGGGGTCAGGTCGTCCTCGTGAAGCGGCGAGATCAAAATCACCTGAGACTCAGACGGGAACAACCGAGTGGGAAGGTGTTCAAAGTCGGCGAACACCTCGCTTCCGCCGGGGCGGGCGTGCGCGAGTGAAAATAGAATCTTCTCGCGCTGAATTTTGCCGTAGCCAGGAATCGTCCAACGTAAGAACGCGGCGTACACCAGCAAGCCCACGCGATTCCCTTGCGCGAGCAGCGCGTCGCTCAATGCCGCTGCGGCTTGCACCGAAAACTCGAAGAGCGAATGCCCGCGTGAAAATTCGTTCGTGCGCAAACGACCATCCAGAATGATTCCCACATCGGCGGCGCGTTCCTGTTGAAACTCGTTGGCGAACAATACATCATCATCTGCGTGATGCGCGCTTGCCCGCCAGTTGATGGCGCGCGGCGAGTCGCCGGGCTGATATTCGCGCACGCCGAAAAATTCGGTGCCTGCACCACCGACCCGCGCGGGGATCGAGCCGGCAAAGACGCGCGTCCGCCGCGGACGGATCGCCACATGACGCAGACGCGTCACCGGTGGGAAGACGAACAACTGTCCCTTCGCTTCGACTTCGACTGTGCGGCTGGTCACCCGTAGGAGGTCGTTGACCGTCGCCTTCACGGACTCGAACCCGTAGCCCCCGCGCGGACCCGCGACGCGATAACTGAACGTGTAGGACGAATCCTTCCCAAGCCGAATCAGATGTCCCGTGTGCCCGAAGCGGAGGGTTAAGTCGGCTGGCAAGAAATCAACGACCAACAATTCGTCGAGGTGCGAGCCACGATTGGTGATTGTCACCGTCACCGTGACATCAGAGTCGGGCGAGGTGCGTTCCGTGCTGAGATGTCGCGTCGCTTCGAGTTTGACTTCGCTGGGTGAAAACAAAAACCCAGCGAGCAGATACACAACAAACGGAAGCGCCAGCGCGATGAACTC
>CAZGSB010000048.1:0-24176 GCA_964528275.1 uncultured Anaerolinea sp. | reverse complement strand
CATGGTATGGGATGTGAGCGCCAGCGAATCGCCCGCTGTGAAATTGTTCATCGAACGCGCCCGCGCCGCAAACCTCAATTTTCAAAGCGACGAAGAAACCGCTTCGCGCGTCGTTCAGATCTGCCGCCGCCTGGACGGGTTGCCGCTCGCCATCGAATTAGCCGCCGCCCGCGTCCGCACCCTCAGCTTGAACTCCATGCTCGATCAGTTCAACCGCCGCTTCGAATGGCTGAACCGCGGCGGACGAGACCTGCCGCCCTGGCGGCAAAATTTATGGGGCGCGATCAATTGGAGTTATCAACTGCTGTCCGATCCGGAACGCGCCCTGTTCAACCGCCTCTCGGTTTTCTCGGGCAGCTGGACGCTCGAAGCCGCGGAAGATATTTGCAGTGATGAATCCACTTGCCCGCGCTCGAATATCCTCTCCCTGCTTGTTCAACTGGCGGATAAATCGCTCATCCTCCCCCACATCGAACACGGACGATATTCATTTCTCGAAACTTTGCGAGAGTTTGCCGCGGATCAATTGGAGATCGTCGGCGAAAGTGACAATATCAAGAAAAAACATTGCGCTTATTATCTTCAAGTCCTGCGTGAGGCGCACCCACATCTGCAAAGCAAATCCGATGAAGGGGTATGGCTGGATCGTTTGGAGGAAGACCATACCAATTTGAACGCCGCGCTCGAGTGGGCAACATCGTCGCCGCGACGAATCGCAACCGCGATGGAAATCGCGCGGCTCGTGCACCCCTTCTGGCTGACCCGAAGCCACATCCATGAAGCGCGCCGCTGGCTGGATAAAATCCTTGCCGGCGAATATCCACCCGATCGCACCCGGGCGGACCTGTTCCGCTTCGCCAGCGATTACGCAAGTATTCAGGGCGAATATGCGCGCGCAAGAAATCTCGAAGAGCAAGCCATGGAAATTTCCCGCGCGTTGCAAGACGAAGAGGGACTCTATTACTCCATGGATGGCCTGGCGACACTGGCAGGCAGGCTCGGCGATTACAACCAAGCCGAGAAACTACTGGAGGAAGTCCTTGCGTATCGGCGGCGCACCCATGATTCGACGAGGCTCAACCGAACCCTGAACAACCTCGCCATGGCAGAACGCCTGCTCGGCAAGCACGAGCGTTCGAAACAATTGCTCACTGAATCTGTGACGCTGGCGCGCGCTTCGCACAACCTGGATTCATTGGGTCACGCCCTGTTGGGGCTGGCAGAAGTCCATGTTGCGCTCGAAGACTACGATGCTGCAATCGCCTTACAGCGTGAAAGCCTGAAGATCCGCCACGACCTTGGCGCATTGCACGGCGTGGCGTTCACGCTTTCCTCCCTGTCAGTTTCTTTGCACCATTTTGGAGGCAGCAAGCTGGCAACCCAACTGGAGTCCGCAAGCGATGCGATTCGCCGCCAACTAGGAATTGCGATCTCGCCGGCGATCGCGGCTGAGAAAGAACGCTTCCACGAACAACTGCGGGAAACGCTTGGGAGTGATGTATTTGAATCCATCTGGTCTCAGGCTGAGGCGTTGTCGGTGGACGAGGTGGTGGCGCTCGCCTTGTCAGGCTCGAACGGAACATAAGTCATGGCTGGTGAAACAAAAAAGAGGACAGTCTTGCGACTGTCCTCTTTTTTGTTATGGGGTTTGCGGCGTGGAGGTTGCGGTGGGACTGGGCACGACCGCCGTTGCTGTGGGTGTGTTGCCTTGCGGCTGTGCCGGGACGAGAGTGGGCGTTGCACTTGCGGCGGAGTTGCCGGCTGAACTGGTGATCGTTTGCGGCAGTGTCATGCCAACGCCGAGATGGATCGCTTCGTAATCGAGGAAGGCGTCGCCGTCGGTATTGTTGGATTTCAACAGGATGCGGATTTCACCGTTTGGCGAGATGTACCGCGCCGCGTTCGGCAAGGTGAACACATGCTTTCGCCATTCCTTCGAGCTATCCACGCTGGTGGCGCCGATGTTGAGCCATTTCTTCGCCTTCCAGTCGTACACGAAGATCGTCCACTTTTGCACGGCGGGCGCGGGCGCTTTGTAGTTGACTTCCAATGCCATGGCGGTTACCTGTGAACGGATCACATCGGATGGCAGGAAGAAGGATTGGTAGCCGCTATAGATCGAATTCGGGGTCTGGAAGGAGACATAGGCTTGAGGGTTGTCCTCGGCTCCCTTTTGATCGAGCAGGCTGAGGCTGGAGAGAGAACCGCTGGTTGCTCCCTTGTCTGTCGTCCAGGCTGTGGGGAAAATGGTTTTGATGAACGGCGAGCCAGGCACAGATGTGTTCGTTGCGGCAGGTTTGGTCTGCGTTGGCAGGAACGTTGCTGTAGGCAGGGGCGTATTCGTGAATGTCGCGCTTGAGGTGATCGCCGGAGCGCCTGTGGAAGTGCTCGTGGCGGTTGGGGTGTTCGCATTGACAGTTGTCGGCGTCGCCGTAAAGGTGTTGGTCGCGGTCACAGAACCAGACGGGGTATTCGTCGCTGTTTCTGTGGGCGTGGAAGTGACGGTCTCTGTGGCGGTCGGTGTCAACGTGGGGGTTTCGCTCGGTCCCGCCGTTCCGGTGGGTCCGCCCGTGGCGTTTGCGGCTTCTGCCCGCGCGATCACTTCGATCTCACCCAGCGCCGCCGCGTTGCCGCTCACCGAATTGAACTGGACGCGTACGACACGGGTGAACACTTCCGGAAAGTCCACGTTGGTTCCCGCATCCGATAAAGGACCCGAGTTTTTACTGGCAACCTCAACCGTTCCCGCGGCGTCGCTGTACAGCCGTACGGTCGCATCCAGCACTTTGTTCGAGGAATCAGAGACGGCAGGGTTGTAGAGGCGCACCGTGCGGACGGTGACCGGCACGGGGAACGTCAACACGACCCATTGCGCGCTGGGGTTGCCGGAACTGCTCGCCCAGTAGCGCGGGGTGGCGCCGTTGGGGATGCTCATTTTCACGCGGCGGTCGTTGATGCCCTTGACGGAGCCATTTCCGGTGGAGGAAACCGTCACTGTCGCTCCCGTTGCGAGGTTGGTCCATTTGGCTTCGGCGGGGCTGGGCACATCGATCATGGTATGGCCCGCATGGCAGCCAACACACGATGCCACGGCACCGGGTCGTCCATAGTTTTCGCCAGCCACATGCGCGGCGCCGGAGGATTCAAAATAGAACTTGTTATTTCCGACCAGCGGAACTTCATAGCCCGGCTGGGCGGAACGGATCTGCTCGAACAGCGGGACGTTTGCCGGGCTTTGCGCCGTGACGGAGCCATCCGGGTTGATCAGCACTTCTTCGAGCAGGATGGGCCAGTCGAAGGCTTCGATGGAGCCGGTTTGTTGCGATCGTTGGTGATCAATGTAAAAACGGATGGTGTTCGCCGAACCGACCGGCATGGCGTTGAGGATGTTCACATCCACCGGCGCATTGAAGTACACATTCAACGCCTGGAAGGTGAATGTTCCGTCCGTGTTGTAGGAACCTTGCGCCAGCGGGGGAAGTGGGTTGGCTTTTTGGGTGACCTTGTCGGCAATGATCGGGGCTGACCGGGTGCGGATGATACGCGCCCGCAGTTCGGTTGTGCCGACGTTATCGTACAGTTTGGTCAACCCGCTGCCATCGGCATTGATGATGTACAAGCCGTAATCCTGCGCCGCGTCCTGCGCCCATGAGATGAGCACGCGTCCATCCGGCAGGACTTCCGGTTCACCAGCATAGTTACCGACATATACGCCGTATGAATTCGGGTTTGTTTTTACGAACTGCTGAACACTTTCATCGCGGGTGGTGATGCCGATGATGTGTGTGTAGCCCTTGGGACCGCGTTGATAGCGGCGGATTCCACCAAAGCCCGCGGCTTCGGTGCCGTTCGTCATCGGGAAGAAGGTGGTGTAAATGGAACCGTCCGGCGCGAACGACCCGCCATATGCATGGTTGACGAGACTTCCGTTGAATGTCGTATTGGATTGTCCGGCAAATTGCTCAAGATCCGTGCCATCAGGGTTGATGGAGGCAAGGAACCACGAGTTGCGCTCCATGTTGAATTTGCCTCCAGGCTCGAAACATTGCGACCCGGAACTATTGATCGCGCACAAGCCATCCTTCATAATATACCCGCCGCGCGGATCGGGTATGGTGCCCATATCATTGGTCGCAACGCGCAGGTTTCGCCACCAACGCGCAAAAACGATCTTACCGGTCAAAGGATCAACAAGAGGGCGGTCGGCACCATTGCGCTCCGAAGTGATTCGGTGAACGTTCGAACCATCGGCGTTGACCACGTACAGGTTACTCGTGCGCGCCGCGCCGTACATACCGAACGAGGGCCAGCGGGTGGAGGAGAAAACAACCCGTCCATCGGGTAACCAGGCGGGGTCGGTGTCATCGTAGCGCGAGAGGGATGATCCGACCCCGCCAAATTGCGACATGTTCAGGTTTTGGTCTGAGAACGTGAGTTGGCGGAGTCCCGTGCCATCCACGTTGATGACGTAGAGACGCCATGCGCCCGGGTTGTTCATAACGGAAGAAGAATAGGAACCGTTGGGCAGGCCGGCAAAAACGATCTTCGTGCCGTCGAAGGAGACATCCGGCGCGTTGACGTCGATCAAGTTCAACGAGGCGGCGGTCGGTACGGCGCCATCGACAAGGGTGCGCATCGTGCCGTTCGCTTCACGGACGATCAATTTGCCAGGCGCGGCGAGTTGGAACCGGCTGTAGGGCATCACACCCGGCATCGAACCGCCGGAGGGGTAGTACACGCTTCCGTTCGAAGGGATCTTGCGGGAGACGAACACAATCGCGTAACTGAGCGATTGCTGGCTGACGTCGGCTTTCACGGGTGTCACTGCTCCAAACCCTGAGGAGAGAAGCATGAGCAGGAATAAACCGATGCTCACGGCTTTCCTTGCGGTCTTCGATGGGATTTTAAACATGGAACCTCCAAAAAAGTTGAAATGCCCAATGTGCGGGCAACCCCTTTTCGATTCAGGGTGCCCAAAGGTTACATGCCCACCCGATGAATGGAAAGTTTCGATAAGCAAAAGTTACAGACATTTTTGTAAGAGGCGCGCGAACCAAAGTACTGGGCAGACCGGAGTACTAAGGCGCTTCGTTTGAACCGGCTAACAATCGTGCAAGGTGGAAATTTCGGTATTTATTTACCCAAACAAAAAGACTTCACAGGATTATGAATCCTGTGAAGTCTTGTATTCTTCTGTTTGTTTCAGCGCAATAAACTTGAATCGAATTCTAAAACCTGCCCGCTGATAACGGAGATACATCCAAAGCGGTTTTTTCGCCGCGTGTCAGTTGCGACACCAACCTCCCGGTAATCGGACCGAGAGACATGCCGAGCATGGCGTGACCCGCGGCAATGATCACGTTCTCCAGTTTTTTCACGCGCGAAATGATCGGCAGACCATCGGGCGTGCATGGGCGCAGTCCGCGCCAGGTCTCGATCACCTTTGCATCTTGCAACCCGGGCAGGTATTCCGCCGATGCATGTTGCATCGCATTCACCCGCCGAAGGTTGAAGGAAAAATCCATGCCGGCGAGTTCAAGCGTCCCTGCGATGCGAAGCGCATGCCCCAGTGGATTGATCACCACACGCGCCTCCGAAAACAGTAAAGGCAGATGCGGCGTCACCGGCGGATTTTCCAACGTCACGCTGTAGCCCTTGGCAGGCTGGATTGGGATTCGCACTTTCAACGCGCGCGCCACCTGCGGCGACCACGACCCACCCGCAAGGATGACTTGTTCTGCGATGATATCGCCGCGCGTGGTGTGGACTTTCGTCACGCGCCCCCTTACGGATTCAAACCCGATCGCTTCGGTCCGTGTGTGGAATTGCACACCCAACCCTTCGGCTTTTTCCGCCAACCCAACAACAAAGCGATGCGGGTCGATGCGCCCATCGCGCGGATAGTACACCCCGCCCACCACCGATGGGGACAACGCGGGTTCGAGATCGAGCGCTTCGTCACGGTTCACCATGCTGACGGGGATCTTGAACTCCTCGAACAGGCGGATCTCGCGCCGTTCTTTTTCGAGCGCGTCTTTGGTGAGGCACACCAACAACGAGCCTTTGCCCTCGAACCCAAACTCGAACCCCGCCGTCGCGGCAAGTTCCTCGTATAACGCGCGGCTGGCGAATAACAGGTCGCGCAACACGGGCAGTGATCTCAACATCGCATCCTCGCGGCTTGCCCACGCGAAACGCGCCAGCCAACGAAACAATTCCACATCCAGGCGCGGCTTGATATAAAACGGACTCTCCGCATCGAGCATCCAGCGCAACCCGCTCCCCAGCGAGCCGGGCGAGGCGAGCGGAACGGCATGACTCGGCACGATCAACCCGCCGTTGCCGTACGAACAACCGGAAGCGATCTCGTCCTTTTCGATGAGCGTGACTTGCGCGCCTTGTTGCGCGAGGTAGTACGCCGAACACACGCCGATCACTCCCCCGCCGATGATGAGGATGTCTGTTTTGGAATTCATGGAAGCATTATAGCAAACAACACAGTTTAGCCCTGTCAATGTGCAGAATGTAAACGCGGATATGCATATCTCAAATTGCATGTCGAACCCGCATAAAAACGGGTTATTATTGACCACAGTCGGCAGGCGGGAATGACTCCCCCAGACTCGGAGGCGAGCGCGCATGATCGAACGAATCAAAAAAAGCATCCAAGGCTATCCGCCTCTTTTCTGGACCATCGTCGTCACGTTGTTCATCGATTCCATCGGCAGTACGCTTCTCTTCCCCTTCTTCGCGCTGTACATCACGGAAAAATTCAGCGTCGGCATGACGCAAGCGGGGATTCTCATCGGCATATCCTCGCTATCGGGCATCATCGGCAGCACCATCGGCGGCGCATTGACGGATCGCTTCGGGCGGCGCAAATTGATCCTGTTTGGGTTGGTCTTCAGCGCGGTGAGCAGTCTCTCCTTTGGGCTGGCAAACGACATCAACCTGCTTTATTTTCTCGTCATCCTTGTCGGCTTGCTCTCCCGCGTCGCCGCCCCCGCCCAGGATGCGATGATGGCTGACATTTTGCCGGCAGACAAACGCCAGGAAGGATTCGGCATCACCCGCGTGGTCTTCAACTTTTCGTGGATCATTGGCACTGCGGTCGGCGGTTTGCTGGCGGAAACATCCTACTTCGCCCTCTTCGTGACCGACGCCATCCTCAGCAGTCTTGTCGCGCTCATCCTGTTCTTGCGCCTGCCGGAAACCCAGCCCGCGCATCATAAAGAAGCGAAGAAAAACGAACCCTTGCAAAAGACCTTTGCCGATTACCGTATCGTCCTGCGAGATTGGGGATACATCTCCTTCACACTGGCAGGGATTCTCTCCCTGCTGGTGTATCAGCAACAATATAGTTCCCTGCCGGTGTTCATGCGCGATACGCACGACATCAGCCCGAAATTTTACGGAACAATGATCGCCCTCACCGGGCTGGAGGTGGTTCTGCTTCAGATTTGGATCAGCCGGAAGATTCGGGCATTCAATCCATTCCTCACCATGACCGTCGGCGTGTTGTTCTTCATGGCGGGCTTCACCCTCGTCGGGTTTGTTCGCGACCTATGGCTGTTCTACATCGCAGTGATCGTGATCACTGTCGGCGAGATGATCACCTTTCCCACCAACCGCGTCATCGCCACAGGCTTCGCCCCCGAAGATATGCGCGGACGATACATGGCGATCTACGACCTCGGTTGGACCCTGCCTGCCACGTTCGGTCCCGCCGCTGCGGGGTTAATCCTCGACAATTACGACCCAACTCTCATTTGGTATATCGGCGGGGCGATCTGCGGAGTATCCGCGCTATGGTATTACGTTCTCCACCGACAACTGGGGGCAGAGCCGCGCTTCCAACCCGCCAGAGATGGTTAAAATTTCAAGCCTTTGATAGTCTCCCGTGAGTCATTGAGAGACTCGTCCGCCTATGCTGTGGGAAATTTTATCCGGAGGCATCTCATGAAAACCATCTCCATGTTTCTCGCGCTGATTAATTCCATCGTGGCAGGGTTTCTACTTGCTCTTACGCTTTCCATAACACAGATTCACAACATCCAGTTTTTATGGTCGCTCACAAAATTCACAGCAGGCATGAGCGTGATCGCCATCGGCGCACTCACCTGGGTTGCGGGCGCGCGACCCGTTGCCTCGAGTCTCCTGCCGCTTGCGGGCTTGTTCCTCGTCATCCTCGGCACCGGCACACTGGTGTGGACGTTCCAACACGGCTTACTCACCGGCAACATGGATTACTTCATCGCCTTTTTCGGCGGCAGTCTCATGGCGCAAGGGTTAACCTCCCTGCTCGGCTTTGCCGGTGACTCACGCGGCATGGCGACAACTTGACAATTGAGTACAATCTGGGGATGAACCTTCGACATCTCTGCATCTTGTTCCTCTTCCTCGTTTTGACTCAAGCCTGCGCGCCGAACGCGACGGGACAACCCGCTTCCACCCCCCTTCCGCCTGTTGACTCAGCCTCGGCGATTCCCCTCACGTCAACCGCCACCTCCGCGTCAACCGCCACCGACACACCACTCCCCACCGAAACGCCTCTGCCAACCAGCACCCCCACATTCACTCCGCTCCCCACCGTGGAAAGCCTGACAGCCAAAGTGACGGCAGATAAATTAAGTTGCCGCTACGGTCCCGGCGCGTTATATCTATATCTCATTGCTTTCAACAAAACGACTAGGCTAAAACTGATCGGACGCACCGATGCGAATAACTGGGTTTGGGTGGCAAATGTCGATCCTCAAAACCGCGCCGCCAATTGCTGGGTAAACCTAAATTTCCTCGAAATCCAGGGCGACGCGCAACTCCTGCCCATTGTATACCCCGGCTTGAAATTGCCGGTCTCGCCGTATTATCCCGGTCCCGCGTGGGCAACCGCCGAGCGGCGGGAGGATGGCAAGGTTGTCATCACCTGGGAGGCGGTGCCCATCAGCCCGGGAAAATATGAAGATGAAAACATGCAACAGTATCTCGTTGAAGTGTGGCGGTGCGAAGGCGGGCAAATTATTTTTGAAACCCTCGGCACCAACTTCCCCTTCATTACGGTGGATGTGGACGAGGCGGGGTGCGCTGTCCCTTCGCATGGGCGCGTGTTCGTGCAGGAGAAACACGGCTATGGCGGACCGGTCGAGATTCCGTGGCCCCCTGCGGTGGCGCCATGAGTCGAGGGGACTGAATCAGGCATCCACGGCGGATGAGGCGCGTGTCGTTCCGTAACTCTTTCATCCATTGACATCGAAATAATCGGGAGTAAAATCCAGCCATTCGTTTTCAGAACAACTAAAACCAACCCTGTGCTAAACGTTGACTTGCGTAGAGGTCAGCGTTTTCAAATTATCTTCACATAGAGGAGAGTGTGTATGAATAAGGCAGTCAGGTTCCTGTTGTCGGTCGTTGTGATGTTTGCCCTGATCCTGGGCACCACCGCAATGACCTCCGCCGCGCGTCCGGAGGCTTCCATCCACCTGAACGGCGGTTCGTTTCTTCCCTCGCAAAGCAAGTTCGCCGCGGGGAGCGAGAAATATTTCATTGTGCAGTTCACCGGTCCGGTGCAACAGGCATGGAAGGACGCGGTGACTGCGGAGGGCGGCGAGGTGCTTTCGTACATCCCCGATTTCGCCTTCAAAGTCCGCATGAATCCCGCCATTGCCCGGCGTATTGCGGCAAAGGGATTTGTGTCGGCGGTGATCCCCTTCCAGGCTGATTTTAAACTGGGAGCCGCAGTGATCCAGGATGCTGCGACGAATGTGTACATGGTGCGCATCGAACGCGGGGCGAATGCCGGTGCGGTTCGCGCGCTCGTCGCGCAGACCGGCGCCCAGGTGCTCGGGTTCGAGAACGACACCTTGATCGTCTCTGCCAACGGCGCGTTCGTGAATGCGATCGCCGCGGTGGACGATGTTGCCTCGGTGAGCAATTTTTACCTGAACGAGACCTTCGTCAGCAAGCCGGAAGGTCCGGCGAAGAACGACGATGCGCGCGATATCATCGGCGCGACGGTTGCCAACAACCGCGGGTATAACGGCTCGACACAGACTGCGGCAGTTTCAGATACGGGTATCGGCGGCGGCACGACCTCGACCGCGCACACCGATATTCCCGTCAGCCGCGTGGTGGCTGTGTATAACTGGCCCGGTTCGGCGGGTGGATGTTTCCAATCGATCACCAATGACGGTTCGATCGATGTGGATTCCGGTCACGGCACGCACACCGCTGGTTCGGTGTTGAGCGATGGCGGCGCCGGGGGAATCGGCATGGGTGTTGCGCCGGCAGCAAGCCTGGTGTTCCAATCCACCGAAAATTTTGCCACCATCACAAGTTTCTGCCAGATCTTCGGCGGTTACCCGGCAAACGGATACTTCCTGACCGGCATACCCACCGACCTGACCACCATGTATCAGCAGGCATACACCGCCGGCGCGCGCATCCACTCCAATTCGTGGGGTTCGGCAGTGGCTGGCGATTACACGGTGGACAGCGCCAACTCCGACCTGTTCGTGTGGAACAACCGCGACATGGTCATCACCTTCTCCGCGGGTAACGAAGGCACCGATGCCAACGCGAACGGCGTGGTGGACAATGACTCGATCGGCTCGCCTGCCACCGCGAAGAACGTGCTCACGGTGGGCGCCAGCGAAAACCAGCGCGTGGATGCCTATCCCTGCGACACCAGCCTGACCTACACCTCGCATGATGCTTATCAAACCGGACAGACCTGCAACACCATGGGCGGCAATCAGTCCAGTTTCCTCGGCACGTACGGACAGCGTTGGGGAACCGACTTCCCGACCAACCCCTTGTTCAGCGATGTGACTGCCGGCAACAGCGGGCAGATGGCTTCCTTCTCCAGCCGCGGTCCCACGGACGATAACCGCATCAAACCGGACGTGGTCGCACCCGGCACGTGGATCCTCTCCGCCTATTCCAGCCTGTACCAGGAAGGCTACGGCGACCCGGTCAACCCGCAGAACGGTGTCTATCAATGGGACGGCTGGGGAACCCCGTACAACGTCGATTACAAATACATGGGCGGGACGTCCATGTCCAACCCGCTTGCCGCGGGCGGCATGACCGTGATCAAGGATTACTACAACAAGGCGCACGGCATCAACGCAACCGCCGCGCTCGCCAAAGCCACGGTCATCAACTCGGCAGTGGATATGGCGGATGAGAACAACGACGGCGTCAACGACAACGACTTCCCGATCCCCAACGTGCATGAAGGCTGGGGGCGCATCAACCTCGATGCCGCCACCGATGGAACCATCGCCTTCGTGGAAGAAGCCGCCAGCGGACTCAGCACCGGCGGCTCGCAAGTCTTCAACGTCACCAGCACCGGCGGACCGTTGAAGGTGACCGTCGTGTGGACGGACTATCCCTCCACTGACACCGCCTCCATCAACCTCGTCAACGATCTCGACCTGACGGTTTCCGGCCCCAGCGGCACTTTCCTCGGCAACGTGTTCTCCGGCGGGTGGAGCGCTACCGGCGGCACCGCTGATCGCCGTAACAACGTCGAGAACGTTTACATCCAGACGCCCGCTGCCGGCACCTACGCGGTGACCGTCAATGCGTTCAATGTGCCGAACGGTCCGCAGAAGTTTGCCCTCGTGGTCGATGGTGGCACGCTGAGCGCGGGTCCCACCCCCACACCTCCGCCGACCGCCACGCCGACCAACACACCGGCGCCCAGCTCGAGCACAGGCTATCTCGCTCCGACGGGTCAAGCCGCGCAGACCTCCAGCGCCGGCGACAACAACGGCTACCAGACCAGCCCGACCAGCGCGTTCCTCAACGACAGCGTTTTTGCCGTGGACACCAACAGCGGAACGAACACCAACACAAACTGCACCAACAATGCAAAAGACAAGCACCATTTCAATACCTTCAACTTCAGCATCCCCTCGGGAACTGTGTTGGGTATTCAAGTCCGCCTCGATGCCCGTGCAGACAGCACCACTGGTGCGCCTCGCATCTGCGTGCAACTCTCGTGGAACAACGGCACCTCATGGACGACCGCAAAACAGACCTCAACCCTGACCACGTCAGAAGCGACGTACACGCTCGGCGGCACTGCCGACACGTGGGGCCGCGCGTGGACGCTGAGCGAACTCAGCAACGCGAACTTCCGCGTCCGCGTGATCGATGTCGCCAGCAACACCTCGCGCGACTTCTCGCTCGATTACCTCGCCGTCAACATCACCTACCAGCCATAAGCCATTCAACGGCTGAACGTTAAACAAAAGATGGATGCGCCTCAAAACGCATCCATCTTTCATTTCCACTCGCTTCCTTCGCCGTTCAACCTGCTTCACCCTCTCTGCCTCCCGCCCCGCACATGTTCGCCTCGCAGACCAACGACTGCTTACAGTGTACGGATCACTGATGACGGTTTACTGCTCCTAATGATGATGCCCCTCCTCATGGACATGCCCATGCGCCAGTTCCTCTTCGTTCGGCTCGCGCAGCGCGACAACCTTCACCTCGAAATGCAATTCATCCCCCGCCAGCGGATGGTTAAAGTTCAATGTCACAGTGTCACCTTCCACCTTCTCGACCTGAGCCATGCGGGCATTGTCCTCGTTATCCCGGACCGTCAACTCCGCGCCCTCTTCCAGTTTCATATCCTTCGGAAACTGATCGCGCGGCACCTCCATGAAGGCGTTCTCATCGAACTCGCCGTACCCATCGGCAGGTTTGACGACCACCTTCTTGCTCTCGCCGATCTTCATGCCCAGCATCTCATTCTCGAGACCGGGGATGATATTCCCATACCCAACCAGAAACTGCAACGGACCCTGCCCTTCCGAACCATCCAACAATTCGCCATCCACATGCAGCGAATACTCCATCGAGACCACCACGCCGTCTTGCACCGATTCAATAGCCATTGTTCAATCCTTTCTAAAAATAGTCCGCCCATTGTATCAGTGATAAGGAAACACGTACACGAGAAATCAGATACACGCGTATCTTATATCTCGTAAGTTGTCTCACCGATCACTGTTTACAGATTTCATCCTTCAGCATTCCCCCTTCATCCCTTACAATTGAAACATGCACTCCGACCTCTGCCTGCCCTGGTACTGGGAATACGACATTGATTTCGTCCACTTCGTTGAAAAAGCCTGCCACGAACGAGGGCTGACCCTCTGGCAGATCACGCCAGACAACCTGCTCGAATCGATCCACGCGCTATACAAAGGCGAACGCACGTTCAACACCCTGCTGGACCGATCGCAAGGCGAAGACCGCTTCCTCCCCATCCACAACTGGGCAAAAGAACACGGCAAAAGGCGGATCAACCCCGCCGAACTTTCCGCATGGTCTGAAGACAAAGCCACCATGCATCTTGAATTGATCACCGCCGGCATCACCACACCCTACACGATTTTGCTCCCGCCGTTCCTCGAACAGCCGCTCCTCCCCGAACTGGACCTGACCCCACTCGGAGGGCAATTCGTCATCAAGCCCTCCAATGAAGGCGGCGGTGAAGGAGTCGTACTCGGGGCATCCTCTCTCGAACAGATCCAGCGCGCCCGCATGCAAATCCCCGCGCAAAAATATCTCGTCCAAGCCACGGTCATCCCTCGCACCATTCAGGGACGCCCCGCCTGGTTCCGCGTCTTCCACGCTGTCGGCAAGACGTACCCCTGTTGGTGGCACCCGTTGACTCACGTCTATGCCGAGGTGACCGCGCAGGAAGAAAACCGACACGGGCTCACCCTCCTCTACGAAATCACGGGACGCATTGCTTCGCTCTGCCGTTTGGACTGGTTCACCACTGAGATCGCCCTCACGCTGGATGATTTTGTCGCCGTGGATTATGTCAACGACCAGATCGACACCCGCGTCCAATCCAAAGCCGTGGACGGCGCGCCGGACGAAGTGATAAGAAGTGTGGCAAATCAGTTGGTGGGTTTGGCGAAGGAGAGCGCATGACAAATAGAAAGCGGTATGCAGTAAGCAGATAGAATTCGTTGAAACTACCACGATCAACCAGGAGAATAAATGGCTGAATACCAACAACTCAAAGGGCATCGTGATTTGAAGGTCTATCAACTGGCGTACAAACTTGCGATGGAAATTTTCAACGCCAGTAAATCCTTTCCCAAGGAAGAGAAATACTCGCTGACCGATCAAATTCGCCGTTCATCGAGAAGCATTGCCGCCAACATCGCCGAGGGATTTCGCAAACGTCAATACCCAAAGATGTTCGTCAGCAAACTTGCCGATGAGGACGGCGAAGCCACCGAAACCCAGGTCTGGCTTGACTTCGCCCGCCATTGCGAATACATGCACCCGAAACTCCACTCCGAACTTGTCAAAGGCTACGAAGATGTCGGCAAAATGCTCGGCTCGATGATGTCGATGCCTGAGAAATTCATGCCTCGCACCCTCCGCCGCGAATAACAACCTTACTATCTGTCTTCCGCCTTCCGCTATCTGCATTTCCACCGCCTCATGAGGAGCCTCTGATGACCAAACCCCGCGCGCGCGATTTAGGAATCCCTTTCGATGGCACGCCCGGAAAATACAACGCCATCACCGATGTGGAAGGAGTCACCGTCGGGTACTCGACCATCATCGAAGGCGAGTCTGCACGGACGGGAGTCACCATCATACATCCACGCGGCAAGGCGAATCATGACCCTGTTTTCGCGGCGTGGTTTCCGTTCAACGGTAACGGCGAGATGACCGGCTCAGCCTGGGTGGAGGAGGGCGGCTTCCTTGAAGGTCCGATCGGGATCACGAATACACATTCGGTGGGCATCGTGCGCGATACGATCATCGAATGGCAGGTGAAGAATAACGCGCTGTTCCAGAAGTGGTCTTGCCCGCTGGTGGCGGAAACTGCCGATGGCTGGATGAACGACATGAACCGTTTTTTCGTTAAACCGCCTCACGTGTGGCACGCGCTCGAGAACGCTGAATCAGGTCCACTCGCGGAGGGAAGCGTGGGCGGTGGGACGGGGATGATGTGCTACGAGTTCAAAGGCGGCAGTGGAACCTCATCCAGAAAACTTCCTGAAAAATTCGGCGGCTGGACGGTGGGCGCGTTCGTGCAATCCAATTTTGGGGCGCGGTACCAACTCACGATTGCGGGCGTACCTGTGGGGCGACACATCACCGAACATTGCTTTTGGTCGAACGGCGAGAACCCGTACACGCAGGACACCGGTTCGTTGATCGTAGCGATCGCCACCGATGCGCCGCTGTTGCCGCATCAACTCAAACGGATCGCAAAACGGGCGACGCTCGGCATGGCGCGGACAGGCTCGCTGGGCGGCAACGGTTCGGGCGATATTTTCATGGCGTTTTCCACGGCGAACCCAAACACAGCGCTGGCGGGCGAAAGTGGAATTTCCGATTTGCGCGCGCTCGATAACGAACACCTCAACCCGTTGTTTGCCGCATCGGTCTTTGCGACGGAGGAGGCGATCATCAATTCGATGGTCGCGGCGGAGGATATGACGGGACATGAGGGATTTTTCGCGAAGGCGTTGCCACATGACGATCTTATGAAAGTGATGAAGACAGGCGTAGATCATGGGCGTTAACCAGACCTTATCAGGGAATTGGTTACACCTGCCTTGCCTTTTTATTCCCCTTCATCTACAATGGGCGAGCGGGGAAACCGGATTGTTTTGGATCGATTGTGAATCTTTGAGGAGGTGCTTTCGTTCGTGAAAACCGAACCCCACAACCATCCAAGCCTTTGAGGCGTGTTTGTTCGTACCGACCCACCCAATATTTCTGAGGAGAAACGTATGAAAAGGTACCTACCCAAAATTTTTTCGGTCAGCTTGATCCTGGCGATCGTCGCAAGTTCTCTCATGGTTGTCAGCCCGGCGCTCGCAAATACTTCTGCACAAACGCTGCCCTTTAGCCAGAATTGGTCGAATACGGGATTAATCACAACCAGCGATGATTGGTTGGTTGTCGCGGGGATCGTCGGCTACCGCGGCGATGGTCTCGTAGCCAGTACGAATATCGACCCACAGACCGTGCTCGCCGATGGAAGCGCTACGCCTGTGGATGTCAACGCAAATCAGACTGCTCCCAATACATTTGCAACGGGAGGCGTCTCGGAATTTGAAATTGCTGATCCTGTCGTTGCCTTGCAAGGGTCGGGCACGGCGGATGCCCCTCATATCGTTATTTACCTGAACACCACCGGCCAATCGAACATCAGTATTTCTTATAATGTTCGCGATATTGACGGTTCGGCAGATAACTCTGCACAGCAGGTTGCGTTGCAATATCGGGTGGGAAACACCGGTAACTTTACGAATGTTCCAGCCGGTTACATTGCGGACGCGACAACAGCAGGCGCAGCAACTCTTGTTACCCCCATCAATGTAGCATTGCCTGCGGCAATTGACAACCAGACGGACGTTCAAATTCGTATCATCACTACCGACGCAAGTGGAAGTGACGAATGGGTGGGGATCGACGATATCACCATCACAGCCGCCGGGGGAAGCACAGACCCCTCCGGCACCGGCTCTGCTACACCATCGCCCGTCGCGCCGGGTGACCCGACCTTGCTCGCGGTGACTGTCACTCCGGGCACGAACCCTGCCAGCACTGGTTTGGCGGTGGTCTGCGATCTTTCGTCCATTGGAGGCAGCACAACCCAATCGTTCCTCGATGATGGGTTGAACGGCGACGCGTCTGCCGGCGATAATATTTTCTCGTTTGCCGCCACTGTGGATAGCGGCACGAGCGAAGGCGTGAAAAACCTGGCCTGCTCGATCTCCGATGCCGAAGCCCGCGCGGGGAACACATCCATTTCGCTGACGGTGCAGGAACCCGTGGATATTGTCATCAATGAAATCCTTGCCGACCCGGATGCAACGAACGGCGACGCGAACGGCGACGGCACGGTCAACACCACGCAGGATGAATTCGTCGAGATCGTCAATAACGAACCCGCGAGTTTGAACATCAGCGGCTGGACGCTGAGCGACGGGACCGGCCTGCGCCACACGTTCCCGGCGAATACGGTCATCCCCGCCAGTTGTTCGATCGTGGTGTTTGCGGCTGGCACACCCACCGGCACATTTGGCTTTAGCCTGGTGCAGACGGCTTCCAGCGGACAACTGGGGTTGAACAACACCGGCGATACCATCACCTTGAACAACGGTGTGGTCAACGTAATGAGCTACACCTACGGCGCGGAAGGAGGCGACAATCAATCCCTGACGCGCGACCCAGATGTAACGGGGGCTGATCCGCTCGTTAAACATTCCCTCGCGACCGGTTCGGGCGGCTCGCTGTTCTCCCCCGGCAAAAAGGTGGACGGCAGTCAATTTGCCGGCTGTCCCGCAGAAAAGAAGATCCACGATGTGCAGGGTAACGGCGCATCCAGCCCGGTAGCCGGCCAGACCGTGGTCGTTCAAGGTATCGTCGTCGGTGACTTCCAGGATGGAGCCAGCGGCACGAATGGCGACTTCAACGGCTTCCACGTGCAGGAAGAAGATGCCGATGTGGACGCGGACCCGCTCACCTCGGAAGGCATCTTTGTGTTCGACGGAAATTCCCCAGCCGTCAACGTGGCGATCGGCGACCGGGTCCAGGTGATCGGTGTCGTCTCTGAGTTCAACACATTGACCGAGATCACCTCGTTCACCGGCGTCTCCGTGCTGAGTTCCGGCAACACCCTGCCGACCGCGGCAACGGTCTCCCTGCCTGTGAACGCGATCTCAGACTTTGAAGCTTTCGAAGGCATGCGCGTCACCTTCCCGCAGGCATTGATCATTTCAGAATACTTTAACTTCGACCGCTTCGGCGAGATCGTCCTCACCTCGGAACGGCACCTCACCCCCACAGCGGAGTTCGAACCCGGCTCGCCCGGAGTTACGCAAGCCGTCCAGGAGTTCCTGCTCGATCGGATCACCCTCGACGACGGGCGCTCGACTCAAAACCCGAACCCAGCCATCCACCCCAATGGAAGCCCGTTCGACCTGACGAACCTCTTCCGCGGCGGCGACACGGTATCGAACGTGACCGGCATCATGGACTTCTCCTTCGGTCTGTACCGCATCCAGCCGACGGCGGGCGCATCACATACCAACGCAAATCCGCGCCCCGCCGCGCCGGAAGATGTGGGCGGCAGGGTGAAAGTCGCGTCGATGAATACCCTCAACTTCTTCATCACTCCGGACTACCCCACGGGTAACCCGTTGGATAACAAATGCGGTCCGCTTCAAAATGTGGAATGCCGCGGCGCCGATTTCGACCAACCCACCGAGTTCGCGCGCCAGCGCGATAAACTGCTCGCCGCCCTGGTTGGCTTGAATGCCGATGTGGTCGGCTTGAACGAACTGGAGAATACCACCGGCGTCAGCCCGCTGGGCGACCCGACCAACGGCATCGTTGCCGGGCTCAACGCCACCTTCGGACCGGGAACCTATTCGTTCATCGATACCGGCGTCATCGGCACGGATGCGATCCGCGTGGGCTTTATCTACAAAGCGACCACCGTCGTCCCGGTCGGTGATTTTGCCATCCTCAATTCCTCGGTTGACCCGCGCTTCATCGACACCAAGAGCCGCCCGGCGCTCGCGCAAACCTTCGAAGAGATCGCCACCGGTGCGCGCTTTACGGTGGTCATCAATCACTTCAAATCCAAAGGCTCGGACTGTAACGATGTGGGCGACCCCGACATCGGCGATGGTCAGGGCAACTGCAACCTGACCCGTGAAGCCGCCGCGCAAGCGCTGGTGGACTGGCTCGCCACCGACCCGACGAACAGCGGCGACGCAGACTTCCTCATTATCGGCGACCTGAACTCCTACGACAAGGAAGACCCGATCGATGCGATCAAGGCTGGCGCAGACGATACCGCCGGCACCGCCGACGACTACACCGACCTCGCCTTCCAATTCCACGGCGAAGATGCCTACTCGTACGTGTTCGACGGGCAGACCGGTTACCTCGATTACGGACTCGCGAACGGCAGCCTCTTCCGACAGGTGACCGGCATGACCGATTGGCACATCAACTCCGACGAAGCCGACCTGATCGACTACGACACCTCGTTCAAGCTCCCCGCGCAGGATGCGATCTACGCGCCGGACGCCTACCGCTCGTCGGACCACGACCCGGTTCTCATCGGATTGGAACTTGATCCGCCCTTCCCGAGCACAGCCGTCCTCGACAACTTCAACCGCCCTGCCTCGGCGCTCGGACCGAACTGGAGAGGCACGATCAGCGCGTACAAGATCATCAACAACAGCCAGGTGGATGTGCGCAACAGCGGACCCATCTACTGGAGGAACGCCTTCGGCGTCGACCAGGAAGTTTTCGTCACCCTCACCAATGTGGATGAGGACGGGCTTGAGCAGGATCTGCTCTTGAAGGTTCAAGGCTCGGTTGTACCGAACTGGGGCGCAGGCGTGATCGAAGTGCTCTACGACGCCAACACCAATACCGTAACGGTATGGACCTTCCGCCCGGATACGCTTGCCTGGTATGGCTACAGCCCGATCTCGGTCACCTTTGCCGATGGCGACCAGTTCGGCGCGCGCGCTCTCTCCAACGGCTTGGTGCTGATCTACAAGAACGGTGTCGAGGTGGGTAGTGTCACCCTCAACGCCGGCGACCAGGCGTTCTTCAACCCGCGCGGCGGGCGCATCGGACTCTGGTTCATCAACGCCAACGACGCCATCTTCGACGACTTCGGCGGCGGGAATGCAATTCTCCCGTAACCCAATCGCTCGACGTACGATTTGTCGTTGAGTGAGACTATAAAAAGACAGCCTCCCGAAAATTCGGGAGGCTGTTCTTGTTCCTGGCAGTAAACGATCAGTTAGGCATCCAGCAACCCCTTGCCCGCCGCCACAGCGACTGCCGCCGCGCGTGAATCCACTCCAAATTTTTGATAGATACTTTGCAAATGCGCCTTGACCGTCCGCTCGGTGATGCCCAACTTGTAGGCGATCTCTTTGTTCCGCTCCCCGCGAGAGGCACATAACAAAACCTCGAGTTCGCGCTCTGTCAGTGTGGAATCATTTTGGGTGGATGAAACAGGCTTGCCCTGAATCTGAGGCGCAAGCACGCGGGCGAGAATATCTGGCTTGAGCAACGTCTCCCCTTTGGCGGCGGCGCGGATTGAATCCAATAAACTTTCGCGGCTTGAATCTTTCAGTAAATATCCGCGCGCGCCCGCTTGCAGACCTTGAATCATCAAATCGTCTTCGTTGTAGGTGGTGAGGATGACGATGGCGATTTCGGGAAAATCTTTGCGCAAATGATTGATCGCAGTGATGCCGTCCATGCGCGGCATTTGCAGATCCATGAGGATGACATGGGGGCTGAGTTTCGGCACGAGCTGCAAACACTCCGCCCCATCCACCGCTTCGCCGACCACTTCGATATCGTCGGCAGTTTCGAGAATCAGCCGCAACCCCTCACGGACAATGAGATGGTCATCGGTGATCATCACGCTGATCATCACACCCTCCCCATTTTATGCTCAAGCAGGGTCTGCCGTCTCGCACCGTTGTGCTCGCGGCACGAACGGTGCGACCCTGCGATTTTTTTGCACAACACGGCGGTCGCAGACCGCCTTGGAGCGAGACAACCCATCACATCCTCCCTACCACAAACTGCACACACGTGCCATTCGCATCGGACTCGATTGCAATCTGCCCCCCCGTCAGCCGCGCGCGCTCGTGCATCCCGATCAGACCGTAATGCCCGCTGACGTTTTGATTCACATCGAAGCCTTTGCCGTTATCGCAGACTTCGAGTTCGAGCGTTTGACCCTGCACGAAGAACTTCACACGGACTTGCGTCGCCCGCGCGTGCCGCGCGATGTTCGTCAATGATTCGCTGAGGATGTTCAGCGCATGATCGGTCGTTTCGGGAGCAAGTTGATTTTCATTCACCGAGATTTCCATCTCGCACGGAATCCCCGTCGCTTGCGTGAAGCGTTCGATCTTTTCACGACTCGCATCCGCGACGTTCCCCGAAGCCGCCCGCAGGTCATCAATCGCCGCGCGAGATTCAGCCAGCGTGCTGCGCGCCCGCGCAATGGATTGCTCCACGATGGCAGAGGCGCGTTCTTTTCTATCCGCTGAAAGATGAGCCTTCACCGCTTCCAATTGCAAGACCAGTCCCGCCACGCCTTGCGCCAGTGTATCGTGCAATTCCCGCGCCATGCGCGCGCGTTCGTTCTGCAACGTGAGCGACTCGATCCTGGCGGCTGAAGCGGCGAGTTTGGCGTTGGCGCTCTCCAGCGATTCGGCAAGTTCGACTGCCTTTTGTCGTTGCACAAACATCTGGTTGAACATCACCATGAACAGGATGATCGAACCGCCGTTCACGAGCAGTCCCGCCAGCGAGTCGAGCAGTACGGTTTGCCCCGAAAACAGATACAGAAACGCCAGTAACAACCCGATATAAAAGATACCGATAAAAAACGCGCGGCGCGAATTGCCCCATACGCCCAGCCCCTCCCCCACGATGGCGATGGTCGCCGAAAAAAGGAACGACGTCCCCACGGTCGAGCGTCCGTGCAACAGCCACACAATGCCGAGCATCACAATGGTCTGCGCGGGGTAGTAGAACAGAAACCAGCGGTCATTGCGATTCACCCAAAGCACATTCAGCCAATACAGCCCGATGTGCGCCAAAAATAAGATCACGAGCGACGGCGCCACCCCGCTTGCGCCCGTCCCCCAAACTGACATCACCGACGCCGCACCCATGTACCCCATCAGCAGGGTCAGGAAAATATAAAAAGGAAAGACTATTTTGCGGTCTGGGTTGAGATTGGGTTTGCTCATGCTTTGCATTGTACTGCAACCCATGCAGGCGCATATTGTCCGAACGGACAATGTCCGCTTTGGGGCGGGATGGACGATGTGGAAGGAGGGAGGAACCAGTACATTTGAGAAGTAATCTGGTGGTCGAGTAGCGAGCGTTCGTTGCGAGCGTATCGAGACCACAATAAGCAAAGCAACACTTACAACAAGATTGCTTTTGATAACAGGTGGTTTCGATACGTCCCGCGACGAGCATCGCGGGACTACTCAACCACCGAATAAAAAATGAAATGGAGACTAAAATGTCCAACTACCTCTTCCTGCTCCTCGCCTTCGCCCTCAACTTCGTTGCCCTCGGCGGCAAATGGAACGTCCCCCTCGCCGCGTGGATCGTGCCCGTCTTCGCCCTGCGGTTTTATCGCCACAGCCAAAGACCCGGGCTCGATTTCCTTTTGCTCTGGCTCGCCACCGCCATCCCGCTGATCGTCTCGTGGAACGGCGCAACTTTCTTCCCGCGCCTCGGCGAGATCGGCTTCTTCCTCGCCATCGCCCCGGTCAGCCTCCTCGCCGTTGTCATCGACCGCTACTATCACGTCCGCTTTCCCGCCGCCGCATGGACGCTCTTCATCTTCCCGATCGCCCTCACCGCGCTGGACTTCTTCTCCGCCAACGGCAGTCCGTTCGGCACGTTCGGCGCGTCCGCCTATTCCCAGCGCGGATTTCTGCCCGTCATGCAAATCGCATCAGTGACGGGATTATGGGGCATCACTTTTGTGATAAGTCTCTTCGCAACATTGGCAAATCATTTTTGGGATGGAAACCACTCGCCTCTCGCCTGGGTTTCGGCTGGGTCGCTCGCCCTCATCCTTTCTCTCAGCCTCGGCAGGACTCTCCTCCCCGCGCAACCCGCGCAGACCGCCGTCATCGCGGGTTTTTCGCTCCCCGATGGGACGCTGTCCACGTCGCTGAATCAATTCAACGATGGGGATGAAGCGGGTTTTCGTCAAGCCATGGATGAACTGCACACCGCCGAGTTGAATCAAATCCGCATGTTGGCACAAGACGGCGCGAATATCATCGTCATTCAAGAAGGCGGCGTGATCGGCACGACCGACCAGATCGAAACAATGGTCGCCAACGCAGGCGCGCTGGCGAAAGAAGAAAACATCTACATCGTCCTGCCGACGTTTGACATCGGACAAACCCCGCCCGTGAACTCCGTCCGCATTATTGACGAAAACGGCGACGTGGTCCTGCACCACATCAAATACGGCGGCAACATGTTCGAAGGCACGCTCAAAGGGAATCAGATTCTGCAAACGGTGGATACGCCCTACGGCAAACTCAGCGCCATCATCTGCTGGGACGCCGACTTCCCGAACATCGTCAAGCAGACAGGCGCGCAAGGCGTTGACCTGCTCATCATCCCCTCGCAGGATTGGCTCGGCGTGCGCGACATTCACTCCAGCATGGCAACCTTCCGCGCCGTCGAAAATGGCATGACTGTCTTTCGACAGACCGGGCAGGGTGTGTCGTTGGTGAGTGATGCGTACGGCAAGGTATTGAATCGCGTTGATACGTTTGAAGAATCAACGACAAGCGAATTCGTCGGCATCCAAAAAGTGACCGTGCCGATCACTTCGGTCAACACGCTCTACCCGAAACTCGGCGATATTCTTGGCAACCTGATGTTGCTCGGTCTGCTTGGGTTGCTGGTTGGGATGATATTTATCAGGAAACTGTAAAACAAAAAACTCGGGGTCGGCTTCGCGCAGATCTCCGAGTTTTCATTTGGGGTATACTTTAGGCATGAAGCGAACACTTGACATCGAGAAAGTCGTCAACAAAGCAAAAATCAGCGACAAGAAAACCGACTCAGCGTACTGGAGAACCCTATCCTATTCCGCGCGTCTTGCCGCATTGGAAGAAATTCGACAGGAGTATCATCGCTGGAAGTATGGCGGGGAAACAAGCATGAAAAAAGTTGCAAAAATTATTCAACTGAATACAAAGTAAACTTCCACAGCTTGATCACCCTCCCGCGATCTTGACCTTGTATCCCAACTCCGTCAGCACACCCGCAATCCGTTCGCGATGCTCGCCTTGGATTTCGATCACCCCGTCCTTGACCGTCCCGCCCGTGCCGCACTCCTGCTTCAGTCTCTTTGCCAATAATTTCATATCTTTCGCCGACAGCGCGAGATTCTTCACCAACGTCACCGCCTTGCCGCCCCTCCCCGCCGACTCGCGGTGGAGGTAGATGGTTTGTTGGTGAGGTGGCGGGGATCCCCCTTCGCGAAGCACCCCTTTGGGGCTCCCTTCGGGAGATCGCGAAGCACCCCGAAGGGGAGGACGGGGTGAAGGCGCTTTTCGCAAATCACCTTGCTC
>CAZGSB010000047.1:0-24646 GCA_964528275.1 uncultured Anaerolinea sp. | reverse complement strand
ACGTATCCCTGCGCGAGCGCGCCGACATCCGTGCCGTCTTCGTTGATGCCGGTGGGCGCGTCGCCGCCGATCCAGTAATAGGGATTCCCGCGCGGGTCGATGCGTTTGTCGAGCGCGTCGCGATACACACGCATGCCCTGCCGCGTGATCATCAGTCCTTTGATGGCTTGCACGCTCAGGTATGGGATATTGACGTTCAAGACCACGCCTTCGGGCAGTCCCTCGGCGATGGCTTTCTTTGTCACCACTCTTGCCACCTGCGCGGCGTGACTGTAATCGGTGGGGGAGGAATCGGTTTTATCCTGCGAGGCGACCGAGAAGGCGATGCCCGGCACGCCAGAGATCACTGCCTCCATGGCGGCGGTGACGGTTCCGGAATAGGTCACGTCATGCCCGATATTGGAGTAGGGATTGATTCCCGAGACGACCAGGTCCACTTGTTCGATCAAGCCGAGGAGCGGCAGCGCGACGCAATCGGAAGGCGCGCCGTCCGACGAAAAGGCAGATGTCCCGTCGGCGAGAGTCGTTTCGCGCACGCGCAGAGGGCGGTCGAGGGTTTTGACGTGTCCCGAAGCCGACCAGTTTTTGTCGGGTGCGAACACGGTCACTTTGGTGCCAAGTTTGCGAATCTCCTGCGCGAGGGAAAGCAGTCCGGGCGCAGTGACGCCGTCGTCGTTGGTGACAAGAATATGCATGAGTCGATTTCCGATTTCAGATTTACGATTTACGATTTACGATTACCCGGCGATTATAACCCCCCGCTTAAAAAAGTAGGACGAGACACGTTGCGTATCTCGTCCTACAAGAGTCAACCAACCACTACTGCTTCGACCGATTGGATCGGTGGCAGGAAATCTGCCAGCAGATCCCAGTTATCGCCGGAATCGCGGGTGTAAAACAGTTGACCGGTATTCGTGCCGATGTACACGCCCGCGTCCTCGAACGAATCGGTCCCCATCGCTTCGCGCAACACATCCACGTGGGCGCGCTCAGGCAGACCCGTGGTAAGACGCGCCCACGAATCGCCGGCGTCGCGGCTGCGCCACACCGAGAACCGTCCGTCCACACTCATGTGAAACTCGTCGCTCTCTTCGAGCACGATGTAAATGGTTTTAGGGTCAGTCGGATGCACCGCCACTGGGAATCCGAACCGCGTAGGTAATTTGCCTTCGCCGATGTCGATCCAGTCCTCGCCGCGGTTGTCACTTCGATATACGCCGCAGTGGTTCTGCTGGTAGATCACGTTCGGTGTCGAGGGGTGCATTGCCATCTTATGCACGCACTGCCCGAACTCCGGAAATTTGTTCGGCATGAAATCGGCGCGCACATTTTTGTTGAAGGGCTTCCAGGTCTGCCCGCCATCGTCGGTACGGTAACACCCCGCGGCAGAGATGGCGATGTACATGCGGTTGGCATCCGTCGGGTCGAGCAGAATGGTGTGCAGGGTCAGCCCACCGGCGCCGGGGTTCCACTCGGCGCGATGCGGGTGATCGTACAGCGCTTCGTTCAACGTCCACGTGTTGCCGCGATCGGTGGATCGGAACAGGGAAGCGGGTTGCGCGCCGGCATACAATACATTCGGCTCGTCCGCGCGGCCGGGGGTGATGTTCCACGCCTTGATCATCTTTTCAGGATTGGATTTGATATCCTCCCCGCCTTCCGAGCGGAACGCTTCCTCCATCGTGCTGGCGGGCCTGCCCGATTTCGACGCGCGCGGCAAAGCGGGCGACTGTTTGGCTTGCGTCCATGTCTTGCCAAGGTCGTCGGAATTCTGGATGGTTGGACCGTACACGAAATGACTGGTCGCTGCGTGCAGGCGGCGGTCGCGCGGGTCCAATTGCATGTGCATCACGTTCCAACCCTTGAAGAGGATGTCGCTCATCTGCCACTGTTTGCGACTCGCGTCGCTGGTGAAAATGAACCCGCCCTTGGTTGTTCCCACCAGCACCATGACTTGTTTGCTCATAGCAATCTCCTTTTTCGATACAGAAAAAATGTTCTATGAATGATTGTATCACAGATGACGGCTATTCCACCTCGAGCTCTTCATAGTGAAAATTATCGAACATGACGGTCATCGAATGGAAGCTCATGCCCATCCCGGCGAAGGTCTCCTCGGCAGGTTGGAGATACAACACATAAAGTAGACCGTTGTTGATCGTGAAATACACATCCACGAAACCGTCGCGGGCTGAGGGTTTGACCTCGATCACGATGTGGTTCGTATTCCGGGCGGGGAACAGGTAACCGGACAAATTTGCGTTGAGTTCTTTCAAGAACCCCGTTTCGTAATTGTAATCACGGACCACATAGATCTGCCACGTGGATATGCCGAGATATACCGCCCGGTCGAGGTTGGTCTCGTCGCCTTTTATCAGCGCGGTCAGCCCGAAGAAGCGATCGGTGGGACCATCCACATAGGTGGCATCCACGCTGACGCGATAATGCGTATGCGCGCCGCACGCGTCGCAGACCACCAGGCGGAACTGCTCGCCGAGGTTGTCTTGCGGCTCGAACGGACCAAACAATAACACGCCGTCCTTGATCGAGCACTGGGCGCACGTAAACCTGCTGATCGAACCGGCTTCAGAAAAATTTTCGAAATACGTGAATGGACCCGGGGTCGGTGTGACCGTTGGGGTATCCGTGGGAATGGGGCTGGGGGTGAGTGTTGGCGTTTGTGTCGCTGTGGATGTGGGTGTGAACGTGAGCGTGGGGGTAAAGGTCAAGGTTGCCGTGGGCGTTTCTGTGGGGAACAACCCCCCGATGACCGGCGCAGATTGCAGGTTGCATGCTGTCAATGAAATGATCGCGAACAGTGTGACTATGGAAAACGACGTATTCACGGTAACCCTCCAGCGCGCAATTTTTGAACGTGGGTTGGATTATACGGCGAAATGCGCCGGAAGGACTATTGCGGTCGATCTTTTCCGGGGTTAACATGACAGCCATGAAGGAGGATGAATGAAGAGAAGACTCAATTTTGCCGCGATTTTTACGTTGATCCTGACATCCTGCAACCTGCCGCTGGGGACATCGACGCCTCTTTCTCCACAGACAACTGCTCCTCCACCTTCCAGCAATTCCACACCGACGATCATCCCCATCGAGACGTTTCTCACCTATGAACTTCCCACCCGCACGCCGACCGCCACTGCCACGCTGGTGACTGTTTTCCCGAATGACCAGCCTGTGAATTGCCGGTTTGGTCCCGGGCTTGCCTATGCCGTGGTGGGGGAACTGCGTCCCGGCAGGCAGGCGGAGGTGATCGGTAAAAGCCCCGATCTGTTGTGGTGGCAGGTCAGAAACCCCAGCGACCCTTCCACCACCTGCTGGCTGGCAACGGACTTCACCACAGCCCAGGGGAACACGGACGCGCTCCCGGTGGCGAATCCGCCGCAGGGGGAGGTATCAGCCATACTCGTGAGCATCGAACCGCCGGTCCTCAATGTCGCATGCGATTCGTTCCCTCATTATGTTGCCATTCATGTGGAGATCACTGCAACGGGTCCCGCCTCTATCGTTTGGATGTGGAGGGAGGTCAGTACCGGCGATGCCTCGGCGGAGCAGTTCATCCAGTTTGAGGAGGGAGGCACCCGGGACGCGCAGGAATTCTACGAAGTGCGCAGTGCAAGAGATTACACCATGGTCGCGCAAACCCTGTCCCCGAATTCCGTCACTGCCCAGGCAACGTTCAAGGCTATTTGTACGCCATGATTCGCGCATGAATTTGTGGGTCGATCCCGGCGGGTTTCAACTATAATTCCCTCCACCACCGTTTGTGATCGAACATGAAATCAAAAAAGAAAACAAGACCCGCGTCAAAGGAACATCTTGCATCGCTGAGCAACCTGTTGGGCGCTCTGCCGGATACCCTGCTTGAAGTATCCTCCAACGGCGATATTCTGGCATTCTTGCCGGCAAAGAGCGCCAGCCCTCCGTTCGATGAGTCCGGTGGAAAGAGCCGAAACATCAGCGACCTTCTGCCCCCGCAGATCTGTTCTGCCGTGCTGTATGCCGTGCACCTGATCTTCGAAACACAACGCGTGCAGACGTTTGAATTCCAGATGCCCGATGGGGAGGAAATTCGCGGGTATGAAATGAGGGTCTCGTTTTTTTCCAATACCACCGCGCTCCTGGTGGTGCGCGATATCACCGTTCCCAAGACGATCGAACGGGGCCGCGAGAATTTGATCCATGAATTGGAGGTTAAGAACGAGGAATCGGAAACCCTGCGCGAGAGCATGGCGGGCATTGTCGGAACGCTGGAGTTTTCCGAGATCATCGAGAATATCCTCGACCAGATCAAGCGGGTCGTCCCCTACGATAGCGCGTCCATCTGGCGGATGGATGGTCGTGTGCAAAAACTGGTTGCGGGTCGGAATCTGCCTTCCGAACTCGTAGCGGGGGAGTACGCCTTTACCGTCGGTGACGGTAATTCCGCCACGCCCATCCTGATGGGGGAAGCGCCCTATCTTTTGAATCTTGATGTGCAGAATGCGTTGCAGGACTTTCAAGATCCGCCGCATAATTACATTCAATCGTGGCTGGCGATTCCGCTCAAGACTCGCGGACAGGTCATCGGGCTGATCGCGCTGGATGGGCGCGAGAAGGATCAGTTCACCGCGCATCACGCCGAGTTGGCGGTGATCTTTGCCGACCAGGTTGCCATCGCGCTCGAGAATTCCCGTTTGTTTTCCGACTTGCAATCCGAACTCGCCGAGCGCCAGCGTGCGGAGCGGGCATTAAGAGAAGAAGAGCAGAAATATCGTCTCCTGTACGAGACGGCGGCAAAGCAAACACAGGAACTCGCCCTGATCGGGCGGGTACGTAACGCAATGGCACAAGCGCTCGATCGGACAGATGTGATCCATAACGTGGTGGAATCGATCGCAGAGTCGTTCGGGTATACCCAGGTGAGTCTTTACCTGTTGGAGGAGGGCGTGCTTGTCATGCAACACCAGGTCGGTTATGAAGCGCCGATCCTCCACATCGCCCTCGATGAAGGCATCATTGGCAAGGTCGCCCGGACAGAGTCACCCGTCTTTCTGGAGGATGTTGCCACCAGCCCGTTGTATCGCGCGGCGGTGGGGGGCGTGGTATCTGAGATCTGTATTCCGCTCTTCGATAAAAAGAGATTCGCGGGGATCATCAACGTGGAAAGCACGCAGGGTGTGCAACTCACCGAAGCTGACTTCAAACTCCTTGGCGCTTTGAGCGAACATATTGGGATTGCGCTGGAGAATTCCCGTCTATTTTCAGAGTTGCAGACCGAACTTGCCGACCGCATGCAGGCGGAGTCGGGGTTGCGTCAACGCGAAACGGTGCTCGAAGCGGTGACGTTCGCCGCCGAACTCTTCCTCACCTCCGATGATTGGCGGACCGTGATCGATCTTGTCCTGGAGCGATTGGGGCGGGCGTTGAATACCACGCATGCCTACTTGTTTGAGAATTTCACCAACGCCGAAGGTGAGGATTCTGCCCGGTTGTTCAGTGAATGGACGGCTCCCGGATACCCAACCGCAACCGAATACGGGGCGTCTTACCTCCAGGACCATGTCCTCCAGGTGGTTCCGGGGAGCACCAACGAATTTTTACAGAGGGGCGAAAGTTATGCGGGTAATTCAAGTACGTTTCCCGCTGTTGATAAATTGCGTTTCGAGTCATTGGGCATCAAGGCGCTTGCGGAAGTCCCGTTGATGGTCGATGGTCGTTGGTGGGGGACGATCGGTTTCGATGTATTCGAGGATATTCGCGACTGGTCCCATATCGAGGTCGATACCTTGCGGGTTGCCGCCAACCTGCTTAGCAATGCCATCCGACGGCAACGCGATGCGCACGCCTTGCAGACCGAGCTTCTGGAACGCAAACAGATCGAAGCCAGCCTCCGTCAACGCGCCCAGGAAATTTCCCTGCTGTATCAGATCAACCTGGCGCTCACCAGCCCGCAGGATCTGTATCAGGGTTTGCGGGCATTCGTAAAGGAATTGAAGCGCGTCGTGATCGTGGATGCGTTCCACATTGGGTTGTACGATGCGCCCACCGATCAATACATGTACACCCTCTTCCTAAACCTGGATGAGGACTTGCAATTACCTCCGCGTTCACTGCGTGATACGCCCGGCCTGACGTGGGAGGTGATCTCCGGTGGGAAAACGATCTACCTGCCGGATATCTCGGACCCCCGGACACAGCAAGAGCATTCCATCCATATCGTCAGGGATGTTGGCATCCGCTCGTATATCGGCATCCCATTGAGATCTCAAGACCAGGCGATCGGGGTCATGTCGGTGCAATCGCTTCAACCCGATGCCTACAGCCCTGACCAGATCCGGTTGCTGGAAACCCTTGCGGTGCAGGTGATCAACACGATCGAAAAAGAGCGCCTGCTCGATCAGTTGAAGAGGGAATTGGATGAACGCAGGAAAGTCGAAGCCAGTCTTCGCCAGCGCGAATCGATCCTTGAAGTGGTTGCCGACGCGGCGAACTCGTTCCTGAAATCGTCCGATTGGCGCGAGGCGATCGACGGCGTGCTCATGCGCCTCGGACCGACGATCGATGCGACCCATGCGTACCTGTTCGAGGATCACCTGGGACCTAACGGGGAAGAATTGACCTCCATGCGATATGAATGGACCGCGCCTGGGTTTCCCAGCGAACTGGACCAGGATCGATATCAAAACTCTCCCATTCATCAGGATGGGTTTGAAGAAGCGGTCGAGCAATTAAGTAAAGGCGAGGTGCGCATGGGCACCTCCTCCACCTTTAACTCCATCGAAAAACCGATCATGGCTGAAGCCGGCATCCAATCGATCCTCGAAGTACCCATTTTCGTTGGCGGCAGGGAGTGGGGGGCGATCGGTTTCAACGATTTCCGCAGGGAGCGCACGTGGAATTCGGCGGAGGTGGACGCGTTGAAGATCGCCGCGAACATCCTCGGCGCAGCCATCAAGCGGCAACAGGATGAACATACCCTGCAGGTGGAACTCAACGACCGCAAACAGATCACTCTGGAACTTCAACAACGCGAATCCATCCTGGAAGTCGTTGCCGATGCCGCAAACCTTTTTCTGAAATCCTCCAATTGGCGTGATGAGATCGATGTGGTTCTCGAAAAATTTGGCACGACCATCCATGCGTCGCATGCCTTTGTTTTCGAAAACCACGAGTTGTCGGACGGCAAGGTAGTCTCTTCGATGCAATTTGAATGGAGTGCGCCATCCCTGCCAAGCGATCTTCACGATCCTGCCTATCAAAACATCCCTGTCAAGGAGGATGATTTTGAGGACTGGTACGAGAGCATGATCGCCGGGCGACCCTACATCGGCGACATCAAGCGCCTCAACACAATGGAAATGGACTTCCTGCTCGAACGCGGCATGAAAGCCCTGCTGGATTTCCCGGTCTTCGTGGATGGCAACTGGTGGGGCACCATCGGATTCGACGATATGGATGTTGCGCGCGAGTGGACGAATGCGGAGGTCGGAGCCCTCCTCGTGGCGGGAAACATTCTCGGCGCCGCCATCCAGCGCCAGAACGCCTACGTCCAACTGGAGGACGAATTAACCCAGCGCAGGCAGGCGGAACGGAGCCTGCGCGAGCGCGAAGCGATGCTCGATGCCATGGCAGATGCGGCAAACCGATTCCTCAAGTCGTCCGATTGGAAATCGGAGATCGATGCCGTTCTCGAACGTCTCGGCAGATCGTTAAACGCCAGCCATGCCTACCTGTTCGAAAAGCACCTGGACCCGCAAGGGAGACTATTGAACTCCCTTCGTTACGAATGGACGGCGCCCGGGCAAACGCCGGATATGGGGAACCCCAATTTCCAGAACGCGCCTGTCCACGAATCGGGATATGAACGGTATTACGCCATCCTCGATTCGGGGGAACCGTTCGTGGGAAATTCATCCTTCTTCACCGATGCGGAAAAGAACAAAATGAAGAATGAGTCCGGCATCAAAGCCTTGCTGGAGATGCGGATCGTCGTAAACGACTTGCAGTGGGGCACCATCGGGTTCGATGAAATGGAACGGGAACGGGAATGGACGCCCTTGGAAGTGGAAGTCATTCGCGTTTCCGCCAATGTGTTGGGCGCCGCCATCAAGCGACAAATGGACGAAGCCGCCCTGCAGAGCGAACTTGCCCAGCGTAGAAAACTTATCGATGAACTCGAATCGAAGAACGCCGAACTCGAGCGGTTCACCTACACCGTATCACACGACCTGAAATCGCCCCTGTTCACCATACGCGGATTCCTAGGATACCTGAAACAGGATGCCATCGCGGGAGACCGCGACCGCCTGGAAAAAGATATCCAACGGATCGTGGATGCGACCGATAAAATGCAACAGCTGTTGAACGACCTGCTCGAACTTTCACGCATCGGACGCTTGATGAACGAACCGCGAGAGATCGATATGCGCGAGCTGACCTCCGAAGTCCTTGCCTTGTTGCATGGGCAGATCGAAGCGCGGGGAGTCGAGGTCCTCCTGCAGGAAAACCTCCCTCGGGTATACGGTGATCGTCAACGCCTCACAGAGGTGATGCAAAACCTGGTGGACAATGCCGCAAAATTCATGGGCGCGCAACCGTCTCCCCGCATCGAGATCGGTACAGAAGGTTTTGAGCAGGGCATGCCGATCCTCTTCGTCCGCGATAACGGCGTCGGGATCGCGCCCGATCATTTCGACCGCATCTTTGGGCTGTTCAACAAACTCGATATTAAATCGGATGGAACCGGCATCGGACTCGCCCTTGTAAAACGGATCATCGAGGTGCACGGCGGCAGGATCTGGGTGGAATCTGTGCCGGGCGCTGGCTCCACGTTTTCCTTCACGCTTCCCGCGCAGGGGAAAACTGATTCAGACTATAATCAGTCATCTCAACGTGAGGAGTCTCCCTTATGAAACGAGCCGTGAGCATCAGTCTCGGTTCCGCCACCCGCGATAAAGCGGTCGAAGTCAACCTGCTGGGCGAAACTGTGCGAATCGAACGCATCGGCACCAATGGCGATGAAAACAAAGCGCGTCAAATGTTCCGCGAACTGGACGGGAAGGTCGACGCGTTCGGTGTGGGCGGGATCGACCTCGGCGTGCATACCCCCTGGAAGTTCTACCCTCTCCATGCCGCCCTCAAGCTGGTCCAGGATGTAAAGCAGACGCCCTACGTGGATGGAAGCGGCTTGAAAGAAACACTCGAAGCGCGCGTCATGCAATGGGTGGAAAAAAAGATCGGCGGCGAGATCCAGCCCAAAACAGCCTTCCTGGTTGCCGGCATTACCCGTTATGGGATGACCGAATCGTTCATCAAGGCCGGCTATCAATGTGTCTTCGGCGACCTGATGTTCGGGCTGGATATTCCCATCGCCATTCATTCGATGAAATCGCTTGACCGCACCGCCCGCATCCTCATGCCGATCGTCGGGCGGATGCCGTTGAGCATGTTGTATCCCACGGGTGAAAAACAGGAAAAAGTCACGCCCAAATTCGAAAAATACTACCAGGGCAACACGGTCACCGGCGGTGATTTCCTGTACGTCAAGCAACACATACCCGAAGATATGCGCGGAAAGATCATCGTTACCAACACCACCACGCCAGCCGATGTGGAGTTCCTCAAAAAGCGCGGCGTAAAATATCTGGTGACAACAACGATCAACCTCGAAGGTCGAAGTTTTGGCGCCAACATGATGGAAGCCGCCTTGATCGCCCTGGCAGGTAAGGGACGCATCCTGACCACCGACGAACTGAACGCGCTCATCGACCAACTTGGTTTGGAACCTCAACTGCAAAAACTGAACTAATGTACAAGAATGTAATCGTAAATCGTAAATCGAAGGAGATTTTATGGATGCCATTGTGATCGCCGGGGGAATCCCCAACCCGGAAGACCCATTGTACGATTACCTGAAAGGCGATGCCAAAGCGCTTGTGGATGTGGCAGGCAAACCCATGGTGCAATGGGTGCTCGACGCGCTCGGCGAGTCGAAACGGGTGAAGAATGTGATTCTGGTGGGTCTTTCCCCAAAAAACCCATTGACCTGCAAAAAACCGTTGCATTACCTGACCAATCAAGGACGCATGCTTGCCAATATCGTGGCGGGCGTCAAAAAATCCATTGAACTGGATAAAAAGAGCAAATACGTGATGATCGTATCCTCCGATATCCCCGCCTTGCAGGCGCACATGGTGGACTGGCTGGTCGATACCGCCATGGAAACACAGGACGATCTGTACTATGGCATCTGCGAAAAAAGCGTAATGGAGGAACGGTTCCCCGGCTCGAACCGCACCTTTACCAAACTCAAGGATATGGAAGTCTGCGGCGCCGACATCAACGTGACGCATGTGCGCATGGCGACGGAACACCTCGACACTTGGGAGGATTTGCTGGGCGCGCGCAAAAGCCCACTGCGGCAAGCCAGTAAACTCGGGCTTGGCTTATTATTTTCGCTCTTCACCCGCCAACTTACTTTCGACGACGCGGTCCGGCGCGTCAGTGAGCGCATAGGCATTAAGGGACGCGCCATTGTCTGGCCCTATGCCGAAGCCTGCATGGACGTGGACAAGCCTCACCAACTCGAACTGCTCCGCGCCGATCTGGCGAAAGGTCAACGGAAAGCCGCCGCAAAGGCGAAGAGGTTTGCACAGAAAAAACCTGCATCGTCCAGGAAAAAAGTGGTTGCCTCGAAATCGGCGCGCTCAAAGCCCAAGATGAAGCGTAAATGAACGTCCGCTCCCTTCTTGAATGGGATGCTCGCCTCTCCGAACAAATGCGCGTGGCTGAAAAGCCAGGCGCATTGCGCGCTATAGCGGTCTTCTTCGCGCATTCCGGCGACTCGTGGTTCTGGTGGATCGCGATGATTGCCTTGTGGTGGCAGGGTGATTCGTTCTGGAAAGAGTGGGCGGTTGTGCAATTCGTCGGCATCGGGGGGCTGGCAGCGCTGGTGATGGGAATCAAATTCACTGTGCGGAGGAGGCGTCCGGCAGGCGAGTGGGGAAGCATCTACCGGAATACTGATCCGCACTCGTTCCCGTCCGGGCACGCCGCCCGGTCATTTTTGATCGCGGTCGTCGCCACCTGGTTTGGACCCGTCTGGCTGGCGCTCGTTTTGTGGGTTTGGGCGCCGCTGGTGGCATTGGCGCGCGTGGCAATGGGGGTGCACTATGTTTCGGATATTCTCGCCGGCGCCGTGTTCGGAATGGTCGTCGCCTTGATCGGATTGCAAATATACGAGCCGATCTTTGCATGGTTCTTCCAGTTGATCGGCTTCGCGTTATGGTAGGTGGTTGATATTCACAAGGAGAATGCTATGGGATATTCAGTCAACCTTGAAGGCTTTGAAGGACAGGCGATCGAAGTGCAATCTGCCGGGATGTTTGGTGGCGCGAAACTGCTTGTCAATGGCAGTGAAGCGCGCCCGGGCGCCAAGCGCGGAGAAATGGTCCTGACCCGTAACGACGGCAGGGAAGCGACCGCCTCCTGGCGCAATAACTTTTTCGATGTTCCAAAATTGCTTGTGGATGGCAACATCGTCAATGTGGTCGAACCGTTGAAATGGTATGAGTGGGTGTGGGGCGGCTGGCCCATCGTGTTGCTCTTTGGCGGCGGAGCGATCGGCGGTTTTTTCGGCGCGCTGGCATTGGTCATCAACGTCAAAGTGTTTCGCTCCGAGCAAAGCGCACTGGTGAAATACCTCGTATCGGGCGCCATTTCGATCACAGCCTTGATACTCTATTTTATTTTTGCGTTGTTATTTTCAATTCTCTTGAACAATTAATCACCCAACGCGCAAGCTCGATACGACGATTCAACTTTCCGTTCAGGCTGATCTCACCCCTCATCCTTTCGCCCTGACCGCACCGTAACAAGATGTTCCTCGATGTGGGCGAGGTCGCGCTCCACCCAGGTCTGCAAAGTGAAGCCGCTCCCCAATTTTTCATGACTCGATTCGCGAGCCCAGGCATCGGCGGGCAGGCTTCGTAATAACGTCACCAGTGCTTCGACATTGGCAACAAAGCCATCCAACAATTCAATCAACGGTTCGCCCGCGTGGTAATGTTCAGCCGCATACGCATCCCCATCGAAACTTGGGAACACCGGGTTCGCCTCTATGGCGGTCCGTCGCGCGCGCAACCCGTACACCAACGAGTGCACATCGCGCGTGTGCGCGGCAACCTGGTGTGTGTTCCAATTCCCCTCCGCCAACGGAGCGAAGGGATCCTGCACAGCGAGGCAATCCACGCGGAATGTCTTCGCCGCATCGAGCAGGCTCATCATGAGTTTTTCGCGGTAATCCAACAACTCTTTCATTGTTCCTCCAGCAAACGAAACAACTTTTCGACGACGGTTGATTCAGAATCGCTCACAGCGACGACTCGGATTCCAAACGGGCTCAACTCCAACGCCGCATGACGGGATAATTCCTCGAACCCTCGCATACTGGACGCGAACGCCGCTTCATTCCCGACGTGAGACTGCTCTGCCATCGTCAGGTTGATCATCACCCCCGCACCCTGCCTGCGCATCACTCGCCCAACGGATTGCATCATCAGGAACGCGCCCGTCAAATTGACATCCAGCACGCGATGCCAGTCCCACTCGTCCATCTCGAGCAGTGGAATATGAGGCTCGACGGCGGCGTGATTGACGAGGATATCGATCCGCCCGAACTCCTCCTCCACCTGGTTGACCAAATTCTGCGCCCCAACTTTTTTCGCCACATCCTCCACAAAGGCTTTGACTCTGCCATTGCTCGATTTAACGAGTGAATCCAGGTTGACCGGCGAAATATCGTTCGCCGCCACGAGCAACCCTCGTTCGGCGAAGGCTTGCGCAAGCAGGCGACCGCGCCCCTTGCCGGCGCCGGTGATCAATGCTATTTTCCCTTCGAGAGATTTCATTGCTCGCACACCGGCGCCTGATCGGGGTTCTCTTTGGCATTCAACGGCAAACCCAGATACGGGGATGGGTCGAGTGTGTTTTCGATCTCAACTTCATTTTTGAATTGCCCGCTTCCATCGTCTTCCACAATGGAAAAGTGCAAATGCACGCCGACCGGGTTGTTCGGGTCGCCGGAGTAATCGCCTTGATAGCCCAGGAACGTCCCGGCTTCGATGGGGATCTCTGAACTGCCGGCAGGATATGCCTCAGAGATGAACGAGTTGCCGAACCGGTCTGCCATGTGGGTGTAATACAACCAGATCTGTGTGCCGGGGTTGAGGGGGTCGCTGGGCACGCGCACAATGACCGCCGACCTCCATTCGGGCAAGCGGGTGAGGTAGCCGGGGTAGGCGGAGATGACCGGTGTGACTCCCGGCTCGGTGCCCGGAAAAATATCCACCCCCTGGTGGATGTGCAGGCGTCCCATGGAATCTCCCCAGAGGAAGCCGGCGAACCCGTCGGTGGGGAGTATGAACGGGGCGGATCCGCATTGGGAACCGGCGACCAGTTTCCACTCGGGGTGCGAAGCGGGGTTGTTCATCCACGCGCGGAATTTTGTCACGCGCTCGGCGTTGGGGCTGTACATGTAATAGGCGGTGATGGCGGCTGTTGCCAGCGCCACCAGGGCGATGGAGACGATCAGGAATCGTTTGGACATGGGTTGGATTATACCTATTGGGGTTATTCGATGATGAGGTAGTCCAAAATGATGATCTCACCCGATTCATGAATCATGGATACGGTATGCTCGCCGGGTGGCAGTTCGGGCGAAACCCACCCGAACCCGCTCGATTGATCGAGGGTGTATTCTGTCCCGTCGATGAAGAGGGTGACGATTCCCAGCCCCGGGTCTTCCAAATACCCGACCGTGAACTGGGTACCGATAAAAGTGAATTCTGCGGTATCGCCAACCAGCGTGGAAATGAAGAGGGTCTCGCCGTACGCCGTATCGACGATCTCGCTGACCCAGTCGCCATCGTAGATGATGCGGTCGTCGATATCGTCGAATTTCCCCGCCGGGAAGATGGCAGGGTTAAGGGTGGGTGAACCGATGATCGAGAGTGTGGCGGTCATCGTCAATTCACTTCCCGGCTGATTTGTGCCCGCTTCGACTGTGATGGTGGATGGGAAGGATGATGCATTCATCTCCAGCGTAGGTGTCTCGTTCACCGTCACCTGTTTGGTCAGGTTGAATGTCGGAGTTGATGTTACCGTCCCCAAAAACAGATACTTGAAGGGTGTATCTGTCGCCTCTGGCGGTATCTCTGCACGGGATTCCTGCATTCGGAAAAGGAAAAAAACCAACGCGAACCCAGCAACAGAAAGCCCTGTGACCCCGATTGGGAGGAGGAAGTCACGATCGAGGATTTTGCGCAGCGACATGAAAGTCATTATACCGGACAGGTTTAAACGCGTTCGAGTAAAATTATGGTGATGTTTCCCGGTGTATGTTAAGCAAAAGTTACAGGTTACTTGATTTTTACAATAAGTTAATTTATCATTAACGCCGTTGAAAAGGCAAACCCACCGTGAGGTGGGGACGCAAAGTCATGGGTCTTTCAAACTTATGCGTAGAAGTTGAAAGACTGCCAGACCGCCGGATATTTTTATTTTGGCGGTATTGTTCACAAGAAAGGAGTCCTTCCACAAAAAATCCACAAACTGGCAAGCCTGAATGCTGAGTTCATCCCAAGCAAAAAAAGTATGAGGAGATAACTTCATGAAACGCAAAGTCGTTTATGCCGTAATGGCATTGGTTTTGGTTCTCTCTAGCGCTTCGTCGGTGCTGGCACAGGATGGCAACCCGCCGGATCGTTTTGCGAACCGTGAATTACCAGCCAGTATCGAAAGCCTCCGATTGGAAAACTCTGTGGAGGCGCAAGGAATTATGGGGAATGTGCTCGACCATACCTTGGTTGGCGTCAGCGGACCCAGCAGGGTGATCATCCGACTTTCAGCTGAATCGGGTACGAACGCCTTCAATCGCGGCGCCGACACCTACACCGCCAAGAATTCTGTTAAAGCTCAACAGGATGCGTTCATGGTTCGCGTGCGCCAGGTTGATCCGAGCGCGCGTGAGATCGGTCGCGTTCAGTTGGTCATGAACGCGGTGTTTGTGGAAGTGGACGCCTCGGTCCTTCCCACATTGGCGCTTGATACACGCGTTACGCGCATCGCCCCCGTGGGGAACTATGAAATGGACCTCTCGGAAACCGTTCCGTACATCGGCGCTTCAGCTGTTCATACCGCTGGGTATGATGGCACAGGCGTGACGGTCGCCGTGTTGGATAGCGGCATCGATTACCACCACGCGGCGCTTGGCGGTTCGGGTAATGTTGCTGATTACAACGCAAACGACCCGTCCGTGATCGAGCCGGGTACTTTCCCGACCGCAAAAGTTGTCGGCGGGTACGACTTCGTCGGCAGTGATTGGCCTACCTTTGGTCCTGAAGCCGCTGACCCCGACCCGTTGGATGACGGTCCGGAGTCAGGTCACGGAACACATGTTGGTCACATCATCGGCGGTGTGGGTGGTGTGGCTCCGGGCGTAAGCTTGTATGCCGTGAAGGTTTGCTCCTCCGTATCCACATCCTGCTCGGGCATCGCCCTGATCCAGGGTATGGAATTTGCCGTTGACCCGAATGGCGATGGTCGCACCCGTGATCATGTGGATGTTGTCAACATGTCGTTGGGCTCCCAATACGGACAGCCATTCGATGACGACCTCTCCTACGCGGTGAACCAGGCTACGTTCGTTGGTGTCTTCACGGTTGCATCTGCTGGCAATAGCGGCGACAAACCGTACGCGAACGGCACCCCCGCCTCCGCCGCAACCGCCCTCTCTGTGGCGCAGACTTCCGTCCCCAGCGCATTCCTGCCGTTAATGCAGGTTACCGCCCCGGCGGGAATCGTTGGTCAGTATCCGTCTGTCTTCCAGCCCTGGTCAACCCCTCTGCTCGCTCCAGTCAGTGGTTTGGTGCAATACGGTGACGGCGCCGGCGGCAACCTCAATGGTTGCGCGGCGTTTGCCCCGGGTGCGTTGGCGGGTAAGGTCGGTCTCGTTGATCGCGGCGGTTGTAACTTCACCCTCAAGATCAAAAACATCGGCGATGCCGGTGGCGTAGCCGGTATCATCGGCTTGGTTGCCCCGGGCGACCCGTTCGAAGGCGGCGATGGCGGTGATGCTCCAATTACCATCCCCGGTTACATGGTCAATCAGTCCATCTCGAACGCATTGAAGAGCGGATTGCCCAACACATCGGTAACCTTCGACCCGAACCTCGGCATCCCCCTGGCTGGCACAATGGTCGGAAGTTCGGCTCGTGGTCCGCAACACGAATCGTTTACCTTGATCAAGCCTGAGATCGGCGCTCCCGGCGCTTCAGTCTCTGCCATTGCAGGTACCGGCACAGGTGAAGGTCCGTTCGGCGGCACCTCTGGCGCGGCTCCCATGGTCACCGGCTCTGCCGCACTGCTGATCGACAAGTATGGCGGCACGAACCGGTTCACTTTCGGCCATGGTCTGGCGCCCATCGAAACTAAAGCGCTTTTGATGAACAACGCAGAGACCAATGTCATCAATAACGCGCTGTTGGGCGACCTCGCCCCGATCACCCGCATCGGCGGCGGCGAAGTGCGTGTTAACCGCGCTTTGACCGCGCCTGTGGCGGCATGGGATATGTTCGGTCTTTCCGGCGCTTTGAGCTTTGGGTTCGTGGATGTTTCCAGCAATACCGTGACCCTGTATCGCACGGTCCGCGTCCACAACTTTGGATACTTCAAGAAGACCTATAACATTACCCCGACATTCCGCTTCGCCGGCGATCAAGCCAGCGGCGCGGTGACGATCAGCGCCCCCTCCAAGGTTGTTGTCAACCGCGGTGATGCCTACTTCACGGTGAAGATGACCATCAATGGCGCGCTCCTGCCGGCGAACTTTATGAACTCCGGAAGCCAGGGCGCCAACCCCGCCACACTGACCGCGAACGAGTTCGATGGGTATATCGTCCTCACCAGCGGAAGCCACACCATCAACATCCCGTGGCATGTTCTGCCTCGCAAAGCCGCGAAAGTCGTTCCGGACACCGCAAGTATCGTCCCGGGCTCCTTCCCGCAAGTGATCGGCTTGGATAACAAGGGTGTGGGCACGGCGCAAAACGACGCCTATGCGTTAATCGCGACCAGCGACAACCTGCCCGAAGGCGGTTGGGGTGAAGCCATGCCGACCCCCGATATCCGCGCGGTGGGTGTGAACACCTTCCCGGTGCCGGCTGGTTTCTGTTCTGCCAACCCGTCCTTCATCTGGGCGTTTGCGATCAATACCTGGGAACGGCAGGAACATCTGGTACCAGTCAACCATAACGTGTATCTTGATACGAACCAGGATGGAACGTACGATTTCGCCGCCTACAATTTTGACGCTTCACTCTCCGGCGGCATCAGCGACGGACGCCAGCTGACCTGGGTGGAGAACCTGACGACTCACGCTGCGTCTGCGTTCTTCTTCACCGAACACTCCACGAACACAGGCAATTCGGTTCTGTTATTGTGCGCGGAACAGATCGGCATGACCGACGCGGATATGCTTGCAACCAACGTCGATATCGCCGTCGAAGCATTCGATTGGTACAACGGTGGTCCCGGCGACTTCATCGATGGTCTGACCGTCACGCCATTGGGCGAACGGTTCTTTGGTTTGCCATTAGATGTCGCCGGCAATACTTATGATCCGGCAGCGCTTGAGGTCTACGACTTTGGTTTGTTCCCCGGTAATACATCGGAACTCGGTCTGCTGCTGGTGACCAACGGCGACCGCGGCACGGGCAATCGCGGCGGCGCCACACAAAGCACCGAAGCATTGTTGTTCACCGTCCCATAACAATCTGGTGGATAACCCGTACGAATGAAAGAATGCGGAGGCTCCATGTGGAGCCTCCGCAACTTTTTAACGATCACGAATTTGGCGTGCTTGGGGGCAGGGGCGGAACGCCTCGTTCGCAGAGTAGAAAACTGCCACCACTCCCAGCCCGGTAATCGTATTGTGCCCCACTCACCTCGAGGATTACCCAATAGCCCGGTACGATCGCCTGTGTGTAGAATTCGCCGGCTTTCGGGCATCCCAACGAACCGTCGTTCCATTCCACTTGCTGGTCTTGAACCACAACGATCTGAGCGGTGGGTACGCCTGTCCGGCGTGAGAGATCGTTGACGATCTGCTCCAGCAATTCAGGCGGCGCTTCGCCTGTGACCGGGGTGCCTGCCGACTCGGTGGAAACACGCTCCGGCTCCTTGGTTTGCTGAGGAGTAGTTCGGTCGGGGGTGGCGACCGGCTCATCCGCGGATGCTGGCGCAGGCGTGGAAGTTATGTCGGTCACATCCGCCGGGATGACGGCATTCCCTGTGCCAGCCTGGCACCCTGCCACAAAAAGCATGACAAGGAACAGGCTGAAGAGAATATGGTTTTTCATGAGTGCCTCCTGGCTCTTTTTTGCTCAGACGACCTTCTCCTGGCAAATGTTCCCCCGAAACAGGCGAGCACCGTGTCAACGTGTATAATTCGCCCATCCCCTCTTCGGAGCGACCTTGTGCGAAAGAACATTCACTGCCTCGTTTCAATACTCCTGGTACTCCTTACTGCGTGTGGAGGAACAGAACCATCTTCGACTTCCACACCAGCGCCAACGAATACCCCCATCATTCCGCCCACCCTCACCGCCACACCGACGATTCCACTTGCGGTTCTCGTCCTCCCTGCCGACCTTGACCCTGAAACTTCGAACCTGTACCAGACAACCGTGTACGACCTCACCCAGGCTTCGGGATATCGGTTTCAGGTTCGCAACACGATTTCACAGGCTGACCTTGCCGAGCCCGGATTGAAAATCGTAATTGCGCTTCCACCGGACCCCGGCCTTGCCTCGCTGGCTGTTGCCGCCCCGCAGGTTCAATTTCTCTCGATCAACATCCCCGGCATTATCCCCGGGGGAAATATCAGCGCGTTGAGCGGCGAAGGCCAGACCGACATCGCCGCATTCCTCGCGGGGTATACCTCCGCCCTCCTCACGGACGATTACCGGATCGGCATGATCATGCCCAAGGGGGATGCAGGCGCGCAACAAGCTGCCACGGCATTCCGCAATGGAATGATCTATCACTGCGGGTTGTGCCGCCCCATCTTTTTCCCATCTTTTTGTCTTGTGGAAAATCTCCAATCCTGTTATCCGCAATACGTTGAAATCCCTGCAGAAGAAGACCCCGCCCGCTACGGACCCTACGCCGATTACCTCCTCCTTCAACGGGAAGTGGACACCATCTTTGTACACCCTGATGTTGCAAACACAGACTTGTTGACCTACATCGGTACGACCGGCGCATTGCTGATCGGAACCACCACCCCGCAGGAACAGCCCGGTGGGTGGGTGATGACGATTCAACCCGACGTCATTAAAGCCATTCAAAGCGCCTGGCCCCAATTGGTTGCCGGGCAGGGCGGGGTGACGGTTCAATCGCCGCTGGGGCTGGGTGACATTGACCCCAGCCTGCTCACCCCCGGGAAACAACTCGACGTGCAGGACGTGCTCGATAAACTCCAAAAGGGATTGATCAACATCAATAATCCCTGAGCAAAAATCCAACATCCCCGTGGCGCTCACGGGGATGTTGGATTACAAAGGAGGAGAGAATGGAACGCCAGGCAAATCACCTGCGGGTCCACAAAAGAGAAGGACAAATTAACGCGCGTGTCCGAGCCATGCCATGGCTTTGATGACCAGCACCGCCGGGTTGACAGGCTTGAGCAGATATTCATCGGCGGCGACCTCATTGGCTTCGATCGCCAGTTGGGCGGTGTTCGCCGAAACAAGCATGATGATGGGACCACGGCTGGCTTTGCGGAGTTCGCCAAGCAACTCCACGCGTTCGTCCCGCGTCAATTGGATATCGACCAGCACGAGCGACGGGGCAACCAAACGGGCGGCTTGAACCGCATACCGCGGGCTGGATTCGCTGAGGACGATGCAATTTCTCTGGCTGAACAGGGAATCCCATGCCGCGACCGTGTTCGGTTGATCTGAAACGATCAGGACGGTGTGCAGGGGGATGGTGTCGTTATCGGTTTTCCAGGCGACCATACGGATTTGCCTTTCCAATAACTTGACGGGGAATCCGACGGCGTGTTACACTCGCAATTACCAAATTTTCAAGAAAGGAGCGCGTCCCATGTTTTTCAGCAGGATCACCGTTGGTACGAAGGAAGACACCCCTCCTGGGATCGCGCCTGCATATCGGTAGGATACGTTTGTGTATTCGACAGCCACGGCGCTCCCGTGGCTGTTTTTATTTTCCTCATTGTTCCCCTCTCCCTTTGGGATGTGTGCCCCGAAGGGGTAGAGGGCAGGATGAGGGTAGGAGAAAACCATGTCCGGCATAGCAAATCAATTGTTTGAAAGCAAGGATGTCCGTTTTGGACCCATTGACTTCGAAAAAGACACGGAGATCGAATCCAAGTGGACGCACGATTCCGAATTCATGCGGATGTTCCAGATCGAGCCGGCGCGCCCGACCTCGGCGGCGATGGTGAAGAAGCAGTATGAAAAACTGGAAAAGCAGATCGAGGAAGATAAGAATATTTTCCCGTTCATGGTTCGCGCCCGCGAGGATGACCGCCTGATCGGCAAAGCCTCGGTGAGTTCGGTGGAATGGACGAACGGCAATTGTTTGTTGCACCTCGGTATCGGCTCCCCCGGTGACCGCCGCAAAGGATACGGCGCGCAAGCCTTGCGCATGTTGCTCCGTTTTGCGTTTGCAGAGATCAATATGTTCCGTGTCAGCGCGCGGATACCGGAATACAACGTCGCCGCGCTGGGGCTGTTCAAGAAATTTGGCTTCACCGAAGAGGTGCGGCGGCGCAGCGCATTGGAACGCGACGGCAGGCGGTGGGACCTGCTCGTTGTCGGCTTGTTGAAAGATGAGTGGCAGGGTCAGGCTGAATAAGCGACTGATGCGTGCCGAAGATGTGGAGGATGTCATGAGAGATCTATTTAACGGAAAACTTGTCCGATTGACGTCGGAGGAGCCGGAGTTCCGCTCGAAACAGGAAGCGTGGTGGCAGCGCGACAGCGAGTTCCACCGCCTTGCCGATAGCGAGCCTGCGACGTTGTTCTCGCAGAAGAAAATTCAGGCGTGGGCGGAGGAAAAGGTCGAAAGCGGATTCAAGATCGAGCGCTACTTTTTCTCGATCCGCGCGTTGGACGACGATGTGCTGATCGGCTTTCTCAGCCTGTGGTTCGATGGGATTCACCGTGAAGTATGGGTGGGCGTGGGCATCGGCAACCGCGAATATTGGGGCAAAGGCTACGGCACCGACACGATGAAGTTATGCGTGCAATATGCCTTCGCCGAATTGAACGCCGCGCGCGTGTCGCTGGGTTTGCATGAATATAACCCGCGCGCCTTGAAGGCGTATGAGAAGGCTGGCTTCAAACTTGAAGGCGTCACTCGCAAAGACATGCTACGCGAAGGCAAGCGCACCGATTCGTTTTGGATGGGCATCCTGCGCGATGAATGGCTCGCGATGCAGGAGAAAACGGAATAATGCACTCCCGTTCCTATCAAGGTTTGCACGATCTTCACGCGATGCTCGACATTTTGTCGTTGGGGTGCAAGGCAAACAACGGCACGCATTACGTCCATCGCGGCGACCTGCAATGGTGGTTGTTTTATAACGACGACCCGCAGGAGGTCTGGCAAAAAGAGATCCGCTTGTGGTTCGAAGGTGAACAGCTTCTTGGCTGGTCGTTGCTTACGCCAAAAGAAAATGCCTTCGATGTGTTCACACTCCCCGAATTGCGCGGCGACCCGCGTGAACGTGAAATGCTCACGTGGACGGTGAACGCGATGTCTAGCTCGGATGAATTGGGAAATGTGTGGATTGATGAGCACGATGCTGTGCGAATCAAATGGCTGGAGGAAAATGGATTCTCCCGCACCGATCTGCATTTCGTGTACTTCACCCGTTCTCTCACGGACCTTGAGCCTGCCCCGCCTCTCCCGGACGGATTCACCATCCGCGCCTCGCATGGCGTGGAGGATGCGCGGCTACGGTCGGTTGCTTCTCACGCGGCGTTCAGATCGAGCAAGTCTTTCGAGGACTATCTTCCGCGCACAGTGAGGTTCATGGAGTCGCCGGTCTACGTGCCGGAGCATGAGATCTTCGTGATGTCACCGGATGAGCAGGTTGCATCCTATTGCATCGTGTGGACGGATGAGATCACCAAACTCGGTCACTTCGAGCCGGTGGGCACGCATCCCGATTTTCAGCGGAAGGGGCTGGGGCGGCGGCTCCTGGTCCATAGCCTGAACCAATTGAAATCGGAAGGGATGACCGATGCCGACGTCTGCACGTATTTCGATAACGAAGCCGCGATCCGCTTGTATGAATCGGTTGGCTTTCGCATTGTCAAAAAGTTAATTACCTATAAAAGAAAGAGGCAGAAATGAACACGATTCTCGAGAAAGAAAAAATCATGCCGCTCCCCGCAGGCTACACCGCTCGCGCCGGGCGCATTGACGATTTTCAAATCGCCTTTGATCTGTTGAACCTGTATTCAATGCATCTCAACGGGCGCGTTGACTTGAACGACCCTGAACTGTTACGCCTCGATTGGCAGAATGAAGGCTTCACGCCGGAGGATGACCTGCGCCTGATCTTTGCTGAAGATGGGACGCTCGTTGCGTTCGTCGAGTGCTGGTTGACCTCCGAACCGCCCGTCCACCCGTGGATTTATGGATGCGTGCATCCGGAGCATTGGGGCAGGGGAATTGGGAGCCATATCCTCACCTGGGCGGAAGACCATGCCCGCCTTGCGTTGGAGAAATGCGATGCGGGGTTGCGCGTTGCGCCGCGCACCGGTTCGGAGGCACATAACACCACAGGCGTGGCGTTGTTTGAATTCCTCGATTGGACGCACATCCGTTCCTATTACCGCATGGTGGCAGACCTGGATTCGCCGCCGGTTGTGCCGCCCCTGCCGAGTGGAATCATCATCCGCCCATTCCACCCGGAAACCGAACTCGAGGAGGTCTATCGCACCTTTGTGGATACCTTTAAAGATCACTTCGGGTTCATCGAGCAGCCCTTCGAAAAAGGCTTTGCCGAATACAAGCATAACATGGTCGAAGAGCCGGGCTACACACCGAAGATGTGGTTCGTCGCAATGGAGGGCGACCAAATGGCGGGCGTCTGCATTTGCCGCCGCGAAGATACCGAAGATTCCGAATCGGGCTGGGTGAGCGAACTCGGCGTGCGCCGCGCGTGGCGCAAACGCGGGCTGGGGCTTGCGTTGCTCAAACACGCCTTCGCCGCGTTCTACAACGATGGCAAAAAACGCGCCGGTCTCGGCGTGGATGCGGGAAGCCTGACCGGCGCGTTAAAGTTGTACGAGAGTGCGGGCATGCGCGTCCAGCGGCAGTTCAATCAATACGAAAAAGAATTCCGCCCCGGCAAAGAACTGGCCACCGAATCGTTGAACTCGAAAGAATAGGGGTTTTTCCGTTTTTGACAAGGTGATTAACAAACTGTGCAGGTATTAGCCACGGATTTCACGGATTCGCACGAATTGTATAAAAGTCAGTGAAAATTCGTGAAATCCGTGGCAAGGGTTTTGGATCATCCCAATTAAAACTGGAGCCAGAATCGGCTATACTTTACAAACCAAAGGAGACAAATCATGAACATCAAATGTTCGTTTTGCCAGATGCCCTACGCCCTCAGCCGCGTGCAAATGCTCGACGCCCTGCAGGAAATGGACGCGCATAAACACAGTCATTACGACGCGCACTGCCCGCGCTGCCGTCGCGCCACGCCAGTGCAACGCTCGCGCATGGAAATTTTCTTCCCGAACTGGCGCGAGGCGTTGAAACAATTCGAAGCAGAGATGAAAGCGCACCCGCAACACGAAGCGCCTCTCCCCGCGCCTGCGGCGGATACTACCCCCCCAGCGGATTCCAAGCCTGTTGCGGAGCCAGCCGCCGGGAAGTCCGCGGTGAAAGCCAAGCCCGCCGACAAACCAAAAGCGAAACCCGCCGCGAAGCCCAAGGCAAAAGCGGCGCCGGCAAAGGCAACGAATAAATAAATGGGCATCCGCGCCGTTTTCTTCGACCTTGGCGGAGTGATCGTCCGCACCGAATATCAGGCTCCGCGACAAGGACTCGCGGAGCAATTCGGTATGGACTATGAAGATATCGAAAAGATCGTCTTCGGCGGCGGACCAAACGGCACGGCGGCGCGCGCCTCGGTGGGGGAGGTCTCTGAGGATGAGCACTGGCAGGGCGTGATGAAGACCCTCAAACTGCCTGCCAGCGAAGCCGAACGCGTCAAGCGCGAATTCTTCGGCGGCGATGTGATTGATCGCAACCTGCTCGAATTCCTGCGTTCGCTCAAGCCGAAATACAAAGTTGGCGCGATCAGCAACGCTTGGGACGGACTGCGCGCCTACATGGAACGCGAAAAATTCGCCGATGTGTTCGATGCCATCATTATTTCGGCGGAGGTCGGCGTGGCAAAACCTGCGGAGAAAATTTACCGTATCGCGTTGGAGCAGTTACAAGTCAAACCCAACGAGGCGGTGTTTGTGGATGACGTGCTCGAAAATATCGAGGCGTGTGAAAAAGTCGGCATGCGGGGAATCCAGTTCAAAGATGC
>CAZGSB010000046.1:0-24686 GCA_964528275.1 uncultured Anaerolinea sp. | reverse complement strand
CGCGGTTGGCGGTCACGCCTTTCACGGCGCGTTCGGTGAAGGCGTTGATCGAGCCAATCATCACCTGCATCATCTCGAACAGATTGTGCGCGAGGATCGGCATCATCACGTTGAGTTCGAGTTGCCCCGCCTGCGCCGTCATCGCCACGGTCGTGTCGCATCCCACCACATGGAACATCGCCTGATTGAGCATCTCAGCCAGCACCGGGTTCACTTTGCCCGGCATGATGGATGAGCCAGGTTGCACGGCGGGCAGGCGGATTTCGTCGAAGCCGGTCGAGGGACCAGACGATAACAGGCGGAAATCGTTGGCGATGCGGATCAACGTCAATGCCAGAGTGCGAAGCGAGGCGGAGAAGTCCGCCGCATCCGCCATGGATTGCATCGATTCAAACAAGTTGTCGGACGTCCGCAACTCCAGCCCGGTGATCTCGGATAATTTTTCCACCATCCGCGCGTGATACTCGGGATGCGCGTTCAGCCCGGACCCGACAGCTGTGCCGCCGATCCCCAACCTTCGCAACCCTTCAGCCGATCTTTGCACGCGTTCCGCATCGCGCTCGACGGCTTTGGCGTACGCGCCAAACTCCTGACCGAGCCGCACCGGCACCGCATCCTGTAAATGTGTGCGCCCCGATTTGACGACTGAATCAAACTCTTTGGCTTTCGCTTCCAACGCGGACTGTAAATTTTTCAACGCGGTCAGTAATTCATCCACGCGCCACAACGCGCCTAGCCGAATGGACGTGGGAATCGTATCGTTCGTAGACTGCGCCATGTTGACGTGGTCATTCGGATGTACGTAATATTTTCCGAGTTCGCCGCCGAGAATTTGCGTCGCGCGATTCGCGATGACCTCGTTCGCGTTCATGTTGTGACTCGTCCCCGCGCCCGCCTGAAACGGCTCGACGACGAATTGCGAGTCCCATTTGCCGTCCATCACTTCGGCGGCGGCTTGCGCAACGGATTCCGCCAACTGCTTCGCGGTGAATTTTTTACCGTCCACGTCGCGGTCGTTGAACAATCCCAACTCGAAATTCACTAACGCCGCGGCGCGCTTGACCGCCGCAATGGACCAGATGAACGCGCGCCATGGACGGAGTCCACTGATGGGGAAGTTCTCCACCGCGCGTTGGGTTTGCACGCCGTAGAGCGCGTCTGCTGGGACGCTGAGTTCGCCGAGTGAGTCTTTTTCCTTGCGGAACTGGTTTGAGGTCATGAAGGCTCCGATTTTTTTCTATTTTACTCCCATCTTCTCGCAATTTAAACGAGCGAAATGACCCTCCCTCGGTTCTGTTAGAATTATCCACAACACAAAGGAACTTGCGTGGATCAATTACTCGAACTCTTCTGGATCTTCCTCAAAGTTAACTTGCTTAGCACATCGGGACCCGCTTCGGTGGGGTTGCTGTATCACGAAGTCGTTGGAAGTCTCGTCACCGAGGGCGAGTTTGTGCAGGCGGTGGGGTTGTCGTCCGTGTTGCCGGGGAGCGACGCGCTTCAACTGGCGATGTACATCGGCTATGCCGTGGCAGGCATCCCCGGCGGGTTGGTTGCGTTGCTGGCGTCCATTTTGCCGCCGACGGTCATCATCCTCGGCGTGACGATGGTCCTGCACCGCGTCCGCCGCGAGTCTTGGGTGAGCAACTTCATCGATGGACTTGCCCCCGCCATCTCAGTGTTGATGCTGTTCACGGCGTGGAAGATCTTTCAAAAAGGCGGGGCAACAGGCTGGGAAGGCTGGGCAATTGCACTGGTGAGTCTGACCGCCATGTTGTACAAGATCCCAGAACGGCTCGTGATCGTTGTCATGGCGATCGTCGGGGTATTGTATTTTTCATGAAGTCACCCAAATTCGAAACGTGGCGGCGGTTGTTCTGGATGTTTCTCAAGGTGAACGTCCTTTCGCCGTCGGGTCCTGCGTCCATCGGGTTGTTATACAAGGAAGCGGTCGGGAAGATCATGACCGAGTCGCAGTTCGTGGAGGCGGTGGGATTCTCGAATGTGTTGCCCGGCAGTGAGGCGTTGAAACTCGCCATGTTTGTCGGCTTTGCGGCGGGCGGCGTGCCGGGTGTCCTGGCGGCATTGCTCGGCGCCATCCTGCCTCCCACCGTGTTGATGTTGATCGTTGCCGCCGCGCTCGAACGGTTTCAGCACGAAAATTGGATCGAAGGATTTGTGGCGGGCATGAGTCCCGCGGTTGCGGCGTTGATCGTCGTCGTGGCGTGGGAATTGTTCCGCGCCAGTACGCGCAGGCGGATCGACCGCCGCGTGGTTTTCATCGCTGTCCTGAGCGCGGTCGGGTTTTGGGTCGAGATTCCATCGCCGCTTGTCCTGCTGGGCGCAGGCGTGTTTGGCGTCATCCTGTTTGGTCGGCGGAGTTATAAATGAACTCAGAATTTCTCATCGTGACGAACGGTTTCACAGGGACGTGGTCTGCCATCGAATACGGCGCCGCGCTTGCCCAATCCATGCGGATGAAGATTGTGCTTCTCGGTGTGACCGAGGATGTGAACCCCGCCGCCATCGACGATCATCACCCACTGGAAGACGTGTTCGCGCGCGCCGTGGAGTTGTTCCACACCCTCGGCGTGGACTACCGCCTCGACGTCCGCAACGGCGTTGCCGAAAGAATCATCCCCGGCGTGGCAAACAGCGGAGATTTCATCACCGTGGTCAGCCCGCTCGGCAGACCCCAATTCAAGCGTTGGTTGACGGGTCGCTCCATCCGCTCATTGATGGAGGAAATCCAGACCCCGATCCTGTATGTTCCGCAATCGCGATTGCCACTGAAAAGAATCCTGGTCACGGTGGGCGGGCTTGGGTATGAAGAAGCCGCTGAGGGAATCGCTGTGCAGGCGGCAAAAGCCAATGCGGCGGAAATGACCATCCTGTACGTGATTCCGCCCACGGACCTCGATTACCCGACCACGCGCGGCGTGCAGGCACACGTCAATGATTTGATCAACACCGATACGCTTCCGGGGCGCAGTTTGAAAAAAGCCCTGGAGATCGCGCAATCGGTTGGCGTCACGGCGGGCGCAAAAGCCCGGCAGGGCAACATCGTGGATGAAATTCTGGCTGAATTGAACGAGGGAAATTACGACATGATCTGCATGGGGTCGGCATACAGCGCGCACACGTTACGACAATATTATGCGCCGAACGTCACCGCCGAAGTGGCGGACGCCGCGCATTGCCCCGTGTTATCCGCGCGGTTTACGCGGCGCGATGGATGAGCCGTGCTTTACTTCAAACCGGGGGTGTATTTCTTTTCCCAGTCGGCGATGGCGGCACGGATCATTGCTTTGACCTCCGCGTCGGGCACCTCGTCCACGCCGGCAAATTGCGAAGCGCCGACGGTGACGAGCACGCCGCCTTCCGGCGATTGCGAGAGGGAAATCCCTCGCCCTTTCAAAGGTGAACCCGCCAAGTTCTCTTGAAGGATCAGGTCGATCTGGCCCACGATGCTGGTGGGAGGCGGGGCTGGTTTACTTTCGACAAGCTCCGCTGGTTTTATCACCGATGGCTTGAATGAGATCGGGGGCAGGGGGCTGGATGGCTGATTGAGTGAAGCAGATTGAGGTTGGGAAAGAGGCGGTTGCGAGGAGGCAGGGGCATTATCCACCCAGGGGCGCAGGATGGTTAGCACTTCCATCAAGCGCTTGCGGTTTTCGCCGGTCAGGGAGGATTGCGTCAGCCGAGCGCCGTCGAGTTCGAGCGTGATCATCTCGTTCTCTTTTTTCAGCCTCAAGATGCCGGGGTCGTCGTTCGCCACAACAACGGGCGGAGTTTTCACGGCTTCCAATTCCTCCTCCCGCTTGCGTTTTTTATACCCGTTGCCGCGGCCCTCGTAAAAGCCGATGGTGTAAAACACCAGGATTGCGACGATCCAACCTGCGATTGACCAATTGATTTCCATGCGTTAACTCAACCTTTGACAGTTCGGACAAAAATGCGTGCCGCGTTGACCAACCGTGATGCGTTCGATCTTTGTTCCGCAATTCTTGCACGGCTTGCCTTCGCGATCGTAGGCGCGGAAGTAATCCTGAAACTCCCCGCCGCGATACACCCAGTCGATGGAGGCGCCGTTGCGGCGGATGCCCTCGCGCAACACGGATCGGATCGCTTCATGCAACCGTTCCGCCTGTTTCGCCGTGACCGAACTTGACTCGCATCGTGGATGAAGTCTGGCGATGTTGAGCGCTTCGTCGGTGTAAATATTGCCCAGCCCGGCGAGGAACGACTGGTCCAGCAACAACGGTTTGAGTTGGCGGTGTTTGTTGCGCAATGCGGTGTGAAGCCATTGCGGGGTGAACCCTTTGCCGAGCGGTTCGGGACCAAGACGGTCGAATATTTCCTGCGGGTCGGGCAAAAGCCAAACGCGCCCGAATTTGCGGGTATCGTTGAACGCCATTGCCTTGCCACTGGATAATTTTATTATAAGGCGGTCGTGCTTTGCTGGTTGATTTGTACTATTTTTAATATGCAGGTCGCCGCTCATGCGCAAATGGATCAACAGGTGGTAATTGGAAAGCACTATCTGGAGATATTTTGCGCGGCGGGTGACGTTGAGGATTTTTTGCCCGCGAATCAACTCGTGAAATTTTTTCGGCGAGGGTGCGGCAAGCGTGCGTGCCCAGCGCAGGTCGGCGGAGAGGATTTTCCTGCCAACCAGATCCGGCTTGAGTTTGCGGGCGATCGTTTCAACTTCGGGGAGTTCGGGCATGTTTGGGTTCCAGGTTTCAAGTTCCAGGTGTCAGGTGATGATGAACACTTGGAACTTGAAACCTGACACCTGGAACTTTATCATTCATTGAACATTTCTCCCACACTGCGCCCCTCGTGCGCCCGGCGGATGACCTCGCCCAGCATCGAAGCGACGGTCAACACGGTGATGCGCCCCTTCAGCGGTTTGAGTTTTTTCGGTGAGATGGGGACCGTATCGGTGGTGATGATGTGTTTGATCGGCAATTTGGCAAGGCGTGCGGTTGCCTCCGGTGAAAAGATCGGGTGGATGAACGCGAGGTAGACATCGCGCGCGCCGTGTTTTTTAACGACGCTCACCGCCTGCTCGATGGAACCGCCGGTCAACACTTCGTCGTCCACGATCAGCACATCCCGCCCGCGCACTTTGCCGATGAGCGTCAATGCCCGGGCTTTCGAATCGTTGGCGGTGCGGCGCTTTTCGATGAAGGCGATGGGCGCGTTGAGATCGTGGGCGTAGTTGCGTCCCTTTTTTGCAAAACCCAGATCGGTGGCGACCACCACCAGATTTTTCATCTTGTGGCGCATGGTCTGGTTGATGTGATCGGTGATCATGTGCGAGGCGGTGAGTACATCGCCGGGGATGGAGAAAAATCCCTGGATCTGCCCGGCGTGCGGGTCAAACGTCATGTAGCGGTCTGCGCCGGCGCTCTCGATCATGTCGCACACCAAACGCGCGGTAATGGGTACGCGAGGCTGGTCCTTTTTGTCCGAGCGACCATAGCATAGGTACGGGACGACCGCGGTGATGCGCGCCGCCGAATCCATGCGGATGGTCTGGATCATGATCAACAGTTCCATCAGGTTGTGATGCACCGGGGAGGAGGTGGTCTGGATCACGTACACATCCTGCCCGCGCGCACTGCTCTTCAATTTGACGAAAATATTTTCGTTGGGGAACTGGATCACCTCCCTCGGGCTGAGTTGCTGACCGAGATAATCGGCGATCTTTTGCGATAAGTCCGGCGAGCCGGTTCCGGTGTATAGTTTGATGTCGCCGTACATTTTGATCTCGTGCGGATGTGTGTGTGCGGTCATCGTTCTCCTATTTCGTGGTTCCGTTCAATAAACTTTTTACCGCTTCGTGCGGCGAGAGGGCGCGCTGCAGGACGCGCTCGAACATGGCGTCGTACGCGCCGCCGGGGATTCCCGCCAGAAACCGACTCATCAGCGCGTCTCGCAAAGCCGCTTCGAATTCGGATCCCAGCCTGGCTCGGTCGCGTGATTCTTTTTCGCCGCTGACGCGCAAATGCCCGGCGTGTTTTGCGATCGAGTCGGCAAGTTCGGCGATGCCGGCCCCCTCGGTGGCGACGGTCTTGTGGATGGGGGGAATCCAAACAGCCGTGTCATTCTGAGTGGCGCTTGAGCGCCACGAAGAATCTCCTGTATCATGGGAGAGACCCTTCGCTTCGCCCAGAGTGACACCGATGTTCTGCCCATGGTGGCGGTAGACTCGCCGGGTGGGGTGGGCAAGCTCAAGCGCGGTGCGAAGCGCGCGTTCGGTATGCTCTACGCCGGGGCGGTCCGCCTTGTTGATAACGAGCACATCCGCAATTTCAAGGATGCCCGCCTTGATGGCTTGGATGTCGTCGCCCAGCCCGGGCGCTTCCACAACGAGGGTGGTGTGCGCGAGGCGGGCAATATCCACTTCGCTTTGCCCCGCGCCGACGGTTTCAATGATGATGATATCGAACCCCGCCGCATCGAAGACTTGCGTGAACGCGGCGGTGGTTTGCGCAATGCCGCCCACCGAACCGCGCGTCGCCATCGAACGGATGAACACGCCTGGGTCGCCGGAAAGATCGCGCATGCGCACGCGGTCGCCCAGCACCGCCCCGCCTGTGAACGGACTCGACGGGTCAACAGCGATGATGGCGATTGTTCTGTTTTCGTTTTTCCGATAGTACAACGCCAGTTGATTCACCAGCGATGATTTTCCCGTCCCGGGCGCGCCGGTCACGCCGATCAGGTGGGCGTTGCCGGTGCGCGGGAAGAGTTCGGCGAGCATGGCGCGCGCCTCCTGCGAATTGCTTTCCACCTGCGTGAGCAGTCTTGCCAGCGCCAGCCGGTTGCCTTCGAAGATGGGTTGGGTGAGCGTCGGGTTCATAAAATGAAATTACGCAATACGTTTCTCGTATTGCGTAACCTCATGGCTTCACAGCCTCTCGAATATCCTTGACGATCTCATCTGTGGATGCGCCGGGACCGTACACGCCGGTGATGCCCATGGTTTGGAGGGCGGGCACATCCTCATCGGGGACGATGCCGCCGATGAATACCTTCACTCCATCCTGTCCATTTGCCTTTAACAGTTCGAGGATGCGCGGCGCCAGCGCCATGTGAGCGCCGGAGAGGATCGATAACCCGACCACATCGACATCTTCCTGCAGGGCGGCTTCGGCGATCATCTCCGGGGTCTGGCGCAAACCGGTGTAAATGACCTCCATGCCGGCGTCGCGCAACGCACGCGCCACGACCTTTGCGCCGCGATCATGCCCATCCAGGCCGGGTTTGGCAACCAGCACACGAATCTTCTTGTCGGTCATGCGTCCTCCGCGAGTGAATTCTGGCGTGATTATACTATGACGGTTCGTCGGTGTTTTTCTCCGCGAAACATCTCCATATTCGCAACGACCTTGAAATTTACGCTGCTCTCCATGCGCCGGTGCGTGAATCAAAATATGCTATACTTTGCTCATGCAATCGAAAGCGGATCGGACTCAATGGGCGGAATCCCTGCAGAGACTCAAAATCGACGGACTCGTTGCATGGGTCCTCGATGCAGGCGCCCCGTTGACCGTGCTCGGCGCGCAGGCGCTCTACATTACACAGCCTTTCCTTGGCGGGAAACATACAAACGCAATCGCACACATGCTTGAATCGGACGAAGAGACTCAGGAATTTTCACGCCTCTTACGCGGTGGGAGAACGGCATGATCGCGCTCGGATTCGTTATCTTCATCGCATTGCTGTTCCTGTTTTTCATTGCCCTGCGACGCCGGTCACCAGCCAGCCTGCGGCGCATCCCCGCCTTCGACCGCCTCAACCGCGAGATCGGACTGGCGGTTGAAAATGGAACACGCCTTCACATCTCGTTGGGGCGCGGCAACTTCTTCACCGCGCGCGGCGGATCGGCGCTGGCAGGCTTGGCATTGGTCCGACGGATCGCCGAACGGACCTCCGTCAGCGACCGCCCGCCAATCGTCACGTCCGGCGATGCGGCGATCACCATCCTTTCACAGGACACATCGCAATCCGGGTATCGCGCGGCGGGAGCGGAGGAACAATTCCGCGTCACCGCCGGACGGATGACTGGTCTCTCGCCTTTTGCCTATGCCGCAGGGACGATTCCCGTCACACGCGACGACAACGTATCTGCCAACATCATCATCGGCGACCTCGGTCCCGAAGCCGCCCTGGTTGCGGAAGGCGCCGACCGGCAGGACTCCAGCCTGATCGCCGCCAGCGACAACCTGACCGCGCAATCCATTTTTTTCGCATCGTCACAAGACCCGTTGATCGGCGAAGAATTATTCGCTGCCGGCGCGTATGTGGGGGCGGGCGCTTCGCATGAAGCAAGTTTGAACGTGCAGGATGTGTTGCGCTGGATTCTGGTCCTCGCCATCCTCGGTGGTTCATTCTTGAAATTGATCGGGTTGGCATTCTGACATGAGAGTCTTTACTGCAGCGTTCGCCATCGCGGCTGGATTTCTCGTTCTGCTTGGTTATTTCATCGATGTGGAAATCCTGAAGAGAATCGGGTCGCTCATCACCGAGTGGGCGGTGATCCTCGCCGCGTTCGCCGTCTTGATCGGCATCTTCAATTTAGTTGCCGTGCACATGGAAAAGATTCGTACCCGTCAGGCCGGGAGCATCTACGGCGCTGTGCTTGTCCTTGCCCTCTTCTTTACATTCGGTTTTGGTTTGCTCCTCGGTCCCGATGACCCGTTCATGAGGCTCGCCGTGGACGCCATTATCGTGCCGGTTGAAAGCGCGCTCATGGCGATCCTTGCCATCACGCTGATCTATGCCAGCATTCGCCTATTGCGCCGCCGCGTGGATTTGATGTCAGTCATTTTTTTGGCGGTTGCCCTCCTCACGTTGATCCTCGTCATGCCGACGCCCATCGGACAATTGCCGGGCAGTCAATCCTTGCTGGATTTTGTCGGCACGTTCTCACGCGGAGGCGCGCGCGGGTTGTTGCTCGGCATCGCGCTGGGAACGTTGTTGACCGGCTTGCGGGTGTTGTTCGGCATCGATCGCCCGTACGGGGGGAATTGATCGATGGCGGAATTACAATGCCCGAACTGCGGACGGAATAACCCCGACTTTCTGGATACTTGCCAATTCTGCCAGAACCCCCTGCATCCGGAATCGTCCCTGCGGCTGGGCGAAAGCCCGGTGAAGAAACACACCGGCGAACTCGAGCCGATCCTCCCTCAATGGTTGAAAGATGTACGCCAGCAAGCGCGGGAGTCGGCGGCGGAAGATGCCGCGGATGAGGCTGCCAAGCCCAAGGTCCGCAACGAACCGCCCGATTTGCTGGCAGGGTTGGCGGCACAGGGCAAAGATGAACGGGAGGATGTCCCTGATTGGCTGGCGGGAATGAATCCGCTTGGCAAGTCAAAAATTGCCGAACCCTCTTCCGCTCCGGAACCGGTCTCCGATTTCTTTGCCCAATTCGAACAAAACGCCCCGGCGGCGGAACCTTCGGCAAGCGAGGAAACCCCCGCAACAGATGACATGCCCTCGTGGATGAGCGGCTCCGCAGAGGCGCCGCAAAGCGAAACGCGCGATGAACTTTCAGAATGGTTCTCGAAAGCTTCCGCCGAGGAAAGTGCGCCGGTTGAAGTGGACTCGAACGACATGCCCTGGTTGAACGATACCACGGCGACACCGTCTCTCTCAAAGCCAGCCGAACCTGAAAAAGAACCGGAAGATTTGGGCTGGCTTCATGCCCTCGAAGAATCGACAAAACAATCTCAACAGCCCGCAGGTCCAGCCTTCGAGCCGGATGCCCGCCCGACCGGATCGGAAGATCTGAGCTGGTTGGACCAACTCGGTGGCGCATCTGCCATCACGTTCGATACCCCTGCTTCGCACCAACCCGAAATCGAAAAACCTCAGCCAGCCGAATCTGCATCGGACGACTCTTCATGGCTCGATGCGCTCGGCAGTTCCGGATCATTGGCGTCTGAAGATTCATCCTCCGCGCCGGCGTTGCCCGCCGATGCGCTCGATTGGTTGAAACCACAGGACGCGCCGAAGGCGGCGCCGTTCGAAGAGAAGCCCGCAGAAAGCAATCTCGACTGGCTGAAAGGCACCGGGCAGGATACGCTGATCCATCCGCCTGCCGATGAGACCATATCGCCGTTCACGAAGATCCCCACAGGGTCGCTCGATGGGGGCGGGGATGAGCCTGATTGGTTGAAGAGCGCAACGGAAGCGCCTTCGATGCCCGCCCCCGGCGCGCTTTCGGATTGGTTCAAGGACGATGACGCGGCGGCTCATTCCCCCCTTCAGCCTGTTCCCATCGACCCGAACTTTATCCCCGCCCCGATGGACAACTCATCGTCGTTATCGAGCAAGGAGATCGATTCGCTCTTCTCGGTGGATATGCCGGATTGGATCGCCGAATCGAAACCTGCGGCAGAGGAAGGCGCGTCGCAACAAACACCCATTCCATCCGCCGATGTGTTCGATGATTCGCTTGCCCCAGTGAACCTACCCTCGTGGGTGCAGGCGATGCGCCCCGCTGAATCGGCTGTTGTTGCAAGTTCCGCCGGCGCCGATGACGCAGAGGCGGAACGGGAAGGTCCGCTGGCAGGGTTGGCGGGCATCATCCCCGTCGCCCCGATCGGATCGTCTCGTCGACCCAAATCGATCTCGTTGAAATTGCAGGCATCCGAGGAGCAACAATCCGCGGTGTCGATACTCGAAGCCGTGCTGGCGGGCGAGTCCACCGCGCGCGTCATCGGCGCGCAGGCGATGGTCACCTCCCAACGGATATTGCGCTGGGTGATCTCCGCTGTATTTTTCATTGTGTTGGGGACGATGAGTTTCCTGCGCGCGCAAAACCTGCCGGTCTCCGCCGAACTGCCGCCCGCCGCGCGGTCATCCGCAAGCATCATTGCCCGCCTGCCGCAAAACCCCAATGTGCTGGTCGTCATCGATTACGAGCCGGCGCTCGCCTCGGAAATGGAAGCGGTGAGCGGACCCATGCTCGACCAACTCGTGCTGACCACTCGCGCACGCTTGTATTTTGTTTCCACATCCCCGAGCGGCGCGGCACTGGTGGAGCGACTGCTGGCGAAAACTGGAATCACCTCGCCCACCGGCATCAACTACCAACTTGGAACGGATTACGCGAACCTGGGTTACCTGCCCGGCGGCGCATCGGGTGTGCGCGCGTTCATTGATGCGACACCGACCAACCAACCGGCGATCTCGGACTACGCGGCGATCCTCGTCATCACCGATAGCGGAGAGTCCGGGCGGTTGTGGGTGGAACAACTGGTGGCAAAGAACCAGGCGGATTCTGCCTTCTTCGACTTTCAGCCGCTCCTGTTCGCGGCGAGCGCGCAGGCGGCGCCGTTGTTGCAACCCTACGTGGATGCCGAACAGATCAACGGGCTGGTCGGCGGGCTGGCGGACGCTGTCCGGTATGAGTATGTGAATAACAGCCGCCCTGGCATCGCCCGCACGTATTGGGATTCGTTTGGCATGGGTCTGTTGTTAGCGGTTGCGCTCATCGCGATCGGCAGTTTGTGGAGCCTGATATTGAACCTTCGCACCCGGCGCGGCGCGGCGGAGGCGGGATAACCCCCATGCTTTCCATGGATTTCATCTCCGGGGTTGTCGGGTTGATCCTCACCCTGCTGGTCTTCAGTTATTTGATCGGCGATAACCCGCTTTTCCGCCTTGCCATTTACATGTTCATTGGCGTTGCCTCCGGGTATGCCGCCACAGTCATCTGGCATTATGTCTTGATCCCGAAAATGTATGCGCCGTTGGGAACCAACGACCCGACCAAGTTATTGCTAGCCATTATTCCATTTATTCTTAGCGTGACATTGCTGACAAAACTTACGCCGCGCATCGCCTGGATCGGCAACTTCGCCATGGCGATCCTCGCCGGGGCGGGGGCGGCGATTGCGGTCGGCGGGGCGATGCTGGGGACGATCATCCCGCAATCGCTGGCAATGATGGATATGTTCGACCTGCGCGGGCTGGACGGCGCACAAATATTCACCCGTCTGGTGCAGGGTGTGGTCATGCTGGCTGGCACGGTGACCGTGCTCGGATATTTCCAATTCGGCGCAGGACGCGCTCCCGATGGGACGCCCAAACGCAACGTCATATTCGAGGGTATTGCGTGGATCGGTAGGATTTTCATCGCGATCACCTTCGGCGTTTTGTTCGCCGGTGTGTACATGGCGGCGCTCACTGCCATGATCGAACGGCTGGGTAGCATTATCAACTTCATCCGCCAGTTGGCTGGAATATAGAATATGCCTGCATCTCTTGTCCAAACCGAATCGATCCTCGCCATTGACGTTGGCGCATCCGTCACGCGCGCCGCGTTGTTCGACGTTGTCGAGGGTGAGTATCGTTTTGTGGCGGCGGGGCAGGCTCCCTCCACGGCGGAGGCGCCGTTCAAAAATATCGGCATCGGTGTGCGCGAGGCGGTCACGAATTTGCAAAACATCACCGGTACGGTCATTCTGGGTCCCACCGACAACAACATCATCATGCCCTCACAACCCGACGGCTCCGGTGTGGACGGGGTGGTCGCCACCATGTCCGCGGGTCCGGCGGTGAAGACCGTCATTGCCGGTCTGCTTTCGGATGTGTCGCTTCACAGCGCGCGGCGGCTGGCTGAATCCACGTACAGCCGTGTGGTGGACACGCTCGACCTATCGGACAAGCGCCGACCGGACCAGCAATTGGATGCCATCGTGCGCTCCCGACCGGACCTGGTCGTGCTGACCGGCGGCACGGACGGCGGTGCCTCGCGCTCGATGTTGAAGATGCTCGAAGCCGTGGGGCTGGCTTGCTACCTGATGCCCGGCGAAAAACGCCCGATGGTGCTCTACGCCGGGAACCATAAACTTGCGCACGATGTGCAGGAACTGCTTGGCGGTCACGCCGGCAAATTGCAGATCAGCCCGAACGTGCGCCCGACCCTCGAAGTGGAAGACCTCGAACCGGCGAGCAACGTGCTCGCCTCGCTGGTGACGAACCTGCGCCAGCGGCAGATCAAAGGCGTGGATGAGTTGTATAACTGGGCATCGGGGAATTTACTACCGACCGCCTACGCACAGGGACGCATGATCCGCTTCCTCAGCCGGTTGTACGAATCGACACGCGGCTTGTTGAGCGTGAACATCGGCGCCTCGGCTTCGACGGTTGCGGCGGGTTTCAACGGCGAGTTGACCCTCGGGGTGTATCCGCAATTCGGGTTGGGCGAGAACCTCGGCGCGATCCTGCAACACACCGAGATCGAACAGATCATGCGCTGGATGCAACTCGATATTTCCTCGAACACCCTGCGCGAATTCCTGTTTCAGAAATCGTTATACCCAGCCACTGTGCCTGCCACACAGGACGAACATGCCATCATGCAAGCCATCGCGCGGCAGGCGTTGTACCTCGCCGTTCGCGCCGCGCAGAAAAATTTCCCCGCCAGCGCACGCGCCGCGCGGGCAGACCTGATGCCGAAACTCGATTTGATCCTGGCGGGAGGTGGCGCGATTGCCGATGGCGGTTCGGTGGGGCAGAGCCTGTTGCTTCTGCTCGATGCGATTCAACCGGTGGGCATCATGCCATTTTTACTCGACCAGAACAATTTACTGCCCATGCTCGGCGCGGCATCCACGCGCAGTCACTACCTGCCGGTGCAGGTGATCGAATCCGGCGCATTCATCGGCATGGGGACGGTCGTGTCGGTGATCGCCTCCGCCAATTACGGCGAGACGGTCGTGCGCGCCAAACTGACATACGCCGACGGCACCGAAGTGCGCGCCGATGTGAAATTCGGCGGGCTGGAGATCATCCCCCTGCCCAGCGGACAGACCGCCCGCCTGACGTTGAGTCCGCTTCGCCGCGCCGACGCAGGCTTGGGTCCGGGAAGAAGCGGAGTCACCACCGTGACGGGGGGCGCGCTGGGAGTCGTCATCGATGCGCGCGGGCGTCCGCTAGACCTGCCGTCCGACCCGGTGCGCCGCCGGGAATTGATGAAGCGCTGGTCGCACGCGGTTGGAGGTTGAGAAGATGCTCGCACCCGTTTTACATGTGTTGCCGCTCGCCACGATCGTCCGTGAACGCACCCTGCCTGTTGCCGGCAAGGTGAACGCGCACCTCAACCAGCGCGTCAGCCCCACCGATGTGATCGCCGAGGCGAACTTTGCGCGCGAACATCTGTTGATCGACGTGGCGCGGACGTTCAACGTGCCGGTGAAACTTGCCGACCGCATGATCAAGGTGAACGAACGCGACCGCGTGGCGCAAGGCGCGCTGGTCGCCGAAAGCGGCGGGATGTTCTCGCGTTCGATCCGCGCGCCGCGCGCCGGGCGCGTGATGGTGGCGGGCGGCGGGCAGATCCTCATGGAAGTGGGGGATGCCCGGATCGAATTGCGCGCCGGGTTGCCGGGCACGGTCACGCAGGTGATCCCCGAAAAGGGTGTGGTGATTCGCACGGCGGGCGCGTTGATTCAGGGGGTGTGGGGGAACGGCCGCATCGACAGCGGCTTGATGACCAGCCTGATCGAAAAGCAGGACGACATCCTGACCGCCGAGCGGCTCGACGTGAGCATGCGCGGTTCGGTCATCCTGGGCGGGCATGTGCGCGATGCCGATACCCTGCGCGCCGCCGCCGACCTGCCGGTGCGCGGGCTTGTGCTTTCGAGCATGTATTCCTCGTTGTTGCAAGCGGCGTATCAGATGAAGTATCCCATCCTTGTGCTCGAGGGGTTCGGCGCGATACCGATGAATTCCGCCGCGTTCAAACTGCTCACCACCAATAACAAGCGCGAAGCGACCGTCAATGCCGAGCACTTCGACCGCTACACCGGCAACCGCCCGGAGGTGATCATCCCTCTGCCGGTTTCGAACGAACCGGAGGAGCCGAATCCGTATGAAGCGTTCGGCGCAGGTCAAACCGTGCGCATGAAGCGTCCGCCGCACGCGGGGATGATCGGGTCGCTCGTGAGTCTGCGCCCGGGGTTGAGCGAACTGCCCAGCGGTTTGCGCGCCGCCGCGGCGGATGTGCGCCTTGAAAACGGCGAGACCGTGATCGCGCCTTTGGTAAATCTTGAAGTTGTGGGATAATACGCCACAACGCACTTGAGGAGAATGACTATGTCAACATTCAACGACGACAGCATGGATTTTGAAGAGGAGAATCCGCCGGAGGAATCCAACAACCGCACATTCCTGTTCGCGGCGGGCGGGTTGGGCTTGCTCGTGCTTCTTGCGCTGGTGTGTCTCGCTGTGTATGTCTGGTACTCGTTGAATAACAACCAGTCGGCGGGGCAGACGGCGACCGCCGTTGCCGCAGAGCAACAAGCGACGATCCAGGCGGGACTCACGCAGACCGCCATCGCCAATGCGTTGACCTTGACCGCTGGCGCGACCGCCACGCTTCCTCCCACCAATACGCCTGTCATCGCCCAGGCGACCGATACCCCCGGGACGCCCGGCGCCCCCACCTCCACGCCCAGCGGACCGACCTCCACGCCGAACGTCGCCGCCACCACTACCGTCGGCGCGGCGCTATCCCAGATCGCCAACACCACCCAGACCGTCATCCCGACCTCGACCGCCCTGCCCAACACCGGCTTCGCCGACGAAGTGGGCATCCCCGGCATGTTCTTCGCCGCCCTCGCGCTGGTGGTCGTGATCTTCCTCGTGCGAAGGTTGAGGGTTGCGGCGGTGAGGTGAATTACTTCAATGAATCAAAAAGGACAGCGGAAATGCTGTCCTTTTTTGTTGCCGGTCTTTGGAGATTAATCCCGCCTCGCAACGGATGTTGACGAGCAGGCGGGTCTGTTTTCTTCAGGTCGTCAAGCCCGTGCCCAATTACATTAGAGACTCTCGGTCACATTTCGGCTGGGTCGCGAGACCTACGCGGAAGCAAACGATCGGCAGGTGGAGGCGGATTTTTACGCGGCGAGCGAAAAGATCGAGGGCTGGAAGGTGTTACTCGGAGAGGAACAGGTTGAGGGTTCGGAAGGAGAAGCGAAGATTATGTCAATGCTGGAGGAGAACAACCGCACCGATGATGTAAATAGATCCGACCCGTTTGACATCCCGCCTGCCGCTTCGGTACTTCCACCCAAACTGGTGCAACAACTGGAAGCGTATCGCCAGTTGATCGTCAACCGCTGGCGCCCGGAACGAGTGGCCGCCAATTCGACTCACTATTTCAGCCGCCAGGTCTCGATGTGGAGTTTCTTCGCGAACGTGAGTGATGTGCATTCCGTATCCGAATTACGCCTCGACCACGTGACCCAATTTATTCAGCAGCGTATCGGGGAAGGACGATCTGCCAGCACTGTGAATGGAAGTTTGAGCATGTTGCGCTGTTTTCTGTTGTTTTTGAGGGAAGATGGGGTTGAAGTTCATCCCTCGCTCGAGCATATCAAACGCTTGAAGGGTGTGGATCGTCTGCCGCGGTATATGTCCACTGAGCAAGTTCAGCGCGTGCGCAAAGAAGTAGATGCCCGCTTGTTGACCGCACCTGATGAAGAACAGAAACACGATGCATTGTTGTTACGGGCGGTGTTTCATTTGTTGTGGCAGGGCGGGTTGCGGATCGGCGAGGTGGAAGAATTGCGTTTTTCGGATTTCTACATTTCAACCGCGAACCACGCAAAACGATTGTTCGTGCGCGACAGCAAGTGGCGCAAAGGACGCGCCGTCTACCTGACCGATGTGCAATTGAGTTCGTTACGAGCGTATTTGTCGGCGCGTGAGAAGGCATGGATAGGCGGTTATGTATTCGTTCGCAACCACCAGCCTTTGAGGAGAAATTATCTCTCACAACATTTGCGAAGGCTGGGCAGGCGGGTGCAGGTACACATTTCTCCTCATCGTTTGCGGCATACCTTTGGCACTCAATTGCTCAATGTCGGTTGTCCGGTCACTTCGATACAGAAGCTGCTGGGACATAGTAGTCTAAACACCACCATGAATTATGCCCGCGCTTTCGACCAGACGGTGATGCTGGATTATTTCAACGCTGTGAACACGATTGAGGCACAACCCGGCGGCGCATGGTACGGGATCGATATGCTCTCGTAATACAAAAAAGGACTTCGAGATTCTCGAAGTCCTTTGGTTTTGATAAGGCGAATCCCTCAGTTTTGAAGAAGAAAAATAAGTTGTTATAGTTCAGGTAATACGAACCCACGCTCCGCCACATTGACATACGTCAATGAAGATAGTGCTGTTTCGGCCTCAATAACTTTAGTGCAAACTTGCCTCTGAAGTGCGCGGTGGTGACGCGGTTGCTGTCGCCGTCATAGGCGAACGACCAGGACTCGATGATCGTCCCAGTCGTGCAATCGCGGCTCCGTTTGGCGATGGAGGAGGCGCGGTCACTTCGACAAGCTCAGTGCAGGTCTCCGCATTGTACGCGTGGGTGTATACCACTCCGTTTTCGATGCGGCAGGTCATGTTGCCATTGGCGTCATATTCATAGCTATTCGTCCCGCCGTTTTCGACAGCCACTGAAGTTACGGCGTGAGGGATGGTCGCGCTGGATTAATAGGTGGAGGCCTTCCAGCCTGCGGGGTTGCTCGCTTGCTGGTCGTCCACACCGGGGTCGATCAATGTGCCAATATAGGAGAGTCTTCGAGACACGAAGCCTTTCTGAGTTTGTCGAGGGATCATCGAAGTACAACGTCGAACAAGACAACGGCCGTTACGGTATCATATTGTATCCGCTAGCCGAATTTTTAGTAAACAAAACTATTGAGTCTTTCGTAATGACAGGTTCCCATTTCAATGTTGGAGCGAATATCGAGTTCGTTATTTCAACGGGAATCTTCAATCTCTTTACTCTTGCTCCATTATGCTTGTCGAATATATCTAGGCATCCTGCGTCTACGGCGTAGATATAGCCGTTTAGTTCTGTCATGGATTGAAATTCCCTTTTCGCGGGAACATTCCACGCGATTTTCCCGGTGAGCCTGTCCAAGGCAACTAAGCTATCCCCGTAGGCGTAAATATATTCATTATCTACCATGCCAATGTGATAATAACTTCCTAACTTGCTTTCTCTTCCAACGCACCAATCAAGAAGCAGATTTTCAAGTTTCAAAGATGCTATTACACAGTTTCCATTATCAAACGTAAGATAAACCATATTTTCTGCCAAGTAATACGATAGGTTGTCCCCTGGCAGGGAGTAGGTTTGTAGCAGTGTGCCGTTGCTTAATTCGTATACAAGGATTGTGTCCAGCGTGCGAACATAAACCTTGTTGTTTGTTGGCATTATCTTCAACGATGTTCTTAAAGGAATTTCTGATTGCCAAATGGCTTTGCCAGTGTTTATATTGTAAGCAGTCAGGACCGTATTATGACGCGCAACAAGTAGGCTATCGTCAATCACACTTGTATCGGTTACAAAGGTAGTATCATCAGGATACCTGTTATGAAAGCCAGCAGGGTAACTGGAACTCCAAATCAAACTTCCGTTGTCGCTATCGAAAACAGATATCAGGTTTCTCTGTGATTGGACGACCAATTTAGTGTCATCTTTGATAAGCCGAACATTCTCCCCAAAACCAGCAACTATCTCCTCGAAAGGTATTTCTGCTGCCCAAAGTAAAGTCCCGTCAATGGGTTTGTAAACATATATTCTTTGATTAGTTTGTAAATACAATTCATCGTTAATGAAACTTGGTTGGGAAACGATTCTTTCATCCTCTTCAAACTTGATCGTCCATTTTGGCGCTTCCAGGCTGATGCTAGCTATATCATTATTAACTTTAAGCCACAAAGTGATTGATGCAATGCCTAAGATGATCAAAAAAAAGAACGGCTTTTGTGTTTTTTTCATAAGCACTATTCATCCTTCAACAAATATCTATTCTTTTCTTTTGATATGTACAGGGAGATTCGTCTTCTCCCTCCTCGGAAAAAGAATACCAACTTCCAATACTTGGCACGGGTGAAATACCTTTACCAACGGTAAGACCAAAAACATTGCGATCTCTTCTTCCATCTTTACCGATTGACCAAAAGGCGGTTAAGGACACAGGCCCGGCAGTAATTGTAAAGTTATAAGCGTCTCCCTCAAAATTTCTGACATCTTCTTTTATTTTTTGACTCCAAATCAACCCTGCCGATACCTGAAGATCAGCTGTAGGCGAAAACGCAGTAATGTAAGGTTGTGGTTTGTTTACGCACGGAACATTAGGTAGGCATCCTCCGCTGGATGCTGCGGTGTTAAAATTTGCACCCTGGTCTGTTGTAAAAACAACGTCACGTTCATTCAGCGGCAGTGCCTTTGGGTCTTGCTTGTTTTGCATAAACATACCGGTTGAATCAACCGCAGTTCCACTGTAAATTAAAGCATCAGGAGCAAGCATAGGAGCAAAGTCATCAATTTGATTATCGTTTTGCATATCGATTAATCCTGCGGCTACAAGTTCGACAGCGATTATAATTAATACACACACCGCCTCACAATGGCCAGTTGGGTCATTGTAGATAATGGGGTTATTCTTGACGTATGAAAAACGATTCCAAGCTTGTGAGTTAGTTGGGTTCGGCAAAACCGTATCCGGTTGCAAGAATCGGTTGATATAAGGCGAACCCACGCTCCGCCATCTTGACAGGCGTCAATATGCCGAGGCGGACAATGATCAACATGCGTCGGTCATTGTCTATAAACGTAACGAATTACTTTTGCGCGGATCGAGTCGCAATATCAACAAACCGCTGCTACGCAGTATTGTTTTCGACCGTCATCCCCGCAAAGAACTGCCCTCGTATAATAAACGTTTTCATCAGGGGCGGAACCCCGCCAAACGAGTAAGATAACTACTTAATTGTGAACCGCCATTCGTGTTCCAAGACCTCACCAGAAGTAGTATTTATTACAATTTTAGCCAAATGGTTCCCTGGCATCAAGAAACGATTGGATGTAAACATATACCAACCAGCCAGCTCTATTTGAACATCTTCACTATCTGCTGTTGTGAACCACGTTCCTCCACCTTCTGTAACGCGGGTTATCGGTACTGGCTTTCCATCTACGTAAAGTAAAACTCTATCTCTAAAGGGGATTAACTCATTGCTGTTCGTTTGAATTTTTTCTAATTCAAAAATTTCATCTGTGACAATTGAAACTGTTAATCCAGTCCCACCAGAAGGCAATGTCAGAATATATCTCTTCACATAGCAACCAGATCGCGTCACTAATTCGGGAGGAGGCCACAGACTCTCTATATATGCAGGCAGGTAAATTTGACTTGATGGCGGAGGGCAAGGAGTCAAAATAAGCCAAAGAACAGTAGATAATACACCGCCTAAAATAATCGTTATGCCTGCTATTAGTTTTCTGTTTCGGGTCTGCAAAACATCCTCCGAGTGCGTTGGGTTTTATTTGAAAGGCTGAAATGCCATTACCGATTCTCCAAACTGCGTGTCTAAGAAGCTGGTAACGCCAACAAATACGCCATCATAGAATACTCCGCCACCAGAGTCGCCTGAAGTCAGTGTCGAATTCGGATTCTCGACCAAAACATTAAGTGTCCAGTCATACATTCCGTATGTTAGGGAGGGCCAGGTTACCTGAGTTTCTAGAATATGTAGACCCCTATTTTCATCTTGATAAGCCACGGTTAGATTTTGAAATGTCTGATACTCGTGATCCGATGTAGCGGTAGCGGGAATAAAACTATCAGGCAACTCTTCGGGAACGGTGATAACTACAACATCCCCACTTTGAGAGTAATCGACGACTACTTCATCCATGTCAAGAATAGTCAATTCTTCTCCATTATTTCCAGCTCGAAGAAATAAGTATGTACTATCCGGCAAGATTACATGCCTCGCTGTTACGATGGTTTTTCGGTCGCCGACTACGGTACCTAGACCACCTCGACCGATAGGATTACCTTCTTCATCTAGTTCACCGGATCCTATTCTAATTGTAGCGTCAAGAATTGTTCTGGTTGCACCAGCCGCTGTAACTTTAGGATTTCCTAAACACCTCTGCCCAGGCTTGCAACCTATATGCCCTGTTGGATCATTAAAATTGATGGGATTATTTCCAACATAACTGAACCGATTGAACGCCTGCGGGTTCGCAGGGTTGGGAATTATGCTGTCCGGCTGCAAGAATCGGTTGATATAAGGCGAACCCACGCTCCTTTGACATACGTCAATGGAGGCAAGTTGTTTTTTCAAAATTCTCCCAAAGAGGTGGCGAAAATCTAGGCTGGTGCGGTTTTCAGCGTTGTAGGCGTGGGGGTGTACAACACATTTTGGTGGGGTGTTTGGCAAGATCACCGCCGAACGAGACATAGATGATAGATTAAGAAAATACAAATCGTTTCTTAATCAAATCTTCTCCAAAATAATAAAGTTGTTTTTATCCCTAACAAACATCCTGTTTAAGTCTTTGTCAATATTAATATTGTTGCATGAACAATACACGCTGTCTTTTGGAGTTGAGGAAACAATAGATTGACACATGTTGCATTTGTAGTAAATATTTTTCCCTCTAATTGCATCACTTGTATCGTCAATTCCAACCCTGATAATTTTATATGATGTGTTTTTCATGGGGTTATAATCTCCAAGAGTCCACTATTAATCCATGACTGTATACCTCCGCTAAAGTGGTATTGCATAGCACCTCCACTTGCTCCAAAAGCAGGGACACCAGCCGCCGGACCACCGGAGATTGTTATTGATTCAACTACTCTCAACAGAGTATACGGCATGTTTTCGGAACCCGGAGCCATACCACGAGCAGAGATACTATAACCTGGAACACCAGCATAAGAACCTGACAATTTTCCATATCGATCAATCACCATACCTGGGTTCAAGGTAATATTTTTATAACTAGCAAACCCATCGTTAGGAGGCCAAGACAAGTTGACCGGCGAGACAAATCTTCCATTGGTCATATCCCTATATTGACCAGTTCTAACATCCCAAACATACCTAACACCCTCTCCTGCTACCGGTCCCCCTCCTCCAGCCCCAATGAGGGACCGGCACAGCACATTTATTAAGCAACGGGTAACTAAGGTTTCATAACCTGCATATAGACCAGCTAAACAAGCACCGGTATACCAACATGCTGTCCCACCTGCAATATAAACTGCAGGGTCTTCAAATGTTCCACCTATATCAGTTACACACCCCCAAGATGGGTCACTGCAATCAGGCACACAAGTAGAAAATGTGCAACTATCATCCTCGTCATCACCCAATTCATCTTCCGGGTCTCCTCCATTGCCACTGTTGCCAGAATTTCCAGGAGAAGGTCGTGGATCGCTTTCACAACTTGGGGTCGGGTCCTCTGGATCAGAACACACATGCCCGGTAGGATCGTTGAATCGAACAGGATTATTCACCACATAACTAAATCGATTCCAACTCTGCGGATTTGTCTGGTTAGGAATAATTGAATCAGGTTGCAAGAATCGGTTGATATAAGGCGAAGCCTAGGTTTTGTATGAATTGTTAAAGTTCAGAGAAAGTGAAACCCACGCTCCGCCGCATTGACATGCGTCAATGAATGGTCATCCTGTTTTCATGAGGCATTCAGCAAGAGTATTGGAATGTATCAGAATGTGTTCGTTGAGCGAAATGATGTTTAGTGTATTAATCGAAAAGCGGTTACGTATTGGCTCGCTCGTATATAATGACGAACCGATTAAATTTATTTTTCTTTGGAAACTTCCCCAAAACCTACTACTTCAAGGTCATCAAAGTATGTAATAAGTCCGGTATGCAAATCAAGAATAATGGCCCCAAATGGCTCTGTATTCTCAGGAGGTTTGTAAACCGTCCAAGACAAGAATTTTCCATCAAGAGACAAATACACTAACGAAGATGGGTAACCCAAATTTTGCTTATATGACGCACGATCGACAGAGTATTTTGACAATTCCCCATTTAACAAGCTTAAATTCGCTAACCCATTACGATTATGATTGTCTTTAGTTACATCAAACACAACAGACATCCTGTCAATATCCCACATCAATAAATTATTATCTAAAATGGAAACCCCATTTGGCAATGCCAAAAACTGCAATTCAACTTCCTGGTCAGGAACAATTAGATCCTGCCCATAATATATTCGATTCGTATCTGGAACAACAATACTGAGTTGATCCACTTCAAAATTATATAGAATCCACGGTGCTAAAGAGTTCAATGAGTAATGCAAGTCAAAATATCGAACTCTATTTTGGGCATAGTCGACCAATAGCCAGTTCTCATTAGCCTGAATCACAGCTCTTGAGGCATCATTGTTGAACGCAGGGTGTGGATAGCACAATATCGGTCGATCAAACTGAAGTGCAGGTATGGATGATAACTCTTTCGTTCCGATGTTCATAACAGTGATTTCGTCGGGACAAAAATACCCTCCTCTACTTCTGCGCCACAAGATAACATACTCTTGATTCATCCAGTCATATTGAAAACCACCGACCAAGTCATTTATCAATAACGACTGCTGAGAGCCGTCAATTGAACTAACCCATAAATCGTACACCGCTTCACCCGTCTCTAATTTAGAATTAAAGGTGATATACAAAAACATAGTTTCATCAGGGTTAATTTTGATACCACCATCAAAATATATATTAGGTTGCAATCCGTCTATTTGATAAATCACACCCCTAGAGTCTATCCTCAACAGTCTCTCTGAGATTACATCTCTAAGAATGACGTTAGTTGTTTTTCCGAGAGGCGGAAAATTATTTGGACCTTGATCCAAGGCGGTTATGTTCTGAATAGATACACTTTGAGATTCGGCTGTTGGCGACAGCAAAGCCACCGAGGGAATTGGCGAGGTCTGCTTGTCGGAAGTAGCTATTGGAGAATAGGGTTGGGTAATTCCACACGAATTAAAGAAAAAACTGTTCACCACGTATAGTATCCAAATGTTCGGTTTCATGATAGTGAAATGTCCCATTTAACAAGTGACTAAACAGAAGTCTTCATACGCTTGAAGGAATACTTCAAATCCTCCTCCATAAGTCGAAGCCGTTCTGTAATTGTAGTTAAAGTCATTTAGCGATACTCCGGCTACACTCATTTCGTCCGAGCTAACAAAATACAAATAATCCGGAACTTTTGTTATGTCATAGCCTGAAGAGGAAGTTAATTCTAGAACCAGGCTAAAGCCTTCGATAAGTAATGGTCGATTCGGATTGACTATTGCATTCCAATCTGCTTGTGTGAAATTAAATTGTTCGTGTGCAGGTACGATGATAGGGTTGGTTGCGGGTGTAAATTCAGCAGGACCATAGCGATTAATTTTATAAAGCAATATCTCCACAAGAATTATTTTATCGTTATGGGATTTTAGGATTCCACCTTCTTCGCCATATAAGAATGCTGCCCACTCGTACGCTGTCGGTGTGTTTCCAGACCACCATTTCTCGCCTTGGTAGTTTGCCATCATATCTAAAACTTCTGGCAACCTTACATCCTTATCTTTGCGGCCCCAGCTATCGTCCTCAGGAGGAAGGTTGACTCCGCCACCTCCACCACTGGGAGGGTCTACGGGCGGAGTTGGTGCGGTTGTACCATCACCGCATCCGTCCCAATCGCCATCATCACATGCTGGAGAGTGTCCGGTGGGATCAGCAAAATTGATAGGATTATTCAGCACATACGCAAACCGATTCCAACTCTGCGGATTTGTCTGGTCA
>CAZGSB010000045.1:0-24808 GCA_964528275.1 uncultured Anaerolinea sp. | reverse complement strand
TCTCCCTTTCAGGGAGAGGGTGTCCGAAGGACGGGTGAGGGTCATACCCTCGCCGACTCATGGATCGAAGCCAAGCTACAACAACTCATCCGCGATGTGGAGCGCAACTTCCAAAACTTCCAGTACGGGCAGGCGGGGCAACAGATCTACGATTTCCTCTGGGCGGACTTCGCCGATTGGTACGTGGAAGTTGCAAAAGAGCAGATGAAGAACGACGATATTCGCACCTCTACAGTCGAAACCCTCGCGCGCGTGTTCGATACGTGCCTGCGTTTGCTTCATCCCTTCACGCCGTTTGTCACCGAGGAAATTTGGGGACACCTGCGGAGCGCGCTGCGCGAATCGCCAATCTCCAGTATCTCAAAAGATTGGACCCCCGCCCTCATCGTGGCGAAGTTCCCACAGCCGAGTCAGCCCGAAGGGTGGGAAGAGGCGAAGACCGCCGACTTCGAGTTGATTCAAGAGATCGTGCGATCCATCCGCAACCTGCGCGCGGAGAAAAACGTCGCGCCGTCGAAAAAAATCGCGGCGACAATTTCCTCGGGCGAAAAATTCGACCTCGTCAACCAGCAACTGGCAACCATTGCATCGCTCGCCGGCTTGGACAATTCTCTACTCTCCAATTCTCAGGCTCTTGCCGATAAACCCGCCGACTCCCTTGCCCTCGTCGTTGGCTCGGTGGAGATCTACATCCCGCTTGCCGGCATGGCGAACCCTGCCGAGGACAAATCGCACCTCGAAAAGGATCTCAAAGAAGCCGAGTCGCACATCGAACGTTTGGAGAAATTGCTCGCCAGCGACTTCGCCAACAAAGCCCCCGCCGCGCTCGTGCAAAAAGAGCGCGAGAAACTGGCGGGTTACAAAGACACCGCCGATAAGATCAAAGCGCAGTTGAAGTAAAACAATAACGCGGGATCATGATCCCGCGTTATTGTTGTCACAAGGATTGTTCCGGCGTATCATTCAACCCGTATGCCTCTCAAACTCGATTGGCTCCAGCAGATCAAACCCAAGGAAATCATCTTCCTCTCCCTGCTCATCCTGTGCGGCGGTTGGGTCGGTTATTTGTGCGGGAGAGTCTCCACGCAATACGATCAATTATTCGTCCCGTTTTCGCAGGCGTTGAAATCCTCGTTGTGGGTGATCGGCTCCTTGCTCGGCGTGTGCGTCCTCACCGGCGTGGCGAGCGCGTTACTCCGCCCGTTGAAACTCCTCCTGTTCGGGCACGCGCTGGGGGCGATCGCTTTCCTACTCGTCTGGCGCGACGGCTGGATCACATTCGCCAGCGCGTTCCTGTATTTCGTCGGCATGGCATGGTATTCCACGATCCTCAGCGGCGAACTCGATAAACGGCTGGCATTTTCCGTCCGCCCGTTGATGTACGAACAACGCAAGTTATTCATCCTCACCTCCCTGTTGATCAGCCTCAGTTTTGCGTGGGGCTATCGCCTTGCGTCCGAGAATCAACTGCGCATCCCGCAGGGATTCAAACGCGCCGCGGAGGAGATGATGCTCTCCAGCCTCGAAACGCAGGTGCAAAGCCAACCCGGTCTCGACCCCGCCGCGCAGGAACTTTACATCCAACAAGCGCGCCAAACCCTCGACGATACATGGACCCAGGTCGAAGATACCGTTCAGCCGTACGTGCGATTCATCCCCATCGGTTTGATCCTGCCGCTTTACCTGCTCGTCCTCAACCTGCTCGATTCCCTCGGCTGGCTTGCCATCATTGTGATGTGGCTCGTCTTCACGGTCTTCAAACGCATCGGCATCATTCAAATCGTTTCCGAAACCAGCGAGCAAAAAATCCTGCGTTTGTAAAATACGATATAATCGCGCCAACTTAATACAAACCTTCGGGGCAGGGCGCAATTCCCGATCGGCGGTATAGCCCGCGAGCCGTAGTAACGACTTCCGTCGTTATCAAGCATGACCCGGTGAAACTCCGGAGCCGACAGTAACAGTCTGGATGGTAGAAGGATATCGACTCACCGCGAGTCTGATTCGACTTAACCCCGAAAACGTACGTTGTTTTCGGGACTTTTATTCGCCTCAGACCCAGTGGAGGCTTGATTCTGCGCCCCGAACTTTTCGCGGCGCTTTTTGTTTTCCCTCACCCCAGCCCTCTCCTCGCGAAGCATCCCCGAAGGGGACAGCGGGAGAGGGTGTCCGAAGGACGGGTGAGGGAGAGTCACCATGAAAAACCGACTTACTCCAATCATCATTTCCATCCTCACCTTCCTCCTCGGCTGGCATCTGCTCACGCGCTACAGCGGACTCCCAAACTTCATCCTGCCCTCCCCGCTCAGCGTGTGGATGCGTTTCCTGCGCGCGATGCAGGATGGGAGTCTGCCCCATCACACCGCCATCACCTTCCTCGAAATCGTGTTGGGACTACTCGCCGGTGTTCTCTTCGCAACCGTGACCGGATACGCGCTGGCAAAATCACGCCCGCTGGAACGAATCCTCTCGCCGTATCTTGTAGCGAGCCAGGCGATTCCTGTCATTGCGATTGCGCCTCTGCTGGTCATCTGGCTGGGAGACGGGATTCTCTCGAAGGTGGTGATCTGCGCGTTGATCGTGTTCTTCCCGGTGCTGGTGAATACCATCGTTGGTGTTCGTGCTGTCCCAACTGCGTTGTACGATTTGATGAATTCACTCCACGCCACGCGTGCGCAAATTTTGTGGAAGGTGGAAGTGCCCGCGTCGTTGCCCGTCTTTCTCGGCGGCTTGCGGATCGGCGCCACGCTCTCGGTCATCGGCGCGATCGTCGGCGAACTCGTGGACGCGGAGGAGGGTCTCGGCTTTTTGTTGCAACTCGGCGATTTCCAATACGATACGCCGATGGTCTTCGTGGCGGTGTTCACCCTCATCGCGCTGGCGTTGACGTTGTATGGAATTGTGAGGTCGTTGGAGACTAGGTTTTTGAAGTGGCAAGAAAAATAATATGGAGTCAGCCAGCTTGCTGGCGTATAACGGGAGCAAGCTCCCTGACTCCATAAGCATCAAAAGGAGATTCTATGTTTCGGAAATTAGTTTTACTCATGCTGGGGATGTCGCTCACGCTGACGGCGTGCGCCAGCCCGCAATCGGGGAATGAAGCGCTCACCCACATCCGTTTGCCGATGGGGTACATTCCCAACATCCAATACGCGCCGTTCTACGTCGCGGTCGAAAAGGGATATTTCGCCGAGGCGGGCATCGAGATCGAGTTCGATTACGCGTTCGAGACCGACGGCGTCGCCTTGGTGGGCGCGGGTGAGTTGCCGTTTGCGGTTGTTTCAGGCGAGCAGGTGTTGCTCGCGCGCGCGCAGGGACTACCCGTGACGTACGTCGCCGCGTGGTATCAGCAATATCCCGTGTCGGTGATCGCGAAGAGCGAACAGGGTGTGTTGGTGCCGCAGGATTTGAAAGGGAAGCGAATCGGCTTGCCCGGTTTGTTCGGCGCGAACTACATCGGCTTGCGCGCGTTGTTGAACGCGGGCAACCTCACCGAAGCGGATGTGACGCTGGACGCGATCGGTTTCAACCAGGTGGAGTTGGTCGCCGCGGGCGAGCAGAATATCATCGTCGGCTATGCGGCAAACGAGCCGTTGCAGTTGACGGCACAGGGCATTGCGGTGACCGAGTTGCGCGTGGCAGATTATGTGCAACTCGCCGCGAATGGTTTGCTGGCGGGTGAAAACGTGATCGCGGAGGAGCCTGAGTTGGTGCGCGCGTTCGTCGGCGCGTTCCTCAAGGGACTCGAAGATACGCTTGCAAACCCCGACGAGGCGTTTGAATTAAGCAAATCGCACATCCCGAACTTTGCCGAACTCGATGCTGAAGTCCAAAAACAAGTCCTTGAAACATCCATCGAGTTTTGGAGCGCGGCGCGCCCCGGCTTCTCAGACCCGCAAGCCTGGGAAAACATGCACGCGGTTCTGCTCGATATGGGTTTGCTCATCGAGCCGCAAGATTTGAGCAAAGCCTTCACCAACGAATACATCCCGTAGGTTTTGCCGCAGAGTCGCGAAGACACAAGGCAAAGAAATTAAATCTCCGCGACTCTGCGACTCTGCGGCAAATCAATCGTAAATCAAAAATCGTAAATCGAAATGCCGCCCATCCTCACCATCCGCAACCTCTCCGCCGTGTTCCAAAATGAAAACGGTGGGCTTCACGCGCTTGATACGATTTCCTTCAACGTGCGTCCGCGCGAATTCGTGTGTGTGCTGGGTCCGTCGGGATCGGGCAAGACGACGCTGTTGCGAATTTTGGCTGGGTTGATTCCTCCGACCTCAGGCTCGTTCAAGTTCGGTCACGGCGAACAGCCGAGCATTGGTATGGTGTTTCAGCAAGCAAACCTCATGCCGTGGCGCACTGTCACAGAAAATATCAAACTTCCGCTTGAAGTTAAAAAAATGGACGAACCCTCTGCACGCGCCAAAACACAGGAGATGATCGAATTGGTTGGGCTCGCTGGATTCGAAGACTCGCTCCCGCGCGATCTCTCCGGCGGGATGGCGCAGCGTGTGGCGATCGCGCGCGCGCTCATCCACGACCCCGACCTGCTCCTACTCGACGAGCCGTTCGCCTCCCTCGATGCGATGACCCGCGAGCGCATGTGGACAGAGTTATCGCGCATCTGGCAGGCGCGGCAGAAGACGGTCATCATGGTGACGCACTCGATCAATGAGTCGTTGTTCCTGGCTGACCGCGTTCTGGTGCTGACCCAACGCCCCGGCAAAATAAAAATGGACGTGGCAGTTGACCTGCCGCGTCCACGAAACGACGATATTCGCTACACGTCCCATTTTGGGAAACTGGCGAGGAAACTGCGCGGGGCGATTGAGTAACAGGTGTCATTGCGAGGAGACACCGAAGGTGTCGACGTGGCAATCCCGCCTAACGCATGCACAATAAGTTTGATGAAAACATGAGATTGCCACGACCCACTTCGTGGGTCTCGCAATGACACATGATTACGGCGCGACCCACACCACAAACTTCAACTCGTATTTCTTGTATTCCCCTCTCACCTCCCAACAACCCAGCGAAGGGAACTCCACTCCGGTGAGCATCGCTTCGCCGATATCGTCTGCCATGGCGTTCGTCGCGCCGTAAAAACGGAGCGGAGGCGATTCGCCGTCCAGCCTGCGACCGGTCACCGCCAGTGCGGGTTCAGGTTCATCGGACAGGGAATACGAGTCGCTCCACCACATGATCTTTTGGGTATACCCATCGGGGTTGAGGGGCAGTCCGTACCAAACTCCGTCGTCCTGAAGCGCAGTCCACAAATGCTCGGAACCAAACCAGAAAATTCCCTCCCACGGCGCGGACGGTGAGTACGGTTCAGGCGCTGCGAATGTGGATTTACTCAAAGTAGTGACGGGACAATCCCTCGGCGGGGTTCTCGATGCAGTTTCGACTTCGACGGTTTGCGTCAACTCTGGGGAGGTAGCAATGTCTGTTGGCATTCGATACTCATCAGGCGAGTTTGTCGCGGCGGGTGTGCAACTGGTTATCGAAAAAGCAAGAACGAGCAAGGCAAAAAACAATTTGTTCATTGTCTTTCCTTTCAAACCAAGTACACCGCCAACACGGAAATGGTTCCGAAAATAAAAACGGACGGGTTCACCGTCCGTTTCACTCAGTTCAAATTGTCCTTCACCACTTGCTCCAACTCCCCAAGCGATTTGCACGCGTTCATCTTCGCCGAGTCCAGCCACAACTGCGGACTCTCCCCTATGCATTTGGTGAACGCCGCCGGGAGCGGAACATCGCGGATGCCGTATTTTTCCTTCAACTCGTCGCGGTGCAGGAATTCCACCGTGCGATCCAGCGACTGGACGAACTGCTTCCACTCGCGCTTCATGCCGCGGTTGTCCCACGTCACCGCGCACAAACTGCACGGATAGGTTTCGGGTGAGACATTTTTATGGATGAGGTCTTTGATGCCGTTGAACAGTCCGCTATCGGCGTTGTAGACGAAGATGAGGGTATCGCTCATGCGGGTTCGATGAGCCGATTCACTCAAAACTTACACAGGGACTTTCGTTGCCAGGGTTTGTAATAATTTTTGGGTGGAGACAGCCACTTCCTCCACCGCCCGCTCGAACGCGGCTTCATTGACCTTGGATGGTTTGCGGTAACCGCTCACCTTCCGCACGAACTGCAACGCCGCCGCGCGGATTTCCTCCTCGGTGGCGGGGATTTCGGCATTGCGCAAGGTTTTGATGCTTCGGCACATAGTTTGCTCCTCAAGTGACAGTCACTTCGCAGGTGACTGTCACTTACTATTTTTCGCAGTCGTGCAAAACGCGGAGAGTTGATAGTGAAACCCATCCGCTTCGCGCTGGGGTTGCACGCTTGCAAAACATTCCGCTTTGAAACGATCCAAATCGGCGGGGCTTAGTTTCTCTAGCCCGGCGCGCCCAGAGATGGACCATTCCATGTTCCACCATTCTTCTTCGTCATGGAAGACCATATCCAGATCTTTTATTGTGATTTGCACATTCTCGAAGCCCGCGTCGGAAATCCACTTCTCGATCGTTTCAGGCTTATCGAGACTTTGCGACCCCAACCTGAGGACAGCCCCATACGCGGTTCTCAATTCGTCGAACCATTCCCAGCGGGAATCATCGTCGCCCCAAGTGGTGACGGCGATTCGTCTATCGGGTTTGAGGACGCGGCGAAATTCGGCGAAGGCGCGGTCGAGGTGCGGGAAAAACTGCACGGAAAAGCCGCACAGCACAAAATCGAAGGATGAAGCGGGGAAGTCGAGATTCTCCGCGTCCATCTGACGCGCTGCGGCTTGAGGCAATCCACGTCGCTTGATTTCCGCATCGGTTTCACGCGCCATGCCGTCCGCCAGATCAATCCCGATGACTTTGCCGCTCGCGCCGACGCGTCCCGCGGCGGGGAACAACACTGCGCCACGCCCGCAAGCGACATCGAGCACGGTCGCGCCTTCGTGAATGTGCGCGGTATCCACCAGCCACTGCCCGAAGATCGGAAAATATCGGATGTGTTCGTAACTCGAAGCGGAGCGGGTGAACACGCCTTGCAGTGTATCTTTTTTGTTTTGTGGATCGAGAGTCATAGTTACCTCGTATCTACCTCGTAGTAACGACTTAAGTCGTTACTACGCCCAATCATCATCCCAGCCTTTTCCAAAATCGTCCGACGGCGTATACGCGTTCCACTGATCGCGAAGCCAACCGCTCCCTTTGTCATGGTAATACAAAGGCATACTCGACCATTGCCATTCAATCGGATCATTCACGTAACCATGTTTGACGGGGTTATGGTGGATGTAATTGAATGCCGCATGGAGATGCTCATCGTTCCGAATGTATGTATCTGCAAATTTATACCAAACGCGGCGCCTGCCGGTGAGGTTGTCTTCAAGATTCCATGATCGGGATGTCGTGCCGTGCAACTGTTTGAGGGCGGCTGAAATGTGATCCAATGATTGGACGGTAGCGAGAAAGTGATAATGGTTCGACAAGATCACCCATGCAATCAACTCATCGGCGATTTCTTTGAGGGCATTCAACAACAGGATTTCATATTCCGTCCGCCGCGTGGGGGGTTTTATCACAGGCTTGTGCTCGAAATTTGCCGCCGAGATCAAATACGCGCCTGCCTCGCGAAACGGATGCGGAGGGGCGTGCAATGGGTATCCACGAGCGCCACGATAGTTGATGATCTCTTCGCGTTCTTTAGGAGAGAGTTTGCGATATTCGTAAGGCATGGCTTTGTAGTAACGACTTCAGTCGTTACACATTCAGACGACTGAAGTCGTCACTACGGGTTAAACGCGCGGCAGATCGAGCAACAGCGTTTCCGCCAGCAGGCGCGGGTTGACGTTGCGGTCGAGTTGCTCCAGCCCTTGTTCGAGTCGGCGCACGGCTCGGCGCGCGGACGACAGGTCCATTTGCCCGGCGATGTCTTCGATCTCCACGTTGCGGTCCACGTTGACGAGCGGAGTCGCGGCTTGCGACGCGCGCAACATCACATCGCGCCAGTACGACAGCCAGAACGTGATCGTCTGGCGCATCGCCTCTTTATCCTTTGCGAGTTGATCCGCATACTTGAACTTTTCCACCCGCGACGCAGACACGAGCGCGAGCAGGTCGTTCAACTTTTCCTCGCGCTTTTCGAGCAAGGAATCGTTTTCGATGTGTCGCAGTGCGTACCCCATCCGCCCGCCGGAGATGTGCGCGATCAACTTCGCGCGATCAGTCTCCAGTCCTCTAGTCTCCAGTTCTTTCTGCACTTCCTCCACCCGCAACGGACGCAACCGTAACACCTCGCACCGCGAAATGATGGTCGGCAGTAATTGCTCGGGACTGTCGGCGGTGAGGATCAACACCGCATACGACGGCGCTTCTTCGAGCGTTTTCAACAGCGCGTTCGCGGCGTTGTCGTTCGCCTCGTGGAAGCGCAGGAACAACGCCACGCGATACTTCGATTGATACGGCTTGAGGATGAGCGTCCGCCGCGCTTCGCGGATCTGGTCCACCTTGAGGGTGTCGCCCTCCGCATCGGATTCGATCACGGTCAGGTCGGCATGCTTCATGGATTCAATGTGACGACAATCCCGGCACGTTCCGCAGGGGATGCCTGCCTCAAGCGGTGTGGGGCAATTCAACGCCTGCGCGAATCGAATCGCCAGCGTGCGGCGACCGATGCCCGGCGGACCCGCGAAGAGATACGCATGCCGCGTCGCGCCGCGGACGATGTGTTTCTTCAACATGTCCACAGCCCAGTGGTGACCAGTTAAGTTCCAGTTATCAGTCATCAGTAATCAGTACAGTCTGGTGGTCGAGGAGCCGCGAATGCTCCTTGAGCAGCGTATCGAGAACACCAGTAAGCAAAGCAATCCTGTTCCAAAAATTACTCTTGAAACTTGGTGGTTTCGATACGTGGCGCCAAGGCGCCACTACTCAACCACTAGAGTCTCTTGCCCCCAATCGTAAATCAAAAATCGTCAATCGTAAATCGCCAATCGTCAATGAACTATTCCTGTCCCGCTCTCAACTTCAAAAAGGAATCGAACCGCTGCGGGTGCACGCGCCCGGCTTGGACGGCGGTCAACACGGCGCAATTGGGTTCGTGCGTGTGCGTGCAATCGCTGAATTGACAGTTTTGCACGAGATCGCGCAGTTCTGGAAAATACGCTTCGATCTCCTCCGGTTCGGTATCCCACAATCCCAGCGATTTCCAGCCCGGCGTATCCGCCACGTAGCCGCCGCCTTCGAGCGCGAACATCTGCCGCGTCACGGTGGTGTGTTTACCCTTGTCCATCGCCGCGCTCACCTCGTTGACGGCGAGTCCCAGCCCCGGTTGGATCGCGTTGAGCAGGCTGGATTTCCCCACGCCGCTGGGTCCCGCGAGCGCGCTGAGTTTGTTCGCCAGCGCGTCGTTCAGTTCGCGCACCCCCTCGCCCGTGACGACAGATGCGTAAATCACGCGATAGCCGAGGGTTTGATACAAGCCGAAAAGGGGGGATGAATCGCCGTCGGGGAGCAGGTCGGTCTTGTTGGCGACGATGACCGCCGGCACATGTTGCTTCTCCGCAATGACGAGGTAGCGGTCGAGCATTTTCAGTTTGGGCGTCGGGTGGGCGCAGGCAAAGACAAATACCGCCTGGTCGGCGTTCGCTAAAAGTATTTGTTGATACTCGCCCTGCGGACGCGGGTCGAGCCGCGTGATGGCTCGCTTGCGCGGCTCAACATTTTCAATGACCCCGCTTCCATCATCCAAAATCGTGATGTTGACGCGGTCTCCCAGCGCGGCGATGTCGCCGATGGCTTTGCCTTGCTTTAACTTCCCGCGCAGTTGACAGACAACAAAGCCCGATTCAGTTTCCACGGTGAAGAAACCGGATTGGGCTTTGACGATGAGGCCGCGAGTTTGCAATTTTCTACTTCTCCATTGCTTGTGTCATTGCGAGTCTTCGAGAAGCAATCTCGCATCACATCTTCGTGATTGTTGGGTGGTTAGTTGAGATTGCCGCGCGCCTTCGGCGCTCGCAATGACACTTGAGTCATTACGGCTCCGGCGTTTCGGTGGGGATGCCGCCGAAGGGTGTGGGGGTTTCTGTGACGCCGAAGTTGGATTCGAACCAGAAGATGGTCTGAGGTTGACCGAAGTAATACGCCTCGATGATGCGTTTGAAGACCGGCGCCGCCCAGTCGGAGCCTTCGCCTTGATTCTCCAACACAACCGCGATGGCGATATCGGGCTTGCCCTCGCAAACCGGGTATTGATCCGCGACTTCCTCACACAGGGTGTAGCCGGCAAACCACGCATGCGGCAAGCCGCTGCCGGATTCGGCGGTGCCGGTCTTGCCCGCCACCGGTACTTGAATGCCGCGCAGACGAAAACTCGCGGTGCCGCGCGGGTCCTCGACCACCGAGATCATCGCCTCGCGCAGGAATTGCAACCGTTCCGGCGTGACCGGCAGGATGCCGCTGGCTTCGGGTTTGAAGACCGTGGTCGGCACGCCTTCGATGGTTTGCACCTTTTCGATGATCTGCGGACGATACAACGTGCCGCCGTTGCCGAGCGCGGCGACGAACCTCGCCACCTGCAACGGCGTGACCAGCATGTCGCCCTGCCCGATGGCTTGGTTCACCACGTCCACCGCGGTGACCGGGTCGATGATCTGCCCCGTCTCTTCGTCGATCGAGCCGATGCCGGTGGCTTGCCCCAGCCCAAACGCGCGCGCCATGTTCGCAATGTCATTGGCGCGGTTGTTTTGGAACAACGTGTTGCCGATGTGCCAGAAGAACGGGTTGCACGAGCGCATCAACCCTTGCGAGAGGGTCAACACACCGGAGGGTTGGCTGTCCGACGTGTTGCACTCGCGTCCGCTTTGAATGCGGTCCTGGCAATGTTGATACGTCCAGTCGTAGCGGATCTGGTCGGGTAAGCCCGTCCAGGTATATTGACAGTCGAATTCCGTTTCGGGGATGAACAACCCGCTTTCCATGCCCGCCGCCATGGTGATGATCTTGAACACCGAGCCGAGTGGGTATTGTCCCTGCGCGGCGCGGTTGAGTAACGCGGCGCTGTTCAGTTCGGCGAGTTGATCGTTGCGATTCCGGTTGGCGATCTCGAAGATGTTCGAATCGAATTGCGGGGATGACGCCATGGCAAGCACGCGCCCGGTGTCCACCTCCATCACCACCACCGCGCCTTGAAAGCCGACGATGGCTTGCTCGGCGTAGTATTGCAGGTCGCGGTCTATCGTCATGTAGACGGATTGCGACGGCTCCGGCTCGCTCTCTCCGACCTTTGTGATGATCTGCCCCGTGGACGGATTCACCACGTACAGCGCGCCGCCATGCTTGCCCGCCAGCAAATCCTCCATCGATTGTTCGATGCCCGATTTGCCGACCCGTTCCGTGCCTTGATAACCCAAGCGTTTATACGGATCCACTTCCTCTGCAGGGATGAACAGTGTGTAGCCCACAATGTTCGACCCCGTGCCCTGCTGGAAATAATATCGCGCGGTGTATTCCTCCCACTGCAAACCGCTCGGCGCGACGGTGCGAATCCGTTCCGACTCTTCCTTCGACGCCTCGCACAACGGGATGCCCACCTGGTCGGGCGTGTTCAAAATATCGGCGATCAACCCCTCGATGCTGATGCCGCACAGACGGAATGCCTCGGCGGCGAGGGTGTTGATGCTGTCGTCGTTGACGTTGCCGGGCAGGGCGTAGAACGCATACGCGTCTGCCTGCGCCGCGAGCGGGTCGCCGTTGCGGTCATAGATCTCGCCGCGGGTGGGGATGTTGTATTCCATGCGCAAGACATTTCCGCCCGCGAGTTCGGGCAGGATGTTGGAATCGTCCCATTGCAGTTTCCATTCGCCGTTTTCCAAAGCAAAGCGAGCGATCATATCGCGTTGGATGTCACCCGCCAGAACGGTGTGATACGTGACGTTGTACGCCACCTCGGCGGACAGCGGGTTGACCAATGCCGAATTGATGATGTAATCGAATGACCCGGCGCTCATCTCGTTCAGCGCGTCCTTGTTGCGCTTGGCAAACTGGTCGAGCGGCAGGATGTCTGTAGTGGTCTTGCCGAGCATGGCGTACATCGCGTTGTAATCGTCGGCTTTGTACGCGTCGAGGTACTTCGCCAGCGCCGCGCCGACATCCGGCGTGGAGGTCACGTTCACGATCGGTTGCGGCAGGGATGTGGAGGTGGGGAGGAAAGGAAGCCCGCCATTGTCCGCGCCGCACGCGGTGAGGAGCAACGCGGGGATAAGAATAAGATTCAAGTATCGGAACAATTTCATGGTTTGCCTTTCGGTACACATGTGTCATTGCGAGGAGTGGCGCCGAGCCTTAAATGGCGAGTGCGCCACGACGTGGCAATTCCGAAAAAAATCTGAGATTGCCACGACCCCGCTAAAGCGGGGTCTCGCAATGACACAGTTAATTCAGTATTGAGTTGAAAATTGGACATTCGTATTCCAAAAACTTCTGGCAGTTCGCCGGCACATCGGCATCGAGACTCACATCCATCCTTCGCAACAGCCGCGTCACATGGCATAACGGTAGTCCCATCACGCTGGCGAAACATCCGCTCATCGATGCGACCGGGTGAAAGTCCGCGTGCTGGATGGCGTACGCGCCGGCCTTATCGAGCGGATCGCCGCTGGCGATGTACGCGCGGATTTCCTCATCGGTGTAATTTCGCATTGGCACGTCGGTGACGCACAGGTCAGTGAGGAGCAGTCCGTCGCGCACGCGAAGCAGGGCGATTCCCGTGTAGACTTGATGCGTCCGCCCGCGCAATTGAGTCAACATGGCGAAGGCTTCGGCATCGTCGCGGGGTTTGCCGAGGATGTCGCCTCCGTCCACCACGGTCGTATCCGCCGCAAGGACGATGCGATCCGTGCCTGTCGAAATCGCGCGGGCTTTGGTTTCCGCAAGTCGTAGGACGTAATCCGCAGGTGATTCGTTCTGGTATGTACTTTCGTCTACATCCGCAACCGAGACGGTAAAATTTATTTCCGCCAGCGCAAGCAGTTGACGGCGGCGCGGCGAGTTCGATGCAAGCACGATGTCGGTCACGGTGAAATTCTAACACAGCGGGTATTTGGGCTTTGTTCTCTTATCGGGCGTTTATGAAGTACAATTTTTCATCGAAATACCGGTGGTCGAGTAGTGGCGCCGAGCCTTAAATGGCGAGTGCGCCACGGTTCGAGACCACTCCCAAGCAAAGAAAATCTTGTTACAAAATTATTCTTGTAACCTGGTGGTTTCGATACGGCGCGGAACTTCACCGCCCATACTCAACCACCGTTTTGAACTTGAAACGGAGACCTCATGAACGAACTCAAAGAACGCATTTTGCGCGATGGGAAGAATCTCGGCGGGGGGATTTTGAAAGTGGACAGTTTCGTCAACCATCAGGTGGACCCGCTGTTGATGGATGCCTGCGGGCGCGAGTTTGCGCGGCGCTTCGCGTCGGTTCAGGCGACCAAGGTGCTGACCGCCGAAATCTCCGGCATTGCCCCCGCCCTGACGACGGCGATCCATCTCGGTCTGCCGGTGGTGTACGCGCGCAAGCACAAGCCGATCACCATGCCCGACCAGGTGTATTTGACCCTCGCGCCTTCGCACACCAAGGGGCGCACGGTCGAGTTGATCGTCTCGCCGGAGTATCTGGCGAACAACGAACGCGTGCTGATCATTGACGACTTCCTCGCCAGCGGACAGACGATTTTGGGTCTGGTGCGGCTTGCCGAGGCTTCGGGCTCGCAAGTGGTCGGCATCGGCGCGTTGATCGAGAAATCGTTCGAGGGCGGACGCGAGGTGTTGAAGTCGTTGGGCGTGCAGGTCGAATCGTTGGCGTGCATTACGAAGATGGAGGATGGGGAATTCGAGTTCAGAGATTAGAGACTGGAGATTTGTCTTGAGCCTGTCGAGGGGTTGCTGGTCGAGTAGCCCGAATGCTCTTTGAGGGCGTATCGAGACCAGATGATCGGAGAATGTTGTAATTGGTAAATGGTAATTATGCGCGCATTGTTGTGGTTCTTCGCTCCCTTCATCGGCTGGATGTTCGCTCACATGAGTTTTGCAATCCCTGTTAATCGTTTACGCGAGACCGAGACATTGATGGCGTTCCATCACCCGAAGCCGACGTATCCGTTCCACGTGTTGCTCGTGCCGAAGAAGGCGGTCAAAACGCTGATGGAATTCGATCCAAGCGATTCTGCATTTCTCGCCGATTTATTTTCCGCCGTGCAAAGCCTCGTGGAGGAATTTCATCTCCCGTCGTATCGACTGATCGTCAACGGCGGGGAGAATCAGGATTTTCCGCAGTTGCATTTTCATTTGGTGTCAAACGCTGTAGGGGCGGGGTATCCCCGCCCATGATTTGGGGCGAGAGGACCTCGCCCCTACAAAAATACAACATGAATTCCATCGCCATCCTCGATTTCGGTTCGCAATATGCCCAACTCATCGCGCGGCGCGTGAGGGAGGCGCATGTCTATTGCGAGTTGTTCCCGTGGGACACGCCACAGGAAAAGATTCTCTCGATTCAACCCAGAGGATTCATCCTCTCCGGCGGACCGCGCTCCGTCTACGAAGCGAACGCGCCGTTCATTCAGGACTTCATCTTCGAAACGCATCTTCCCATCCTTGGCATCTGCTACGGGATGCAAGCGCTCACCCACGCCCTCGGCGGGCAGGTGGACCCGTCCGCGCAGAGGGAATATGGTTCGGCGCAAATCGAGCCGGTCGTCCCGGGCACGATGCTCGATGTGATTTCCAGCGTATGGATGTCGCACGGCGACCGCATCACCAAACTCCCGGAGGGATTTATCGCGCTGGCAAAAAGCGGAAACAGTCCCTTGGCGGCGATGGGCAACATGAAACGGAAATACTTCGGCGTGCAGTTCCATCCCGAAGTGCATCACACACCCAACGGGGAGAAGTTGCTTCAACATTTTGTGGTGAATATTTGCAGTGTCAAACCCGAATGGACTCCCGCGTCCATCATCGAAGAATCTGTTTCGCGGATTCAAAAACAAGTGGGGAGCGAACGCGTGCTGGCGGCGGTGAGCGGCGGGGTGGATTCGTCTGTGGCGGCGGCGCTGGTGCACAAAGCCATCGGCGACCAACTCGTGGCGGTGTTCGTGGACACCGGCTTGCTGAGAAAAAACGAGGGCGAGCAGGTTGCGTCCGCGTTTCGGAATCACTTGCACTCGGAATTGATCGCCGTGGATGCCAGCGACGATTTCTTCTCCGCGCTCGAAGGCGTGACCGAGCCGGAGCAGAAGCGAAAAATCGTTGGCGAGAAGTTCATCCGCGTGTTCGAGGCGCAGGCAAAGCAACTCGGTCAGCCGAGGTTTTTAGTGCAGGGGACGATCTATCCGGATGTCGTCGAGTCGTCTGCTCCCGACAGGAACAAAGCCGAGAAGATCAAAACGCATCACAATGTCGGCGGTCTGCCGGAGGATATGCAGTTTGAGTTAGTCGAGCCGTTGAGGTATTTGTTCAAGGACGAGGTGCGGGCTGTCGGTGAAGCGCTGGGATTGCCGGAGTCGCTGGTGTGGCGGCAGCCGTTCCCGGGTCCGGGCTTGACCGTGCGCTGTCTGGGGGAGGTGACGCGCGAGCGTGCGTCCCGTCTGCGGGCGGCGGACGCGATCCTGATCGAGGAATTATCCAAGGCGGGTTTTTTGGGGAAGGGCGCGCAGACTTCGCAGGCGTTCGTCGTGTTACTGCCGGTGCGTTCGGTGGGCGTGATGGGCGACCAGCGGACGTACCAGGAGGCGGCGGCGATCCGCGCGGTGACCACCGAGGATTTCATGACCGCCGATTGGGCGCGCCTGCCGCACGACCTGCTGGCGCGTGTGTCGAGCCGCATCGTGAACGAGGTGGAAGGAATCAATCGCGTGGTGTATGATATTACCAGCAAGCCGCCCGCGACGATCGAATGGGAATGATTTCGATTTACGATTTACGATTTGCGATTGGCGATTTTTAAAGGAGGCAGGATGAATTTTGAAATCGGGGAAGTGTTATCGCGTTCGGTGCAGGTCACCTGGAGGCATAAATCGTTTTGGGGGTTGGTCATCCTGCCGATGCTGATCTCGTTTCTGGCGATCCCGTTGTATTTCATACCGATCATCATAGATATTAGTTCGCCGGAGTCACCGTCATTCCTCGACAACCCGGTCTTCATCCTGTTTTTCTTCGCTTTCCATGTAGTCTTCATCCTGCTCACCTTTTTACTGGTCACCTACGGCTATTCGGCGCTGACGTTGGGCATCGTCCGCGTGGAGCGCGGCGAGGAGGGCACGTCCTTCAAGCAATTGTTGCAGGATGGCAGGAAATATTTCCCGCGCATGCTGGGGGTGATGCTGTTGACCCAATTCGGGTTTGGGCTGGTCTTCTTCGCCCTCTTCGCCTGCATGGCATTGTTCGGCATGGTCACGGCGGGCATCGGGTTCATCTGCATCCAGCCGCTCTTCATCGTCCTCTACCCGGTCATGATGATGGTCTACGCGTTCATGGAACAGGCGCAAGCCGCGGTCGTGGCGGATGAGTTGGGAGTGAAGGACGCGCTGACCAAAGGCTGGGAATTGCTCAAGGCAAACTTCTGGCGGCTGGTGCTGGTCTCGCTGGTGATCTACCTCGGAGCCAGTTTTGTCAGCAGTCTGGTCGTCGTGCCATTCATGTTCCCGCTCTTTTTCCTTCCGTTTTTTCTCGAATCCAACAACTTCGACCCGACCCTCTTCGGAATCGCCACGACCGGGTACATGCTCTTCCTCTTCCCGCTGATGGCGCTGGTGCAGGGAATGACCATCACATTCATGAAATCCACGTATACCATCGTGTACCTGCGTTTGACCGGTTCACCCCAAACACCAGTCGCGCTCGAAGCGACGGCATAGAAATAAGGAGTCCCTATGAATTTCAATTTTGGCGAAGTGCTCACCCGCGCCTGGCAGATCATCTGGAAGCACAAAGTGCTCTGGATCTTCGGCATCCTCGCCAGTTGCGGACAAGGCGGAGGCGGAGGCAATAGCGGAGGGGGCGGCAACGACGTGGGATTCGAACAACAACCCACCGACGTCCCGCCCGAGGTCTTGCAGTGGTTTCAAACCATCGAACAGAACCTGACCACGATCCTCCTCGTCTTTGTCGCGCTGATCTGCGTGATCTGGATCGTGACCATCTTCCTTAGCACGATCGGAAAGATCGGGCTGATCCGCGGCACCCTGCAGGCGGAGGGTGGCGCTGAAAAACTCGTCTTCGGCGAGTTATTCAGCGGGAGCATTCCGTATTTCTGGCGCATGTTCGCGCTTTCGTTGATCTTAAGCCTGCCGGTTTTCATCATTGCCATCGCAATCGCTGTGGTTGCGGCTGGTGGTTTGGTTGCAAGTGTAAGTGAAGAAGGCGCCTTACTTGCGATGATGGGAATGATCCCGGCGCTATTGGGTTGTTTATGCCTGCTCGTCCCGGTCATGTTTGTGTTGGGCATGATCTTCCGCCAGGCAGAGAGCGCGTTGGTGCTCGAGGATCTCGCGGTCATGCCCGCCATCTCGCGCGGCTGGGAGGTCTTCAAGAAAAACCTCGCCACCCTCATCATCATGGCGATCATCCTCGGCGTCATCGGGTTTATCGTGGGCATCGTCATCGCCGTACCGATCTTCCTGATCGTATTCCCGGCGGTCCTCGCCTTTGCCCTCAGCGAGGGACAAAACACAACGCCGCTCATCCTGATGGGCGTTTGCTTCTGCCTGTTCATTCCGGTCGCCTGGCTCGTGCAGGGCGTCGTCACCAGCTACACCGAATCCGCATGGACGCTGACCTATCTGCGCCTGACCAAACCGCAGGATGCCGCGCCGGCTGTCGTTGAGGCAAATGCGTAGACTTCTCGCGGTCTTTCTCAGTGTCAGCCTGCTCGCCTCGCCCTCGGCATTTGCGCGCGCCCAAACCGCCGCCTACGCCGAGATCATCAGCGTGGACGCGCAGAACTTCCCGCAGATCTCCGCCCTGTTGGATGTGTTCAACGCCAACGGCGGCTTCGAATCGAACCTGCCCGCCTCGAGCCTGACGATCTACGAGGATGGCGTGGCGCGTCCCGCCGACACGTTGAGCCAGCTCGAAGTACCGGTCCAGATCGTGGTGGCGGTCAACCCCGCCCCCGCGTTGGATATGCGCGACACGAACGGGCAGGCGCGGTTTACAGGCGTCGTCAACGCGCTGGAAGCGTGGGCAAACGCTCAGCCCAGCGACTCGCGCGACGATATGAGTCTCGTCTCGCTCTCGGGTTCGCTCATCACTCACGGCTCGGTGCGCGATTGGTTCGTGAGTCTCGGCTCGTTCAAGCCGGATTTTCGTAAATCCACACCCAACCTGAATACCCTGTCCCTCGCGCTCGATACCGCCACCCTGCCGGTCACACAGCCCGGCATGAAGCGCGCGATTCTCTTCATCACGCCACACCTCGAAGACCCGAATATCGATAACACCATCGCCCCGTACATCCAGCGGGCTGTTCAATCGAAGGTGCGCGTCTTCGTCTGGTTCGTGGATGCGCAGGAGGAGTTCGCTTCCCCCAGCGCCAACGCGTTCAAATCGCTCGCCTTGCAAACGAACGGCTCGTTCACCTCCTTCTCCGGCATCGAACCGTTGCCCGACCCCGCCATCTACTTCGCGCCGTTGCGGCAGGTCTATTCGCTGACGTACACGTCCGGGCTTGCCACGCCAGGCGATCACTCGCTCGGTTTGTATGTCGAAACCGCGCAAGGGCAGATCCCCGCGCTGGATAAAACCTTTAGCGTGGACATCCAGCCGCCCAACCCGATCTTCATCGCGCCGCCGTTGCAGATCACGCGTCAGCCGCCCGCCGACGATCCGTACAACACCGAGGCGCTCACGCCCGCGATACAGATCATCGACATCATCGTCGAATTCCCGGACGGGCACAAACGCGACCTGACGCGCACCACCTTGTTTGTGGACGGCGTTAGCGTCGCGGAAAACACCAAACCGCCGTTCGACCGTTTCGTCTGGGACCTCTCGACGTACGAAGATAGCAGTCAACACACGATCGTGGTCGAAGCCGAGGATGCGCTCGGGTTGAAAAAAATGAGCATTGGCATCCCGGTCACCTTCACCGTGATCCAGGCGCCGCGCGGGGTGCAGGCGTTGTTCGCCCGCTATAGTTCATACCTCATCCTCGGCGCGATCGGGCTGGCGGGCATTGCCCTGCTGGGAATCCTCCTGCGCAGCCGCACGCCCCGCAACCTCGCGCCGAAGGAACGCAAGACCAAACCAAAGTTCGAGGACCCTCTCACCCAACCCGTTGCGTCATTGACGGCTCCCACAGTTTCCGCTACAAAGAAGGCGAAAACCGAGCCGCGCCGCGCCCGATGGTTGCCCGCCAAACCCGCGCGAACGGACGATGCGCCCGCCTCTCTTGTGCGCCTCGAGAACGGAGGCGAACCCGCCAGCATCGCGCCGATCCCCCTCGCCGACAACGAGATGACCTTCGGCACCGACCCGGTGCAATCCATCCGCGTGCTGGATGACCCGTCCATTTCGCCATTGCACGCCCGCATCAAACGGGCGGAGGACGGTGTTTACACGATATACGACCACGGCTCGGTGGCGGGGACGTGGGTGAACTTTGACCCGGTCCCGCGCGAAGGGCGGCGGCTCGCCCACGGCGATCGCATCCACTTTGGAGGGCTGGTCTACCGCTTCGACGTGAAGCAAGCCCCCCCGGCGTCTGAACCGAGGGTGGTATCCCAAAAGTAAGGGCGGGGTGACCCCGCCCCTGCCGTATAATGTGACCATTCAATGATGAAACGCACCGCGCGCGCGCATTTGAACGTCGAAGCCCAGACTCATGCCGGCATGACCGGCAAGAACAACGAAGATCGCTACGCGGTCGCTTCGTTCATCCTGACCGGCGGCGAACGGACACCGGTGCTCTTTGCCGTGCTTGCCGACGGCATCGGCGGTCACCGCGCGGGGGAAGTTGCCGCGGAACTGGCGGTCAATCACATCATGGACGTGGTGGCAAAAAGCGACGGGCGTCAGATCCGCCGCGCCATCGAAGATGCCGTGGCAGATGCCAGCAACGCCATCGCCGCGCATTCCGCCTCGGACGATAATCTCAAAGGCATGGGCTCCACCTGCGCCACCGCGTGGATCGTGGGCGACCGCTTGCACACCGCCTCGGTGGGCGATTCGCGCATTTATCTCCTGCGCGGCGGCAAGATCCAGCAATTGACCGTGGACCACACCTGGATTCAGGAAGCGCTCGAAAAGGGAATCATCACGCCGGAAGCGGCGCGCGAGCACCCGAACGTGCACGTCATCCGCCGCTACCTCGGTTCGGCAGTGCCGCCCGAACCGGACTTCCGTTTGAAACTCTCGAAGGACGAATCCGATGAGCAGGCGGAGGCGCACCAGGGGATGAAACTCCAGCCGAACGACGTGGTCCTGTTGTGCAGTGACGGGCTGACCGACCTGGTCTGGAATGATGAAATTTTAGACACCGTGAAATCGAAACCCAACCTGAAGGAAGCCGCAGAGGCGTTGATCGCGCTCGCCAATTCGCGCGGCGGACACGACAACATCACCATCGTGCTGATCTCGATCCCCGCCGATTACTCGTCGAAGCAGATCAAAAAGCAGGATTGGCTTTCGTGGTTGATGGGAGAGTGAAGATGACCGTCAAACATTCCACCGATGTCGAAGCGAAGAACGTCGCGGCAGGCAAGGACACAACAATACAAGTGCTGATCTCCTCGCAGGAGGGACCGAATTTCGCCCTGCGGAAATTCTCGATGCAAACCGGCGGCGGGATGCCGCGTCACACCAACATGGTGGAACATGAGCAATACGTCCTGCGCGGCGAAGCGGATATCACCATCGGCGAGGAAGCGCATCACGTGAAGACGGGCGATGTGGTGTTCATTCCCGAAGGCGTAATTCATTCGTATGAAAACACGGGGGAGGAGCCGTTCGAGTTTCTGTGCATTGTCCCCAACAAGGAAGATAAGATCGTGATTGTGGATGAGGGGTGTTAATTCGTAAGGGCGAGGTCCTCTCGCCCCGTTTCATGAATTCACTTTATTTCATGGGCGGAGAGGCTTTATTTCAAGGGCGGGGAGACCCCGCCCCTACAATTATCACAACGGCACTTTCCCCGGCACCCCCGCCTTGCGCGGATAGTTGACCGGCGTCGCGGCGACCTTGTCCACCAGCACGAGGTAACGATCTTCGGGGACTCCGGGCAAGTGAACGGGAATCAATTCTCTCAATTCTCCTCCCAACAACTTCATCGCTTCCTTCGCAGAGTTCGCTTCGGCGGATGCGCCTTCGCCTTTTTGCGCGAGCATCGTCCCGCCGGGTCTCACGAGCGGCAGGAGGTATTCGCTCAACACGTTGAGGTTCGCCACCGCGCGCGCGACTGCCACATCATATTTCTCGCGGTGATGCGGGTCTTGCCCGACATCCTCGGCGCGCGACGTTAATACCTCCACTTTTTCGAGTCCCAGCGTGCGGACGATGTGTTCGCAAAACTTTGCTTTCTTGCCGACCGACTCAACCAGAGTCAACTTCAGGGTGGGGTATAAAATTTTGAGGGGAAGGCCGGGGAAGCCGGCGCCAGTCCCCACGTCGATGAGCGAGGCGGGCGGGTTGGCTTTCCACGCCAGCACGCACGAGAACGAATCCAAAAAATGCTTGGCGCGGATCGATTCCACGTCGCGGATGGCGGTCAGGTTGAACTTCTGGTTCCATTCGAGCAGTTCTTTTTCGTAGCGGAGCAACGCCACGACCTGGTTCCCCGTGATGTGGACGTTGAACAATTCCCGCGCCGCGCGGACGATGGTTTCCATTTGAAATCATTATAAATTAAAAGACCTGACAGGTTTTGTAAACCTGTCAGGTCTCAGCACGTTATTCGAATTTACTTCTTTTCTTCCATCTTCACTTCTGCAACCGCGCTCTTCTTCGTGAAGCGGCGGAACAACTTGCGCCCGCCGAGGAAGGCGAGGTAGAACGGGATGGCGATCAGGACCAGCGCCGGCAGGTTGAACAACACGAAGCGGATGAGGAACTGCGTGAAGCCCTGCGTGAAGTAGATCAGGTCCTGGATGGCGTCGTTGGCGGTGCCTTGCAGTTTCCAGCCGCCGATCTCCACGGGCTGGACGGTCTCTTCGGCGATCAAGCGCACGCTCACCGCCGACAGCGCCACGGATTCATCGTAGTATTGGATCTGCCCCTTCAGCACTTCGATCTCGCTCTGGATGAACTGCAACTGTTGGTACACGGCGAGCACGTCTTCGGTCTCGTCGGCGGCATCGAGGATCTCAAGCAATTTCTTCTCGGCGGCTTGCCTGGCTTTGAGTTGCGACTGCAGATCCACGTAGATGTTGGTCACATCCTGCCCGGTGATGTTCTCGTAATCGACATCCACCGCGCCTTCCTTGATCGCGTCCAGCGCCTCGGTCAATTTTTCAGACGGCACGCGGATGGTGATCGTCGCTTCGGGCACCTCGATGCTGTTCGGTCCGTAGTAGGTCTGGTACAGGTTCGACGAAACGACGAACCCGCCCATTGATTCGGCAAGTTTGGCGATCTCGTCCATGCGCGCCTTCGGGTCGACGACCACGATGGCGAGGTCCGCGTTCTTGATGACGAGGCGTTCCTGTGTCTGGATGTTTGCAGTATCCATCCCTTCCATTTGCACTTTCGCTTCATCGCTGGAAGGGAACGGAGCCGCGGCATCGTAAAACGCAGGCTCCGCCGGCGCGCCACCCCCGCCAAAGCCGGGGAGTTCCTGAGCGGCGGCTCCACAGGATGCTCCGAGCAGAGCGAACAAAATTGTTACCAGCGGTATGATGAACATTGGGCGTTTCATTGTTTCTTCTCCTTCGTAAAGTGACTTCTCTTCACAGACGAATCCCATCGCGCATTGTTCCCCAATCTCGATTCTCAGATGGTGGTCTCGATACGTGGCGCCAAGGTGCCACTACTCGACCACCATCAATCCCAATCTCAATTCTCCATTCCCCCCAATTCTCAACTTCACAAATTCCTTGATCCCGCCAGCAAGCTGGCTGATTCCAAATTTACCAACCTTCCACCAGCCTCACCGCGTGCTTCTCCGGCAGTTTCGCATCGCGGATGCGCTTCTGCACGGCGGGGATGTCGTACTTCACGCGGCGCGGCTCCCACGTCTTCGCCTCGGTGTCGTAAATGGCGTAGGCGGCGCGCGGGTCGCGGTCGCGCGGCTGACCGACCGAGCCGGGGTTCATGATCAGGCGCGGCTTGAGGGTCATCGGCTCGTTCACCTTGAGCGATTCCAGCGTCACGCGGTCGTTCTCTTCATGCATGCGGAACATGCATTGCAAGTGCGAGTGCCCCACCATGCACCACGGCGTGGTGAAGTGGGCGAAATTAAGGCGCGCCGAGAGCGCGTTCAAAATATATTCCCAGACCGAATCGCGCGGACTGCCGTGCACGAGGCTGGCATCGCCCTTCACCGTCAGGTTCGACGGCAGGGAGAGCAGGTAATCCATGTTTTCCTTCGTCAACACCTTCTCGTGATATTCGAGCGCGCGCCGCGCGTCGCCGTTGAACGATTCGAGGGGGATCTTGCCGATCGCCGCCACATCGTGATTGCCGAGCAGGCAGGTGAGATTGGGCAGGTTGCGCACCTTCTCCACCACCTCGTTCGGGTCGGGTCCGTAGCCCACCAGATCGCCGAGGCACCACGTCTCGTCCACCGTGCCGGCGTCGGTCAACACGGTTTCAAGCGCGATGAAGTTGGCGTGAATATCCGAGATCACCAAGACACGCATGTCAACCCAGCAATCCCGCGAGCCGCTCGATCAAAATCTCTGCCACGTCTGTTTTATTCATCAATGATAACGATTCCTTACGCCCGTCGGCGAACAACAAGGTTACCCGGTTGGTCTCGACGGCAAACCCGGCATCGCCGGCGGAAATGTCGTTTGCCGCGATCAGGTCGAGGTGTTTGGATTCTAACTTATTTGCGGCATTCTCCAACAGGTCGCGCGACTCCGCCGCGAAGCCCACAAGGACTTTTGGACGCTTCGCCCCGCCGTTTTGGCTGGATACGGCTTTCAGGATGTCCTCCGTCGCTTCAAGTTCGACCTGCGGCACGCCACCTTCCTTTTTGATCTTGTCCTTCGCCAAAACCTTCGGGCGGAAGTCCGCCACTGCCGCCGCCATGATGAGCGCGTCGCTCCCGGCGGATTCCTGCAACACGGCATCCAGCAGTTGTTGCGCCGTCTGCACCTGCATGACGCGCGCGCCGACCGGAGGGTTCAACGCGGTGGGCGTGGTGATGAGGGTCACCTGCGCGCCGGCGTCCAGCGCGGCTTGGGCGATGGCGTATCCCTGTTTGCCGGAGGAATGGTTGGTGAGCACGCGCACCGGGTCGAGCGGCTCTTGCGTCCCGCCGGCGGTGACGATCACTTTCCGATTGGCGAGCAAGCCTCCCCGTCCGAGAGCGAGGCGGATGTGCCCGAGGAGTTCGCCGGTTTCGGGCAGGCGTCCTTTGCCGGTGAGTCCCGAGGCGAGATGTCCCTCCGCCGGTTCGACGATAATCGCGCCGCGTTTGCGAAGCGTATCAAGATTTTCCTGAGTCGCGGCGTGGTCGTACATGCCGCCGTCCATGGCGGGCGCGAGCAGTACCGGACAATTCGCCGCGAGCGCGGTGACGGTGAGCAGGGTATCGGCTTGCCCGTGCGCGAGTTTGGCGAGGGTGTTCGCGGTGCAGGGCGCAATGACGAGCA
>CAZGSB010000044.1:0-25048 GCA_964528275.1 uncultured Anaerolinea sp. | reverse complement strand
GAATTTCTTTATTGCCCTCTATGATGAACAAAGCGATCTGATCACTTGGCCATATTATGTGGATAGTTCAGGAGATGAACCACCTGCTCCCACCACTTTGGAACAATTTAAAGGCGGCACAGCGTATGTTTTGCGTACTGGGCAGATCGTGCATTCTTCACGCACGCATAGCGAAGAGTTAATTCGCAGTGGAGAGATTGAGCAGTCAGGGTCGGAATCTGAGGATTGGCTGGGTACGCCGCTGAAAGTTGAGAATAAGACATTGGGGGTTTTGGTTGTCCAGAGTTATACCGAAGGGATTGGCTATACAGATCAGGATGAACACGTATTGGAGTTCGTTGCGCAACACATCGCCACCGCGTTGACGCGCGCCCGCGCTCTTGAAGCGGAACGCCAGCGCGTCGCCGAATTGCAGATCATCAACTCCATCCAGCAGGGACTTGCCGCCCAACTGGACATTCAATCCATCTATCACCTTGTCGGCGAAAAAATTCGAGAGTTGTTCAAGAAACAGGCGCAAACGGTATTCTTTGCCTTTTACGATCCAGTCACAGACTTAACCCAATTTCCGTACCTCTATCAGAAGGGCGAAGTCAGACAAGTCAAGGATTGGAAACCCGATCTGCCCATTGCCCGACGACAGATTACATCCAAAGCGACCATCCATATTCGCACAATCGCGGAAGTTGAACGGTATGGCATGACCTCCGCGTATGCGCGTTCCGCAATTTTTGTTCCTTTTCTGCGCGGCGGCGAGTTGCATGGGGTGCTGGGCGTATTGAATCTGGAACGAGAATTCGCCTTCACCGAATCGGATGTGCGCCTGCTGGAAACCCTTGCCAATTCGATGAGCGTGGCATTGCAAAACGCGCAATCGTTCAAAGCCGAGCAGGAGCGTGTGGCGGAGTTGCAGATCATCAACTCCATCCAGCAGGGACTCGCCGCCGAGTTAGACTTCCAAGCCATTGTGGATCTGGTCGGCAATAAGTTGCACGAAGTATTTAGAGCAAATGGAGTGTACATTGCTCTCTATGATGGCACGAAAGACCAGATTCGATTTCCATATGTCGCCAGTGATTCAGGGGACCGTTTCGATGAAGGTCCGCAACCGTTGGGGACGGGATTCTCGGCGCACATCATCCAGACAAAAGCCCCACTTGTTATCAACCGGAATTACGAAGAAAGACTTGCTGAATTAGGGTCGCGATTATTCGAGAGTGCGACACAAATGCCAAAGGCTTATCTTGGCGTACCCATGACGATTGGCGAAAACGTTTTTGGTGTTGTCGCTCTTTTGAGCATGAATGAAAATGTCTTCTCAGAATCCGATGTGCGCCTGCTCCAAACCCTTGCCAACGCGATGAGTGTTGCGCTGCAAAATGCGCAATCTCTCAAAGCCGAGCAGGAGCGCGTGGCGGAACTGCAGATCATCAACTCCATCCAGCAGGGACTCGCGGCGAAGTTGGATTTCCCATCCATTATTAATCTCGTTGGTGAGCAAGTCCGAGCGACGACAAAAGCCGAAAGTGTATTTATCGCGTTATTCGACAAATCGTCGGAAATGATCTCCTGGCCCTACTGGGTTTTGGGTGGCAAGCCAATCGAATCCCCCGATGAACCGTTTGGGGGCAGAAAGAGCATTACCCGCCATATTCTGCTAGCAACAGAGCCTCTCAACCTTGGCACGGAGCAGGAGATTTTAGCGCATGATGCAATCCCACCCGAAGGATATACGGTTGGCAAATCTTTTTTAGGCGTGCCGTTTACTGTTGGTAATGCCATGCTCGGCGCGCTTAGCATCCATGCCATTGACCGCGAACACGCCTTCAGCGAATCGGATGTGCGCCTTCTGCAAACCCTTGCCAACTCGATGAGCGTCGCTCTCGAGAACGCGCGGCTCTTCGACGAGACCCAGCGCCTGCTCAAAGAGACTGAGGAACGCAACGCAGAACTGGCAGTCATCAACAGCGTGCAGCAAGGGCTGGCATCAAAACTGGAGATGCAGGCTATCTATGACCTGGTCGCGATGCAATTGGCAAAAAGCCTTCAAGCCCCGGTGGTCGATATTATTCAATATAACCGCACTGGCGCCTTTTATGATTATCTCAGCGTGGTCATGAATGGGAAAAGAGTGACAGAAATCACCCGACGTATCGAGCTTACGCCGGAGGCTGTACAGCTCATCGAAACCATGTCCAAGGCGCAGGATGAACCCTTCGTACTTCGCGAAGGGGTTGTCTCGCTGGTGCAAGGGATGGGGTATGGAATAATAAAAGGCATGGAAACCCTTGAGGCTTGTGTTGCCCTACCATTGCTCAGCACCGAAGATGAAGTCACCTTCATTATTCTATTGACCACGAAAGACGCGCCATTTGACCAAAACACCAGCCGTTTATTCAAAATGATCGCAAACGCAACCGCCCTTACCCTCGAGAACGCGCGTCTCTTCGACGAGACCCAGGAACGCGCCGCCGAACTTGCCATCATTAACAGCGTGCAACTGTCCCTGGCCGCAAAACTGGAAATGCAGGGCATCTATACGACTGTCGGCGAAAAACTCCGCGAGATATTCAGTGCGCAGGCTGTCATCATCTATTCCGGGAATTTAAAAACACGGATGGAAACGATGGAGTATGCCTTTGAAAAGGGGCGGAGGCTTGAACGGATCACAGAGCCGCTCAACTCCATGTATGAATACATTCTTGGGTTGAATAAAACCTTTGTGCGGAACAAGGACTTTCCGCAATTTGCGGCGCAATTTAAAGACTATAAAATTCCGCAAGGCGAAATGCCCATCTCCGTCATGGATGTCCCTGTGATTAGAAATGAAGGAGACGGTTTTTATCTCTATGTTTCGATCATGGATATGGACGGGGATAAAACATTTGACGAATCCGATGTGCGCCTGCTCGAAACCCTCGCCAACTCGATGAGCGTCGCGCTCGAGAACGCGCGTCTCTTTGACGAGACCCAGCGTCTCTTCAAAGCCGAGCAGGAACGCGTGGCAGAATTGGCGGTCATCAACAGTGTGCAGGAGGGGTTGGCATCCAAGCTGGATATGCATGCCATCTACGAGCTCGTGGGAGATAAAATCGCGGAGGTCACTGGGTCGGAGATCGTGCTCATCCAGACCTGGGATGTTGAAAAGGAAATTCGGCACGACGTGTACTCGGTCGAAAAAGGCGATAAATCCTCCCTGATCCCGGACCACGCATTTACACCACTGGAAAAATCGCTCGTCCCTGAACTTCGGGTTGGCAAAACCATTGTATGGAATGAAGGGATGGGGGAAAGGCTCAGGAAACTCGGTCATAGTCACATCGTTGTCGGCAGGTTTCCGCTTTCGGTGGTCATCGTGCCATTGAAGACAGCGAAGGCGGAACAAAAGGTTTTTACCTCGATCTCTTTGCAAAACGCCAGCCGCGAACATGCCTTCAGTGATTCAGACATCCGTCTGGTCGAGACCCTCGCCAACTCGATGAGCGTCGCGCTCGAGAACGCGCGTCTCTTCGACGAGACCCAGCGCCTGCTCAAAGAGACCGAAGACCGCGCCGCCGAACTGGCATTGATCAACGGCGTGCAACAGGGGCTGGCTTCCCAACTGGAGTTTCAGTCCATTATTGATCTGGTCGGCGACAAAGTGACGGAAATCTTCAATGCCCAGGTCACGATGATCTCGTTGTATAACCCTGCGACGAGCGAGATCGATCATCGCTACGTGTTGGAGCGCGATGAACGTTTGAATTTCAACAAGCCCATTCCCATTGACAAGTTCCGCCGCCGCGTGGTGGAAACGCGCCAGCCCTGGTTGATCAATCGAGATTATAAGAAAATTACAATTGAGATAGAGGAAGAACCCGTACTCGAAGGGGAGGAACCCAAGTCACTCCTTTTTGTGCCGATGATCGTTGGGGAAGAAGTGACGGGCATCATCAGCCTTCAAAATCTGGATACAGAGAACGCCTTTAGCGATTCGGATGTACGCCTGCTCCAAACCGTGGTCAACGCTATGAGCGTTGCCCTCGAGAATGCGCGTCTCTTCGACGAAACCCAGCGCCTGCTCAAAGAGACCGAACAACGCAATGCCGAACTTGCCATCATCAACGGTGTGCAACAGGGTCTTGCCTCCAAGCTGGAAATGCAAGCCATTTACGATCTTGTCGGCGACAAGATGCGCGAGATCTTCGATGCGCAAGGGGCGGGGATTGCGATCATCGACCGCGCAAGGAACCTCATCCTCCTCAAATATTTGTTCGAGGAAGGGCAGGTGTATCGCGATAAATCGCTCGCCCTGGGGCAGGGGATAACTTCGTACGTGTTCGAAACTCGCCAAACCCTTTTAATACAATCCCCGGAAGACCGGGAGAAATATAAAGAGAAGTTTGTTTACCCGGGCTCGCAAGCGGTGTCCAAATCCTGGCTTACGGTTCCGATCCTGATCGGCGGCGAGGCGATCGGCGGGCTGAACGTGCAAAATTTTGAGCGTGAAAATGCCTTCACTGAATCGGATGTGCGCCTGCTCCAGACGTTCGCTTCCAGTTTAGGTGTTGCCTTGGAAAATGCACGATTGTTCGATGAAGAACGTCAGCGCGCCGCTGAACTTGCCACGATCAACACGGTCAGCAACGCGCTGGCGGGCGAACTCAACCTCGGCGCGCTGATCGAACTCATCGGCGAACAGGTCCGTAGCGCATTCAACGCGGATATCGCGTACGTGGCGTTGCTGGATGAAGAGACTCAAACCGTCAACTTCCCCTACACGTTCGGCGAGGATTTGAATCCCTTGACCTATGGCGAGGGGATCACGAGCCGCATCATTCGGACGGGTCAGCCGATTCTCATCAACGAAGAGTTGGACCGTCAGGCACAGGCGCTCGGCGCGGCAGTGATCGGGCGGAAGTCGCTTTCGTATTTGGGCGTGCCAATTTTCACGGGGGGAGGATGCGTGGGTGTCGTCAGCGTGCAGAGCACCACACGCGAGGGTCGCTTCTCGGAGGACGACCAGCGTTTGCTCGGCACGATCGCGGCGAACATCGGCGTGGCGTTGCAGAACGCGCGTCTCTTCGATGAGACCCAACAGCGCAACCGCGAGATCAGCGAGAGCCTCGAGCAACAGACCGCGACCAGCGAAATCCTGCGGGTGATCGCCGAATCGCCGACAGATGTTCAACCCGTACTCGAAGTGATTGCGAAACACGCTTTCCGCTTATGCCATGGGCAGCACAGTTCGGTCTACCGGCACATTGATGGAATGATTTATGAGTCGGCCACGGAAGGGTTCGATGCGGAAGCTCTGGAAGAGAATCGGAAATCATATCCCGTTCCACTGAAGGAAGCCGTGGGCATCTCGGCGATGACGATCAGGGAGCGGAGCGTGTTTCATTTTCCCGATGCCTGGAACGATCCGCGCGTGCCTGAACTCAGCCGCCGATATATGAAAGCAATGGGAGATCAAAGTCTGCTGTTCGTGCCCATGTTGCGCGAAAGCGAAGCCATCGGCGCGATTGCAGTCGGCAAGCATGACCCCGCGCCGTTCACCGAAAAGCAGATCGCCCTCCTGCAAACCTTTGCCAGTCAGGCGGTCATTGCCATCGAGAACGTGCGCCTGTTCAACGAGACTCAAAGCCTGCTCAAAGAGACCGAGCAACGCGCCGCCGAACTTGCCATCATCAACAGCGTCCAGGAGGGGCTTGCCTCCAAGTTGGACGTGCAGGCAATTTACGATCTGGTAGGCGACAAGATCCGCGATATTTTCAAGGCACAGGGGACCGCGATCTATTTGTTCGACCACGATCGCGAATGTCAGGATACTCCGTATTGCTTTTTGAAGAAACGATTTTTGATAGAAACTCATCCCTTCTCTGACGTTGCCAAATTGATGATCGGTTCACTCCAGCCAAGGATTTACCACAGCGTGGAGGAGTATCGTTCGCTCGGCGGGACAGTGCTGGAAAATGAGGATGAGTTCAAGTCGGGCATGTATGTTCCGTTGTTGGTTGGCAAGGAGGTCAAAGGCATGATCGGTATTGCCAATCTCGATAGGGAAAACGCCTACGACGAATCGGATTTGCGCCTGTTGCAAACCCTCGCCAACTCGATGAGCGTCGCACTCGAAAATGCCCGCCTGTTCGACGAGACCCAGCGCCTGTTCAACGAAGCACAAGAAGCCCGTGCCGCCGCCGAGCAAGCCAACGAAGCAAAGAGTTCCTTCCTCGCCACGATGAGTCACGAGATCCGCACGCCGATGAACGCCGTGATCGGCATGAGCGGCTTGTTGCTCGATACGGAACTCGACCACGAACAAAAGGATTACGCCGACACAATTCGCAATTCGGGCGATGCTTTGCTCACCATCATCAACGACATCCTCGACTTCAGCAAGATCGAGGCGGGGCGCATGGACATCGAATCCCAGCCGTTCGACCTGCGCGAGTGTGTCGAGTCTGCGCTCGACCTGGTCTCCGTCCGCGCGGTGGAGAAGGGGATTGACATTGCCTATCTCATGGACGAGGATGTTCCCGTCGCGATTTCGGGCGACGTCACACGTCTGCGGCAGATATTGCTCAACCTGTTCAGCAACGCGGTCAAATTTACTGAGAGGGGTGAGGTCGTTCTCAATTTAAGCGCGAAGCCTGTTGCGAAGAAAAACGTTGATCTCACTTTCAAGGTTCGCGACACGGGCATCGGTCTCTCGCACGAAGGTATGAGTCGCCTCTTTCAATCGTTCTCGCAAGCCGATTCCTCCACGACGAGAAAATACGGCGGCACAGGATTGGGGCTCGCGATCAGCAAACGTCTCGCCGAGATGATGGGCGGCACGATGTGGGTGGAGAGTGATGGGCTGGGCAAAGGCGCGACATTCTCGTTCACCATCCGCGCGCCCATGGCGGAACTACGCGACGGCGCGACGCGCGCATACCTCGGTGTGCAATCGGAGTTGAAAGACCGGCGCGTCCTCATCGTGGACGACAACGCCACCAATCGAAGAATTTTGCACGCGCAAACCTCCAAGTGGGGCATGATCCCGCGAGAGACCGAATCGCCAGCCGAAGCCCTGCGCTGGATTCAGAAGGGGGAACGGTTCGATCTTGCGATCCTTGATATGCATATGCCGGAGATGGATGGCGTCGAACTGGCGGAGCGCATCCGCGTGGGAGGGGCAACATTTCCACTCGTTCTGTTCAGCTCGCTCGGTCGGCGCGAAGCGGGGGTGGACGCGCACGCAAGTCTGTTTGCCGCGTACCTCACCAAACCGATCAAACAGTCGCATTTGTTCGATACGCTTGCCAGCCTGTTTATGGATGTCAAAACGGCGGAGCGGAAGGTCTCCACCGCTGAACGCTTCCGGCTCGACCCTGAATTTGCTTCGCGCCACCCCCTCAAGATCCTCCTCGCCGAGGACAATGCGGTGAACCAGAAACTGGCGTTGAGGTTGCTCGAACAGATGGGATACCGTGCCGATGTGGCATCCAACGGGTTAGAAGCAGTGGAGTCTGTGGCGCGCCAGAAATACGATGTGGTTTTGATGGACGTGCAAATGCCCGAGATGGACGGGCTGGAGGCGACGCGCCAGATCCTGGAAAAATGGACCGAAAACCACCCGCGTATCATCGGGCTGACCGCCAACGCGCTCGAAGGCGACCGGGAGATGTGCCTCGCCGCTGGCATGGCGGATTACATTTCCAAGCCGATCCGCGTGGAGGAACTCGTGCAGGCGCTGAAGAGAAGTTGATTGTGAATGCGGTAGGACACAGCGTCGCTGTGTCCCTGTGAAATAACAAAAGAGGAGAAATGCAATGGCTACCAAAAAGAAGACCGTAAGATCAAAGAAGACGATAAAATCGCAGGAAGCCCAGATCGCACCGCAGGAAATGTCCGCCGGCGGATGGATCAGCCACCCCGTTTGGGGAATCGCGAGCCCACTCTCCCGGAAGCGCTGGATGCCGTGGTTCGGCTGGCTTGGCTTGGCGATCATGATCACCGCCGAGATCCTGCTCACGCCGGGCGACCATCCGCTGGCGCTGGCATTCACCCCCATCATGTGGACTGGCTACATCCTGTTCGTGGATGGGTGGATCTGGCAACGGCACGGCGACTCCTACTTCATCGAACGACGCCGCGAATTCCCCATGCTGTTCCTGATTTCGATCCTGCTGTGGTCCATGTTCGAGGTGATCAATTTCAAAACGCGGACATGGCATTACGCCAATGTTCCACCTCTTGGGGTGCGGGAATTTCTCGGCGCCTGGGCATACGGGACGATCATCCCCGCCCTGTTCCGCACCTGGGATTTTTTCGCCACGTTCAACATGTTCAAAAATGTGAAGCCCGTGCACGTCAAGATGACCCCCTTCAAACTGGCATTTTCGTTCATCTTCGGGGTCGCGAGCATCAGCATCCCGTTGTTGATGTCCGATTACTGGGCGAACATGCTCATCCCGTGCATCTGGCTGGGGTTCATCTTCCTCGTTGAACCCATCACCTACCTCTTGAATATCCCGCGCATCTCCATTTTTCGCCAGCTGGAAATGGGAAACGCCAAGTCGCTTTGGCAGTTACTGGTGGCGGGCTTGTTCTGCGGCGTGGTCTGGGAATCGTTTAATGCCGAGGCGGTGAGGGCGGGCGGGCTGGTCTGGGACTATACCCTCAACCAATTCTGGATCGACCTGAGTTTTGGATATTATCCGATCAAGGACGATTCGATGCCGCTGGCGGGCTTTGGAGGGTATCCGCCGTTTATTTGGGAAAACTTTGTCATGTATGAGCTGATCAAATATGCCATGCAGGGCGACAAGATGTGGAAAACCCCGGGTCATCACACGGACGATGGGTTGCCCACAGAGTGACAGCCCAGGTTGATTCGAGACAGGTGATGCATGAGTGAACTCACAGGATACGCGATCAAAGAGACCCTGCATACCAGCAGTCGTTCGCGGGTGTATCGAGCGACGCGCCGGTCTGATGATGCGCCTGTGGTGGTAAAGACAATCCATGGGCAGAACATTACAACCGACCAGTTGGCGCGCTTTCGACGCGAGTTCGAGATCGACGCCTCCCTGAACCCCGGGCTCGATGGGTCGTCTGGGATCGATGGCGTGGTGAAGGTGTATGAATTCGAGAACACCACCACGCCCGCGATCGTCATGGAGGATGTGGGAGGCGACTCGCTCGACCGGCTGGGCAAACCCACCTGGAGTGTGACCGAGTTCCTCCACTTGGCGATCCAAATCGCGGAGGCGCTCGGTCAGGTCCACATCCGCCAGATCATTCACAAGGATATCAACCCCTCGAACATCCTCTATAACCCGGAAAGCGGGGTGGCGAAGATCATCGATTTCGGGCTTTCCACCCTGTTGCCGCGTGAAACCGTTGCGCAGGTGAATATCAACGTCATCGAAGGGACCATCGCCTATATCTCACCCGAGCAAACTGGGCGCATCAACCGCCCCGTGGATTACCGCACGGATTTCTACTCACTCGGCGTCACATTTTATGAACTCCTGTGCGGGAAACTTCCCTTCGAAGAAACCGACCCGCTGTCCCTCATCCACAGCCATTTGGCAAAACAGCCCGTCGCTTTGCATGAAGCGAACCCGGAAATCCCCGCGGCGCTTTCGAATATCATCATGAAATTGCTTGCGAAGAACGCCACGGACCGCTATCAGTCCGCCTTCGGGTTGAAAAGCGACCTGAGCGAGTGCCAGGCACAATGGCAGGCAGGGCAGGCGATTCAGGAATTCCCCCTCGGACAAAGGGATGTGTCGGAACGGTTCCAGGTATCGCAAAGGTTGTTCGGGCGCGAGGCGGAGATCCAACGGTTGCTATCCGCCTTTGAAAAAGCGCGACAGGGCGCTTCCGAAATCGTTTTGGTCTCGGGCGAGGCGGGCATGGGCAAGACCAGCCTCGTCAATGAATTGCAGATCCCCGTTGCGCGGCAAAGCGGCATGTTCATCGGAGGGAAATTCGTTCGCTCGCAGTATCAGACGCCGTACTCCGGGTTGGTGGAGGCGTTGCGCTCGTTGATTCAACAACTCCTCTCCGAAAGCGAAGCGAGTCTGGCGATCACGCGCCAACGGATTCTCGAAGCGATCGGCGTGAACGGGCAGGTGGTCGTCAACCTGATCCCGGAGGCGATCCATGTCCTGGGGAAACAACCGCCTCTTCAACCACTTTCCGCGGAGGAGGAACAGAACCGGTTCAACCTCACCCTGCAAAATTTTCTTGAATCATTTTTAACTCCCGAGCGTCCGCTGGTCCTGTTCTTTGACGACCTGCAATGGGCGGATGCCGCCTCCGGTTCGTTCCTGCAACGGTTTGCGGCATCGTCGAACCTGCATCATCTGTTGATCATCGCCACGGTGCGCGGGCACGAGATCGCCTCGGATCATCCCCTGCACGGGTCGTTACAGAAATTCCTCGAAGAAGGGAACACCGTTACACGGATCGAACTCGCCCCGTTGGAACTGGGCGACCTGAACCGCCTGCTGGCACAGTCGCTGAACTGTTCCCCCGAAGAATCGGCATCCCTCGCCCTCGTCACGCAATCAAAAACAGGCGGCAACCCGTTCTTCGTCAACGAATTTCTGCGCGGCGCCCACAACGACGACCTGATCCATTTCGATTTTGAGCACGGCCGCTGGGTGTGGGACATCCATCGGATTCAGACGCGCCAGTTGACCGACAATGTGCTCGACGTGATGTCCGCCCGCATCGCGGAAATGCCCGCCGATACGATCCGTCTGCTGGAATCCGCCGCGTGTATCGGATACGAATTCGACCTCGCGACCCTCGCCGCGCTCTCGCATCATTCCCAGCCTGAAACTGCCTCCCTCCTTCGGCATTCCCTCGCCTCCGGCGTGATCGTGCCGCTTACCCAAAACTATGTGCTTGCCGAACAGTCAGAAACCGAGACCGAAGTCCGCTATTCCTTCTCGCATGTCGGCATCCAGCAGGGGATTTACGAATCCATGCCGGATGCCGAACGACAATCCTTCCATTGGCAGATCGGACAACGCTTGCTTCAAGGTCGTTCCGAAGCCGGGCGCGAACAGATCATCTTCGCGCTGACGAATCATTTGAACCTCGGCGCGGGCATGGTCCGCACCACCGAGGACCGCCTGGAGCTGGTAAAGATCAACCTGCTGGCGGGTCAAAAAGCGCAGGCGACCGCCGCGCACGAAGCGTCGTTGAGTTATTTGAAGAAAGGGATAGCCCTGCTTCAGGAGATCCCCGGCTATTGGGAGGCATACTATGCCCTTGCCTTCAACCTGTTCACCGCCTGCGCCGAATCGGCGTACCTCAACGACGATGTATCGGAAAAAGAAAAAATACTTGACGTGTTGTTCCAGCATGCGCGACCCGGCCTCGACAAATCGCGCGTGTACGAAATCAATATGTATGCATTTATTGCGAACAATGAGCGCAACCTCGCGGTGCAGGCTGGTTTGGATGCGTTACGACAACTGAACATCGACCTGCCTCACAACCCCGGCACCTTGCAGATCCTGGCGGCGTTCCTCAAGACTCGCTGGCTCCTCTCCAGAAGGTCCATGGACGACCTCGTCAACCTGCCGTTGCTGGAGAACCCGCTGGTCGAACGAATCCATGGAATCGTTCGCATCCTTGTGCCGCCCGCGTACAGTCATTCCCCCTCTCTGGTCCCGTTGCTCCTGATGAAAGTCGTGGAGTTGTCCTTGCAACACGGGAACAGTTCCCTTTCCGCCTACGCGTATGTCGGGTTTGGCTTCCTGCTGACCGTTGTGGCAGGCGATTATCGGAAAGGGAGCGAATTCGGCAGAGTATCCCTGCTTGTGGCTGAGAAGGTCGGTTTGGAGAAGGAACGGTTTGCCGCCAAGGGGTTGCACGCCACGGTCCTTCAACATTGGACCGAGCCGCTCCGTAACACGCTTCCCTTATTGCTTGATTCCTACAATGCCAGCCGCTCGCTGGTGGGCGATTATCAGCAGGCAAGCAACAGCGCGCTCATCTATTGTTATCATGCGCTCTGGGCGGGATGCAAGTTGCCCGAACTGGAAGCGGAAGCCGCGCGATACATTCAAGAAATCCGCGAAATGAAGCAAATGTCGGTGTTGAATTACCAAAAGTTCTACCACCAGAGCATGTTGAACCTGATGGGGCGGTCGGAGGATCCCTGCCGCATCGTGGGGACAAGTTATGATGCCGAGGCGATGTTGGAACACATCCTCGCTGCCAACGATCGCAGTATGATCGAAATCACCTACCTGCATCCCCTGGTGTTCAACTATCTGTTTGAGCGCTATGCCACTGCCCTGGAATTTTCACCGCTGGCTAAGAAATATCTTGACGGTTCCACGGGGTCGCTCCCCACGTATCTCTATCCTTTTTATGATTCGCTCATTCGGCTGGCATTGTGGAAGGATGCTTCTCCGCGTGAAAGAAGGTCGTGGCTGAAGATCATCAACGGGCATCAAAAAAAATTACGGACATGGGCAATCTATGCCCCGGAAAACCACCAGCACAAATCACTGCTGGTGGAAGCCGAACTTGCGCGCGCGCAGGGAAAGGTTGCCGCGGCGCGTGAGTTGTACGATGAAGCGATCCGGCTTGCGCAAAAGAATCAATTTCTGAACGAAGAGGCGCTTGCCCAGGAACTGGCGGGCAGGTTTTATCTTGAGCAGGGCAGGGACGAACTTGCGGAGTATTACCTCCGCCAGGCGCATCGCACCTACCGGGAGTGGGGGGCGGAAGCCAAGGTGAAACACCTCGAGGAGAAGTACACGACCCTTTTTATAAAATCAGACTCCGGCATCTCGCGCGAATCTTCCGTGACCACAACATCGACCAGTTCCGATGGCGCCACTGCCATCGACTTTTCGAGTGTCCTCAAAGCCACGCAGGCGTTATCCAGCGAGATCGTGTTGAACAAATTGCTGGCGTCCCTGCTCGAGATCGTGATCGAAAACGCCGGGGCTGAGAAAGGCTGGCTGTTGGGCGAACAGGCCGGCACGTGGATGATCGAAGCGCAGGGGGCGAGGGGCAATGTCGAAGTCCTGCCGCAGGCAGACGTTCATCCGCAGGGGTTGCCGCTCTCCGTTTTCAGTTATGTCGCCCGCACGCAGGAAAATATCGTGCTCGACGATGCGGCACAGAGCGGGCAGTTCGCGCGCGACCCATACATCATTGCGAACAAGCCCAAGTCGGTGTTATGCATGCCGATGTTGAACCAGGGCAAACTCTCGGGGCTGTTGTATCTGGAGAACAACCTGACCGCCAGCGCCTTCACACCGGACCGGTTGGAGGTGATTCGCGTGCTGGCTTCACAGGCGGCGATCTCCATCGACAACGCGCGGCTGTACTTCGATATCAAGACCAACGAGGAAAAATACCGCACGCTGTTCGAGGATTCGCGCGACGCGATCTTTGTCATGACGGTCGATGCGGTCATTGTGGATATCAACCAGGCAACGCTCGACCTGTTCGGGTATACGCGCGAGGAGATGTTGGAACTCAGCCTGGCGGATATCGGCGTGAACGCGGAACAGTTTGCCGGGTTCCAGGCGCTGATCGGCGGGCAGGGCTCGGTGCGCGATTTTGAAGTGAACCTCGCGCGCAAAGATGGCACGGTGATGGAATGCCTGCTCACCGCCACCCTGCGCCGCGCGGAGGATGGGACTCCGCTTGCCTATCAGGGCATCCTGCGCGACATCACCGAACGCAAACGCGCCTCACGCATGCTTGAAGAATACAGCCATAACCTAGAGCACATGGTGGAGGATCGCACCGAGGAAGCCAACCGCGCCCGCCAGGATGCCGAAGCGGCGAACGCGGCAAAGAGCGTCTTTCTTGCCAGCATGAGTCACGAGATCCGCACGCCGATGAACGGCATCATCGGCATGACCGGGTTATTGCTCGGCACCGAACTCACCAACCAACAGCGCGATTTTGCCGAGGTGATTCGCGCCAGCGGTGAAACCCTGCTCACCATCATCAACGACATCCTCGATTTCAGCAAGATCGAATCAGGGAAGATGGAACTGGAGAGCCAGCCGTTCAATTTGCGCGAATGCATCGAGAGCGCGCTCGACCTGGTGGTCACGCGTGCCGCGGAACACCACCTCGACCTCGCCTGCCTGATCGAAGACGATGTGCCGAAAGCCATCTCTGGCGATGTGACGCGCCTGCGCCAGATCCTCTTGAACTTGCTGGGCAACGCGGTGAAGTTTACCGAAAGCGGAGAGGTCGTGGTGTCCGTAAAGAAAATTGGAGACGCTGGAACCTCCCAAACTCTGCAATTCTCTGTCCGCGATACCGGCATTGGCATTCCGCAAGACCGCATGAACCGCCTGTTCGAATCGTTCTCGCAGGTGGATGCCTCCACCACCCGCAAATACGGCGGCACGGGGTTGGGGCTGGCGATCAGCAAGCGGCTGGTCGAGTTGATGGGCGGCGAAGTCTGGGTGGAAAGCGAAGGCGTGCCGGGCAGGGGCGCCGCGTTCCATTTCACCATGATGGCTGAACCGGCAGAGACCATACCCGTGACAACCTCGCCGCAGGACCGGCACCTCCTCGAAGGCAAACGCGTGCTCATCGTGGACGACAACGCCACCAACCGGCGCATCTTCCGCTTGCAGGTGGAAACCTGGGGCATGCTCGCGCAGGACATCGAGTTCCCACGCGAGGCGCTCGAAAAAATCAAAGCCGGTGAAACGTTCGACCTGTTCGTGCTCGACATGTTCATGCCTGAGATGGATGGAGCCATGCTTGCCGGCGAGATCCGCAAACTCAACGCCGCCGTGCCCTTGCTCCTCTTTTCTTCGATGGCGCAAAACGAATTGGGAGATAACCGGGGACTCTTCAATGCCTTCCTCGCCAAGCCTCTCAAACCCTCGCTTCTGTTCGACGTGCTGGCTGGCATCTTCGACCCGGGCCGGCGCGCCGTCCCGACCGCCCCAAAGACCAACGTCTTCGACCCCGAACTGGCGGCGCGCCACCCCCTGCGCATCCTCATAGCGGAGGATAACGCCGTCAACCAGAAACTTGCCATCCGCATGCTGGAGCAGATGGGCTATCGCGCCGACCTTGCCTCGAACGGACTCGAAGCCATCGAATCCATCACCCGCCAGCCTTACGATGTGATTTTCATGGACGTGCAAATGCCCGAACTGGACGGCTTGGAGGCGACGCGGAAGATCCGTGTGTTGCCTGGGTTCACCCAGCCCCGCATCGTTGCCATGACCGCCAACGCCATGCAGGGCGATCGCGAACTGTGCCTCGCCGCCGGCATGGACGATTACATCTCCAAGCCGATCCGCGTCAACGAACTGGTGGACGCGTTGCTGAGGGTGGGGTAAAAATGTGCAGGGGCAGGGTCACCCTGCCCTGGGCGGCGGGGGACGCCGCCCCTACAAATTGAATGGAGAATTTCATGCCCGCCATAGACAAAACCACGTTCGATGAACTCAAGCAGATCTCCGGCGCCGATTTCATCAATGAGTTGATCGACACCTTCCTCGAAGATGCGCCGCGCCTGTTCGACGAGTTGCGGTCGGCGCAGGAAGCGGGTAATGCCGATACGTTTCGCCGCGCCGCGCATTCGTTGAAGTCCAATGCCGCGACGTTCGGCGCGACCCAACTCGCGGAGTTGGCGAAGGAACTCGAAACCCTGGGGCGGGAGGACCGGCTGAAGGAAACGGGAGCCAGGCTGAACGTCCTGAAGGAAGCGTTGGACTCCGCGTGCGACGAACTGCGAGGGTTAAAATCATGAACGTATCGCACGAACCCGGTCGCATGTTGATCGTGGACGATAACCGCGTCAACCGCCTGTTGCTCACCCACGCGCTCGAGCAGAACGGGCATCACGTATCCACGGCGGAGAACGGCAAGATCGCTATGGAGATGTTGCGCGAACGCCCGTACGATGTGATCCTGCTCGATATCGACATGCCGGTGATGAACGGCTTTGAAGTGCTCGAAGCCCTGTTGAAGGACAGCGAACTGCGCGAATTGCCGGTGGTGATGACTTCGGCTTCCGATGAACTTGACCGCGTGGTGAAGTGCATCGAGATGGGCGCGGAGGATTACCTCGTCAAGCCGCTCAACCCGATCCTCTTGCGGGCGCGCGTGAATGCCAGCCTCGAGAAGAAACGGTTGCGCGACCAGCAGAGGAAATTGTTCCGCACCTTCGCCACGCCCGAAGTGGCGGAGCAACTCCTGCGCGACGGGTTTTCGCTGGGGGGCAAATACGTCACGGCGTCGGTGATGTTCGCCGACATCCGCTCGTTCACCTCGCTCAGTGAAAAACAGGAGCCGACCGATACCATCGAACTGCTCAATAATTATTTTGCGCTGATGTTCGATGCGATCACCGCCAACGGAGGCATGGTGAACCAGATGGAAGGCGACGGCATGATGGCCATCTTCGGGGCGCCGGTCTTTCACGAAGACCATCGCGACCACGCCGTGCGCGCCGCGCTCGAAATGATCGAATTGCTCGCCGCCTTCAATGAACAGCGCGCCGTGCAGGGCAAGGGGCAGATCAATATCGGCATCGGCATCGCGACCGGGCAGGTGATTGCCGGTTACACCGGCACACAGCACCGCGCCACCTACACCTGTGTGGGGGATACGGTCAACATTGCGGCGCGCATCGAAAAACATACCAAAACCGCGCAGCGACCGGTGCTGATCGACCGCTTCACGCGCGATGGGTTGACCGGAAACTTCCAGGCGGAGGACCTCGGCGACGTTGTGTTTGCCGGGAAGGAACACGCCATAAATATTTTTGCGGTGCAAAGTTGACCCTCCACGCCTCCAACCAATTCACCACCTCCCAACTTGACGCGCCCTCATGGATGTGCTACCATCCTCGAAACTTTGTTCTGAAATTCAGGAGACGATTATGTTGAGATTCAAGCGAGGCGCATGGGGCGCCTCCATACTTGCGGTGTCTGCCATGTTGATCACCGCATGCCAGCAACCGTATTCGACGCCGGTCGCGGTCACGAACACGTTGGTCGATACCAGTAATTTATTCGAAGAATTGGGCACGCCGATCGCCAGCCCCACCGGTCTGGGCGGCGTGCAACAGGCAACCACGCAAACCGCGCAGGGCATCGACCCGAACCTGTTGAACACAGCCACGCCGGGCGGAACAAACCCGACCACCACCTTGACGCCGTTCGTGCAACTGCCGTCCACAAACCCGACCGCCACACCGACTGCGACCCTCGCCCTCCCCAGCGGACCGACCAGCACGCCTCAATCCCCAATTCCATCGGGTCCGCTTCCCCCCACGTATACCCTCAAAAGTGAAGAGTTCCCCTTCTGCATCGCGCGCCGCTACGGCGTCGACCCGGATGCCCTGCTCGCCGCGAGCAACCTCACCAGCCCGGATATTTACTACGCAGGCTTGGTGCTGACCATCCCCTCCGGACCCGCGTGGTCTGTCGCGGACCTGGGTCCGCGTTCGTTGCGCACGCATCCCGGTACCTACGTGGTGACCGGCAATGCCGATAACACCGTCTACGGTGTGGCGTGCAAGTTCGGCGATGTGACGCCGGAGTCCATCGTCGGCGCCAACAGCGGGTTGTCGCTCGGTTCGACCTTGAACGTCGGTCAGAGTTTGAACATTCCGTAAACAGGATCAACACACGAAAAGCCCGGGCGATCGCTCGGGCTTTTATTTTATAATGGGAAAAACCATGAAGGCAGGAAGGCATGACACCTTTTGAATTGATCAAATCGGAAACCCTGTTGCAAGGTCGGGTCTTTCGCATCCGCCGCGATTATTTGAAAACGCCCGACGGGCGCGAGACGAAATTCGAGATCATCGAACATGGCGGTTCGGTGATCGTCATCCCGGTGGACGAACACGGCGACATGTATTTTGTGCGGCAATACCGCCACGCCGCGGCAACGTCCCTGCTCGAACTCCCGGCGGGCACACGCGACGGCGATGAGCCGTACGAAGCGTGCGCCGCGCGCGAGATCCGCGAAGAGACGGGCATGGAGGCGGGTACGTTGCAGAAAGTGGGTGAGTTCTTCCTCGCCCCCGGCTACTCCTCCGAATTCATGGAAGTGTATCTCGCCACCGACCTGAAGCCCAACCCGCTCGAAGCCGATGAAGACGAATTCCTCTCGGTGGAAAAATACCCGGTGAAGCAAGCCCTCGCCATGGCGGAACGCGGCGAGATGCCGGATGCCAAGTCGCTGGCGGCGTTGTTGATGGCAAAGCCATATTTGAACGTATAAACTCAAGCCTCGGATACAATCGCACCATGAAGGCAACTCCCTCCACCGAAGAACGGATTTGGGCGGTGCTGGCGCACCTCTCCGCGCTGGCGTTCGGCATGGGGCTGCTCCTGCCGGTCATCGGCTGGTCGGAGCAACGGCGCAAATCGAAGTACGTTGCGTTTCACAGTTTGCAGGCATTGGGGTATCAATCGCTGGGGTATACGATCTGGGTTTTGGGCTACCTGTTGTTTCTTGTGATCATCGTGATTGTGATGTTGGTTGTTCTCACTGCGGTGGGTGACGGGAACGAAGATATTCTCGTTGCCTCGATCATCGGCTTCGACATCGTACTGGTGCTAATGGTTTTCGGTTCCCTCGGAGTCTATCTGCTTCTTCCCGTGGTTGCCGCCATTTCGTGCGGACTGGGAAAAGATTTCCGCTACCCGATCCTCGGAAAGCGGCTGGCAACGTATCTGGAGTACGCGCCTGAAAATGATGACTGGCTCAACGAAGATCACGAAGACCGCTGGGTGGCGGCGATGGGGCACTTTGCGGTCATCATTCAATTGTGGGGGATACTTCCACCCATCATTGCGTGGATCATGCAGGCGAAACGCAGTTCCTTTTTAAAATTTCAATCTGTTCAAACCGTTGTGTTTCAAGGGTTGGTCACCTTGTTTTCACTTGGGGCGGGGGCGGTGTACATGTTCGGCTTCCTCGGTTTTATCGTGCTGAGCGGCTTCGGCGAAGTGGCCGCCATGGACTCGTCGGCGAACATTGTCGGGCTTGTGTTCCTGCTGGGTTCCATGCTGATCGCGTTGTTGATGGTGCTGGTCATCCCGCTCTTTCACATCACCGGTCAGTGGGCGGGATACCGTGTGCTCAAAGGGGATGACTATCGTTATCCGCTCCTCGGCAAATTGGTTGAGCGATGGGTTTCAATAAAATGATGTATGTATTGGTGGTTGAGTAGTGGCGCTGTTCTTTGGCGCCACGTATCGAAACCACCGTGTAACCATAATACTTAATCTGGTCTCGATACGTCCCGCGCTGCTTCGACTGCGGGCTTCGCCCTCCGCTCAGCAGCAGGACTACTTGACCAGCAGGATGACAGTATGAAAATCCTCATTGCCACAGACATGGAAGGCGTCACAGGCGTCACCACGTGGGACCAGGTCACGCCGGGGCATGCCGAGTACGCGCGCTTTCGCCGGGCAATGACGCAGGATGTGAACGCGGCGATCCGCGGCGCGTTCGAAGCGGGCGCAGACGAAGTCATCGTGGCGGACGGGCATTGGAACGGTTCGAACATCCTCGTCGAGGAACTCGACCCGCGCGCGAAATTGAACACCGGCTCGCCCTCTCCGCTTTCGATGATGCAGGGGATTGACGAAACGGTTGATGGCGTGATGTTCGTCGGTTATCACGCGCGCAACGGCATGCTGAACGCCGTTCTCGATCACACGTGGTCATCGCGCACCGTGGTCAACCTCTGGCTCAACGACATGCTCACCGGCGAATATGGACTGAACGCGGCAGTGGCGGGTCACTTCGGTGTGCCGGTCATCATGGTCAGCGGCGACCAGACCGCCTGCGCCGAAGTCGAAGCGCTGGTCGGTGATGTGGAAAAAGCCATCGTCAAAATCGCCACCGGGCGCTACGCGGCGGAATGCCCGCCGCCTGAAACGACTCATGAACTGCTCTACACCGCATCGGCGCGGGCAGTCAACCGCCTGTCGAACGGTGACGCGCCGGATATGATCGTGCTGGACGCGCCGATGCGCGTCACCGTGGAGTTCTTCACCTCGGATATGGCGGATCGCGCCGCCCTTCTGCCCGGTTCACGCCGTGAAGCGACCCGCGTCTCGTTGGCAGGGCAGGATATGGTCACGGTCTATCGCGGTTTCCGCGCGCTGGTGACGTTGGCGCTGGCGGGGTAGGGAACGCGTCCAGACGGAACCAGCCGCACGGGAGGGGCGAAGCGACCTACTCCCATTCGGAATTTTTCAATTGACTTTTTATCAGACCCTTTCATATAATCGGGTATGGCACATCTTCACGGCGCGTCCGGTGTTCCTACTGGTATCTTACGGAAGGAGGTGGCATTCAGGGGTTAATGGTCAACAGTTTCCCAGTGCGAAATTTCAATCCCAAAAAATCAACTAAGGAGAGAGAAATGAAGTCCAAGTGGTTTGTGTTGAGCAGTACCCTGATGCTTATCAGTCTCGTGCTTTCCGCCTGCGGCGGCGCGGCTGGCGGCGGCGGTGGGGCGGGCGGTCCGTTGCAGTCCATCGGTGAAGGCGAAGGCGCGTTGTCCATCATTTCCTGGGCGGGTTATATCGAGCGCGGCGAAACCGACCCGGCGTACGACTGGGTGACCAAGTTCGAGGAAGCAACCGGTTGTATGGTCACCAACAAGGTCGCGGCGACCTCCGATGAAATGGTAGCGTTGATGAACGAAGGTGGGTTCGATCTCGTTACGGCATCCGGCGATGCCTCGAACCGCCTGATCTCCGGCGGACGGGTGCAGGAGATCAACATCGCCCTGATCCCCTCCTACGGCGAGATCGACGAACGCCTGCAGAACGCCCCGTGGCATACCGTGGATGGCAAGCATTATGGCGTGCCATACTCCTCGGGCCAGAACATCCTGATGTACAACACCGAGATCTTCGCCGGCGAAGCCCCCGATAGCTGGAGTGTTGTGTTCGAGGAGACCACCTTGCCCGATGGTGAATCGAACAAGGGACGTATTCAGGCGTACGATGGTCCGATCTATGTGGCGGATGCCGCGCTGTACCTGAAGAGCACCCGCCCTGAACTCGGCATCACCGACCCGTATGCGTTGAACCGCGACCAGTTCAATGCGGCGATTGACCTGCTGCGCCAACAGCGCGGGTTGATCAACCGTTACTGGCACGATGCGTTCATCCAGATGGACGACTTCACCAACGAAGGTGTCGCCGCTTCCGGTTCGTGGCCCTTCCAGGCGAACCTGTTGAAGTTCGGCGGCGCGCCGATCGACAAGGTCGTTCCGAAGGAAGGCGCGACCGGCTGGGCGGATTCCACCATGCTTCACGTGGATGCCGCACACCCCAACTGCGCCTACATGTGGATGGAGCACTCGCTCGATCCCAAAGTGCAGGGCGACCTTGCCGCCTGGTTCCAGAACATCCCGGTGCGCCTCGATGCCTGCGATGGCAATGAGTTGCTCGGCGCGGATGGCTGTGCAAACAACGGCTTGAACGATTTCGACAAGATCCAATGGTGGCGCACCCCCACCTCCGACTGCGGCGACGATGATGCCGCGACGGAATGCGTGCCGTACCATGAATGGGTCACGAATTACGTGGCTGTGATCGGCGGTCGTTAGTTCGTGCTGTGTTCGATCAACCTCAGGCGGGGACAAATCCCGCCTGAGGTTCTTTATCTATATGTTTGTCATTCTGAGCGAAGCGACACTTGCACCGCACGCAAGTGCAGGTGAGAATCTCTGAGATTATCGTAGAGACCCTTCGCTGTCGCTCAGGGTGACAACTGCAAATGAGCCTATAATTCATGACCAATCCCTCAACACCTGCCATCCGGTTCGACCAGGTCAGCCGCCACTTCGGCGATGTGAAAGCGGTCAACCTGGTGGACCTTGAAGTGCGAGACGGCGAATTCTTTTCGATGCTGGGTCCTTCCGGTTCGGGGAAGACCACCTGCTTGCGGATGATCGCCGGCTTCGACCGCCCGACCTCGGGTCATATTTTTTTGTATGGGCAGGATGTCTCTGACCTGCCGCCGTACGAACGGGATGTGAACACGGTCTTTCAGGATTACGCCCTGTTCCCGCACATGAACGTGGCGGACAATATCGCCTACGGGCTCATGGTCAAGAAGGTGAAGAAAGCGGAACGGATACGCCGCGCCGATGAAATGTTGGAGCTGGTGCGCCTGCCGGGCTTTGGCAGGCGCAAGCCCTCGCAACTCTCCGGCGGACAGCGCCAGCGTGTTGCGCTTGCGCGCGCGCTGATCAACCATCCCAAAGTGTTGTTGCTCGATGAACCGCTCGGCGCGCTGGATTTGAAATTGCGCCAGCAGATGCAGGTGGAACTCAAAGCCATCCAACAGCGGGTGGGGATCACCTTCATCTTCGTCACGCACGACCAAGAGGAGGCGTTGACGATGAGCGACCGCATCGCTGTCTTCAACGAGGGGAGAATCGTCCAGGTGGGCACACCAGCCGAAATCTACGAAAGACCCGCTTCGCCGTTCGTCGCGGGGTTTGTCGGCACATCCAATTTGATCAGCGGCGAAGTCGCCAGGCAGTTGACTGGGTTGGAGAGGATGTTTTCCGTCCGCCCCGAGAAGATCCATCTCGGCAACGTCAACACCCAGCCGGAAGCGGGCATGTTATCGCTGGAGGGGATGGTGCGCGATGTGGTGTATCTTGGGTTGTTCACGCGCTATCTCGTGGAAGCCGAGGGCGGCATCGACCTGGTGGTGGTGGAACAGAATTTGAAGACGACCTCGATGGATGTGTTGCAGGCGCGCGGGCAGAAGGTGCGCCTGCTCTGGCATAAAGACCACATCAACGTGGTGGGAGGCTGAACCGATGCTCGACCGCGCTTCCACATATTTGTATCATCGTCCGCGCCTGGTGCTGGCGTTGTTGCTGGGTCCGCCCATGCTGTACATGCTTGTCGTGTACCTTGGCTCGTTGTTCAACCTGCTGGTTTACAGTTTTTATTATCTCGAGGAGTTCACCGGGTTGATCGTGCGTAAGTTTACGCTCTCGACGTACGCTCAACTCTTCGAGCCTGCCAACCTCGACATCTTTAAACGCACGACCATGATGGCGGCGGCGGTGACATTGGTGGACGTGATGATCGCCTTTCCGCTGGCATATTACATCGCCAAGTTCGCCTCGCCGCGTTTGAAGACGTGGTTGATCATCGCCGTGACGATCCCCCTTTGGTCGAGTTATCTCGTGCGGGTGTACTCGTGGAAATTGATTCTCGCACAGGAGGGCATCCTTTCGTGGTTTATCAATCTCCTGCGGCTCGACGGCGTGTTGAACTGGTTGCTCAGTTTTGAATCCATCGGCGGTTCCTCGCTGGCGCTTTCGCCCATCGGGTTGTTCATTGTCTTTGTGTATATCTGGCTTCCGTACATGATCCTGCCGATCCAGACCTCGCTGGAGCGCGTGCCGAAATCCCTGCTCGAAGCATCCAGTGATCTTGGCGCAAAACCTCTGCAAACCTTCCGCACGGTGATCCTGCCGCTGGCGTTCCCCGGCGTGGTGGCGGGTTCGATCTTCACCTTTTCGTTGACCCTCGGCGACTTTATCGCCCCGATCGCGCTCGGCAATTCGAAATTTTTCATCGGCATGGCGGTGTATTCCTATCAGGGTACGGGAGGCAACGTCCCGCTTGCCGCGGCGATGACCATGGGACCGATTGTCATCATGATCGTCTACCTGCTGATCGCCCGCAGACTTGGAGCCTTCGATGCCCTCTAACACATCTTCGGGTCCGAAAGCCTCGTGGGGATTGAAAATCGCCGCACTCGGTGGATTGCTCTTTTTGCACGTGCCAATTCTGATCATCTTCCTGTACACCCTCACTCCTGACGAGACTACCTACACCTTCCCTCTCCCAGGCATTACCTTCAAGTGGTTTGGGATTGCCTTCCAGCGCGTGGACTTGTGGCGCGCGTTGACGTTATCCCTGCAAGTCGCGTCAGTGGCGACGGTGTCGGCTCTCATCCTCGGGACGCTTGCCGCGGCGGCGGTTTGGCGGAGTCAATTCTTCGGCAGGGAATCCATCTCCTTCCTGCTCGTGTTGCCCATTGCCTTGCCCGGTATCGTGACTGGCATCGCCCTGCGCACTGCCCTCGGCGGGTTCGACATCCCGTTCTCGTTCTGGACGATCGTGATCGGTCACGCCACGTTCTGCGTGGTGGTGGTGTACAACAATGTGCTGGCGCGTTTCCGGAGGATGCAGGGATCGCAGATCGAAGCCTCGATGGACCTGGGCGCAAACTCGTTTCAAACGTTCCGCTATGTGATCCTTCCCAACATCGCCACCGCCTTGCTGGCGGGCGGCATGCTGGCGTTTGCGCTCTCGTTCGACGAAGTGATCGTGACGACGTTTACGGCGGGTCAGCAGACCACCCTGCCGATTTGGATTTTCTCTCAACTCACCCGTCCCCGCGACAGACCCGTAACGAACGTGGTTGCGATGTTCGTGATGGTGATCACCTTCCTGCCGATCGTGATCGCGCAAATGCTCTCCGCCTCGAGTTCGGATACCGAGGGCGAGACGAAGTGAAAGTCGGCGAGGCAGATTTCCACGTGAGATGAATCGGAAATTCCTCCCTCCAAAAGATTGACAGCACGTCAATCCCCGTTACAATTGCACAAAATTCTACAAGGAGCGTTCGAAATTCCAACGACTCGCACGAGTGTGAATGAACAAATGCTCGCGCCCTTCATCTAAATTACGCCACGAATAACATCTGGCTTCCGCCGCCCTCCAACCAAGACTTGGTGAGGCGGCGGGACTGCTTAACGTAATTGCAGTCAACACAGTGGTTCAGAGCTGTTGTATTGGCTGTTTTTGATTCTCTTGTCACAGAGACACAGAGACACAGAGTCGCAGAGATTTATTTTTTTCTCTGTGACTCTGTGGCAAACAATTGGTCTGCCCTTTGGCGCGCGTTGCCAAAGAATCATACTGGGCGAAATGCCTTCACCAAAACGAAAGGAAAGAATGACCGGTCAATTTTATTCCCACCTCAACCCGAAATGCGATTCGGGCGCGTTCGAAGAAAAAGGCGGATGCGGCGT
>CAZGSB010000043.1:0-25266 GCA_964528275.1 uncultured Anaerolinea sp. | reverse complement strand
GCAACCATTCCGAGAGCCGGTCCGAAATATCGCCGGTCAGGTAATGCGAACTGAAGCGCGGCAACAGCAAACAGGCATACGGCAGGTTGTACAAGCCGGGCGTGAGCGGTTCGAGCATCACGCGGCTCGCCACCTCGGTGATCGAGTGTGGGCGGGTCTCGTCCAGTTCGCCGGGCATGGGCTGGCGCATCGGCGTTTGCGGACGCGGCGCCGATTTGGACGGCATGGTCGCGTTGAAATCGCGCGCCGCGTGTTCCACCGTCTCCTCGAGGTTTTGGTTCGGCGCGAGCAATTCATCCACGCGCACGGCGGGCGAACTCTCGCGGCTGTAGTGATGCGATTTGATCGGGGTGGAGGGGCGGGTTTCAAACGGAAGGTCCGGCGTGACCGGGTAGACTTTCGGCTCGGGCGTGGGGGAGGGGATGTCCGACAGGATATCCGAAATGGAGGGGATTTCCTCATCCGCGCCTTCGTCCAGGTACTGGGTCGGCGCGTCGAACGAAGCGGAGGGCTGGTTCGGCATGGGCGGCGTTTCCACCGCCTCGACCTCCGAAAGGGCGAGCGAATCAGCCAGCCTGCCCGCCTGCGAGCGGATGGTACTGAAGGGGGTTTCCGCGTCGAAGACGAGAGCCAGCACCACATCGTCGGCGAGGCGGGTGGCGTAGAGCATGTGCTCGGCGCGGGTGGCTTCGAGGCGGATGAAGCGCAGGAGGTCGCTCCCTTTTTGCCCTTCCCAGCGGCGGGTGACGGTGACGGCGATCTCGTTGGCGGCTTCCTGTGAAAGCCCGCCGGCGTAGGACCACAGCGCGTTGCCGCGGGTGATGAGGGCGGCTTGCGCGGCGGATTCCAGCGTGAGGCGGGTGAGGTGCTGGGCGGCTTTGCTCACATCGCGCAACCACGGGAGCGCGGAGTCGTCCGTTTGCACCGGTCGCGCCGGCGAGGAGAGGGGGTTGGAAAGGGGAGTGGAGTTCTGGTTGAGCATGGTCAAAACATCCGGCAGGTAATGGGGCTTGCGCAGGAGCGTCCACGGGCGCAGTTGGTCGAGCGCGGGCGGGGTATCCTCGTCGGAAAAGAGGACCAGTTTGATGGTCGGTTTGAGCGCCCGCAGGGCTGTGCCGACCTCCGCAAGGGCGCGCGTTCCGAGCGTCTCGTCTAAAAAGGCGAGTCCGCAGTCGTGTTCGTCCGCCCGGACCACCGCTTCGCCCTTCGATTTGGCGAGGTGCAGGCGGTGACCCTCCCGCTCCAGCCCTTGAGTAAGCACCGTTGCGAAGTTTGCATCGGCGGTGACGAGCAGGAGGTTTTTGGGCATTGCGCTAAGAGTGTATCACGGGGGAGGGTTGCCCGCAAGCGGCGCGATGGGGGGAGCCTTACGGTTGTGTTGGGAGATTGGCGATTGGCGATTTACGATTTGCGATTTACGATTGACGATTGGCGGGTTTGCGCGGGTTGGGAGTGGGGGTGAGGTAGGCGTAGATTGCGGTCAGCCCGCTGACATCCACCTGCTCGCCCGTGAACGCAAAGGGACTCGTCCCATTCCCCGCGCTCGACGTCACCTCGCCATACGGCGCATAGGTCTTGGCGAGGGTGATCTCGCCGCTGGCATCGGTCAGTTGGCGCACGCTTCCGAGGGCATCGCCCAAGAAGTACTCGGTGGTCGTGTTCACTTGGGATATTCTACCAACACCGTAGAGGTATTAGTTGGTCCCGTCGTTGAGGACTTGGGTCAAGCCAGCATTGAGGTCAAGCGTGTAGTTGGTGGCCTGTGCGTTCACGGTTTGGGTGTGTCTATGACCACACTAAGGAGATATCCAAGTAATCCAGTAAACATCCTCATTGCCGTAAGGAGATATTTGTTTCAAACCAGAACCATCTTGATTCATAATAAAGACAGCGGTTGTTTGGCTACTAAAAGAAGACACAGGCGCGGCAGTGTTGCTTTTGTCCGATATAAATGCTATTTTGGTGCCGTCCGGAGACCAGATGGGAAAGATATCGCGATTATTAAAAGTAATTCGCCTAAAATTACTTCCATCAGCATTCATTAATGAGATGCCTGAACCTGGGTTGGAATCATGACAACTTGCAGCAATCTCATTATTTACCGGCGACCATGCTAATTCATAACATTCAACGCCACTCGGAGAGATTATTTTTATGTTTCCTGAATTTTCTATTGAAACAACAGAGACCTGCTTATCAGGCGACAAAAAAGCGAGTTGTTTTTCATCAATGGACCATGAAGGAGAGTAGCCCTCTTCTAATATAAAGCGATAATCAAAGGTGCATTTTTGCCCTTTGGCGAGACACGACATGTCAACGATATAAATACCATCTTGGTCATTTCCACCCCAAAAATAAGATGCGATCTGATTTCCATTGGGTGACCAAACGGGATCTCGCCCACTTCTATGATCATCGTTTGTCAATTCAAACTTTTCTGAACCATCGGCCCTAACGATAAATACTTTAGGATCATCTGGCGCGGCGGTTTCCTCGGTTTGATAAATTAGCCATTCATGGTTTGGAGACCACTGAACTCTACTACTGGGGGCACTCACTTCATACTTGGAGAAAGGAGGGGAGACGGCTAATTCGGTTCCTTTCTCGTCAATGGCGTAAATTGCGCGATTCGATCCTACAACAATGTGATTGCTTGGCGGCAAGCGATTACCACACGCAGGCAACGCAATGACAAGTGCAGTGAGAATTATTATCAACACTTTTCTCATGTCATCCTCTTAAGGCAAAGGTAAGTTTGCTGACAACCATTGCCCAGCTTCATTAGGAGGGCTGGAGCGATGTGACATAATCCAATCCGCAAACCTTACCCCTCGCAGGCTTAATCGAAGGTCTTGCAAACTATTTCCTCTCCCCCTACGGCTTCTCCAACCCGTGGCGGGTCAATAGCGCCTCGTCTGCCAGGATTTCTTTTGTCGCGCCGTCAGCCACCACGCGCCCCTCGTCCATCACGAGCGTGCGCGGAAAAAGTTCCTCGACCAGTTTCATATCGTGGGTCGAGACCAGCATGGTGATCGGCAGGTCGCGCAACAGGTTGATGAGCGTGCGGCGCGCGCGGGGGTCGAGTCCAGCCGAGGGTTCGTCTAAAACCAGAATGCGGGGTTGCATCGAAAGCACGGTGGCGATGGCGATCCGTTTCTTTTCGCCCACGCTCAAATGGTGAGAGAGGCGGTCGCGGTACGAAGCCATCCGCACCGCATCGAGCGCGGCGTCCACGCGTTGGATCACTTCGTCCTCGGAAAGTCCCATGTGCAACGGACCGAACGCCACGTCCTCGAACACGGTGGGCGAGAAGAGTTGGTCGTCGGGGTTCTGAAAGACGAGTCCCACCAACGAGCGGATGACCGGCAAATTGTCGCGCGAGAGGCGCATGTCGCCGATCACGATCTCGCCCCGCCCTTCTAGAATCCCGTTGAGTTGCAACATCAACGTGGATTTGCCCGCGCCGTTCGGTCCCACCAGCGCGACCTTGTCGCCTTCGCACAGCGCGAACGACACGCCGCGCAATGCCGTGTGCCCATCGGGATATGAAAATTGCAAGTCCGCCACGCGGATGATGTCTGTCATAAAAATCTCCCAACGATCTGCACGACGACGATGCCAGCGATTGCGAGCGCTCCGATCCGCCAATCGCTGGCGTGGACGTGATGCGGATGCATGGTCATCAACTCGCCTTTATAGCCGCGCGAAAGCATCGCATGGTAGACGCGGTCACTGCGCTCGTAACTCCGCAGGAATAATTGACCCGCCATATTCCCCGCGATGCGCGCCCGCCACACCACGCTTCCTCCGCCCTTTCTGCCTGCCTCTGCCGCGGAACGCGCTTCCCGCGCCCGCATCAACCGCATCACCTCGTCGGTCAGCACGAAGAGATAACGATAGAGGAACGAAATGATGACCGTCAGGATGGTCGGCACGCGCAGGTGTCCCAAGGCATGAATGACCTTCGGGAACTCGGTCACCGCCACAAGCAGAATCGCCATTTGCACCGACAGCCACGAACGGATGACGATGCTCACGAACCGCAGGACGCCCGTGTCGGTGACGGTCAGGTCCTGCATCAAGAAACGGAACGAGACCAGCGGTGAGCCGTGCATCGAGAACAAGACCGTGATCGCCGCCAGCGCGAACGGGAAAGCGACGAACGAGCGGCGCAACGTGAATCCGATTCCCAGCCCGGAGATTTGATTCGCAAGCAACACCAGCCCCCATGCCAGCCCGAACGCGATCCACGCCCCATCGGGGAGCAACGCATTGGACAGGATGAACGCCAGCGTCACCACCACCTTCACCCGCGGGTCGAGGCTGTGGAGGGGGCTATGTCCGTGATGGAAGCGGTCAAAAGCGTCGGAATGCATGGCGATTTACGATTGTAGATTTACGATTGGCGATTGTTTTCACGGGTGGTCGAGATTCCCTCTCCCAGTGGGAGAGGGCTAGGGTGAGGGAAGTTTCACGCTTTCTTCTGCATTGCCCGCCCGGCGAAGATGATCAACGCGAGCAGAACCAGCACGCCGATGGCTCCGGCAAAGATGGTCGAGAACGCAGTCTCGCCCAGGAAGGGCAACGTGTAATCCGGGAGCAATTCGAATGGGGCAGATTGACCCGCCGCGAGAAACCCAAGGTCGCCTGCCACGCGTTCCAATCCGTCGGGGTCGGCGGAGGCGAACGGGGACAGCAACACAACAACCAGCGTGATCGCCGCCCCAGCCACCACCCAGCCGCGCGAACCTTGTCCCGACGGAGACCGGTCATCGAGCAGGTCGGGGCGGGTTTGCAAAATGAACGCGAGCGCGGCGACGGTGATCAATGTTTCGCCCACCCCGATCAACGCGTGCACGCCCAGCATGGCGGGAATGACGACCTGCAACTGCGATGTGCCGCTCAACCAGAGTTGCAACGAGGTGAGCAACGCGCCCGCCATCACCGAAATCCACGCGGCAACCCCCGCCACGGTCAATTTTGCGGTCCGGCTGGAATTCGCAACCGCGCGGTACAAACCGTAGCCGATTGCCGCCGTCACCAGCCCCATGTTGAGGATGTTCGCGCCCATCACGAGCAAGCCGCCGTCCTGGAACAACAACGCCTGCACCGCGATGACCGCCGTCATGACCAGCATCCCCGCCCACGGACCGAGCATGATCGCCGCGAGCGCGCCGCCCAACAAGTGCCCGGACGTCCCTCCCGCCACAGGGAAGTTGATCATCTGCGCGGCGAAGATAAACGCCGCCATCACGCCCATCAACGGGACTTGTTTCTCGCCGAGCGACTTGTTTGTGCGCGAGACCGCCGTTGCCAGCACGATTGCGGTGATCGCCCAACAAACCAGTGAAACGACGAACGACAGGAAACCATCGGGGATATGAAGGGGGGCGGGTGAGTAGTGCATTGCGAATCTCCTCGTTAACTATTTTGACATTTCGGGCACACCCCGAAGAACGTTACATGACTATCCATACGTTGATACCCGCTGGTTGATTCTAATTGGCGATACAGGCGTTCGACCGCTTGATGCTCCACTTCGATTTCACTGCCGCAGATTCGGCAGGCAACGTGGTGATGATCGTCGCCCACGATTTCGTACGTCAGATGTCCCTTGCGAGCCTGCGTGGAGCGCGCCAAGCCGTTGACGGAAAGGAATTCCAGCGTGCGATACACGGTCGGTTCGGTGAGGCTCGCCAGTTCTTTTTTCGCCCGTTGATACACTTCGCGCGGCGAGAGATGTTTTCGCGAGTGGCGAAGCGTGTGCAAGATTATCATTCGCTGGGGAGTCATACGATAACCACGCGAGCGGAGTTGGGGAACGTATTCTGAGGCGCAGGACATGGGGATTCCTTATTGCAAGTTTTTACAATAATTTTGAGTCTTAGTATATCCCACCTTATGAAATCTTACAGAACCAGTCGTAATTGGCTCGCGCTTTGGAGGATGGGAATGGTAATTGTTTCAGGTTCTCCCGTTTCTGGCGGGAATCACGGCTCCCAAAAGAACTGCGTCAACGCGTAGATGTATGGCTTGCCAGCGATGCGCTCGATGCCGATCACCCACGCCTGCCAATCGAGGAAGCCGAATTGTTCGGTGCCGGGATCAAACACGGTATAAAAATCACCCTCATACTCCCAGCCGGGTTCATACGTCGCGCCGCCGTGGCGGAGTTCGTTGCAATGCAGGGAATACGGCTGGCTGAATATCTTTTCCAGTTCGGGAACCACCACCTCGTGGAATGCGCCGAACACGGTCTCTCCGCTGGCGGGGTGCGTTCCCCAGTCCGCCTGGTACGTGGTCTCGAACAGGAATTTCGCCTGGTCTTGGGAATACGTCAACACATTGCCGGTGCGGAAGAGGCGCGCCTCCATGCCGCCCTTCGGGTTGACCAGCGAACTCAACAGCGCTCCATCTTTTGTGAGGATGGATGTCGAAAACGCGTCGATCAAGTCGGGCACTCGTGTGTCGGAACAAAACGCGGCATCGTCCGGCGCCGGAGTGGACGTGTGCGTGCTCCCCGCAGGAATCGGAGTCGGCGATTCGGTGGAGATGAACGTCTGCGTGGCGGTGACATCGGGAGCCGGCGAGACGGTCGCAGGCGGAAGCGAGGTGAACGACGGCACGCCTGTCACCGTGGGCGCAGACGGTAACGCCGAGCATGCGCTCAAGACGACAAGAATTATCGGAGCAGAGATATGTTTATTCATGGTAGTTTACTTCCGCCGCCAAAGAAGAATTCTTTGCCACGGATTGACACAGATTTTCACGAAATTTTTTGGCCAATCCGTGTGAATTCGTGAAATCCGTGGCTGATGTTTTGGGCTTTCCCCTTGAAAACGGTAGAACCGAAAGGATTTAAGCACTTCTTTCGCCCGTTTCAGATTAACTATTTTCCCCAAATGCAACGACAACCAGATGCTGGTTCAATAATTGCGGCACCGGCAAATTGCCCGGGATGATCTGCCCCAGTGAATACCCGCCGGCGATCGGCACATTCGGACCGAGAATCTCGACCAGGGCGGCGACCTCCGCGCCGGGGTGCGATTTCAACAACATCTCCCAGGCGAGGTCCACAACGACGAAGGCAAAGACCGGCTTCGCGCCATCGAGCGCTTTCAAGGCTTGTTGCGCGGCGGTGTGCGCGGCATTCTCGCACGAGACGCGGCTTCCCACCAGCAGGTAGGCATCCGCGCCATCGCGGACCGGCGCGTTCATGCGGAAACTGCCGTCCGCTTCCACACGGATGGGCGCGCGGATCATCATCTGGTCCCCCTGTTCCACGCCGAGCGGGTAGAGCCGCGCAAGGTGGCTGAGCGGCGGAAATGCCCACTCACGCGCCGGGTAGCCGAACAGGCGCGCGTACGATTCCGAGGCGGGTTTGCCGTCCAGGGTGCGCAACCAGAAGCCGCGCGAACGCGTCACCCGGAATTGGGCGCCGACCGGGTTCCAGCCGTGCGCCGCGCCGATACCCACGCGGAAATCGCCGCGCAGGAATGCGGCGGTGAGCGCGCCGCTTCCGGTTTGCGGACCCGCCAACTGGTAGGAATGACCCGTATGCATATCCCCGGAGGAAAGCGCTCCCGCCAGCGGAAATGGCAGGCTGGGGATCGAATTGCACAACTGATCGGCGTCGCCGTTGAAGCCATCGGCGAAAAAGAACAAGGCGCGGTTGTCCTTGTGTTCCGCGGCAGACTTCATCAGTTTTGCGCCCGCCTCGCGCGCCGATTGAGCAAAGCCGGGCAACCAGTGCGTTTCGGCTTGCATATCGCCCGCCATCAGAATGATCACTACCGAATTCGGGTGGACGCCCTCGTTGGTGATGCCCGCCGGACTGCTCATGCCGATGATGGGCGTATCGCCGAGCAAGCCTGATATGCCGCTGATCACATCACGAGCCTGGTATTGTTGTGAAGCGATGACAATGCCGAACGTGGGCGTGACGGGACCCAGCCGGTTCAAGGCTTGATGGGTGGCTTGCAAGCTGGCTTCGCGTCCGTTGAGCGCGTGAGCCTGTCCGACCGCGATCTGCAAGGTCATGATTGGGAGATCCCTTCCGCGATCGGCACGGTAAAGTGGAAGGTGGTCCCACTCCGGTATTCACTCTCGAACCAGATGCGCCCGCCCTGCATTTCCACGAGACTCCGGGTGATGTTCAAGCCCAGCCCGGTGCCGGGTGCTTCGCGCGCTTTCATATCTTCCGATCGGAAGAACTTCTGGAAGATCTTCGCCTGGTCTTCGAGACTGATGCCAATGCCGTTATCCCGCACCCACATGTGCACCACCCGCTTCGCGCCGGCGTCGTCCCATTGGTTGGCGGTCTCTTCAGCGCCAACCAGGATTCGTCCGCCGTCGGTGGTGTATTTGTTCGCGTTGCTGACGAGGTTGGTCATCACTTGAATCACACGGATGCGGTCCGCCCACACTTGCGGCAATTGCGGCGGCAGGTTCACATCCACTTCCTGGTGTTTTTCCTCCACCTGCCGGCGCGTGGAACGTACGACATCATCCACCACATCGGCAAGGTCCACCGGTTTGAAGTCGAGGCGCAAGCGCCCGGCTTCGATCTTGGCATTATCGTTGAGGTCCGAGACCAGCGCCGACATGCGCTCGACGTTGGAGCGGATGGTGCCGAGGAAATTGGTCTGCATTTCATTGATCTGCCCGACCGTTCCAGACGCGAGCAGTTCGGAATATCCCTTGATCGAGGTCATCGGGTTCTTGAGTTCGTGCGCCACCAGTGAGACGAATTCACTTTTGGCGGTGTTCGCCTGTTGCACTTCGCCGTACAGTTGCGCGTTGTAAATGGCGATGGCGGCGTTGTCGCTCAGGCGGTTGAGGAAGTCGAGGTTGCCTTGCGAGTCGCCGGTGCTTTCGAGCAGGATGAGGCCGATCACACTGGCTTCGCGGCGGATGGGGACGATGATCTGGGTATGCGCGCCGGGGAAGATGCCCCGGTTCCCGTTCGCCAGCAGGGACACCTGATTCGGCTGACCTTTGGCGATCGCCTCCTTGACGGAGGGCAGTTCGAGCGCGGTGTTCGCCATGTTGGCATCACCCGTCAGTTCCTCGTACCCCTCCTGCGCCATGATGCGCAGGTCGTTCTCCTCGAGCATGCCGATCAACCCCGCCTCGGCATTCGAACGCCGCATCGCCCATTCGAGGGTGATGCGCATGGCACGGTCCACATCGAGGCTGGCGTTCAGTTCGCGCACGATGCGACCCATGATCGAAAGTTCCTCCACGCGGGCAGAGAGTTCCTGGTCGGTGAGCGCGAGCAGGCGGGCATTCTCGATGGCGACCGCCGCCTGACCGGCAAAAGCGGTGAGCAGGTTCTGGTCGTCTGCCACGAACGGAAGCCCGTCCCTGCGGTTGATGACTTCGATCACGCCGAGCACGCGGTCTTTGATGAGCATCGGCACGGCGAGCAGGGAGCGCGAGAGGTAGCCGGTCTGTTTGTCGGCGGCTTCGAACCGCATCTGCGAGCGTTGCCCATCGTTTTCGATGACCGGCACGCGGGTCTGCACGGCGCGCCCGACGATCCCTGCCCCGGCGGGGACGCGTTGCCCGATCAGGTTGCCAGCCGCAGGTCCGACCGTGACGCGGAAGACGAGGTCGCCTGTCTGTTCGTCCATGAGGAAAAGCGTCCCGGCTTCGCAGTTCAAAATGCTCACGGCGTTATCGAGGATGTTCTGGAGCAACGGCTCCTGTTCGAGCGTGGAGGTGAGTTGCCGCGTGATCTCGTTCAGCGTGGAGAGTTGTCGCGCGCGTTCCTGTGTCTCTTCGAGCAGGCGCGCCTTGACGATGGCGCCCACGGTCTGGTCGGCGATGGCTTGCAGGAGTTCGAGTTGCGCGCGGGTGTAGGTGACGGTGGCGTCGCGGCTCCCCACGCTCAATGCGCCGATGGTTTCCGCGCCGGCGTTGAGCGGCACGCCCATCCAGGCGAACACGCCGGGCGAGGCGGCGGTGATATTTCGCGCCTGGCATTCCCGCGAGTAATCCTGGGTGAGGATGGTGATGCCGCGGCGGATGATCTCCTGCCCCAAGCCGAAGCTGGGCGGCAGGGGTTTGTTCTCGCGGCTGGGCGCGCGCTCGCGGTCGTCCACGCAGAAACCGTAATAAAAGTAATTGGCGGCTTTGTTGTAGAGCGTGATGTGGAAATGTGTGGAGGGGAGGATCTGCGTTGCCTGCGCAAAGATCAACTCGAGCACATCGTCGAAGGTGAGGGTGATGTTCACGCCCTGCGAAACGCGGGTGAGGGCGTTCATTTCCTGCACGCGGCGCTCGAGGTCGAGCACGGTCTGCACGCGGCTGATGGCGAGCGAAGCCTGGTCGGCGAGGTTTTCGAGGAAGTCGAGGTCGCGCGGCATGTAGGCGTTGCCGGAGAGGGAAGTGCCGAGCGCCAGCCAGCCTACGGGTTTGCCTTCGCCGGGGAGCGCCACGAAAAGCCGGGCGCCTAGGATGGCGAGGCGTGAATCTTCGGTTTTCAGATCGGGAGGCTGGTGAACAGAGTCCAGGTACAGCGGGATTTTTTCCGCGTGCAGGTGGCGGGCAAGCGGACTGTTGGACGTGAAGCGGATGTCGCTGGTGGGGCGGCTGTCGGCGTTGGGGAGGGCGGCGTACTGATCGTTCAGCGAGTCGTAAATATAGATGTGTAACCGGTCCGGTACGAGACTGCTGGCGATCTGCTCGCGCAGGGCGCGCCCGATCGAGTACAGGTCCATCGCACTGGTCAGGTCGTGGCTGAAGGTTCGCAAACGCTCTTCGTAGGCGCGTTGCCCGCGGAAGAAGGCGCTATCCACCATGGTTTGCAGGCGGGTGCGCAACGGGTCGAGGAAGACCGCCACGATAAAAACCAACGCCCCAATCAGCAATGGGTTATCCGACGGCATTTGATCGGTGAAAAACAGCCCAACTCCGCTGACCAGCAAACCATACACGGCAATGACCAGCCCGGTCAAAATGGAATACACGATGCCCTGCCGGATCCAGTAATCGGTGCGGACGAGCCGGTAGCGCAGGATGACGAACCCGTTCACGAGCGGGAATGCGATCATGAACAGGAGCAGGTATGGGTTGAAGGCATTATCGTTGAACGAGGAGAATAACAACCACGTGACCACGGGTAGGAAGGCAAGCAGGGACCCGCTCAGGATGGTGCGCGCCTGGCTCTTCACCACCGGCGAGACCGCCCAAAATCCGCGGTAGGTGAGGTTGCCGAAGTAGAAAAGCGCGGAGATGCCGGTGAAGGTGTAAATGTTTTGCCACGCGCCGACGTACGCCATGGCACGGTTGTTATCGAACAAAGTTGTAAAGGCGATGACCGCCAGGAGAATGGCGATCACGTACCCGATACTGCGCAGGTACGCGCGACCGATCACCAGCCGGGCTTCCTGCGGGAAAACAAGGGCGAGATCGATCAGTGCCGCGCCAGCCAGTCCCACGGAAAGGGTCCACAGGTGGGTGAATTCGTGGGAGGTGTACAGGTTGAACAGGGTGCCAATGGCGATGCCCAGCGAAGAGGCAAAAATGGAGAATGCCCGCCCGGCGGGTTCGGTGCGGCGGAATCCGAAGATCCACAAGCTGACGAAGAGGAAGACCCCCCCGATGAAGGTCGGCAGGATGAAGAAGGTAAAACGGCCTGAGGATGGGAAAGGCTGGAGGACGACTTCGGCGGTTCTCGTCTCCCCGGCGGAGGTCTGTATCTGGAGCGCAACCGAATCTCCCGTCTGGAAGGATGCGAGCGCGGCACGGATGTCTGAGGCTGACCGCACAGTTTTCCCATCCACGGCGAGCAGTTGGTCGCCAAAATCAAATCCCTGTTCGTAGAGCGCCCAGGGTCCCTCTACGTTGGCTTTGCCGGAACCATTCAGCACAAGTGTGTTTTCGAATAATGCGCCTGGAAAGGGTTGGCTCAGCCAGCGGATCGCAAAGATCACCGAAAGGATGAACGCCACCACCGCCACGCCCTGATAGAACAGGACTATGGTTTGCAAGCCTCGGCTGACGATCTGGTTGACGCTGGGTGGTTGTTTCATGAGGGCGGTTGTATCAAAATTTTACTCCACCTGCCCCGGTGGAGACTATGGTACTTTCATGACAAAGGCGTAAGGCGCCTCACCTTTAAATGAAAGCGCTCCGCAGGGTTGAGTCTGCGGAGCGCTTTGGTATTGTCGATCCCTGATCAAACATCCAGGTTGCGCACGGCTTTGGCGTGGGTCTGAATGAATTTGCGGCGGGGGTCCACGGCATCGCCCATCAACATGTCGAAGGTGCGGTCGGCTTCGGCGGCGTCGTCCACGGTGACGAGGAGCAGGGTGCGATTCCCCGGGTTCATGGTGGTCTCCCACAATTGCACCGGGTTCATTTCGCCAAGACCCTTGTAGCGCTGAAGGTTTGCTTTATCGCCGATCTCTTTCAGCGCTTTGTCTTTTTCCTTGTCGCTGTACACATATTTGACCGTGTTCTTGTGCGCGATGCGATAAAGCGGAGGTTGCGCAATGTACAGGTGACCGTCTTCGATGAGTTGCGGCATGTAGCGGAAGAAAAACGTGAGCAACAACGTGCGGATGTGCGAACCGTCCACATCGGCGTCGGTCATGATGATCACGCGCCCATAGCGCAGACCTTCAAGGTCGAAGTTATCGCCGATGCCCGTGCCCAACGCGGAGATCAACGCTTTGATCTCGTTGCTGGATAAAATCTTATCGAGACGCGCGCGCTCGGTGTTCATGATTTTTCCACGCAGAGGCAGGATGGCTTGGAAGTGACGGTCACGCCCCTGTTTGGCTGATCCGCCTGCGGAATCGCCTTCCACAATGTACAGTTCGGTCTTCGAAGAATCGCGTTCGGAGCAATCCGCCAGTTTGCCGGGCAGGGTGAGTGACTCGAGCGCCGACTTGCGGATGACGAGGTCGCGCGCCTTGCGCGCCGCGTCGCGCGCGCGGGCAGAAGTGAGACACTTCGCCACGATCGCCTTGGCGGCTTGCGGGTTCTCCTCGAGGAACGTGCCGAACGCATCACCCACCACCTGCGTGGCGTACGTCTGCACTTCGGGGTTCATCAACTTGACTTTGGTCTGCGACTCGAACTGCGGATTCGGATGCTTGACCGAAACGATCGCCGTCAGACCTTCGCGCGTGTCGTCGCCGGAGAAGTTCGGGTCGGCATCCTTGAGCAAGCCGTTCTTGCGCGCGTAATCGTTGACCACGCGCGTCAACGACGAACGCAGACCGGTGAGATGCGTGCCGCCGTCGATGGTGTTGATCGTGTTGGCGAACGAATACACCGATTCGGTGTAGGCATCGGTGTACTGGATGGCGGCTTCGATGCCGATGTTCTCGATCTCTTTTTCCACGTACACCACGGCATGCAGGTTTTCGCGGTTGCGGTTGAGGTAGCGCACGAACGATGTGATGCCGCCCTCGAAGTAAAACGTCATCTCGCGGTCGTTGCGTTCATCCACGAATTTGATGGTCACGCCGCGCGTGACGAACGCCATCTCGCGGAAGCGCTGGACGAGCGTATCGAAGCGGTAATCCATCTCCTCCGTGAAGATCTGCTTATCGAAGCGGAAGGTTTGCTTTGTGCCACTTTCTTCTTTCGCGGCTTTCCCCACCTGTTTGATCGGACCCTGCGGCACGCCGCGCTTGTATTGCTGTTGCCACAATTTTCCGTCGCGCTTGATCTCGGTGGTCATCCACTCTGAAAGCGCGTTGACCGCGCTGACGCCCACGCCGTGCAACCCGCCGGAGACTTTATACCCGCCGCCGCCGAATTTGCCGCCCGCGCCGATCACGGTCATCACCACGTCCACCGTTTCCATCGGCTTGCCTTTGGCGTCCTTCTTCGTGGGATGCGGACCGACGGGGATGCCACGCCCGTTATCTTCCACGCTCACACTGCTGTCGGCATGGATCGTGATGTTGATCGCTGTACAGAACCCCGCGAGCGCTTCGTCGATGGCGTTATCCACCACTTCGTACACGAGGTGGTGCAGGGCTTTGATGTCGGTGCCGCCCACGTACATGCCGGGGCGTTTGCGTACATGCTCGATGCCCTCGAGCGCTTGAATGGATCCGACATCGTAGCCGGTGTCTTGTTTCTTTGCCACAAATACCTCCGATTTATGTTTCCTCTCCCTCAGGGAAAGGGGTCAGGTGAAACGAATCATGCCCGTTGGGTGGGCATGTTTTGTTTCTGTTGCATCTGTTCCAGCACGGTCTGCAACCATGCGTTGATGTTGCGATAATAGGCGAAACTGGCAGAGAGGAGCATGGTGCTGATGAAGGCATGACCGAAAATGCCGACCAGTTTCATCCAGGTATCGCTTTTGGGAACGGTCCACAGATAGTTTAGCCCGCTGGTGACAACGAAGAGGGTAAGCACGAACAAGCCGCTCGTCGGGAAGGTGAAGCGCGAGATCCGCAGGCTGGAATACATCGAACGGATGGCGTTCTCACGATTGACAAAAATTCCGTGCGGGGTGAAAAACAGGGGGACGATCAGCCAGTACGAAAGCAGCGCGAGGATGAACATCATCGCCGTGCTCAAGGCTGGGCTGAACAACCCCGCCGCGCCGACGATCAGGGAAACGGGAAATAACGCGATGGAAAACCCGACGATGAGGAACACCGAGAGCAGGGCAGTTTGCAGAAACGCGCGACCCACGGTGATACCCGCTTCGTCTTTGCCGACTGTTGCCAGGGATACCGAGCGGAAATACAGGCTTCCGCCAACCCAGCCAACGAGCGTCAGCAAGCACATCCAGCCGAGCAGGCTGAGGAACGATCCCATTTCCAGCACAGTTTGCGTGCCGAGCGGTGTGGCTTGGGATATCGATGCCGGTATGGTGAACGAATCCAGGCTGGAGATTCCCACCGGAAACGTGCGCGCAAAACTCAGCCAGTTCATTCTTCCCAGCATCTCGAAGAAAGCGCCGACAGCCTGGGTCTCGGCTTCGGGCAACGGGCGGTCCTTCAACGCATCGAGCATGCTTGCGTATATGGACGAAGAAAGTTTACCCGCGCTCAAACGCGGACCCAGCCAGAGAAACACATCGAAGGCAAAAGGCAACAGAATCAGCCAGACGCGCGAGGATACGATATCGAATCCCACGCGCAAGGAGCCGATCACACCCGGGGGAGGAGGAAGTTTTTCCAGATTTTCCACGGTCATAGCAATTGATTCTACCATACCGAATTATGCGCTGGCATGCTTCCACGGCAGAGGAACTATGGCTATTCCAAAGTTGCTTTGCAAATCCTTTTTTGTACACGGATTTCGCGGACGACACGGAGGCTGTCTTGAAAAGACGGAAAAAAAGTCCGTCCGCTCCGTGGATTCCGTGTACAGAAATCCTGGTCTCGGGCTTTGGAAATGCCACGGCAGGGGTTAGAATGATGGTCATGAACGAGCGCTCCTACCTGCCCGATTCCAACCGGATCGGCGTGCTAATCTCCACCGTGTTGCTGGCGCTGGCGCTCACGCGCATCCTTCAAGCGCCGGAGTTCAACCTCCAACTGCAACTCCCGGGGTTGTTGCTTTCCATCCCGCTCGATCTCGCCGCCATCATGAACGTGTTGACCGCCGGACTGACAGCCACAGGCATGGATTGGCTCCTGCGCGGACATCCGTCGCTTCGCGGCGCGCCGACGTATCAATGGTGGATCCTGCCCACCCTCACCACGTTCGTCATCAGCATCCCGTTGTCCCTGCTCCCTGACGGTTCACCGTGGTGGATCGGCTTCGCAATCAGCAATGTTTTCCTCATCCTCGTCTTCCTCGCCGAATACATCGTGGTGGATCCCGGCGCGCCGTATTACTCCCTGGCGTTAGCCGGGCTGACAGCCATTTCCTACACCCTGTTCTTTATTCTCGCCGTCGCCCTGCGATACGGCGACCTGCGCCTTTTTTTCACCCTGCCTTCCCTGTTCCTGTTCGCCGGGTTTGCCAGCCTGCGGATCTTTCACCTGCGGCTGGGCGGTCGTTGGGAATATGCCTGGTCGGTGGGCATCGCCTTTGTGTGTGTGCAACTCGCGGCTGGTTTGCATTACTGGCCCCTTTCCCCGATCCAGTTCGGGTTGATCCTGACAGGTCCCATGTATGGGTTGACCAACCTGGCGATCAGTCTGCATGAGGAACTCCCTGCGCGCCGCGCCGCGCTCGAACCCGCTATTGCCACGGCGTTGTGCTGGGCGCTGGCGATCGTTGTGCGCTAAGATGATTCAAAAACTCACGCTGACCACAAGTCAGTGGCGCGAGATTCAGCGCCATGTAAGTTCCACCCTGCCGAACGAAGCGTGCGGATTGCTGGCTGGGAAAGGTCATCGGGTGGAGGAGATCTTCCTGGTGGCGAACCAGGCGGAAAGTCCGGTGCGATTCGTGATGGATCCGTATGAACAGTTGCGCGCGTTTGAGCGGATGGAATCCCGACACCTCGACCTGCTCGGCATCTTCCACTCGCATCCCGCCGGACCTGCGGCTGTCTCGCCCACCGACATCGCGGAGGCGGCGTACGAGGCGGTGCACGTCATTGTTTCGCCCGGCGCGGAAGGCTGGCAGGCGCGCGGCTTTTGGATCGCAGGCGGAAAAGCTGACGAACTGCCGCTGGAAATTGTGAATTAGAGCAACTCGAAAGATGGTTGCGTGTTTTTTGCTATAGACCATTCCCGGAGGAAGTGAAATGCAACTTGTGATTGATGGCGCCGTTGTGCTCATTGGCTACCTGCTTGGCTCGATCCCGTTCGGGTTGATCCTGGTCAAATTGAAGACCGGCAAAGACCTGCGGGAAGTCGAAAGCGGACGCACCGGGGGGACGAATGCATTTCGCGCGGCGGGGTTTGGCATTGGTTTTGCCACCGCGATCCTCGATATTGTGAAAGGGATGATCGCGGTCTGGGCGGCGCGGACGATCACCCCGGACGCGAGCCTCGCGCACGTGCTCACGGGCATTGCCGCCATTCTCGGTCACAACTATTCCATCTTTCTGGCGGAGCGCGATGCTAACGGGCGCTTCCGTTTGCGCGGCGGGGCGGGGGCGATGCCAGCGCTTGGCGGGGCGGTCGGGCTGTGGAGTTGGACGTTCCCCATCGTGTTCGTGATCGGCGCAGTTGTGCTCTTCACCCTCGGCATGGCTTCGGTGGCGACGCTCACCGTGGGGTTGGGAATCATCGTGGTGTTCGCCGTGCGCGCCTCGATGGGGTTGATGCCGTGGGTCAATGTGATCTATGGGTTGATCGCCGAAGTGTTGCTGATCTGGGCGCTCCGCCCCAATATCCAGAAGATCTTCGCCGGTAACGAACGCGTCATCAGCATCAGTCTGGCTGGCTGGTTGCGGGCGCGCAAGGAAAAAGGCGCAACGTCCGATTCGAAATAACCATGCGCTGGCTCACGGGGGTTAGGCATGAACGGGATACCACATCCGCTCGATCACGGAGAAATTTATGATTCAACCTCTTGTAGGAGTCCGCATTCTCGACCTGACGCGTTTATTGCCGGGTCCGTTCCTCACCCAGTTGCTGGCAGACCTTGGCGCGGAGGTTGTCAAAGTGGAGACGCCGACCGCCGGCGATTATGCGCGCCACGCTCCTCCCGAGATGCAACTCGGCGGTTTGTTCGAAACGATCAACCGTGGAAAGAAAAGCATCGCCGTCAATTACCGCAACCCGCGCGGGCGCGACGTATTTCTAAAATTGGTTGAGACTGCCGATGTGGTGATCGAAAGTTTTCGCCCCGGCGCCGCGGAGCGGTTCAAGATCGGCTATGAAACGCTCAAGGAGATCAGACCCAATCTTGTCTATTGCGCGTTGTCCGGTTATGGCCAGACCGGTCCGTACAGCAAAAAAGCCGGGCACGACCTGAATTATTCGGCACTGAGCGGCGCGCTCTCACTGAATGCGCGCGCGGGCGAGGCTCCCATTCCGTTTGGCGTGACCATTGCCGATTTGAGCGGCGCGATGCTGGCGGGCATGGCAGTGCTCGGCGCGTTGGTGGGCAGGCAAACTTCCGGGCAGGGAGCGTATCTCGATGTGGCGTTGCTGGATGGGGTGTATTCGTTGATGATGCCGCTGGCGGGCGCGGCGCATTTTAGCGGCTTGCCGGTGCAAGCCGGGACGCTTCCGCTACTGGGCGGGCTGGCGTGTTACAACATATATGAAACATCGGACGGAAAACATATCACCCTCGGCGCCCTCGAGCCGACGTTCTGGATGGATTTTTGCAAGGTAACGGACCGCGCGGATCTTATCCCACGTCAATTTGATCGCGCCATTCAGGGGGACGTTGCCGCCATCTTCAAAGGGCGTTCGCTGGCGGATTGGCTGGAGGCGTTCGCCTCCAGTGACGGGTGTGTCGAGCCGGTGCTTTCGTTTGCGGAAGCATTGGCGAATCCGCAAATGAGGGCGCGTGGCTACGTGCGCGAGGAGGACGGGCGCGCCGTCGGGTTGAATTCGCCGCTGGTGTTTACGCATGGAAGTCCGCGCGCCGCGCCGGGTTGGGGCGAGCACACAGACGACCTGTTGCAAGGTCTGCTGGGCGAAGAGGAACTCGAAGCCTTGAAGAAGGATGGGATTGTCGGGGTGCAAAACGACAGGAACGCGCGCGTACGGGGCGAGTGACGCGTGGCTTCGTCAACTCATGGATTGAAGCAGCGCCTGTAAATTCCTGCGGTGGAGTTGTTCGGCAAGCCCGCCGAGGAAGACGCGGCTTTTGCCGCATGCCTCGATGGTGATCTGTTCGATCAGTTCGTCGGCGTTCCTGCGTTTCGCCGCGGCTTTGACCGATCGTTTGATCGCGCCCAGGTAGTTGAGGTTTTCGCGGACCGCCGCATCGATCTCGCCGCGCAGGATGACATCGCCGTGACCCTGCACGATGTTTTCCAGCCCCATGCGGCCGATGTGTTTGATGGAGGTGATGATCTCGTCCACGTCGCCGTCCACGATGTAGGGGAGGGGCATAAAGGCATCCCCGGCGAAAAGGATGCGGTCTTCCTCCACCAGCACCGAGATCCCATCCCCGCTGTGACCGGGGGTGGTGGAGAGGATCAGGTTTTTCTTGCCGACACGGAGGGTGAGTTCACCGGCTTTGAAGGTCATGTGCGGGAGGACGATCTTCACCTGCCGCATGGCGGGGTTTTGCCGCTTGGCGGATTCGAGCGAGGGGATGCCGCGTTCTTCGAGCATGGCGCGGCAGTGGTCGTGCGCGATGACCGTGGCGCCGGGGAAGAAGCAGTTGCCCCAGGCGTGGTCGGCGTGGTAGTGGGTGTTGACCACGTAGCGGACGGGGACGTTCAACTCGTGCTCGATGAATTCGCGGATGCTCAGGGTTTCGTCGGGCAATGCCAGCGTGTCGATGACCACCGCCCATTGCGGACCCGCCACCACGCCCGCCGTCACTTGCGCGTACACTTCGCTTTGGAACCAGTAGACATTTTCAGAAACACGTTCTCGGTGCATTCAACATCCTCGGGGAAATTTTTCCCATTGATAGCATAAATGAGGGGAAATTTCAAGTTGATTAGACAAATACTCCCAAATAAAGTATTCACGGACTTGAACAAACGTACCTAGAATTTACCCTCTGTTCATGTCGCATCTTCTGTTTCGAATCGCCAGGTGACGGATGGATTGTGTGTAGTAGTAAGATGCGATAAGATCAAACTGATGACAAATGGATATTATCCAGCAATTTACCTGTGAGACCTTCAGCATGATTCGGAGAAGTCAAAGGCCCGTGCCGAACAACCGCATTCAAGTGTGGAAGTTCGAGGGCAAATCATGGGTGCAGGTGGGGAACGATATTCCCCTCAAGTTCGTGGATGGGGATGTGTTCACGGTCTTCGCGGGCAAGGATGGCACGGTGGAAATTACTCGTAACGGACGGTTACTGTCCACGCGACAACCTGCGGTGTTGCCAATAACTACCCCGATGGCAACCCAACCCTCCCAAACTCCCACAATGACCGAGGCTCCGATTAAACAAGATGCAAGCGTGCCTCAACTGGCGAACTTCGCGCCTGTCAGCCTCAAACTCCCCGCGCCTCTCCAACAAAGCGGACCCGTCACCATTGACTACATCTACGACCCTCTCTACCGCCTCACCGAAGCCAATTACTCGACGGGTGATTACTATCACTACTCGTACGACACTGTTGGCAACCGCCTCACACAGGAAACCCTGATCGGCAATGTGCCGCTCACGAATACCTACACCTACGATGCCGCCAACAGACTGACTAGCGTAGATAGTGTTGCTTACGCGTGGGACAACAACGGCAACCTGCTCAACGACGGAGTTAACACGTATGCCTATGATTCTGCCAACAGGTTAATAGCGATTAGTGGTCAGCAATCAGCCACGTACTCCTACAACGGGATAGGAGATCGGTTACAGCAAACGGTCAATGGCAATACAACTTCATATGCGCTTGACATCAATGCGTCTCTGCCCGAGGTTCTCAGCGATGGAGAATTCACATACCTTTACGGTTTGGACAATATTGCTCAGGTCAATGCAGGAGGAACGCAATATTTCCTGGGTGATGCCTTGAATAGCACGCGGCAGTTAACCGACGCAAGCGGTGAGATCACGCTCGCGCAAAGTTACGATCCGTTTGGGAGTGTGATTTACAGCATGGGGAATGGTCAGTCGGTGTACGGGTACACCAGCGAGCAGGTTGATCCTTCAGGGTTGGTTTTCTTACGCTCTCGTTATTACAGCCCCAATGCTGGCAGGTTTATCTCAAAGGATACATGGGCGGGGGATGCAAATCTGCCGATGACTTATAACAAATGGTTATATGTTAATGCTAATCCCGTGATGTATACAGATCCAAGTGGGCATTGTTTCGATCCAGCCACTTTACCAATTTGCCTTGCTGGACTTGCATTAATAACAACTGCTGGAATACTTGCCAATATAAATAATATTAATAGTGATGTTGAGCAAATGGAATCGCTCTCGCAGCATCCCATGTTCTGGCACGAACAACAAGTCTACCAAAACTGGCAGGATAACTGTTATGGTCTTTGTCATTATCCTTATGCAGTAAACCCTGCTCCCAATTCGAGTATCGGTGGCCCAAGACCTGTAACTCCGCTTTTGGATCAGTATAGCGCATATGGCGGAGATGCAGCACTCAATACAATCCTGCTGACCTTTGATATGGCAGGACTCAAGGGATTGGGGCGACTTGGCTTGGAATGCCTTGGAAATCGATACCTGGGCGGCCTTTCCATTGGCGTACCTGACGAATTCTTGCCGCCGAGCATGACTGGTCAATATAGAAACTGGTCACAAGCCGAGCAGCTTATGTTCTCCAACCGTGTGCCACTAGATGAAGGTCAATTGTTACGCTTGAGGCAAATTTCAATAAGTAACCAATGCACATTCGGTATATGTGGCGGATGGGCTGAAACGCCAATAGGTTTAAGAAACCGATATTATGGTATTCAATATAAGGGTTATAACGTGTCGTTGAAACCATTTCCCGAAACCCCTATTGATTTCACATGGCGAAACACAGGTATGCCAACGTATGCCCGAGATTTAGATATCTGGACTCCTAACGGCGTCTCTCTAGACCAAGCCCTATTGGATGATATTGCAAATGTAATTTATGGACCAAATACACCATCAAATACTTTGCTGATAGACAACTATTTCGACAAGGGTTGGATGGTGGAGCCTCCGGGCTTAATTTTCAAACCCGATGGCACAATTTTGCAAAATCTCGGACCGTGGCAATTTCCATTCAACTGGAACACAGTTATACTTCCATGAGTAAACATATAAAAGGAAGTAATATGCAGAGCCATATCTTAAACGATGCTGAATTAGAAACAGCTGCTCAAGAAATTGAAAACTTTAATGAAAATCCAGCAACATGGGGTGAAGAGTCGTGGGTGGGTATTGTCGATCCGTTGCTAATATGGGAATGGCTAGAATCCCAAAATCGCATCGGCATGATGTCATCGATATCGCAAAATGTAGCTGCTCAGATTGTCAACAAAACACAATACAATTCTGATGATGAGAATTTTAAGTCTTGGCTATCAAAATTTACGGAATTAGCAAACACCGCGGTTTCAAATAACCAATGGGAAATCGGTGCAAGGTTTCTCGAAGCGTTACTTTTTATGCTTTCAGGTACTCACAAAGTTTTAGACGCAGTAGAAGAAATAATTTCATTACACAGAAAGTCGAATAACTTGGAGAAAACAGTTTTCTATTTGACTAAAAAATCTATGGCGCTAAATAACTTGCTAATAACAGGTAGGCTGACTTCTAGCGAAGATGAAATATGGAAATCAGATATTGAGGCATACAAGATCAGCAAAGAAATAGGGTTTTATAAGGGCGTTACGCTTGCCTTACTAGATTTGGGATATTATCTTGGCTGCAAGAATAAAGACAGGTTAGCATTGAAATTTCTTTACCAAGCGCATCTCTACTCAAAGAGAGCACGCACTAAGTTTGGGATAATTGCTATTGATGAATTACGAAAAATCAGAGACCGATCTGGTATTTCTCCTGAGATTTATCAGATTGAAATAAATCCAGACTTACTCATTGAGGAGTTCCTCCAAGAAATTGGAAAGTAGGCATTTTCTTCTTGGTGTTACATGGCGCGGGATATTTCGCAGACAACGACGCCTATCAATACACCCTTCGGTAGGCTCAGGGCTGCGCTTCACTGATGCCCTCGGAAGCGTCCGCCAGCTCACCGGTGCAACGGGCGAGGTCACGCTGGCGAACGCCTACGAGCCGTATGGAGTCCTTGCCCAATCCGCGGGGAGCGCGCAGACGAGTTACGGGTTCACCGGCGAGGTCACCGATCCCAGCGGGATGGTGTATCTGCGGGCGAGATATTACATGCCGAACGATGGACGCTTCCTTACGCGCGATACGTGGATGGGGGATTACAACAGTCCGCTGTCACTCAATCGGTGGGGCTATGTGGAGGGGAATCCGGTAAATCGCGTTGACCCCATGGGCCTATTTTCAAGAGAATTGATATTCAAAAATATTGATTATCTTGATTTTGAGCATCTTCAATTCCCGGCAGTGCTAAACCACGGAACAAAGAGATTGCGATATGGCTTTCTCGCCTTATTGTTAGAAGCAGATGATTATGATTTGGTTAGTGTCGGTTACTTGCAATTGCAAAAAGCAAGGCCAACGATTGCCTATTATTTACCAAGAATGATTTGGCAAAATTGCGAGACAATATTTGTTGGCGGGCAACCGCTGACGAGCTTTTACGAAACGGAGGTAAAAAGCCAGAGAGAACCATGGATTTGGTGGCGCGATACATCTGCAAGTTATTATCAACTCCTTCGACCAGCTAAGCCGGGTAGTGTAGATAAAATTTACATCGATGGTGACTATTCAACAGACTTGCCTAGCTTTCACAGTGTAGATGTAGCCGCGCTTGTTGTAAATTTTGATCTTCTCGTAGACTTAGACGGCAACTTTTATTTCTCTGCAGGTGGTGGCGCAGGAGAAAGTGGCGGTCTTAGCTATACTGAAAGTTATTTATGTCGCGATCAAAATTGTTTCTTTTCACCGTCTGAGATAAAAAATTCAATTAAGGGGTATTGCTTGTATGGCGGTGGCCAGATTATAGCAGGATACCAACTTTCTTTCTGTGGTTTCCTGGACTATAAAAACGCAACTGCTGTTAACACATTTAGTTCGGGCTTTGGCGGAGGATATACCCTGCCTGGATTAAGTTTTACTTTTCCTATCAATTCTATATTTCCACAGAATGCCGAATATGGATGGAGAGCAGCAATAGATGCGCGTCGGAACGGCATTCATCGTTCAGATATTCGCCTTTATCCATAGGATATCTTGCCATGAGATATAAAAAATATTCACCCGAGCGATTTGGTAATATACAAGCGATTTCAATTCTATACTTTGTGTGTTTGAGTGTTATTGCACTAATTGGGATCCCAATCCAAGGACCTGGGAAAAGGTTTTACATGATGGTGTTAGCATTCTTAACTGGCGTGTATTTTATGGTTCCAGGAATAACGATGCTTACGCACCCTTGGATCTCACAAGCTTGGTTAAACGCTCTTCATTCTCGCTTGATCCCCAGCAAGCCTTGGGGAGAATTATCCGGATGGAGGAAATCTTTGGTTTTCGTTAGTTCGTTCTTTTCCCTTATTGCTGGAATATTAATTTTAGTCTTCTTTATTCCATCACTATAAGGATATCGGCCGTCTGGTAAGCGTGAATGGACAGAATTACACCTGGGACAACAACGGCAACCTCCTCAACGATGGAGTGAACACCTATACCTACGATTCCGCCAATAGACTGACCTCGTTCAACGGGACGAGTTCGTATGCCTACAATGGACTCGGTGATAGACTCACCCAAACCGTGAACGCGCAAACCACGAACTACACCCTTGACCTGAACACTGGGCTAACTCAGGTCTTGAACGATGGGACCAACCAGTACCTCTACGGCGTTGGTAGAATTGCCCAAGTGAACACAACCACTGATTACTTCCTCGGCGATGCGCTTGGGTCAGTGCGCCAACTGACCGATGCCAGCGGCGCGATCACCCTCGCCAAGTCCTATGCGCCGTACGGCGAGGCGACGTCGAGCGCAGGGAATGGGACGAGTCCCTTTGCGTATACGGGCGAGCAGGTGGATGTCAGAAAAGCCGGGTCTGCCTCGGCTCGTCTGCTTCATTCAACCCGCGCCAGCCGTATTTCTTCAAATCCACTTTGTCTTTGACGAATTCCACGCCTTCTTCTTCCAACAGCAGGCGTTGCCGCTCGGCTCCGGGGCGTTCGCTGATCTTGCCTTGTGAGTTGATCACTCTTTGCCACGGCACATCGTCGGGGCATGCCGCCATCGCGCCGCCCACCCAGCGCGGACCGAATGCCTTGTATGCCTCGATCTCCACGCCGTTCGGCGGAGGGAGCATGAGCGAGATTTGCCCGTAGGAAGCAACCTTCCCCCTGGGAATTTGGCGGACGAGGTTCCACACCTGTTCGTAGTAGGCTTGCGGGTTGGGAGGGGAGGAGAATTGCATGGTAATTTTGGCTCTCTCGATTTGAGCGGGATTCCGATGTGAAGGAGAATTCTTTGCCACGGATTGACACAGATTTTCACGAATTTTTTAGTCCATTCCGTGTGAATTCGTGAAACTTGTACTGCGGTTCGTCTTTCGCTCACCGTGTCGAAGTATCCGTGGCTGAGGTCTTGGGCTTTCCCGTAAAAACGGTGGAGCCGTAATTTGTT
>CAZGSB010000042.1:0-25330 GCA_964528275.1 uncultured Anaerolinea sp. | reverse complement strand
AGAATCTTTCGATTCTCATCGACGCGGCGAAACATCGCGGCGAGGCGTTGGATCACGTGCTGTTTTACGGTCCGCCCGGGTTGGGCAAGACCACGCTCGCGCACGTCCTGGGCAACGAGATGGGCGTCAATGTCAAAGTGACGGCAGGTCCTGCCATCGAACGCGCGGGCGACCTTGCCGCGATCCTCACCAACCTCCGCGCTGGCGACGTTATTTTCATTGATGAAATTCACCGTCTCGGGCGCGCGGTGGAGGAAGTGCTCTATCCCGCAATGGAAGATTTTTCGCTGGACATCGTCATCGGCAAGGGACCCTCGGCTCGTTCCCTGCGTTTGAAATTGCCTCGCTTTACCGTCGTCGGTGCCACCACCCGACTCGCTTTGGTCACCGCGCCGTTGCGCGCGCGTTTCGGCGCGGTCTATCGTTTGGATTATTACGACATCGAAGCCATGCGGAAGATCGTCACGCGCGCGGCAGGGATGTTGAAAGTCTCCGCGGACGAATCAGGCATCCGTGAAGTGGCGAGGCGCGCGCGGGGGACGCCTCGCATCGCCTTACGCCTGCTTCGCCGCGTCCGCGACTTTGCCCAAGTCCGCGCGGATGGGACGATCACGCAGAACGTCGCAAAAGAAGCATTGGATTTGTTGCAAGTGGATCCGCTGGGGCTTGACGATGTGGATCGCCGCGTCCTGCGCACGATCATCGAAAAATACAGCGGCGGCCCCGTCGGCTTGAACACCATCGCCGCGTCCATCAGCGAAGAGCAGGATACGATCATGGATGTGGTCGAGCCGTATCTCTTGCAACTCGGCTTCCTCGACCGCACCCCGCAGGGACGCGTCGCCACCAAATCCGCGTATGAGCATTTGGGGCTGGATTACGTGGAAGAGGGTCAGCCGAGGCTTTTATAGACGATGGACAATGGACCGTGGACGATGGTTTTCATGGTCAATCGTCTATCGTCCATGGTCTGACACTTATGGAATCCATCGCCCGCTACCTCATGCTCGGAGGCATCATCCTCTTCCTCGTCGGTGGGGGAGTATATCTCGCCGCGAAATTCGGCTTGCCGCTCGGTCGCCTGCCCGGCGATATTCGCATCGAGGGGGAGAATGGTTCGTTCTATTTTCCTATTGCAACTTCAATTTTGGTGTCAGTGGTGTTGACGATTGTGCTGAATGTGATATCCCGTTTCTTGCAAAAGTAGATTGAAAACCTCCGACTTCGACTACGATCTCCCCGAATCATCCATTGCGCAGACACCCGCTGAGCCGCGCGATTCGTCGCGTCTGCTGGTGTTGCATCGCGAAAGCGGGAGACTGGAGCATCGCATCTTCCGTGATTTGACTGATTACTTGGACGCGGGGGATTTGCTCGTGTTAAATCAAACGCGTGTCATTCCCGCGAGAATCTACGCGCGCAAAGAAACCGGCGGACGAGTTGAACTTTTGTTATTGCGTCGCCGCGATGAGTTGACGTGGGAGGCTTTGGTGGGGGGCAAAGGTCTGCGCGTAGGCAGAACAGCGCGCGTGGAGGATGGGCCGGAAGTTCAGATCATCGAAGAGTTGGATGGATCGGAGCGATTGATAAAATTTTCCGAACCCATCGAGCCGTATTTTTCAATAGTGGGGAATGTGCCGTTGCCGCCGTACATTCACGAAACATTGAACGACCCGGAGCGCTATCAAACGGTCTATGCCAAAGAGCCCGGCTCCGCCGCCGCGCCCACAGCGGGATTGCACTTCACGCCGCGCTTGCTGGAGGAGTTGCAAGTCAAAGGAGTGCAGATCGCTTACGTCACGCTTCATGTTGGCTTGGACACGTTCGCGCCGGTCAATGAAGATGACCCTGAAGAACATAAAATCCACTCGGAGTGGTGTGATTTGCCGCAAGAGACAGCGGATTTAATTAATCACACGAAACAATCTGGGGGGCGAGTGGTTGCGGTTGGGACCACGAGCGTCCGCACATTGGAGAGCGCGGCAAACGTGGGGCGGGATGGCATCCCGCCTTACGTTGGATCAACCTCGCTCTTCATCTTCCCCGGTTATCAATTTCAGGTCGTCGACGCGATGATAACAAATTTTCATTTGCCGAAATCGTCATTGATTATGCTGGTCAGCGCGTTTGCAGGGCGCGAGAGGATTCTCGAAATGTATCAAACCGCGATTCAAGAAGGGTATCGCTTTTACTCGTTTGGGGATGCGATGTTAATTCTCTAATTCCCTGGTCTCGATACGCCCTTCACAAAGATCGTTCCGGGCTACTCGACCAGCGTCAATTACAAATTACCGATTACTTTATGCAAACCATCACCGCCCTCAACGCTCAAATAACCGCCTGCCGAAAGTGCCCGCGCCTCGTTGCCTGGCGCGAGGAGGTGGCGAAGATCAAACGCAAGGCTTATAAAGATGCTGAATATTGGGGTAAGCCCGTGCCGGGCTTTGGCGACCCGCAGGCGCGCGTCCTCGTGGTGGGACTCGCCCCCGGCGCGCACGGCTCGAACCGCACGGGACGTCAATTCACGGGAGACGCGTCGGGTGGGTTTTTGTACCCGGCGTTGTATCGGGCTGGGTTTGCGAACCAGCCCCAAAGTGAATCGCGAAGCGACGGTCTTCGTCTCACCGATATGTACATCACTGCGTCCGCGCGCTGTGCGCCGCCGGAGAATAAGCCAAGTCCTGACGAATTGAATAATTGCCAGCCTTATCTCGAAAGGGAAATCGAGTTACTGAAACCAAAGGTAATTGTCTGTCTGGGTCGCATTGCGTTTGAGCGAATCTTGAAAATATTTTCACTGAGGAAAACTGGTTGGAAGTTTGCTCATGGTGCTGTATATCAATTGTCGCCTTCCTCCTTCCTCTCATCTCCGTCATCCTTGATCTGTTCGTATCACCCCAGCCAGCAAAACACGCTGACGGGAAAATTGACCGTGAAAATGTTCGACGAAATTTGGAGACAGGCGAAGGAGTTGCTGAAATGACGCGCAGATCAAAGATGGTAAAAATATTCGCGGCGATCTCCCTGCTGGTTGTCGCGCTTGGTGTGGGTGGTGCGGCGTACTGGATGTCGAAGGCATACCCCCCCAGCGACCTCGCCCTGCAAGAACTGCGATCCGATGGGCAGGTGAAGGTCGCCGAGCGCGATGGGACCATCACTTTCGAGCCGCTCGAGGCACAGCCCTCGATCGGTTTGATCTTTTATCCCGGCGGGGGAGTTGACTATCGCTCGTACGCACCCGTGCTTCGGATGATCGCCGCGCGTGGATATTTTGTCGTGCTAGTGCAAGCGCCATTGAACCTGGCATTCTTTGATGTGGATGCGGCGGCAAATGTCATGGAACAATTCCCCGAGGTCGAGGTCTGGGTCGTGGGTGGACATTCCTTGGGCGGTGTGGCGGCGGCGGCATTCGCGGCAGATCACCCTGACAAGGTTGCGGGTCTGGTTTTTCTCGCCTCGTACCCGGGCAATGAAAGGCTCAGGGACATGTCCACAAAAGTCGTCTCGATTTATGGGACAAACGATGGTCTTGCCACTGTGGACCAGGTGTTGCAGTCGAAGGATCTGCTGCCTGCGGACACCCTCTTTGTTCCGATCGAGGGAGGGAACCATTCCCAATTCGGTTCATATGGATTTCAAGACGGCGACCAGCTTGCCGCGATCTCTGCGGAAGCACAGCAGGCACAGGTCGTGGACGCGGTCGTCAAGTTTTTTGAAGGTCTGATGCGATGACAGTCCTGAATAAAGACCTTCACGCGCGTAATAGGCAAACGTACCGCTGCGTCTCACTGATAACTGATAACTGATAACTGATAACTGATAACTGGATTTCCTCATGACACTCGGACAAATTGCATTTCTCGGCTCTGGTGAAACCTCGCTCGCCGGCGGGCGCATTTTTGAATCGTTGGCAAAACGGATCAACGAACCGCTTCGCATCGCGCTGATGGAGACCCCCGCAGGGTTCGAACTCAATTCCTCGCAGGTGGTCGGCAAGGTAGGCGAATTCATGAAGACCCGCCTGCAAAACTACAAACCGGTGGTGGATGTCGTCCCTGCGCGCAAGAAAAATTCCACATTCAGCACAGATGATCCCGAAATCATGAAGCCGTTGTTGCGAGCCAACATGATCTTCATGGGACCAGGTAGCCCGACATACGCGATTCGGCAACTCAAGGATTCCCTCGCCTGGGACGTGATCCGCGCCCGGCACCGCCTCGGCGCGACATTGATCTTTGCCTCGGCGGCGACGATCTCGATCGGCGCCCACGCGCTCCCCGTGTATGAGATCTACAAGGTGGGGCAGGATGTGCATGCCGTGGCTGGACTCGATCTCTTCGCCGATTTTGGTTTGCATATCTCGTTCATCCCGCACTGGAACAACGCCGAAGGCGGCGCGGACCTCGACACGAGCCGTTGCTTCGTCGGCATGGACCGTTTCGCCGAGTGGTGCAACCTCGTCCCTGTTGAAAACCAGACCATCGGGCTGGACGAACACACCGGCTTGATCGTGGATTTCGAGTCTGGGCAGTGCGAAGTCAGCGGCGTGAGCAGCGTGTCGCTCGTCCGCGAATGTGACCCGGAGATGTACCCGGCGGGGTCGAAGTTCGCTCTCCGTGAACTGGGCGAAGTGAAAATTCCCGACCCTGTTCAAGACGGCATTCCCCAACATGTGTGGGACATGGTCGTCAATGCTCCGCCGTTGGACGACGACAAACCCTCCGACGAAGTGATCGCGCTGGCAGAGGAACGTCTCGCCGCGCGTGCGAGCAAGAATTGGGCGGAGTCGGATCGTCTGCGTGATGCGATTTCCGCGTTGGGGTGGACGGTACAGGATTCAAAAGAGGGATATAAGTTGGTGAAAAGTTAAGTATTAATCAAATTCCGGTGGTTGAGTAGGCGGCGTTCGTCCGCCGTATCGAAACCACCAAGTAAGAAAGGCAATTCATGTTATTGGTGGTTTCGATACGGGCTTCGCCCTACTCAACCACCGACGCCTGTTTAATTTGGGATAAAATACAAACAGACAAGGAGACTCCCATGCGCGCCGTGGACATCATCATCAAAAAACGCGACAAAATCGAACTCACCCGCGAGGAGATCGAATTTTTCATCAAGGGCTTCGTCTCTGGCGATGTGCCCGATTACCAGGCATCCTCGTTTGCGATGGCGGTCATGCTCAACGGCATGACTCCGCGCGAGACGACCGACCTGACGCTTGCCATGGCGGCTTCGGGCGAAACGCTTGACCTGAGTGATGTGGTCGATCTCGCCGTGGACAAGCACTCCTCCGGCGGCGTGGGCGACAAGACCAGCCTGACGGTTCTACCCACCGTTGCGGCTTGCGGACTGCCCGTCGGCAAAATGTCCGGGCGGGGGCTGGGGTTCAGCGGCGGCACGCTCGACAAATTGGAATCCATTCCCGGCTACCGCGTGGATTTGACCACCGACGAATTCAAACATCAACTCAAAGCGATCGGCGCGGTGCTCACTGGTCAGTCGCTGGCGTTGGCTCCCGCGGATGGGAAGATGTACGCCCTGCGCGATGTGACGGGGACTGTCCCTTCGATTCCGCTCATTGCCTCCTCGATCATGTGCAAAAAGATCGCCGCCGGGGCGCAAGCCATCGTGCTGGATGTGAAGACGGGGCTCGGCGCGTTCATGCAAACGTTGGATGAAGCGCGCGTGTTGGCGAATCTCATGGTGGACATCGGTAAACTTGCCGGGCGAGAAGTTGTAGCCCTGCTCTCGGACATGAATCAGCCGCTTGGGAACGCCGTGGGGAATTCGCTCGAAGTCGTCGAAGCCATCGAGACTCTCAAGGGCGGCGGTCCGCAGGACTTCCGCGAGCATTGCCTGCATGTGTGCGCCCACTTGCTGGTGCTCGGCAAACGCGCAAACAACCTGGTGGATGGTCGCGCCCAAGCCGAAAAGGCGATGGCGGATGGTTCCGCCTTCGAGAAATTCCGCGTGCTGGTGCAGGCGCAGGGTGGGGATGTTTCCTTCGTGGACGACACCTCCAAATTCCCGCGCGCAAAATACGTCGAGGTGGTGGAATCGCCGATGGACGGGAGCCTCTCGCAAATCCAGGCGCGAAGCGTGGGCGAGGCGGCGGTCATCCTGGGCGGCGGGCGCGCGAAGAAGTCCGATGTGATCGACCATGCCGTCGGGTTGATGATCCATCACAAGGTCGGAGATAAGATCCAAAAAGGCGAGCCGCTTTTCACCATCCACGCGAATGACGAAGCGAAGCTCGCCGAAGCCCGCGTCATGACCCTCGCCGCGCACACGGTTAGTACGGATGTGGTGAAGCCGTTGCCGTTGTTCTACAATTAAGGTGGGTTATAATAGCGGCAGGAGCAGACATTCATGGCGAAAACTTCCCTGCGGGCATACAACCGCGAAATCGAAACCATGTTAGACCGCGGCCAGGTGGATGAGGTCGTGGCTCATTGTCTTCACATCCTGAAAACCCACCCCAAATTTCTCGAACCCTACCGCCTGCTCGGCAAGGCGTATTTGGAAATGAAAAAATACGGCGATGCCGTGGATATTTTCTCGCGCGTGCTGGTGTGCGCCCCGAGCGACTTTGTTTCGCATGTGGGCATGGGCATCATCCGCGACGAGGAGAACAAGCTCGACGATGCGATCTGGCATATGGAGCGCGCCTTCGAAACCCAGCCCTCGAACGCCGCCGTGCAGAGTGAACTGCAACGGCTCTACGGGCGGCGCGACGGTTCCGCGCCCCCGCGCATCCGCATGACGCGCGGCGCGCTTGCCCAAATGTACGTGAAGGGTGAGTTGTATCCGCAGGCGATCTCCGAGATCAAGAACGTGCTCGGCGAAGACCCCGGGCGCAGTGATATGAGCGCCCTGCTTGCAAAAGCGTATTACAAAAGCGGGCAGAAAACGGACGCGGCGGAGATTGCTTCGTCGTTGTTGCGGCGCTACCCGTATTGCTACGACGCCAACGCCGTGCTTGTCGAAATCTTCAGCGCCGATAAACCCGAAAACGTGCAAGTCTACCGCCAGCGCGTGGTCGAACTCGACCCGTACGCGGCGCATGTGAGCGGCTCGATCTTCGATACCTCCAAAGCGCCCGAGTCCGCCATCTCCATCGAAAAACTCGATTGGAGCGGACAGCCTGTGGGCATGCCCGCCGACTGGCGCGAATCGCGCGGCATCAGCCTCGAAGCGAAGGATGAGGCGGAGCCAGCCTGGCTCCGCAGAGGATTCGAGACCGAAACACAGGTGCCGCCTCAACTCGCCAGTGCGCCTGCTTCGCCCTCCGACGACAACATCCCCGACTTTTTGCGGGATGCCGGTTGGGGGCAATCCACGGGGGCGTTCGATGAGAGCAAGGCTTCAATGTTCGACAATGAAGAGACCCTGCCTCCCACCGCCGCCGCCCCGCTCGTGGCTGGCGAAATGCCCGATTGGGTGCGCGAGTTGAAACCGTCTGACAATGACGCTCCGGCGCAACCCGCCGAATCCATGCCGGATTGGATGGACCGCATTGACCCGGGCATCCTGCCGGAAAAAGAATCCGCTCTGCCGGGCGACACACCCGATTGGATGAAAGACCTCGCGCAACCGGACAGCGCCGCACAACCCGCTCCCGCGTTCAGCGAAGAACCGGATTGGTTGAAATCTTTGGGCGGCGCGGATGCAAACAAGCCGATGGAACCCGCCGCAAGCTCCGATCAACCGGATTGGTTGAAATCGTTCGGCGCGGAGGAAACGCCCGCACAGCCCACTGCCGCCGGGGATCAACCGGATTGGTTGACGAGTCTGGGCGGCGAACCTGCCTCGCCTGCTGCGGCGCAGTCCGCCGATGAATTCGATTTCCTCGACGCGCCAGCCGAACAACCCAAGGCGACGCAGTCGCCGTCGGTCACCGCGTCACTCGATACGGCAGGGTTGACTCCGCAAGCGGAAGACGATGCGTTCGCCTGGCTGGAAAGCCTTGCGGTTAAACAAGGTTCGACCGAAGGGTTGTTGATAAAACCCGAGGAACGCTCCACCGAGGAACCGGACTGGGTGAAACAGGCGAAGTCGCTGACCGAGGAACCCAGGGCGGAGGCGATCGCCCCGACGATGGGAATGCCCGAAGCGATGGCGACCGAACCCGAACCCGAGGCGACCGTCGAGGAGACGGGCAAGGCTACGCCGACCGAAGATGATGCGTTCGCGTGGCTGGAGAGTCTCGCCGTCAAACAAGGTTCGACCGAGGGGTTGTTGATGAAACCCGAGGAGCGTTCGGCAGAAGAACCGGACTGGGTGAAGCAGGCGAAGGAACGCGGCGAACCCGCTCCAGTTGAATCACCGGTGGCGCAGGAACCCCAATCCCCGGTGGATACTGCCATGTGGCTGAAGAGTTTGGATGAGGAAGGTCCAGCGAAAACGCCGGTTACAGTCGGTAAAGCAGATGAAACTGCGATGTGGTTGAAAAGCCTGGACGAGCCGGAGCCCAAAGCGGAGCCGGTCTCTGGCGCGGCGGATGGCGATGTGTCCGGGTGGTTGCAAGCGCTGGAAGATTCAGAGACGACACCCGCGCCGCTCGAACCCGCCTCCAGCGATGAGTTGCCCGCCTGGTTGGGCGCATCCGCTTCGGGAGCCGAAGCAGGCATCCCTGCGGAGGAACCGCAAGCCGCATCCGTCGAAGCGCCAAGGCTGAACACCGGTCCGCTCCCGAGTTGGTTGAGCGGCGTGGATGACGAGGCAAAGCCGCCGATGACCGGAGATCTGCCAGCGTGGTTGCGCGACGATACGGGCGAGGTGGTTGCCGAGCCGACGCGCATCGAACCGACGCGCGCCGACGAATGGCAGCCGGTCGAATCAACGGAGGAGCCGGTCTCGTTCGAAGCGCCCATCGAAAAACCGAAGACGGCGCGAAAAGCCGCCGCCGCGCGGAAGTCGGAGCCGCGACCGGCAACCCCGGTCTCGACCTATCAGGAACCGGTCACGCGCAAGGGCACCGGCATGTTGACCTCGCCCGTCGAGTTGACGCTGGGCAACGCGCGCAACGAACTTTCGCGCAGTAACATCCCGGGCGCGCTCGAGACCTATTCGAAACTCATCAAGAAGGGCAAGTATCTCGATGAGGTGATCTTCGACCTGCGCGAGGCGTTGTACCGCTACCCAGTGGAAGTGAGCATCTGGCAATCGCTGGGCGACGCGTACATGCGCGCCAACCGCCTGCAAGACGCGCTCGATTCGTATACCAAGGCGGAAGAGTTGTTGCGGTAATTTCGTGGGGCGATTTGTCAAATCGCCATACGTGAAATTTCAGGTGCGGGCGGGATACCATCCCGCCCCACGAATTTAATGTATTGGAGGACTCTGTGGAACGTTCGCTCGTATTGGTCAAACCCGACGGCGTGCAGCGCGCTCTGGTGGGGGAGGTAATTTCAAGGTTGGAACGGCGCGGACTGCGTCTCGTCGCCGCGAAGTTTATGCAGGTAAGCAAGGAACTGGCGGAGACGCACTACGCCATTCACAAAGGCAAGCCATTCTATGATGGTTTGATTTCGTACATCATTTCTGCGCCGGTCATGGCGATGGTTTGGGAGGGACCGAACGCGGTCGCCGCCATCCGCCAGACGATGGGCGCGACGCGTCCCACCGAAGCCGCGCCCGGTTCGCTCCGCCATGATTTTGCCCTCGAAGTGGGACGCAACCTCACCCACGCCTCCGACACGCCTGAGAACGGCGCGAACGAAGTGGCGCTGTGGTTCAAGCAGGATGAATTGGTGGATTGGACGAGGGAAGTGGACCGCTGGGTTTTTGAGAAATAACTGGTGGTCGAGACGCAAGCAGTCGAGACCACATGCGTAATTGGTAAATAGTAATTGGTAATTCATCCCGTCGAGGATTCGGCGGGATGAATTTTATTTCAGGCTTTCGAGGATTTTTACAAGTTCAGGGTTTATTGCTTCGTATCCAGCAGTGTTGAGATGAAGTAGGTCGTAAACAAACTTTTCTTTTGTGTTGCCATTGTCGTTGGAAAGTAAGGAGGCTGTATCGAACACGATGACTTTTTCGTTCTCGTAGGAGAGGATGAATTCGTTGACCTCTTCGATGGCGCTGTAAATATCCTCCGACCAGACGAGTCGCCTCGCGGGCGGCACATTGCCAGAGGTAGGAAAAACAGTCGTCAGGATAACGCTCGCATTCAGCTCGGTTGATCGTTGAATGATCTGTTCGATGTTCGATTTGCAATTTGTGACAATTTCCGCCTTGCGCGCCGGGAACAACGGAATGGTTTTCAGGTCGTTGATGCAAACCTGAAGTATGATGACGTCGGGTTGGAGCGGGGTGATGTGTAAATCAAATCGGAGGAGAACCTGGGCGGAGGTCTGGTTTCCGATACCGCGGTTGAGGAAAGTAAAACCATCCATGTGCGGAGCAGTCCATTGTGCGGCTCTAGAGTCGCCGAAGAAAACCAGGATTGGTTTGTCTTCCGGTGGAGAAGACGTCCCTTCTTGAAAATATGACAAGCCAAGCGGATCAAGCTCTGCCTCGTAGAGCAGGGCGTAGTATTTCCGCAATTCACGATACAAAAATGCGTTCATGAATAGTGAACCAAGAAATGTGACAAGCGCGAGACAAAAGCCAAATTTTTTAATTCGATGTACCATTCTACCGCCTGTGATGTCAATCCAAACTACCCAACTATCAAACTATCGAACTACCCAACTACCCCTCCCACAAATACACGCTCAACTTTCCGAAATCCTCGAACCCCAGGCGTTGATACACCGGGCGACCCTGCTCAGAAGCCTGCAAGATGCCGACGTGGTATCCCAAATTCCGCGCGTCGAGCAATGCCTTTCGCGTGATTGCGCCGCCGATGCCGCGTCCGCGCGCGGAAGGGAGGCAGGTAACGTTGTAAATTCCCGCCACACTGGCGGAGGTGAATAATTGCGAGGTGGCAACCGGCTCGCCGTTCAGCAGGGCAAGGTACGTGTGAAACGGCGAGTCACAGGCGGCGTAGTTGAAAAATTCAAACCAGGTGTCCTCCGCATCGGCAGGCACACCGAACCCGAGGCTGGCAACGTGGATCCATTTTCGCAATCCGTCTTCGTCGTCCAGGCAGGCAAAGTCCAAGCCATCGATTTCGATTTCGTCCTCAAGTTTCGTCAGGTCCATTGCCATCTCGGTCGCAAAGGAATCCTTGAAGCGCAAGCCTCGTCGCAGGAGTTGACGCTTCAGTTCGTCGGCGGGCACGCCCTCTTCTGCCAGCCATGAAAGTTTTTTGATGTTTCGTTTCCTGAAACGTTGGAGAGCGTCGTCCACGAGGTCGCCAATGCCATGTTCGGGCATGGCGGTGCAGACCACGAGATTCATGAAATGATCGGGCATGTCGGTGATGAGCCAGGTGAGATATTTCCCGATGGAGAGTTCCACGCTCGGCGCGCGCCCGAGGCAATAGTGATAATTCACCCAGTTTTCCTTGATGGAAGTTATTACTGCAATAGGGTCGGAGTAGTCCATCAACTCGCGCCTCGTTGAGTCCGATCGTTCCACCACGCCTCCACCACGCTCGGCGACCCGTACCACAGGCTTTCGTTGAACCCGTAGTGATGGACGCCGTCCAGCACGACATGCTCGGAGCCTCTCAGCAGGGCGGAATCGAGCGGGACGAGTCCATCGCCCCACGCGGAGCCGTTTCCGCACAGGCGTTGGTACGCGCTGAAGAGCCGTCGTTCCGCCGAAGTGCCGTCGCGTTTGCCTTGCACGGCATTGCCCGCCACCGAAATGTATTTCACCTGCGGGGCGAAAAACGCATCGGGGTACATCTGCTGGACTTCGTTCCTCAGCCTGCCGCCGCGATGGTTGTAATGCGGACTGCCCAGCGTGACCAGCGCATCCACCCATGGCAAGCCGTTGAAGATGCGACCGTGGAAGGGCTTCGAGCCGAGGTACAGCCGCGACATCACGCCGCCCGAACTGTGTCCGACCACTGTCACTTTGCCGGTGGGGGAGGTTTGGACCGCTTCCTTCACGGTCTCGTCCAGTTTGCGGATGATGAGCGCCCAGCCCGCCGCGGTGACGGTGGTCAGCCAGTGATGCGTGCGCGCCTGCACCACCCACACTTTTTGCCCGCTCACGCGCGCGATCTCACGCGCCATCCCTTCGTAGATGGATGGTCCGCTGAGGAAGCCGCCAAGAAAAACCACAGGTTGCGAGTTCATTTGCTATCGCGGATCAACTTCAATCGTTTGGCGAAGCGATAGATGCCGCGTCCCAAGCCGGTCATCTGCACGACATCGCCGATCTCGCCTCCGAATCCGCGCCGCCTCAGGTCAAGATATTGCCTGATCTCGGGGATCAGTGAAAAGAGGAAGATCAAGTTGGCAGTAATGCCATACCACACGTAGGCGATTTCGTGCGTGCGGAACCATAGCCAGATCACCAACAGCCACAACCCCGAGAGATATGCCACGAGGATATCGCGGATCACGACGATGCCCAACAGCATGCCGCCGAAGAACGTGACGAACGTGCCGACCCAGTCCACGGTGAACATCGCGCCGTACACGGCGGTCAGTCCGCGCCCGCCTTTGAAGCGATACCACAGGGGCCAGACGTGTCCGATCATTGCCGCCAGCGCGGTGACCAGAAATACAAATTCTCCGGGATATTGGGTCTTGAAATACAACGTGGGTAACGCCACCTTGAGCATATCGAGCACGGCAGTGAGGAACCCGAGTTTCGGACTGCCCTGCATCGAGAGCGTGGTGGCGCTCGTCACGCCGACCTCGAACTTCTCGTCGCTGTTCTTGATATCGAGTTTGGTTTTCGATGGGTCAATGTTTGGCGCAAACAGCCGCGCCACCATGCGCGCGAACGAGATCGAGCCGAAGAGATAACCGACTCCCGCCGCGAGAAGAATCAAGTTTGTGTCCATGGTTCATGCTCCTGTTTGAGTCTGTCGATTGACAGGAAAATAACGGGTCATCAAAACCGTAGAAAATTTTCACTAATTTATTCACCTTACGCACCCTTGCTCAGAGGCGGTCTGTGACCGCCGTAAATTGCAGGTCACATCGCAGGGTCACAGACCCTGCGGGAGCATTAACTGAAGAATCAAGTTTGTGTTCATGGTTCATACTCCTGCTGTGGCTTGCGGAAAACATTTTTGAACCACGAAGACACAGAGAAGATCAAGAAACAAAACTCCGTGACTCGGTGTCTCCGTGGTTAAGCTCTTTCTGTCTACTGTTGCAAATACACGCGTCCTTCGCCGCCGTCCACGAGGAGCAGTTGCCCCTCGCGCACGCGTTGGGTGGCGCGCTTCACGCTCACCACGGCGGGCAAACCGTATTCGCGCGCCACGATGGCGGTATGCGAAAGTTGACCGCCCGTCTCTGCCACGATGCCGCCGATGCCGGCGAGCAGGGGCGTCCAGCCCACGTCGGTGAACGGCACGACCAGAATATCCTCGCGGCTCAAATCGTGCGGCGCGTGCGCCGGGTCGCGCACGATGCGCGCCCGCCCCTGCACCACGCCCGCGCTCCCGCTGATGCCGGTCAAGACATCGGAGGATGCCTGCTCCCCGGCGTTTCCCCTGCGCCGGGCGGATACCCCTCCGCGAATGACCTCCGGCGGATCGAACTCCGCATCTTTCGCCAGTTCGAATTGCCTCGCCGCAACCAGCCGCTGCGCCGCCTCGGCAACCAACGTGCCACGCGCCAATTGCTCCACTTCGTCGTGCGCAAGGAAGAAAATATCGTCGCGCTGTGCGAGTGTGCCCTGCGCGGTCAACTTCACCGCCAGCGCGAGATACACGCGCCGCATCAAATGCGCATCCTCCGAGATCAACTGACTGACCCGTTCGCGCAGGTCGAGGTATTTTAACGTCGCAGTGAGCAGACGGTTGAAGCGCATCCGCTGGACCGGGCGGAGGTGCGATCTCACCGTTGCCAGCGCGACCTTCTGTCGTTCCGCCGCGTCGGTGAACGAAGGTTGTTCCTGACCCGCCAGCCTGCCGACCATCTGCCACAACATCGCCGGCGACTCGCGCCACGAGGGGAGCGAAAAGTCTGTGCCGTTCGCGCTGAGGAAACCGAACTGCGCGATGAACCTGTCCATGGCTTCGAGCAATGCCTTCCCCGGGTTGGTTTTGCTCAACGCCGCATGGATCGCATCACTCTCACCCGAAACGATGTTTTGCTGGCTAGTTTCATCCATGCCTCGCGCAAGCGACGCCATATCCAACAGCGCGCGGTTCGCGCCCAACGCCTGCGACGGCGCCGACCCCTGGAGCAGGTCGCCGGGGGATACGCCCGGCGCGGCGCGCTGGACCATCCTTCCGAGCAGGCGGTTCCGCACACTCATATTCAAGGCGGTGATGAAAACGTACCATTGTGCGTCGCTGTGATATGTTTTCAGTTGCTCCAGCGTCGCGAGCAATTCCTCGATGCTCAGCGCGGACGCATCCAGCCGGCGCAAGGGTTTAAGTTCCGCATGGCGGCGCGTGACGAAGGCTTCGATGTTCCGCGCGGCGCGGCTGTTGCGCCATACGAAGCGCATCAGGCGGAATTTTTCTGGCAGGTCCCTGAACGCGAGGAACGATTGTCTCACGTTGGTTGGGCGTTCGCCGCGCGTGATGGTCTCGAAAAAGTTGGCGGGCAAGCCCAGTTTTTCACACGCCTTGCCAAGCAAGGTGAGATTGGCATAGACTCTCGAATGGATTCGCCGCACGAGTTTCGATGCGTCCACGTTCCCTTTGCCTAGCAGTTCATCGAAGACATGCGCGAACACATTCTCCGCAATGGCGGAGGTGGTGGTGGACCACACCAACGGCTTGACCAGCCCCGGCACCATCTCGGAAACAAAACGGTTGGAGTATGTATCGCGGTCGTGGAGAGTAGTGATCGGGCGCGTCTGCAAGAGGATGAAGTCGCGCCCGTCCCATGCCCATTCCACATCCTGTGGAGAACCGGCGTTTACGCCAACCCGCCGAATGATTTGTGCAAACTCGCATGCCTGTTCGTCGGTGAGCGCGGGATTCTCAGGCGAATTTTTTTGCGCGTCGAGAATTTTTCCTTCCGGTGAAACCACCCAGCGGTCCGGGTTCACCAGCCCGCCAGCCACCACATCGCCCAAGCCGCGCGTCGCTTCGATGACGATTGCATCCTCGCCGGAGATCGGGTCAGCGGAGAAAGCCACGCCTGCCGCGCGCGCTTCGACCATTCTTTGCACGACGACTGCCATCGCGATATCGAAATTACCGTTGTGTTGTTTGAGATATTCGCTCACGCGCGGGTTTGCCATCGAAGCCCAGCACGAACGGACGGTCTGCGTCACCGCGTCGGCGCCTTCGATGTTGAGGTGGGTATCCAGCTGTCCTGCGAACGACGCGTCTGCCCCGTCTTCAGCCACCATCGAGGAACGGACCGCCACGCGCCCGCCCAACTGTCGATATGCATCACGGATCGCTTCCTCGATTTTGGGCTGGGCATCCACGCCTCCGAGTTGACCGTCGATGAACGCTTCGGTGGTGACGATGAACCCCGGCGCCGTGCTGAATCCCTGTTGGGCGAGCCACAACAAACTCAACCCCTTGCCGCCCACCTCCGACTTGGAGACCTGACGAACGCCTTCGAGGGGGATGATGTACGCTTTCATTCGAACTGGATCGCTTCGATGATTCGTAGTCGCGCCGCGCGCGCAGCAGGCAGGATCGCCGCGAGTTGCGAGACGAACAACGCAATGACCAGGCTGACGATGATTCCCTGCGTGGGCAGGATGTACGTCAGGTCGTAGCCCGCCGTGGAATTGACGGTGGAAATGACAACGCGCGATTGAAGCAAGCCGAAGAGCAACCCCAGCCCGCCGCCGATCACGCCGATCAACAACGCCTCGGCGAGGATCATTTTGATCACTTGTCCGCGCGTCATGCCGAGACTGCGCAACATGCCGATTTCGCGCGTGCGTTCGAGCACGTTCATCGTCATCGTGTTCACCACGCCCAGCGAGGCGACGATCATGGCGATGAACGCCAGCACGTCGAACAGACTGCTGGTCTGCCCGATCAGGTTGAGCGCGCTCGCCTTGAGCGTCTGGTTGGATTGGATCGTCAGGTTGCGGCGTTTGCCGTAGAGTTTGTCGATCTGCTGTTGCACGGCGGCTTCGTCTGCGCCTGCATCCACTTTCACGAGATACGCGCTCGCATCGTTGACCTGGAAATATCGTTTCAGGTCGCGCCAACTTCCTTGCACCACCATGCCGCGGTTGTAGTAATCCACAACAATAGCGGCAATGCGAAAGTCTCGCTCGCCGCGCCGTGTTTTCAAGGTGAGCATATCGCCCTGCTTCAACCCGTATTTTTCGGCAAGCACGCTCGAGATGAAGATGGTATCGCCCCCCGCGAGTTGCGACATGAAGTCGGCGGGGTTGCCGACGCTGTCGGTGAAGGCGAAGGTGGTGACCTGCGCGTACGATGCAGGGTCGACGGCGGTCAGGGCGAGCGGCTCAGCCTCCCCGTCGGGTTTGACGCGTTTGATGTCGAGGTAACGGATGGGAGTCACCGCATCCACGCCGGGGACGGCGGCTAACTTTGCCTGCAAATCGTTCCGCATCGGGATGGAGGAAAATACGAAGAGGTCGCCGCCGATGTACACATCAATCCAACTGCGGATGTCGCGGTCGAAGGCGATGGTCACCGCGCGGATGCTGAGGATCATCGCCACGCCGATCATCAACGCGGCGACGGTGAGCGCGGTGCGCCAGCGCGAGCGCTCGATGTTGCGGCTCCCCAGTTGACCTTCGCGGCCATACAGGCGCCGCACCGAGACGCGCGTGAAGCGTTCCCACAACCCCACCGAAGCGGGGATGAGCAATGCGCCGCCCAGCATCATGCCGAGCACGGCGGTGTTGTTGATGCGGCTCCCGAACGGTTCGGGGATGGGGAGGATGAAAATGACGATCAGCGAACCGATCATGATCCCCGCGCCGATTCGAAGTCCGCGACGAATGGCGGAGGTGTCGTCGGTGTTGCCGCGGATGCGCAACGCCTCCAGCGGAGAAATTTTCCCCGCCTGCCATGCGGGGATGACGGTTGCCAGCAACGTGACCACCATGCCGATGCCGGCGCTCGCGATCAACGCCGAAGCCGGGATGGCAACCTCGCTCACGTCCTGCGCGAGGAAGACCTCGGTGATGCGGATCAACCCGCGCGCGAGAAAAATTCCCAGCCCGATGCCGATGGCGGAACCGACGATGGCGAGCGTGACCGCTTCGAGCAATATTTGTTTGATCACCTGCCAGCGCGTCATGCCGAGCGTGCGCAACATGCCGATCTCGCGCGTGCGCTCGATGACCGTCATCGAGAACGCGTTGTAGATCAGGAACGCGCCGGCAAAAATGGCGATCAGGCTGAAGATGTTCAAGCCGGTCTGGTATCCGTTCACCATTTGTGAGACGCGCTTGCCTTGTGTGGCGGGGAACCCCACCGAATAGGCAACGCCGATGCGGTCTTGCAGGCTGGCTTTGAGCGCTTCCAACTCCTGCGTGGAGCGGCCTCCCTCGGCGGCGAGGATGTCCACCTGGTCGAGTTCGTTCGGGCGCTCGAATATTTTTTGCGCGGTATCCAGCGGAACAACCCCGAACGCGCCGTTGTTCAATTGCCCGGGTCCCTCGCGCGAGATCAAACCGACGATCTTCAGCCGCGCGCTCCCCGCCGGTGTGCGGATGTCGACGGACTTGCCCACGTGCAAGTTGTTCTCCTCGGCAAACTCATCGACCAGCACGATGTGAAATTCATTCGAGTCTTGCGTGAGGAACGTCCCCGCCTCGAGTTTGTAATCGCGCACGAGGCTGTCCTTCGCAGGGTCGATGCCGTACACGAGCAAGCCGCCCGGCACGATGCCGAAAAAACTGATGTTGAAATCGTTGCGCGAGGCATCGTCCACCAGCAGGGTCTGGGATTGTAGGAGCGGGACCGCCGCTTCCACGCCCGCGACTGATTCGATGCGGAACAAAACCCCTTCGTCGAAGCCGCCGAGGCTGAGGTCGGCGTTGGTGACGACGAGGTTGGTCCTGCCGGATGATTCACTGAAAAGTTTGGTGATGGCGGCGAGCGTGCTCCGATTGGTGACGTTGATGCTGAGGATCACCGCCACGCCCAGCACGATGCCAAAGGTGGTGAGCAGGGTACGCAGGGGACGGGCGATCAACGAACGGATCGCCAACAGGATGTTTTGAATCATCGTGGATGTCTCGACTCCGGTCTGCGCTTCGCTTCGGACGGGCGGCTTATTCCCGCTCGGGGAGATTTTCCATCGTTTTGAGAATCGTCCCCAGACGGTCCGCTACCTTCATCGTTTTCTTGAACCGAAGTTCCTTCGCCACCTTGCCGTCCCGCAGGAAGACCGCCCGGTCGGCGTATGCCGCGGCGCGCGGGTCGTGCGTCACGACGATGATCGTCTGTTGCAGTTCATCGCACGAGCGGCGCAGGAGTTCCATGATCGCGGTGCTGTTCTTTGAATCGAGGTTACCCGTCGGTTCATCCGCCAGCACAATGGACGGTTGCGTGACCAGCGCGCGGGCGATCGCCACGCGTTGTTGTTCGCCGCCTGAAAGTTGGTCCGGCTTGTGATGCCGCCGTCCTTCCAGACCTACGTGGTGGAGCAGGGTGGAAATCTGTTCGCGATAGTCGTTCAGGTCCTTGCCGTCGATGGTGAGCGGCAGGGCGACATTCTCCTCGGTGGTGAGCGTCGGCAGAAGGTTGAAGAATTGGAAGATGAACCCGATATTGCGGCGGCGCACGAGGGTCACCTTGTCGTCATCGAGCAGGGAAAGTTGCCTGCCAGCCAGCGTCACCTCGCCTTCGCTGGGGCGGTCGAGTCCGCCGATGAGGTGCAGGAGCGTGGATTTGCCGCTGCCGCTCCTGCCCATGAGCGCGACAAACTCGCCTCTTTCGATGGCAAAATCCACGCCTGCCAGCGCATGAACGGAGTGCTCGCCGAGTTGAAATATCTTTCGCAGGGCTTTCGCTTCGAGGATCGGCATGCGCTACATACCGAGCTCGCCCATGCCCACGCTTTCGTCGCTGGCGATGCGCCCGACGCGTTTGCCGAAGCCGATCACGTCCACGCGCGCCAGTGCGAAGATGGAAATCGCCAAGCCAAGCGCTGCGAGGAAAAAGATCATCCCGTAGGTGGTGGCGGCTGAACGAGTGGCGGCGAGGAACACGTCGCGGAAAACGCCGCCCAGGGCGATGCCAACTCCACGGGAGAGGAGAACGCAGATCGTCCACAGCCCGAGGTACATGCCCGCTTCCGAATCCGAGGTCATCGCGACGAGCAGGCTGAATCCGCCAAAGGTGTACAAGCCGAAGCCGGCGCCGAAGACCAACAGCGAAAGTTGTAACAACCGCAGTTGCGCGCCGAACGCGGCAAGCGCCAGCACGAACATCCCCGCCGCCATGATTCCAAGCCCGATCTTCGTCAGGCGCACGTTTGCCTCCGCCGGGCGTTTGCGGAAGCGGACCGCGCAACCGATGAGGAAGATCACGGTGGCGGTTTGCCAATACGCGGAGTAGCGCGTGGTCTGTTCGATATCCTGCCCGAGCACTTGCGCGCCGAAGGGTTCGAGGATGGCTTCCTGGATCCATGCGGCGAGGGTGGCAATCGCAAGGAAGATGAAGAATCGACGCGTATCCACATCCTGCCAGATCTTGCGGAAGGCTTCGCCAAAATGCAGGCTCGCTTCGGGGTTGCCCGCCCTCGGGTTTGCATAGCGGCGCTCGATGCCCGCGACGGCAAAGAACCAAAAGAACGCGCTGATCGCCATGACGGTTAACGACACCGACCAAAACGCCTCGACGCTGAATTCGCGCATGGCTCGCCCGAGGCTGATGGCGGCGATGGGGAACATCACGATGAGCGCGGTTTCGATGACGCTGACGGCAAACCCTTGTCGTTGTTTCGGAACCGAATCTCTTACCATCGCGAGGAAGTTTCCGCCGGAGAGCAATGTCCCCGTGCCGTACATGAGGAAACACAGGACAGCGATGAGCCAGCCGCTCACATCGTTATGATTCGCGGCAAATCGTGAAAGGCTGAGCGGCAGGAGCGGATAGGAAAGAACGATGAGCGTCCGTCCCGCCCAGACGTACGGCGTGCGATGAAACCCAAGCCACGGGCGCGTATCAGACCAATATCCCGCCAGCAGGCTGAGGGGAGCGAGCAAATAACGGAGCGCGATCAACAGACCAACCGGTGTGGCGTTCATCCCCAATTCGTTGATCATGATGCGGTTCCAGATGCTGGTGACGAGGATATCGCCCAGCGCCGAGCCGATCTGAAACGTGGACAGGCGCAGCAAACGCGAAAAACGATAGACCCCATCTGACGATCCTGCCGGTACCGCCGCCACTTCGGAGGATGTGGTGTTCATGGTTGTATCCTGCGCCTAGCGCATGTCGCGTTCATGTCCGTACACTTTGTGGCTGGGACGGCGCTCCAGAATTTCCGCCTTGCCCCAATCGGTCACCTGCTTGAACACATCGCTCTGGACAAAAGCGCTGAACGCATCCCTCGATGACCATTCCGAAATGATCGCATACGAATTCGGTTCGCGCACGCGATGATAGAGGTAGCTGTTTACGTGTTCGGGCGTCTTGGAAAGCAGGTCAAGGACCTTGTCCACCGCGTCTTCGAACGTCTTTTCCTTGCCGAGTATGACATCGTAGTAAAGCCCAACGGTAACCATGTTGCATGCATCTCCTTGTAGACGGGGTTAGGAACACGAATCGAATTTTATACACAAACGGGTGATCTCACAAGTGACTTGTCCAGGTTTTGTAACCCACCCGCTCCTGTCCTGTACGGGGGTTATTGCGAGGGTTGAATTTCCACGAAAGCGCTCATTCCCCAACGCAACTCGGCGGGGAGTTCATCGAGGGCGATCGTGACGTTGAAGTAAACGCCGGAGCCGGGCGCGTTTTTGAGGGCGATGTTCGCCACGGTGCCAGTGACCACCGTATCGGGGAGCGCGTCGAACGTGACGCTGGCGGTATCGCCGATCAGCACGCGCGCGGCATCCACTTCGTTGAGGTCGGTGGTTTGCACCTGCAATGTGGATAAGTCGGCGATCAGTACCACAGGCACTCCCGGCGAAACCATTTCCCCTGAGTTGACATACGTTTCCACGATCACTCCATCGAAGGGGGCGAATACCCTGGCTTGAGCAAGAACGGTCTCGATCGCGGAGATGCGCGTCTGTGCCGCGATGACCTCGGGGGAGTTTTCAATGTCAGCCAACCGATCCAGGTTGCGTTGAGCGTCTGCAAGCAGGTTCTTTTTGAGCTCAAGGTCTTCATCGGCTTTGGCGATCGTCGTCTTGTCTGCGAAGCCTTCGTATTTTTTTGTAACGGGCACTTCGACGATCCCGAACGGCGTGCGCTCCTCTTTGGTAATGATCTCGGTGATCGTGATCGGATCGTTGAGCGAGTCACGGTAATCGAAGGCTTTCTCATACGCGTCCTGCGCGGCGCGGAGAGCGATCGTCGCCTGCGCCAGTGACGTTTTGGAGGCAAGTAACTCGTCGAGCGATTGTTGCGCAAGCACCAGATCTGCCTGGGCATTGATCAACGACTGGGGCAGGGCATTCTCCGGCACCGAGGCGAGCAGGTCGCCCTGTTCTACCTTGTCTCCCACACGTACATGGAGGTCAACTGTTTGCGCGCCGACCATGAAGGCAATGCTTGCCCATTTTTCCGCAACGATCTCCGCAGACGAAGTGATCGCCTGATCGTCCACAGGGAAAGTTGGGGCGGATTCGGTGGCGTTCGATTCTTCGCCGGCCGTCGAGCCGCACCCCGCCAGGGTGATCGAAACGATCAAAAGTAATGAAAGGAGGATTGAATTTTGCCTTTTCATGCACGCTTCCCGTATTTTGTTGGTTGCTTTCCTACACCATCTCTTACCGCATTATCGACTGGCGGTGTGCTCCACTGGCGAATCATAGGGTCACTGCACGCGAAGCAGGACCTTTCCGTCACTCCACAACTCTTCGAGATCGTAGTATTCCCGCTGGTCGGGTGAGAAGAGGTGCACCACCACGTCGCCGAAGTCCAAGACCAGCCAGCCCTCCTGCGACCTGCCCTCCACACGCCCTTTTTTCTTGAAATCCGTTTTGGTTGCTTCGAGCACACCCTTGGCAAGCGCGTCCAGCATGCGATCGCTGGTGCCGTTGCACAGGACAAAATAGTCGGTGAACGAGGCGATTTCCTTGATGTCGAGGAGCAGAATATCCTCGGCTTTTTTATCTTCCAGGGCTTCGATGATCTTATGGGCAAGTTCGAGAGTTTTCAGGTTTCACCTCAATAATTTTTTCGAGCTGTTGGTTGAGTAGGGCGAAGCCCGTATCGAAACCAACGGGTACGCATACAAATCTGTGTTTGTTCCATGGTGGTCTCGATACGCTCCTCGTTTCACTCGTCGCTACTCGACCACCGGATACTTCAAAGGCGCAGTGAAGAGTTTTGTATACACCGCGCCGCCGGGTTTCAGGTCGCTTTTGAATAGATGCACAGAGTCTACCCTTGCAGTGCCGAGTACGTCAATCATTGTCGCTTCGAGCGCCTTGCGGATTTTGTTACGGTCAGCGGAAGATGCATCCTGTTTGACTCGCGCGATCGTCAGATGCGGGGAAAACGCGCGGGATTCGGGTGGGAACCCCAGCCGCGCGCATACCGACTCGACACCCTTGTACAACGCGTCCAACCCTGTTTCGGCTTGGGTGCCCACCCAAAGGATGCGCGCCATTTTGAAATTGGGGAAGGAACCGAATCCCTGCACGTGAAGTTCGAACGCTGGGATTATCCCGACTTCGGCGGGTAACATACGAGTCAGATTGTCCACTTGGGTCTGCGGGATGTCCCCGAGAAATTTTAGGGTAAGGTGGATATTTTCAACGGGCGTCCAGCGGACCAGGCGACTGAGTTCCTTTTGGAGGTTCGCGGTGGAGTGCCGGATGGCGTGCTGAATTGCGGACGGAATCTCAACAGCGATGAAACAGCGGATCGGGTCCATGGATCAATCGGCGATGGCGCGGGTCACTGCTTCTTTCAGTTCTTGAAAGCCGACGGGCTTGGTGAGGTAAATCCTTGCGCCCGCCTCCATGCCGCGTTTGACATCGGCGGGGGAGCCTTTTGCCGAGACGACAACAACGGGGATCTTCGCCAGGTCAGGGTGGTGGTGCATGTGGTGGAGAATGTCCAGCCCTGAAATGCCCGGCATCATGATATCTAAAATGATGAGGTTGGGTTTTACAGCGCCGATCATATCGATGGCGGGAGCGCTGGCGGACGTTTTGAGCACGCGAAACCCGCTTACCCGCATCATTTCGGCGAAAAGCTCGGCGGCGTCCTCTTCATCTTCGATGATGAGCACGGTCTTGTCAGTCATTAAAAATAACGATAGCACAGGAAAATGGATTGTGCAAGGTGTAAGAAATTGGAGAAGGTGATGTTCTAAGAGATACAACCATACGGAGAATCGAATGAGTGAATTGACCGAATTTCGCAGGGAAAAAGACGAATTTTTTGCGCGGCATCCGCAAAGCCCGTTGACACCGGAGCAGAAGCGCGGCTTCCATGGCTTGCAATATTTCGACGAGAACGACGCTTTGCGGTTGGAGGTGAAGGTCGAACGGCTTCTGGGCGAGCAACCCATGATGATGCAGACCTCCACGGGAGGCGTGCAGGAATATGTGCGCTACGGGCGGTTTAAGTTTCAGGTGGACGGACAGGATGCCGAACTCACCATCTATCAGGCGGACTATGGATTCTTCCTCCCGTTTGCCGATTCCCTCGCGGGGATAGAGACGTACCCCGCCGGGCGTTACCTCGAACCGGAGCCGCTGCCGGGCGACCGTTTCCTCGTGGATTTCAACATCGCGTACAACCCGAATTGCGCGTATAACGAAATGTGGTCCTGCCCGATCACCCCGGCGGAGAACCGCATCAAGGTGCCGATTCGCGCCGGGGAGAGGTTGTTCCACACATGAATGAGTCTGCACCCAACGGATACATCAAAACCGACAGGCGTCACCTGTCGGTTTATTTTTCCTCGGACTTTTTTACCACGTCCAGCAGGGTTTCGTATTCCTCGCAACAGTCGGGGCACAGGTCGAGGTGTTCGCGTATGAACGGCATGAACTGCGCGGCATCATGGGTCTCCACTTCGTGTTCCACGTATTCGTCCAGCTTGGCGTAGATCTCGTCGCAGGTTAATTCCTCGGAGCGCACATCTTCCAGCACGCGCAGGAATCCAAGGACGGCCTCGTTCGGGATTTCCTGTTTCATGCCGAGGCTTGCGCGGATGCGGTGGACAAGGTCTTTGATGTTCATGGTTGCGATGTGTATGACGGTCAGGCTTGAATCATTCTTACTTTTGCTCGAACAGCGCGAGCACCTCGTGCGGGGCGATGTCTTCCATGGACAGGCGGTTTTTGAGCCGCACGCGCGCGTCGTGCAGGAGTTTGTAGAGCGCGTTGCGGTTGGTCTTGAGTCTCTTCGCTGCGTCCTCCATGGGCATGTCTCGCACGCCAAGGAGGACAAGCGCCTCGCGCTGGCGGTCGGTCAGTTCTTCTTCGATGATACGCCTGACGCGCGTGAGCATATCGGCGCGTTCTGCCGAAGTTTCCGGTCCCGCTTGAGAGTCGGCGAGCAGGCCGGGCGGGGGAGGCGCGTCGTCGTTTTCGGTGAGTTCGTCCAGGGATGAGTCGCGCCATCGTTTGCGGCGCAGTTCGGTGAGGGCGATCCGCACGGCGATCTTGTGCACCCAGGTGGTGAATTGACTGCGTCCCTCGAAGGTGTTGAGTTGGTCCAGCACGCGAAGCAGGGTCTCCTGCGTCACTTCTTCAACAAGGGACGGAAATTGCGGCTGTTCGGGGGATAGCCAGCGCGAAAGGGCATACGGCAACCCTTTTTGGATGACAGCGCGCAAATCCTCGAGGGCGGCTTCGCGCGCCGGACCTGATTCCCGTAGATCGGCAAGCCATTGTTCGTTTGTCCGTGTTGGCATGATGGAAAATTATAAATCAGGTTTGATGCAGTTTGCCGATTTCTTACTCCCCTCTTATACGAAACCAAAACGAGCCTTGCAGCTCGTTTCTTGTGGGCGCACATCGCGAAGCACTCAACCCCCCGGGAAAACCAAACGAGCCTCTTGCGGCTCGTTTGGTTTTGTGGGCGCACATCGCGAAGCACTCAAACCCCCCGGGAAAACCAAACGAGCCTTGCGGCTCGTTTTTTTTGTGGGCGCACAGGGACTCGAACCCCGGACTTCTACTGTGTGATAGTAGCGCTCTA
>CAZGSB010000041.1:16594-25535 GCA_964528275.1 uncultured Anaerolinea sp. | reverse complement strand
CGCACCGAGCGGCGCGGCAACGCACCGCCCAGAGAGATGATCGCACATGCGGAGCGATCCGCAGGACAGAATGCGGCTTATAGACCGACCTGAGGTGGAATGATTGCATGAGTGTTTTCAACGAACGCGCCTACGTAGAAGCCATCGTCGCCGATGCCGTCGCCCAATCGCGCAACGGCAGACCCATACTGCGCGTCAACCTTGCGCTGGGCGAAATCTCAGAAGTGAACACGGAAGCGATACGCAAACATTGGGCGGAGGTCAGCCGCAACACGCCCGCCGAATCTGCGACTGTGGGTTTTCGGCTCGTGCGCGCCGAAGTGCAGTGCATGGCGTGTTTCGTGAAATATCATCCCGAAGGCGGCGCGATCCGCTGTCCGCAGTGCGGGAGTTTCGGCGCGAAGATCCTGGCTGGCGAGGAGTTTTATCTTGAATCCATCGAGACGGAACCTTCATGATTTTTTTTGGACGAGTATTCTCGTCCTCGTTCTTGCAGGATGCAACCTCCCCGCCGCTTCCACCTCGACGCCGGACCTGTTCGCCACCCTGCAAGCGTCCACCCCCTCCGGCTTCACCCCTCCCGCTGTGACGCAACAATTCCCCACGCAAGATTTTGCTCTTGCAACTCCCACCTTCACGGCAATCCCTCAAAACTCGATCCCCGCGCCCTCCGCCGCCGACCAGTTGACCGGCAAGATCGTGTTCACCTGCCAGGTGAACCAGGCGACCGCCTCCGACCAGATCTGCATCATGAACGCGGATGGGTCGGGCTTCCGCCAATTGACCAGCGACAACGTGCGGCATTTCTACCCGTCGCTTTCACCGGACGGGCAGAGCGTTTTGTACTCCGCATTTCGCGAGCAAAATGTGTATGAAATTTACGAGTTGAGTTTGACCACCGGCTCGGTCAATCGTCTCACCAACCGCATCGGCGTTGCCAACGCGCCGGAAGTCTCGCCGAACGGGGAGCGCATCGCGTTCATGCGCGGCAACCCGAACACCCAGCAGAACCAGATCTGGATCATGGACCGAGACGGTGACAATCAGGAAAATATCCCCAAAGCGCTGGGTTGGGACCCGACCTGGTCGCCGGATGGAAAATCGATCCTGTTCGCGTCCGACCGCGACGGCTTGGTGCAGTTGTTCACCGTGTCGCTGAAAGGAAGCGCGATCAAAAAGATAACGAACCTGCCCGCCATCCGCGGAAGAAGCGACTGGTCGCCAGATGGATCGTACATCGTCACGTATTCCGGCGAACCGTGGAACCGCGAATTGTTCATCATGTCCGCCGATGGGTCAAATGCACGTCAACTCACGCCGAGCGGAGGGAACAGTCAGGGTCCTTCATTTTCGCCCGATGGGCAGTGGGTGGTCTTCACTGCCTATTTCGACCACTACGGCGACGATCACGGCTGTGAGATCTATATCATCCGCACGAACGGCACGGACCTACGCCGGCTGACCAACAACAGTTACTGCGATTACCAACCGCGCTGGGGACCGTGATGCGTTTATAATGAGACAAGGATCATCCAATTATTTCGAAGAAGGAGGCACTCATGGACCCCAAAGGCAAGGTCGTGATCGTCACGGGGGCATCGTCGGGGATCGGCGAGGCAACCGCACGCCGGTTTGGACGCGAGGGGTCGAAAGTGGTGCTCGCCGCGCGCCGCGTGGATAAACTCGAAGCAGTCGCCAACGAAATTTCAGGCATGGGCACGGGGGCTGAGGTGTTGGTCGTGCAGGCGGACCTTTCCAAGCTCGAAGATATTCAAGCCTTGATCCAAAAAACGTTGGATAAATTCGGGCGCATTGACGTGCTGGTGAACAACGCCGGCTTCGGGCGATTGGATTGGCTGGAGAAACTCGACCCGGTGAAGGACATCCAGGGGCAGTTCGACGTCAACGTGATGGGTGTGATCCAAACCACGCGGCAGGCTTTGCCGGTGATGATCAAACAACGGTCAGGGGCGATCATCCAAATGTGCTCCATGGCGGGTCTGGTCGCAACTCCCACGTATTCAATTTATGCCGCGTGCAAACATGCCGTGCACGGATTCTCCGAAGCGCTGCGGCGCGAGGTCAAGCCGTGGGGGATCGACGTTTCGATGGTATACCCCGGCGGCGTCGCCACCGAGTTTGGCTCGCATGCCGGCATTAATCGCAAGACCAAGGCGACAACGCCGAAATTCATGTTGTTGACGGCGGACGACGTCGGTCGCGCCGTAGTGCAGTTGGTCCGCCGCCCGCGCGGCATGTGGATTCTCCCCTGGTTGTGGACGTTCACGATGTGGATGAACCGCAATCTGAACTGGTTCGTGGATTACACGACGATCAACCGCTTCACCATCCCCGAGCGGGAAGAGGAGTTGAAGGCGAAGTAAGATCGTATGACGTACCTATGTAGGCACGGAAACAGGCGCACATTTGTCTACTTGTGTACCTGTGTACTTGCCTACTTGTATTTCTAATCCGCCACGCCTGCCGCCTTCACATCTTTCAAATTCAATTGCAATGACGTCCGCCCGTTCCACTCGTTGGCTTCGAGCGTGTACATCACATCCACACGCGCGGGCAGTGACTTTGCCATGTCGCCCATGCGGAAGCCGATCGCATCGTATTTCAAGGCTGGGCCATCTTCCAGGGTGAGTTTCAAGTGCCTGCCATCCGAGCCTACCGCGCGGAACGCCTTGACCTTTACATTCCGCGAGACAAATATCGCATCCGGGTTCCCGTAGCCGGTCGGTTCGAGGAAGGCGAGATGTTTCAACACCCCAAAGTTCATGTCCGCCAGCGGGATTTCCATATCGGCGGATAGCGTCTGCCGCAAATCCTCTCCCTCCAGTTTTTCTTTCGCGATCGCTTTGAGCCGTGTCACCAACTCGGGCAGGTTTTGATTCTTCACGGTGAATCCCGCCGCCGCCGCGTGACCTCCGTGACGGACGAGCAGATCCCTGCATTGATCCAATGCGTCAGTGATGTGGAACTCGGGGATCGAACGGCACGAGCCGCGCGTTTCCTCCGCCCCTTTCGCGGCGACAACAGACGGGCGGTAATACGATTCGGTCAACCGCGAAGCCGCCAGCCCGACCACACCGGAATTGAAATCTTCATGCGCGGCAAAGAGCAAAAAGGCGCCGGGGTCATCCTGCATGGCGATCTCTTCGGCTTGTCCTTGCATGGCTTTGGTGATCGTCTGCCGTTGGCGGTTCTGCACATCGAGTTGTTGCGCCAATTGACCGGCGCGCATGAAGTCTGTTGTGGTCAGCAATTCGAACGATACCAGCGCGGATTCCAACCTGCCTGAGGCATTCAAGCGCGGACCCAGCATGAAGCCGATATTTGTGGCAGTGATCTTTTTGATCTCGATGCCGGCGACGCCAGCAAGTGAAAATAACCCCTGCCGCTTCGTTTCGCGCAGCTGCTTGAGTCCCTTGCGGACGAGCGAGCGATTCTCACCGACGAGGGGGGCGAGATCGGCGACGGTGCCCAGTGCCACGAGGTCGAGGAAATCATCCAAAGGCAGACCGTTGACCGTAGACGATGGACGATTCGCCGCTCGTGATTCATGGTCTGTCGTCCATCGTCCATGGTCTAACGTTAGTGCCTCCACGATCTTGTACGCGATGCCCACCCCCGCCAAATCTTTGTCGGGATACGGATCGCCGTGTTGTTTCGGGTTAATCACCGCCAGCGCGGGCGGCAGGTTATCCCCGTCGGGGTGGTGGTGGTCGCTGATGATGAGGTCCAGCCCGATGGTCCGCGCGTGCAGCGCTTCGTCGGGTGAGCGGATGCCGCAATCCACGGTGATGACCAGCTTCACACCCTCCGCTTTCAATGAATCCAGCGCGTCCTTGTTGAGTCCGTACCCCTCGTCGAAGCGATTTGGGATGTAACCGCGCACATCTGCGCCGAGAAGTTTCAACGCATCCACGAGCAACGCGGTGGCTGTCACGCCGTCCACATCGTAATCGCCGTAGATCGCGATCGCCTCGTTGTGTTCGAGCGCGAACTTGATTCGATCCACTGCCGCGCGCATGCCGATCATCTGGAACGGGTCGGTATCGAACGTCGGCTTGGCGGCGACGAACGCGCGCGCATCGTCCTCTGTGCCGAGTCCGCGATTGAACAGCACCTGCCGCAGGATGGGCGGCACGGCGGCAAGAGCTTCGGCGGCTTGCGGGGTAAGGGCGGGCGCAATGACCCAGCGTTTGGTATGCATCATTTATGTTCGATTCGGATTAAGGTATCGTTGATTCGCGTCACGCGAAAATATTCTTCCAACCCCGGCATCTCGACGGTGAAATAGATCGGGCGGCTGTCGATATTGGCTTTGATATATTCGAGCGTGGATTGCGAAAGCGATTGATCGTCGCCGATCCATGCTTCGTGAAACGTGAGCGTCGTCAGCCCTTCTTCGATCTGCGCGGTGTAAATATAACTATACAGTTTATCCCACTCCGAAAACACGATCGCATTCGGCTCGACCTTGTTGATAATTCGTTTTGCATCGCGGATCGCTTTATCGGGAGCGAACACCGGGTAAATATGGTTCTCGCGCACGAAGGTTGTGTATCCGCTGCGGATGGCAAGCACGAGATCCTGACGCGAATTCCAGATTGGCAGAGCGATTAACAAGATGGAGATGACAAGCCGCATCCCTCCACGGGAAGCCTGATTCAAGGCGGGGACTTTCCCCACCCCTTCCAACATTGCGCCCGCCCCCACACCGAACCACACCGACGTGATAACCGTGATTGGCACGTAAAACTCACGATACACCGAGAACGCCACCGTGACGGCGAACCCCCAGATCACCAGGAACGCGATTATGGGATACATTCCCTCCCGCCACCTGCCGCCGAACAATAAATAGACCGCGCCGAGGAGGGTCAACGCCAGCCCCCACACGGGAAAATACGTCAGATACTCAACAAGTCGCGCTTGCGTTTCCTGCGGCGTGGCGGTGAAGTAATACGTCCAGAAGTGACCGGCAGGGAAGATGTTCATGAACCGCTCGAGCGGAGTATCGTAGTCCGCGGGCGTCAGACCCAGCGTGCTCAGGTTGGTGCGGAAGACCGCGTTGTATACGCTGGAGGGCGGATCGTTGTGGTCGAGGAAGAAAAAGAACCCCAGAAACAGCGCCACGCCCAGCAACGCGCCTGCCGCCGCGCTCGCCCACTCCGCGCGCTTACGCGCGGTAAACGCCATAACCGCCAGCACCGCCGCGGCAGACATGATCACCGTGCTGTGAATGCCGAGACTCAACCCGCCTGTCAGTCCGGCAAGGAAGAGGAAAATCGTTTTGTCGGTTTTTCGCCAGAGCAGGAAGAACAACCACACGCTGGCGAGCATCCCTGCGGCGGGGGCATAGGATTCGGCAACCAGCGCGCGCCACCAAAACCCTTCGGTGAGCATGAGGGTGAGCGATGCAGAAAGCGCGGCTACGCGTGCATTGACCAGCAGGCGCACGATCAGGAACGTCTCTGCCACAGCGAGCGCTCCGAAGAACGCGGACATCGCATTCACGCGCCAGGCGATGTTATGGATGGGTATCAGGGTAAAAATTTTTCCAAAAATAATCTGGGTTGCATACCCTGTAGGATGGGTCATGCCGAGGGTGTAGGATAAGGTCTGGAATTCTGCCGAGTCGCCCCACAGTAATGACGGCGCAAGCGTACGGATGTATAACGCGAGGGCGGCGAATCCGATGAGCAGGGCGAGCCAGATGTCCGTGGCGGAGAGAGGTGAGGAGGATCCGTTGCAATGGTCCATAAGTTCAAGTCCGAGTATACGCCGGGATTGAAAGGGCGGGCAAGTGTATAATCAAATCGATCCGGAGGCAATATGTATATTTTACGTCCCGATGAAAAAGCAACGCCTGTGATGTTGTATTCCAATACTGCGTTCGTTCGGGGGGAGGTGGTGACGAAGCAAAGCGTGCGCGTGAATATCTGGCTGCGCACCGACGGCGTGCCGAAGCACATCCATGTGTTGAAGCCGCAGACTCTGGTGTTTGGCGGAAGCCCCGCCAAAATGTTGTCGTTCGAGGAGATCTACTTCCCCGCCTCGGACTTGACGGCGTTCCACCCCCTGCCGCCTTCGGACGAGCCGCTGGATTACGATGCCACGGAGGTCAACCGCCAGATGCAGGATACCGTGGTAATGGCGGGCACATTTTTGATGAAGGGGAGAATCCGCATTTCGACACAGACCGAAATGGCGCAAAGCCTCGAAGTGGCGCGCGTTTCATGGATGTCGCTGTACGAGGCGGAAATCACGAATCCGTTTTTGCCGCAAATGCCGCCGTTGCATGTGCCGCTGGTGATGGTGAACCCGTCGCATGTGGCGTTCGCGATGAGTTAATCCCCATCCGTTGCGGCGGGAGAGGGAAATCGTCTGCGCAACCTTCGCCGGGCGGTTGCGTAAGGTAATGCAAAGGAGATCGCTAACATGACCAACCAATTTTCGCAGATCAAATGGGGACGTGTCCTGCTCACCGCGCTTGTCGTGTATGTGCTCAGTTTTGTGGCAGTGTTTGTGATCGTCACAGGCTATGCGTCGATCCTCGCCTTTCAGGCGCGCGGAGCTCCGGACCAGGCTATGATCCAGGCGTTTGCAAACCAATACGCCCCCTGGATTGGACCCCTCATCCTGATCTTGTTTTCCTTTTTAGGCGCGCGCCACGTGGCGAGACGAGTGGCGTCTGCCTTTGCCTTGCACGGAATCCTCCTTGGCGCGCTGGCTGGTATCCTCAGCCTCGTTTTGGATGGTTTCGAGTTGAGCGGCATCCTCACGCTTGCCCTGACCACTGCGGTGGGATGGCTGGGCGCCAAGAAATAAGCGCTCGCCCAGCCGGGCGTGGAACACATCGGCGCGTGGGGGGGCTCGATGGGGGCGGCAACCCTGAATCCGCGCCGAGGCAATTTTCCCTGAAATCGAAGCGATGTTCGTGGTTGGCGCGTATGCCCCGCTGGAGGAATTCAACGTCCTTGTGCCGTTTCCAATTGAGCGATAATACAACCCATTCGTCAGTAATTAATCAAGCCTCACAGAGAGTGACATCTCCGTGAGGCTTTTCATACCCCTCTTGCTTTATTTGTGACGTTACTCAATAATCCAGGCTTGGATGTTCGTGATCGAACAGCTTGTAACGGATGTGGCCGATAACATCGCCCCGGCAAACGGACCCGATTCTGTGATGCGGTAATCCAGCAACGTGTATTCGCCGTAATACACATCATCCACGTACACATAGGTTTTCAGGTCGTACACGACCATCACAAATGTGGCTCGAAACGGATCGGAACCGTAACTGCCTGTTTTCCTGTCACCATTGCTCGGTGAACCCATCGAATAGGTGCCGCGGTCGGTGCTACTCGCCAGTTTCACCCCAGCATACGAATCGAGCAGAATCAAGTAGTGGTCCTTGTTCGATTGCATACGGTAGACAAACCCACACCCGGACAGGTCCGTAGTGTTGACTCCCGTGCTCCACTCGAAATCCGCCTGCACAATGAAATTTTTCGCGGGCACGCTGGTATCACCCCAGGTATAAGAAAGTTTGTTCGCCAGCTGATCCTGGAAATCATCCAATTGAATATACTTGCCATCCATGGATGGAATCTGCCCGGCTTCATGCGACCGTTGAACGACAGACAAAAAATCGCTGTATTGCTGGGTGGCGGTCAGGTTTGGCGTGGCGGTGGGTCGTGGCGTTCGTGTCGGAGTGGATGTAGCCGTTGGGAGCAATGTGGGCGTATTCGTGGGCGCGGGGGTATCAGTGTCCGCCGCGGTGGCGGTGGCGGCAGGCGCGCCCGCTCCACACGCAGAAAGAACGATTGACATCGCAATACAAACGAAGGCAAGTTTTAACAAGTTTGTTTTCATTTTATTCTCCTTTGAAAACACAATTGATCGTGCCGTCAGTATGGCATTTTTGGACTGCCAATTCAAGGGAATTAACTGCCAAAAAACGCCAACATTTCGAGCATCATGAGTGACTGCTGGAGTAATATGGTATCCTCACGCGCATGAACCCCATCGAAACCATTCTCAAACATAACTCCGCCCTCGTTATTGACGGCGCGCTGGCGACCGAACTCGAACGCCGAGGGCACAACTTGAAAGACGAGTTGTGGTCGGCGAAAATCCTGCTCGAGCAACCCGAAGCGATTCGGCAAGTCCATTACGATTATTTCAAAGCGGGCGCGGATTGCGCCATCACCGCTAGTTACCAAGCCACCCTGGAGGGATTCAAAAAACGCGGGTTGAACGAAATCGAAGCGGTTGCGCTGATTCAAAAGTCGGTGCAGATCGCCACAGACGCGCGGGATGAATTTTGGAAGGACGAGTCGAACCGCGCGGACAGGTCGAAGCCGTTCGTCGCCGCGTCAGTGGGACCCTACGGCGCGTATCTGGCAAACGGCGAGGAATACATCGGCAATTATGGGTTGACCGAAAAAGAGTTGATGGATTTTCACCGTCCACGGATGCGGGCATTGGTGAAAGCGAGCGCAGACATGCTTGCGTGCGAAACCATCCCTTCGTTAGTCGAAGCACAGGCAATCGCGAAACTGCTCGAAGAATTTCCGAACATCACTGCATGGGTCAGTTTCTCGGCGCGGGATGAGAAGTATATTTCCGAGGGTCAGCCGTTTGCCGATTGCGTGAGACTACTCGAGGATCATCCGCAAATTGCGGCGCTGGGAATCAATTGCACGTCGCCAAAATTTATTCCATCGCTGATTCGCGAGGGGAGAAAGCAAACCAACAAACCGATTCTCGTTTACCCGAACCTTGGCGAGAGTTACGACGCAACCAAAAACGATTGGGATGGTCATGCCGCGGTCGAATCCTTTGGCGAGGAGGCACGGGTGTGGTACGAGGCGGGCGCGCGCATGATCGGCGGTTGTTGCCGCACCACGCCGGAGGATATTCA
>CAZGSB010000041.1:0-16494 GCA_964528275.1 uncultured Anaerolinea sp. | reverse complement strand
ATGAAATCCATCCGAATGGTGGAAGCGGGAAAGCCGTTGGAAGAACAAACAATTCCGATTCCCAACATCGGCGAAAAAGACATCCTCGTGCGGGTCCGCGCGGCGGGGATTTGTCACTCCGATGCGCATTACCGCGAGGGCAGGTCAACGATGGGGATGATGCCGATTACGCTGGGTCATGAGGTGGCGGGCGCTGTGGAAAAAATCGGCGCACAGGTGACGAACGTCAGCGTGGGAGACCGCGTGTGTTTGCATTACAACCTCACCTGCGGCGATTGTTACTATTGCAGTGCCGGCAACGAGCAATTTTGCGAAACGGTGCACATGCTCGGTCATCATGTGGACGGCGGCTATGCCGAGTACATCGCCATCCCTGCACGGAATGCGATTCCCCTGCCTGAGGAGATTCCCTTCGAGGCAGGCGCGACGTTGATGTGCGCCTCGGCGACCGCCCTGCACGCATTGACCAAAAGCAGGATTAAAGCCGGGGAAACCGTAGCCGTGTTCGGCGTGGGCGGACTCGGTCTCTCCGCCATTCAACTGGCGCGCGCCATGGGGGCGGTCGAGGTCTACGCAGTGGACATCCAGCAGGACAAACTCGAACTTGCTTCCGAATACAACGCCATCCCCATCGATGCGAGCCGCGCGGACGCGGTGGAGGAAATCCGCACGCTGACGAAAGGACGCGGCGTGAATGTCGCACTCGAGATGATCGGCTTGCCAAAAACGATGGAACAGGCGATTGACAGCCTCGGCAATTTGGGTCGCGCCGTGATGGTGGGGTTGAATCAACAACCGATTCGAGTCAACACGTACGCGCAGGTGCTCGGCAAGGAAGCGGAGATCATCGGCTCGAACGATCACCTGCTGTCGGAACTTCCCATGCTGGTGGACTTGGCGCGCCGAAAGATTCTCGATACCTCGCGCGTGGTCTCGCATGTGATTCCGCTGGATGCGCAGAAGATCAATCAACGGTTGGACGATCTGGAAAAGTTTACGAGTGATGTGCGCGTGGTGATCGCGCCGTAATATCTGTCCCCTGGATCTACTACGGGAAAAGCAAAAATCTCAGCCACCGATTTCACGGATTTACGCGGAATTCAAAAACATATCGGTGAAATCTGTGTGAATTCGTGGCAAAAAATTCTCGTGGTCTGAATATTAAATTTCCCTCACCGCTTCCAATTCGCGGACTGCCCCCATCGCCTCGAACAAGTCGCGGGCGCGGGCGAGATGTTCGGCGCGTTCGACAGGATTATCCTTCAACAGTTGCGCGAGCCTGGCGTGTAGAATCCCCTCTTCATAACGCAAATGAAATTTCTTCGCGGCTCCCAACGCTTTGGACCACGAATTCACCGCTGCGATCGGTTTCACGGTCAGGGCTTCGCGCCACCCGCGGAAATATCCGAGATACGCCTGCCCGATCGGGAAGACATTCTTATACGCGCGCAATAATTTCAACGCCTCCTCGGAGGAAGAACTCAACAAGGCTGAATCAAATCTCCCGTCGCGCGAACGAAGCGTTTCCTCCCACAGCGTAAAATATACTTCCGCGACGGCGGCAAAACCGATCAACAAGGCATAGTTGGTCGGCGAACTTCCCTTTGCCAGTTTCATCGCCACATCGGCATGCATCATTGCCCTCCCCGACTCGCCGGTGCGCGTCAACGCCAATGCAAGTTGGGCGTTCGTGTTGATGGACGAGGCGCGGTTTGGAATCTTCTCGAGAATTTTCAGCGCCTCCTCGAGCATCGGAATCGCATCGGCTTCCCTGCCTCGGCGCACCAAATTCGCCGCCACGCCCGCCAACCCCCATCCGATGTGAAGCGGGCTGTTCCTTTTCCGCGCATCGTCAAGCAATGTGGTTTGCAGGCTCAATCCAAATTCGATATCACCCGAAAGGAACGCGCTCTCCGCCAGCAACACGGTGCTATCGCCCCACTGGCGCGAATCGCCAAGTTCCTCGCACAGTCTCTTTGATTCAGACACGTGGGCACGGATCTCATCCCATTTTCCAACGCTTACCTGATACACACTCGTCACCACACCCACGGTGATGAGGTTCGAGGGCTGGTTCACTTCCTTCGCCACCGCCAGGGCGCGCTCGACGTATCGCTCCGCCAGCGGGTGCAAGCCTGCCAACCCGGCAAGCACCGCCATGCCTGAGTATGCGTTCGCCAGTTCCGGCGACGTACCCGCTTTCTCAGCGGAGTTGAGGAACTGCAGGATCGAATACATGATCGGCAACGTCTCGTTGGCATAAAAATACATCCGCCCGATCAACTCGTACAACCGCGCCATCTCCAGCGAGACGTCCCGTTCGAGTCCGCGCGCCGAGCCAATGCGGGATGGGACGAACCGATGGAAGACCTGGCGGATGACCGGCACGATCAACCCCAGGGCAAACTGCCTCGGCGACTTCGGCAGTGGATTGCCCAGCGAGAGGAAGGCTTCACGGATATGCCGCTCGCAATCGGGCAACAAACCCAAACCATAATACGCCAGCCCGATCTGCCCATGCCAGCGCGCGCGCCGCGCCTTGCGATCGTGCGCCGCCTCCGCGCCATCGGCTTTGGGCAGTTGCGCGTCCCACTTCAGGGCGTCGCTGAAAAATTGAACTGCCTCGCGGTTGGCATAGTTCTGCATCGCCTGCACCCCAGCCCTCTCGAGGTACACAACCGCTTTTTCGATGGCGAGGTGGGTCCGCGAGACCTGCGACTCCTCGGCGGCTTGCGACCAGTGATATGCCAGCAGGGTATAGAACGAATCAAGGTTGCCTTCGTTGCTTGCTTCGATCCACTCCGCCACCGATTGGTGAAGTTGCCGGCGCTGGGAGAACAGCATCAGGTTGTACGCCACTTCCTGCGTGACCGCATGCTTGAAGATGTAAGCCAGGTCCGGCGTTTCCGATTCGATCAGGGTCAGGCTCAAGCGGGTCAACGTCTCCATGTACTCGCGCAGAGAGGGTTTGTCTGAATCGATCGGGTACACCGCCTGCAATACGCGGAAGGCGAAGATGCGCCCGATGACGCTTGCCACTTTCAACGCAAGTTGTTGCGAGGGGTCGAGGCTGTCGATGCGGTTGGTAATGGCGGCTTGCAGGGTATCGGGCAGAGCCAGCCCGCTGTAATCGGTGAAGCGTTCATTGATCCGCGCCTCGTGCTCTTCGATGATCAGCAGTCCCGAATCGCGCAGGGCATAGGCGAGTTCCTCCGCGAAGAACGGATGTCCCTCCGATTTTTCACGGATCAAACTGCCCACCGACGGGGGGACCGACTTCACTCCCAGCCGTTGGCACACCAGCGACTCGACATCATCGAGCGACATCGCTTCGAGGCGGACCAGCCTTGCTCCGGGCGAATCCAGGATCTGACGGACGAGGCTCGGCAACGGCTCGGGAAGCGGACGCGTGTTGAGCGCCAACAGAACGGGCCGCACCTTTTGCTGAACGTCCGCGAGCAACGCCATCGACGCCGAATCGAACCAGTGCAGGTCTTCCATGACGATGAGCAGGGGCGCTTCGCGCGCGGTGTGGTTGAGCAGGCGCGTCAACAACTCGCGCGTATTGCTCGCGCGGATCTCGCCCGCCATGGCGGAGGTCAATTCATTTTCGGGGAACGGGATCGGCAGGAGCACATCGAGCAGGGGCGCATACCGCGCCAGGTCCGGGTCGACGCGCGTCAACCTCGCCGCGATCTTCTGTTGAATCTCCGCCCGGTCCTGTTCGCTAAATTCCTGTTGGGCGGTGAGTTCGTCCACTTCGAGAATACGATGAAAGATCGGGCGCCAGGCAAAGTACGGCGTATTTTTCTCGATGGCATCCCCTTCCCCGCGCACCATGTTCACCCGCAGGGTTTCTGCCTGTCGGATCAAATCTTCGAACAAACGCGATTTCCCGATCCCCGCCTCGCCTTGAAAAATCACTGTCTGGTACATTGCGCCGCGCGATAATTCCTGCAACGCATTGCCAAGCAGGATCTTTTCCTCCTGGCGGCCGATCAATTCCGCCCGCGGGCGGATGACACTTCGCTTGACATCCAGCGGATGGAACACCTCGACCGGCTCCGCGCGTCCTTTCACCCGTTGCGGCTGAATCACCTGGAAGTCGATCCCATCTTTGGCGCTGTCGTACGTGGCGCGGTCGCACAGGATGGGAATCTTGTGCTCGCCGATGAGTTCATCCTGTTGCGCCGCCGCCCCCATCAGCCGCGCGGACAAATTAACGGCGTTGCCGATGGTGGTGTATTCGCGCCTGCTTTCGTTGCCCACCGAGCCGCAGAAGATCCGCCCGGTGGCGACGCCGATCACACTGCGCACTCTCAAGCCGTTCAATTCCTTCCGGATCAAGAGCGCCGCCTGTACCCCGCGCGCAGGGTCATCCTCATGCGAGAAAGGCGGCAACCCCAGCGCCGCCACCAGGGTGATGCCTTTATCGTCCACGTTGATCTTGTTGATGCTCCCCTCGTAGCGATACACGGAACGCTGGAGCAGGCGCGCGATCTGTTGGGAGATTTCGAGTTCGGTGTCCTGGTCGAGATCGGGCAGGTTGATGAAGAGCACGGTCACGCGGCGCAGTTCGGCGATCCACGCAGTTTGTCCCGCGGTGAGGCGGTTGATGATCGCGCCGGGGATGTAGGGGCGCAGGGAATTTTCCACGCCCGTGGGAATCGTCGGCTTCTCGGGAAATTTGAAGATCGAGGAGGGTTTGTCCAAGCCATTCAATCGCCCGCCCTGCGCGATGGCGTCCTTCAGTTCGAATTCGACCGGTTCCGCGAGGCTGTCGTTGCGGATCAACTTCCACGCCGAGGGGGTGATGAGGATCTCGCCCGCTTTTGCGAGGTTGTTGGCGATCCCCACTTCCACGAGCGGGTTGCCGGTGAGTAAAAACTCCCAGCGGTTGAACACTCCGCCGACATGCGCGGCGGTGATCGTGCCCGCACTCACGGCGAGCTTGAGATATAGGTTCGCATCCTCCGCCTTGTAGTTGGTCAATTTTTCGCGCACGCGCAACGCGCATTCCGCGGCGCGCATCGTCCACTGCCACTGGTCGGCGCGGGTGGGCGAGGCAATCTCCCCGTCGTCTGAGGCGATGTTCCAGACCGCGATGACTGCGTCGCCGGCAAACTTGACCACGTCCCCGCCGTATTCGTGGATGATGTCGATCAGCTGACCGAAATATTCGTTGAGGATGCGCGCCAGACTCTCGACCCCGGTCGGACCTTTTTCGGCGAGCCGCTCGGTGAGCAGGGTGAAGCCCGAAATATCGGCGAACAATACCGCCGCTTGAAACTCTTCCGAGGCGGGAGAATCAATCGGCGTGGGATCGGCGATGACCCTTTGCTGAATCATGCGCGGGACGTAGCTGGCGAGCACATCGGTCAGCGCGGGGGAAGTCAAGCGAAACTCCTGGCGCGGGATTTCAATTGTTTCATGGTCTGCAAAATGATACCCCCACCCCATGGCTTTGCACAGGGAAATATTCGATCATGGATTTTCTAATTCTGTCAGGAAAACCGCCGCCTCGATTCTCGAGGCGGCGGTTCGTACGAAGCAAGCGGCTAATCCTCCGGGAAGAACGCGTGGATGTCCGTCATTTCACAGCGGGTGCCGAAGTCCTTGTTGGTGCCCGAAAGCAGGGTCAGCCCGATGTTGCCGTTCAGGTTTTTGCTTTGCGAGAGCGTGTACTTGCCGATCAACTCATCGTCCACCAGGACATAGGCGCTCGTCCCGTTGACGATCAGGGTGAGGTCCGCTTCCACGGGCTGGTCAGCCGGGTTGTCGAATTTGACGCGGCCCGTGCCGCTGGTAAGCCCAACTTTGCGCGAGAACCCTGCGGCAAGGTCGGCATACAGGAAGAGGATTTGTGTCCGATCAAGGAAAATTGCGTAGTGGTCGCCACTCTCTTGCGCGGCGAACACAAACCCGCACCCCGAAATGTCGGCGTTACGGTACGCGCTCGACCATTTCAAATGCGCGCTCAGGAAAAAGTCCTGCGCTTTTTCATTCATATGCCAGCGTTGGTACCACCCCAATTGCGCCCATTCTTCTTGAAAGTCATCATATTCTTCAAAGTCGCCGACCGCACTGGAGAGATACCCCAGATCGACATACGTCTGCGCTTCAGCGAGGATATCCTCCGCCCGCTGGGTCGCCGCCAGGTTTGGCGTCCGTGTTGGGCGCGGCGTGTTCGTGGGCGTGGATGTGGCGGTAGGGATCAGTGTCGCTGTGGCGGTGGCGGTGGGGTTGGGCGTGCTCGTAGCGGCGGGCTCCGTGGCGGTGGCACCGCAGGCATACGCCCCCAGGCTGAGAACGAACAAGACAAGAACAAGTGGATGGAGCTGTCGGGTTTTCATGGTTTCTCCTTTTACGGGTTTTTGAGGCACGGTTCCAGTGTGACCGTTGCCGACTGCCAAAGGAAGATGATTAACCGCCAAAAAATGCCAGGTTTTTCTTGAGCTGTTTGCGGATGTACAGTAGCGGGTGGGTTTGGGTATGTTGAACATCTCCTCCCCATCTGATATTGCCCATATGCTACGACAACAATGATAATAATTCAAGTGTCGATTGTCAGAAAAAAGTTACGTAGGTGAGGAGCGCCATCTCAACCATTACCCACGATCAAAAGCATCGCAGAAAATGGCTTACAATTCAAGTAACTTTTCAAGGAGACGACCATGCAACTCTCTGCAGAAATATTGCAAAAAATCCTTGGTTATCAGCAGACCGAGATCACCGAATATCATATCTATCAACGCATCGCGCGATCGCTGGGTTCCGACAAAAACGCGACAGTGTTGGAGCAGATCGCCGCCGACGAGATCCGTCACTACAACGAGTGGAAGATATACAGCGGCAGGGACGTGCAACCCGCATGGCTCAAGGTCTGGTGGTATCACGCGATCAGCCGCCTGTTCGGCTACACCTTCGGCATCAAACTCATGGAGCGCGGGGAGGCGGAAGCGCGGAAAAACTATGCGGCGATCGCCGCCGTCATCCCCGACGCGGCGAGACTGCAACACGAAGAGGATGTGCATGAGGAGCAACTCATCGCCATGCTAAGCGAGGAACGCCTCGAATATGCCGGGTCGGTGGTGCTCGGGCTGAACGACGCGCTGGTGGAATTGACCGGCGCTCTCGCCGGGCTTACGCTTGCCTTGCAAAACGTGAAGTTGATCGCCCTTTCGGGTTTGATCACCGGCATCGCCGCGGCAATGTCGATGGCAGCCAGCGAGTATCTCTCCACGCGGTCTGAAAAAACGGCGAAGAACCCGGTCCGCGCGGCGGTGTACACGGGCATTGCCTACATCGTCACGGTCATGTTATTGATTCTGCCCTATCTGCTGTTCGAGAATTACTTTTTCGACCTCGCCTGGGCGTTAACCACCGCCGTGCTCATCATCGCGGCATTCAACTTTTACATCTCCGTTGCCAAGGACGAGCCGTTCCGCGAGCGTTTTTTGGAGATGGCAGGGTTGAGTCTCGGAGTGGCGACGTTCTCGTTCGTGATCGGGTACTTGATCCGCTTATGGCTGGGGATCGAAGTGTAGTAACGACTTAAGTCGTTACTACGGTTTGACTATGAAAATTCTCACCGTTGACATCGGCACGGGCACGCAGGATATTTTTTTGTACGATTCGAATCTCGACCTCGAGAACGGATTCAAACTCGTTCTGCCTTCTCCGACCATGATGGTCCATCGCCGCTTGAAACAAGCGCTTCCTGCGCGGACCCCGGTCCTGCTCACCGGACATCAAATGGGCGGTGGACCGTCGGCGTGGGCAATCGAAGAATACGCCCGTGCGGGGATTCCCGTGTTCATGACACCCTCCGCCGCGACGACGATCAACGATGAGCTCGAAAAAGTGGAACGGGTGGGGATAAAGATTGTCTCTGACGATGAGGTTGAAGGTCTCAAGTCGAAGGTCGAAAGTTTGGAGTTGAAGGATTTCGACTTCGAGTTGATCTCAAAAACATTTTCAGATTATGGCGTTTCACTAAAGGATTTGTCAGCAATCGCGGTCGCGGTGTTCGACCATGGGAACGCGCCCGCGGGAGTTTCGGATCGGCAGTTTCGATTCGATTATCTCGATGAGCGAATTCGCGCGATAAATTCTTTATCGGCATTCGCTTATTTATCAAATGATGTTCCAAAAATCATGACACGCTTGCAATCCGTTGTGGACTCGGCGCGAGAGTTACCCTGTCCGCTGGTGGTGATGGACACGGCTCCTGCCGCGGTGTTGGGGGCGAATTTCGATTCGCAAGTAGCCTCCCGAAAAGAAAAAATCGTTTGCAATGTGGGCAACTTCCATACCTTGGCGTTTCGCTTGGGCGAACGGGGAATCGAAGGCGTGTTCGAGCATCACACGGGTGAGATCGATCTGGCAAAACTCGAAGGGTTGATCCGCAAATTGGCGGACGGCTCGCTGAAACACCAGGATGTGTTCGATGACATGGGTCACGGCGCGTTGATGTATACCGACGAGGTGTTTGAGTTTGGGAGGGATGAGTTCGATGTGGTGGTGACGGGACCGAGGCGTTCGATGTTTCAGACGATAGACGATGGACCATTGACCATTCATCGTCCATTGTCCAAGGTCAATGGTCGTCTTCGCCCGTATTTTGCAGTCCCGTTCGGCGACATGATGATCGCGGGCTGTTTCGGTCTGTTGGCGGCGACGGGGGAGATTCTGCCGGGGTTGGGCGAGACAATTCAAAGGTCGTTGCGAGGCGAGGGCGGGCGCGCCGTCGCGCCGTGGGATGCGTAAATTCGTCCTGAAACCGTGAGAAGTTTCAGGGGGAGATTTCGTCTATAACTTCAAATCCAATTTTCAAAGGAGCTAGAGATGAAGAAGAATCCGTGGGTCGCTGCTGTGTTGAACTTTTTCTTTATGGGGCTGGGGACGCTGTACATCGGTCGCCGCAAATTAACGGGGCTGGGGCTGACTCTTGCCGCCATCGCGCTGACGTACGTGGAGCTGAACTTGCAAGCCGCCGCGCCTGCGTTGTACCCGATCATGTTCGGGGCGGTGTTTGTGGCAAACACTGTGCTCGCGATTGATGGCTACAACGAAGCGAAGATGTGACACGAAGTGTCACCCTGAGCGATAGCGAAGGGTCTCCTTGATAGTATGAGAGATTCTTCGCTTCGCTCAGAATGACATGGTTTCGGGAAGACCAAATCTTTCAACCAATCGCGGGGACAAAAACGCGGTGACCTCGACGATCTCTTCGCCTGCAAAAATTGGGAGGAGAATACCGAAGGCTTGATACGTCTCCCCTTCTGCGCGGTAAATGCCGAAGGCAGGATATCCATTCGCGGAGGTGGGAACCAATTTCCATTTTACGTTCGGCACAAAAACGAAGTTTTTCAGCGCACGTTGAATTGAGTTGCGCCCCGCGTACCACACTCCCATCGGCGGCATGGCGAAGGCGGCATCTTGATGAAGGAGGCGAATCAGCGAGGTGACGTCGCCCGCTTCCCACGCTTCGACGAAGTGCGCCAGATATTGTTTGGGGGCGGGAGAACCTTCATACGAAGAGGACCCGAGATTTTTCCTCGCTCGATATAAAAGGTTGTTGACCGAGTCCGCGGTGAGATCAAGCGCGGCGGCGGTTTCCTCCGCGCTCCAGTGGAAGACTTCGCGCAAGATCAAAACGACGCGCTGGCGCGGGTTAAGTTTTTGAAGCGCAACCATGAACGCAAAGGAGATCGTCTCCCGGCGTTCGTAGGATGTTTCAGGGGTGGGGTCAAAGCTTGTCAACCAAGAGTCAGGTAGAGGATGAAGATACGAGGCGGATGGGTTGGGTTGAGGCGGGAGGTCAGGATCGGAAGGGTCGCCTTCGATGGGAAGTAGAATCCGTTTCTTGCGTTTGCGATATTCATCCAGCCAGAGACGGGTGGCGATGACGTACAGCCAATTGCGGAACGAGCCGCTTCCATCGAATGAGCCGAGTTTGTTCCACGCGCGAATACAGGTTTCCTGCACCAGATCTTCGGCGTCGTCGAGCGAGCCGCTCAGACGATAACAATGAACGAGGAGCGGCTTGCGATGCGGTTCGACCAGCGTGGTGAAGGCTTCATTATCGCCTGCACGGGCAGATATCAGAGTATCGATTTCAATCGAAGGGTTTGGTTGCATCATCGGTTTCAGTTTTTTGTTTTCCGCGTTGGGTCAGTGCGATCTGGTATGAACGCTGAAGTAATTGTATCGCACGTTCGACGTCGCCATTTTCCCGCAGATAAAAGCTGACCCAACCCGATTCAGGCAGGATGTGATGCGGCTCTGCCTCGCCCGCCGCGACGATCTCATCGCGGACTTTCTTCGGGAAGGGAATGTCCACCAGCGCATCGCCGTGAATGTGACCGATCTCGCGTTTGCCGATGCGAAACTCCGTGCCGCCGAAGCGGTGTGGATAAGTTTCCATTCCTGTCCAAGTCAACAAGGTGTCAACAATTATTTTAGATGCGCCGCGAACGGACATAGTTCTCCTTTATGTCACCCTGAGCGTAGCGAAGGGTCTCTACGATAGTCTCAGAGATTCTTCGCTACGCAGGGCAACAAGCGCCCACTTCGTTCAGAATGACATATCACAGAACGCATGGCAGAAGGTACTTCTTACTTTGTGAGTTACATCATCTATGCGGGGGTGGGCGATGGCATATAATCCATGAATGCAAAACAACCTGGTGGTCGAGTAGCCTTGAGCGTTCGCTGCGAAAGGCATATCGAGACTACCACTAAGCAAAAATATTTCTGTTACAAATGGTCTCGATACGGGCGGGAAGAACGTCCGCCCTACTCGACCACCAGAGTATGGATGAAATAGGAGATAAAAATAAATGTGTGGAATATTTGGCTACGTCACCAACAAAGAAGAAGCGCTCGGTCCGATCTTGATCTCCGCCGCAGAACGGCTCACCTATCGCGGCTACGACTCGGTCGGTGCGGCGACGTTGAATAATGGCAGGATTGATTTGCGCAAAGATACAGGCAAGGTGGATGCCGTCGCCGCGAGGTACAACATCGCCGAAATGCGCGGACAACGCGGCATCACGCAATTGCGCTGGGCGACGTTTGGCGAGCCGTCACAGATCAACGCGCAGCCACACCTCGATTCGGACGGCGATATGGTGGGCGCGCACAACGGCAACGTGGTGAACAATGTCGAGTTGCGTGAGCAGTTCATCGCGGAGGGCATGACTGTCCGCTCGCAGAACGACGGTGAGGCGTGCGTCCATGCGGTGGAGAGATATATCAATCGCGGCTATGAGTTCATTGATGCGATTCGTCTCGCGTACGGCGACCTTGAAGGCGATTATGCCTTTGTCATCGGGCGCGCGAATGACGATAAACTTTATGCGTTCAAAAAAGGTTCGGGCATGGTGGTGGGACTCGGCGAAGGCTTCACGTGTGTTTCGTCTGACCTGCCTTCGATCTTGCCGTTGACGCGTGAAGTCATCCGCCCGCAGGATGGAGAGATCGTCACGTTGTGGGCGGATAGGGTCGAGGTGCGATCTGTCAAGAATGGCGAACCAGTTATCCGAATGCCAGAAACAGTTACCGAGTCGATGGATGCGGTGCAGAAGGGCGGGTATCCGCATTTTATGTTGAAGGAGATCCACGAGCAGGCGCAGGTCGCTCGTGAGTTATCCCATGTGTTGAATGGAAACCGAGAAGTCGAAACTCTGGTCGAAAAGATGAAGAACGCCCGTCATCTGTATTTCATCGGATGCGGCACGAGTTATCACGCCGCTTCGGTCGGCGCGGTGTATTTTGCGCAGCTGGCTGAGCGTGCCGTGATACCCGTGCTGGCGCCGCAGTTCATCCCGCAATATGCGCCGACGGTCAATCACGAAGACGTGGGAATTTTTGTCAGCCAATCGGGCGAGACCAAGGACGTGCTCAACGCACTCGAAGCGGCGGAAGCGCGCGGCATGGCGTGTTTTGGATTAGCGAACGTGGTCGGCTCGACGTTGACCAAAGCGACCTCGTTCACGCTCCCTTTGTGCTGTGGATACGAGATCAGCGTCCCCGCCACGAAGACGTTTACCAACCAGGTCGTGACGTTTTTGTATCTGGCATATAAGATGGCGGGGCGTGGTCTCGATACGCCCCGCGACGATCAGCGGGGCTACTCGACCACCAAATTGTTTGAAAGTATCCCCGAATTGATGGAGAAGACCATTAAGATGGTCGAGCCGCAGATTATAGAGATTGCGAAAGAAATCAACGAATGGAATGACCTGTACTGCCTCGGCTACGGAACGACCTACCCCATTGCGCTCGAAGGCGCGTTGAAGTTGAAAGAGATCACCTACGCCCATTGCGAAGGGATGCTCTCGACCGAGTTCAAACACGGACCGCTCTCCGCGGTGAGCAAGGGCTTCCCCATCATTTTTGTCTCGGATGGCAGTGCGACGCCGCTCATCATCAGCGGACTCAACGAAGTGAAAGTGCGCGGCGCGCGGACGATCGTCATTGCCGAAGAAGATCCACGCCTGCGCGCCAATGCGGACGATGTGATCGTGCTCCCCAAATCTGACCCGCAGATCAGCGCGTTGCTGGGTGTGCTGCCATTGCAGTTGCTTTCGTATCATATGAGTGTGCTGCGCGGGTTCGACCCCGATTTCCCGAGGAATTTGTCGAAGACGCTGACGGTGGATTGATCACGATTGTTAAGACCTGACAGGTTTCCATGGAATCCCGATTGACCGAGTACAATGCGTCATGGAGAAGTCCGACGGAGATGCGTCACGATGAAACCTGTCAGGTCTGCCCAACACACTTGATTTCCCGAGGAATTTATCCAAGACGTTGACAGTGGATTGAGATTGAGGAAATATGGATATTACATCAATAACTTCAATAGGAATATCGCTTGCAGCCTTAATTCTTTCGTCCATAGCACTTTGGCAGACACATTTTGCGAAGTTCAAGATAGTTTGTGCCGTTGGGAGTCTGCAATATAGGAACTACCCTTTCCAAGATGATAAAGGAAATAGGTATGTTCCTAGTGTTGACATATCTATGGCAGTAACCAATGTAGGTGCTCGTATCGGGAAAATTATAGGATTAAGAATTCGTGTCAGATATCAGGATCTAAAAAACCGTAACAATTTCGAGTTCCTTAGTCCTCAATGGGAGGTGGATTACAAAAAATATTTTCCGATCAGTAACAAGAGATTTGAATGGATCGATTCAGCCATTTTAGGAGATTGGATGCCGTTCATTGTTTTGCCAAAACAAACAGTTACAAAGCACTTGGTATTTGAGGCAGAATGGAATGAACCTGTTCTTCATGATAACGTCATTTTTGAACTTGAGATACTTACCAGCAATTCAAGAAAATGGCAAAAGGCGGCGCAATGGAATGCCTTCCTGTCTTACGGCATGCTTGACGAAAATATTGATTCTGTCTCAACTTTTATGTTTCCGGAGGTAATCTCTGAGAAAATCGATTTGGAATTAAAAAAAGATCTAAATGAGTTACATGATCAGGTTGATAATGAGTATTTTTTAAAAACAGGTATTTCCCAACGGCAACTAAAACGGTTTAATTCAAGAAAAAAGACTAAAAAAGCTAATTCAAAATTTGACTGATCAGAAGTGGATTTCCCGAGCAACTCGCCAGATACGCAGGGGTTTGACATTGTAGGATCGGTCACCAACCAAAGGAGAAACGCAATGACGAAGAGAATATTACAACTCACGATCGTTTTTGTTCTTCTAACCGCATCGTTCGCCTCGGCGGGCAACGCGCGTGCGTGGGGCAGTTGTCCTGCTTACATCACCGTGCAATGGGGTGACACGCTGAGCGGCATCGCGGCGACCTGCGGCACAACCATCGAAGCCATTCAAGCCGCGAACCCCGGCCTCGGCTGGTGGGTCTACGCGGGACAGGTGCTTTACATCCCATCGGGATACACACCACCGGCTCCACAGCCGACATACGGCGGCACCTACGTAGTCCAATGGAGTGACACCCTCGGCACCATCGCGGCGCGAGCTGGCACCAGCGTCTATGCCATCCTCGCGGTCAACCCGCAGATCACGAACGCGAGTCTCATCTACGTTGGGCAGGTGATCTACCTGCCGTCGGGGGTGGTCGTGCCCGCGCCGAGCTACCCCACACAGGCGCCGTCGCATTCGCATCAACCCCCGGGCGCCGAATCATTCTCGCTCGTGAGAATCACGTACAAAGGCGGGCTGTTCATCCGCAACGCGCCCGGCGGGACGGATATCCTCTCGTCCGCCGTGCAAAATACCTACTGGTACTACAACACGTACAGCATCCGCAGGCTCGAAGACGGCTCTGTGTGGGTCGAGGTCAAACTCGGCGAGCAGATCGACGGTGTCTGGCGAGGCTGGATGCTGGTGAAAGACCGCCTCGGGACGTATTTCACCTCACCGAAGATAGACTGACTCAATTTGCACTTGCCTCCCAGTGTGTCATGCTGAGCGAAGCATCTCCAATCCAGTGAGGGAGACTCTTCGGTCGCAAAAACCGCTCCCTCAGAGTGACATGTTTATATTTTTATGTGAGGAGTTACAATTTGAGACAGACCAGATCTACGATTTCAAAATTTATGCCAGTTTACTGTATTGCCCCGAGTAAAATCGGGGCAATCTTTCTCTCGGAGACAATACCCATGCCCACCCCCCTGCCTCGCGCAAAAGTCAAAAAGAATCAAACCTGGAACGCCGAAAGCGTGTTCGCTTCATCGAGTCAATTCGATGTTGAGGTGAAAAGCATACTCGATGCGTTGCCCGCAATTAAAAAATATCAGGGGCATCTGGGCGAGAGTGTGGATACCTTCCTCGAAGCGATGAACGTCATGGATGCGCTTGAACAGCGTTCGATGAAAGTCCGCGTGTATGCGACGATGTCCAGTTCGGTGGATGCGAACGACGAACAGGGCGCGGCGATGAACGGGAAGGCGATGTCCATGCTGGCACAGGTGGGCGCGGCGGCGTCCTACGTGGAACCAGAACTCCTGTCGGTGGGTGAGGCGAAATTGCGTGCGTGGATTCGATCCGACCCGCGCATGAAAGTCTACGAGCATTTCGTCAATGACTTGTTCCGCAAGCAGGCGCACGTCCGCAGCGCAGAGGTGGAGGAGTTGCTGGGCATGTTGCGCGACCCGTTCAGCACCGTCCGCAACACAGCGAGTTTGCTGGCGAATGCCGATTTCAAATTCAAGCCCGCAAAAAACAGCAAGGGCAAAAAAGTGGAGTTGACCCAAAGCACATTCGACGCAATCCTGAACACTTCCGATCGCAAGGCGCGCCAGTCCGCGTGGGAAAACTATAACGACAAATATCTCGAGTCCAGGAACACACTGGCGAGCAATCTTTCCGCGTCCATCAAGGCGAACGTGTTCAACATGAAGGCGCGCAAATTCAACTCCGCACTCGAAGCCACGCTCTTCAACGGCGACGTGCCCGTTGAGATGTTCCATAATCTCATCAACATCTTCAAAAAGAATCTTCCGCTCTGGCACAAATATTGGCGCATCCGCCGCAAGGCATTGGGCGTGAAGACGTTGAATCCGTACGATGTGTGGGCGCCGCTCACCACGAAGACTCACAAAGTCTCGTTTGATAAGGCCGTGGATTGGATCTGCGACGGACTCGCGCCGATGGGAGAGGAATACGTGCGCGTCATGCGCAGGGGATGCCTGCACGACCGCTGGGTGGATTGGTCGCCCAACGCGGGGAAGCGGCAAGGCGCGTTCTCGACGCGCGTGCCCAGCGATACGCATCCGTTCATCATGATGAGTTACACCGACGACGTGGGCAGTGTTAGCACGCTCGCGCATGAACTCGGTCACTCGATGCACGCGTACTATGCCAGCCGCGCACAGCCGATGATCTATTACACGTATCCATCCATCATTTCAGAGACTGCCTCGAATTTCAATCAGGCGATGACACGCGCGCATTTGCTCAAGACGAACACGAATAACTATTTTCAAATCGCCCTGCTCGAAGAAGCCATGGACAATTTCCACCGTTATTTCTTCATCATGCCCACACTCGCGCGCTTCGAATTGGAAACGCATCAACGCGTGGAAAAAGGTCAGCCACTCACCGCGGATTCCATGATCGAGTTGATGGCAGATCTCTTCAGCGAGGGCTTCGGCGGCGAAATGAACCTGGACCGTCAGCGAGTCGGCATCACATGGGGCACGTTCACCACGCATCTGTACATTGACTTCTACTCGTTCCAGTATGCCATCGGCATCTCCGCCGCGAACGCCATCGCCAAACGCGTCCTTAGCGGAGCCCCAAACGCCGCGCACGATCACATCAACTTTCTCAAGGCGGGTTCATCAAAATCCCCGATGGATGTGTACCGCACCGCAGGCATTGACATGACCACCACCCAACCCATTGAAGATGCATTCTCCGTGCTTGAGGAATACATTGATCGGCTGGGGGTGTTGACCGCAAAATAAAACCTTAGGTCACTTTGAGGGAGCGATCTCC
>CAZGSB010000040.1:0-26085 GCA_964528275.1 uncultured Anaerolinea sp. | reverse complement strand
AGCCGAAGTGGCGGAATAGGCAGACGCGCACGACTCAAAATCGTGTTCCCTCCGGGAATGAGGGTTCGATTCCCTCCTTCGGCACAGCCCGATTATACCCCGCCCGAACGTCCTCTCGATGAGAGGACGTTTCTCTTTTCACCCGAAGGGGTTGTACCGGCAAAACACTTTCGCGGAGGCGTATCATGCCAGCAATGAACGACGTCCTGGGAATTATCATGGGGGGCGGCCGGGGAGCGAGGTTGTATCCACTCACCGCCATGCGCTCGAAGCCCGCTGTGCCGATCGCGGGAAAGTACCGGCTGATCGACATCCCCATCAGCAACTGCATCAACTCGGGCATTTTCCGCGTGGCGATTCTCACCCAGTTCAATTCGGTCTCGCTCCATCGGCATATTTCCCAAGCCTACAATTTCGACGCGTTCCACACCGGCTGGGTGGAGATCCTCGCCGCCGAACAGACTCCCGAAACCGCGGACTGGTATCAGGGCACCGCCGACGCGGTGCGCAAGCAGTTGTTCGAGATCCAGGCGACCGGGGCGGAGAATGTGTTGATCCTCGCCGGCGACCACCTCTACCGCATGGATTATCACGAGATGGCGGAGTTCCACTGGGAGAAAAATGCCGACATCACTGTGGCAGTCCAACCCGTGGCGCGAAGCGAAGCGCCCAGGTTCGGCATCCTCAAACGCGAAGCGGACGGTCACATCTCCGATTTTGTGGAAAAGCCGAAGGATCCGGATGTCCAGAAAAAGTTCGTCAGCCGCGACGATGAAGAGCGCCCGTTCCTCGGCTCGATGGGCATTTACATGTTCAACACGAAGGTGTTGATCGACCTATTGACGTATCACCCGCGGCACGACGATTTCGGCGGCGATATCATCCCCGAGGCGATCAAATCGCACGAGGTCTTCGGCTTCGATTTCGACGGCTATTGGGAGGACATCGGGACCATCCGTTCGTTCTACGAAACGAACCTGAAACTGACAAGCGCAGACCCGCCCTTTAATTTTTACGACCCAAAGGCGCCGATCTATACCCACGCGCGCTTCCTGCCCGGCTCGATCGTGGAGGACAGCAAACTTCAGGAGGTGATGATCGCCGAGGGGTGCCGCATCCGCAAAGCGGACATCTCGCATTCGATCGTGGGCATCCGCAGTCAGATTTCGGAGGGAACGGTCATCAAAGACAGTATCGTGATGGGCGCGGATTATTACGAGGCAAAGCGCGGGAACCTCCCGCTCGGCATCGGAAAGAATTGCCACATCGAGTCGGCGATCCTCGATAAGAACGTGCAGGTTGGCGATAACGTGGTGATCCTGCCGTTCCCCGCCGGCAGGGATGTGGACGGCGACGGTTATTTCGTGCGGGATGGCATCGTGGTCATCGCCAAGGATACCGAGATCCCCTCGGGCACGCGCATCGCTCCGGAATGATATTTACCCTACGTTGCCACTAACCTCATTTCGTGTCATGCTGAGCGTAGCGAAGCATCTCCGACTCGGCGAGCGAGACCCTTCGGTCGCTGGAAACCGCTCCCTCACATCGTCCCGATGTCCTTCGGGAGGGTGACACATTCCTGTTTCTTTGTTAAGTTGGCAACTTGAGTTGTTTATTTCACCGTTGAAAGGTATCGAATACTCGCATGGAGTTTTACGGATCTGTAGTTCTCATTGTCGTGCAATTGATCTTTCTGGAAGGCATTCTCTCCATCGATAATGCCGCCGTGCTGGGCGCGATGGTGGCGCCTCTGCCGGACGACAAGTCGATCCCCTGGCCGCAATGGTTGAGTGCGTTAGGCGAACGGTTCGATCCCATTTTGGGCAATCAGCGGCTCGCAGCCTTGCGGGTGGGCTTGCTCGGCGCATACGTCGGTCGCGGGGCGATGCTGTTCATTACCAGTTTTCTCATCGAAAACCCCTGGGTGCGGATCGTAGGCGCGTTGTACTTGATTCGCCTTGCGTTCAATGAACTTGGCGATACAACTCCGGGCGTGGACACGGAAGAGGAAGTCCGTCACAAAGCCGAGGGGGTCTCGTTCTGGTCGGTGGTGCTGACCATCGAATTGATGGACCTCGTCTTCAGCATCGATAACGTGATCGCGGCCGTCTCGCTCTCGGATGAGTTGTGGGTGGTGATGGTCGGCGTGGGTATCGGCATCCTCGCAATGCGCTTCGCCGCCGGGTTGTTCAGTTACGCGGTGGAACGCTGGCCCATCCTCAAGTCCGCCGCCTACGTGCTCATCCTCAACATCGGCGTGCAACTGATCCTGGAACAGTTCTTGCATATCGAGATCTCGGAAGGGATGCGGTTTTTCATCTCCGCGGGCATCATCGTCGGGTCTCTTTTGTATGCCCGACTCTCGTTCCTGCAAAGGTTGAAGCCAGCCTTGATGGGATTGTCATTCCTGATGGGAGTCGTCAACAAGGCGATCGACCTGGCGATCCTCCCATTCAAAATGTTTTTTCGATGGGTATTCAACGGGTTTCGGGTTTCAAAAGTGGAAGGCGCTTGAAAGCGCGCTTTGCTTGACACGCCCTTCCCAGTGAATTAAACTGACATCGGTTGGGGAGTAGCCATGGCGTCCGCGACGCCAACGTGTTGTCGTCAGGACATGGCAGATCTGCCATCGGCAACCGGAACGCTCCCATAGCGTATGGCGAGACCATCACGATGGATGTGATGGTCTCGTTTTAATTTTTCTCGAACAATACAGCATTCTTCGATCAGGAGACGCACTGAATGGCACACGACAACACGGCACAGGAATGGCATGCGCTCAAAGCGGAGGATGTGCTCACACACCTGCGGGTGGAAGACCGGGGGTTGACCTCTGCGCAAGCCGGCGAACGCCTCACCCATTACGGACCGAACCAGCTCGACGAAGCGCCACGCCCGACCTTCCTGCACATGCTCTGGGAGCAGTTAAATAATTTCGTGGTCATCCTCCTGATCGTCGCGTCAGTGATCTCGGCATTGTTGGGCGATTACGTGGAAGCCGCGGCGATCATGGCGATCGTGGTCTTGAATGCCGTGTTGGGAATTGTGCAGGAGCGTCGCGCCGAGGAGGCGCTGGCGGCGTTGAAAAAACTTGCCGCACCCGATGCACAAGTAATCCGGGACGGGAAGCGCCGCTCCATTCCCTCGTATGAACTGGTGCCCGGCGACATCGTCTTCCTCGAAGCGGGGAACTTCGTCCCGGCGGATATCCGCCTCTTGGAAGCGGTCAACCTGCGAGTGGAGGAGGCTTCACTCACCGGCGAATCGCTCCCGGTTCAAAAGAACGCCGCCACGGTGCTCGATAAAAATGTGCCGCTGGGCGATCGCAAAAACACCGCCTTCATGGGCACGCTGGTCTCGTACGGTCGCGGGCGCGGCGTGGTCACCAGCACAGGCATGCACACACAATTGGGATTGATCGCCTCCCTGCTACAAAATGTCGAAACCGAAGAAACGCCCCTGCAACGACGACTCGATCAACTCGGCAAATCCCTGAGCATTACGTCGCTGATTCTGGTGGCGATCGTGTTTATCGTGGCGCTCATCAACCAGACGAACATCGATGAACTGTTCACGGGTCCGCTCGCGTATTTGAGCAAATTTGCCGAACAGATCACCGAAGTGTTCATCATCGCCATCAGCCTTGCCATCGCCGCCGTGCCCGAAGGACTCCCCGCTGTGGTGACTATTTCACTGGCGTTGGGCATGCGCGAGATGATCAAACGTCACGCGCTCATCCGCAAATTATCCTCGGTGGAGACGCTCGGCTCCGCCACCGTCATCTGCTCCGACAAAACCGGCACGCTCACCCAAAACGAAATGACCGTGACCCGCATGTGGGTGGACGGGCAATTCATCCACATCACCGGGACGGGCTACGCGCCGACCGGCGATTTTCTGGTTGACGGCAAAAAGATCAACATCCCGGGTTACCCCGCCGTTCAGACCGCCCTATGGCTCGGTCTGTTGAATAACGATGCCTTGCTGGAGACCACCGGCGAGGAGGATGAACAGCGCACCTATCGAATCGTTGGCGACCCCACCGAGGGTGCGCTGCTGGTGGCGGCAGTCAAAGCCGGCGCCATGCACATGGCGATCCGCGAGGCGTACCCGCGCGAGAACGAAGTGCCGTTCGACTCGGAACGCAAGCGCATGATCACCATCCACGATGTGTTCAAGCCGCGGGCAGACGACCCCTCACCGTTCACCGATGAAAAGCATAAATCATGGGATGTGATCGCCGTGAAGGGCGCGCCGGATGTAGTGCTCGGCCTGTGCACTCAATACCAAAACATGGACGATGAAGCCGTGCCGCTGGGACCCGCCTCGCGCGATCGCATCCTTGCCGCCAACGACACGATGACAAAAGATGCTTTGCGCGTGCTCGGCGTGGCGTATCGCATCGTCCGCGATGTGCCCGATAACCCCGCGCAAATCATCACCAACGAACTCGAACACGACCTGATCTTCGTCGGCTTGCTGGGCATGATCGACCCGGCGCGCACCGAGGTGCGACCCGCGCTGGAGGAAGCGCGCAAGGCGGGCATCCGTACGATCATGATCACCGGCGATTATCCGAACACCGCAAAAGCCATCGCCGAAACCATCGGCTTGCTCCGCCCCGGCAAAAAAGTGATGACCGGCGCCCAACTGGATTCGCTCAGCGATTACGACCTCAAGAATGTCATCGAGGACACCGACGTATTCGCCCGCGTTTCCCCCGAACACAAACTTCGCATCGTGGACGCGTTGCAGGCAAAGGATGAGATCGTGGCGATGACCGGCGACGGCGTAAACGACGCGCCCGCCATCAAACGCGCCGACATCGGCGTGGCGATGGGCATCACCGGCACCGACGTGGCAAAGGAAACCGCCGACATGGTGCTCACCGACGATAACTACGCCAGCATCGTCTCGGCAGTGGAGCAGGGACGCATCATCTACTCGAACATCCGCAAGTTTGTTTTCTTTTTACTCTCCTCGAACATCGCCGAGATCATGATCATCTTCCTCGCCACCCTCGCGGGACTGCCCGCGCCTCTCACCGCCATTCAACTGCTCTGGCTCAACCTCATCACCGACGGCGCCCCGGCGCTCGCCCTCGCCGTCGAAAAAGGCGACCCGGACATCATGCAACAAAAGCCGCGCGCCAAAACCGAACCCATCGTCAACCGTTCGATGAGCATCGGGCTGGTCGTGCAGACCGTCGCGCAGACCTCCGCCGTGCTGGCGGCGTTCGTCCTTGGCTTGCTCTGGCATCTCGAAGCCGGCGCCGTGCTGGTTGGCAACCCGCTCACCTACATCCTCGACCACGATTGGCGCGGCGTGGATGTGCAAACCGCCGAGACCATGGCGTTCGTCACGCTTTCGCTCGCTGAACTGTTCCGCGCCTACACCGTCCGCTCGGAACGCGCCTCGGTGTTCAAGATCGGCGTTTTTTCCAACCCGTACATGCAGTATGCAGTCGGGCTTTCGATCGGGTTGTTGTTGCTGGTGGTCAACCTCCCGTTCCTGCAACCGATCTTCAACACGCATTTTCTCGCCGCCCGCGAATGGGGCGTGGTACTCGGGCTGGCGTTGATCCCCGCGCTTGCGGAGGAAGTTACGAAATTCTTCCTGCGCAGGAACAAACAGGCATAATCAATGTCCTTACGCAATACGCAGTACGTACTACGTAAAACGTACTGCGTATTTTTATTTAATCCGAAACGTTTTACGATGGATGGACGTCAACCCCTTGCGCTTCATCGCTGACCTGTGCGCCTGTGTGCCGTACCCTTTATGTTTCACCAGCCCATAGCCGGGGAAACGCGCGTCGAGTTCTTGCATCAAGGCGTCGCGTTCGGTCTTGGCTAGGATAGACGCGCACGCAATGCTCAGGCAGTGCGCGTCGCCTTTGACGATGGAAGTTTGGGAAATATCGAGTTGGGGGAGTTCCAGCCGAAAATCGGTGAGCAGGTATTGCGGCGCGATTGAAAATTGATGCAACGCGCGGATGGCGGCAAGCCGCGTGGCGCGCACGATCCCCTGTGAATCAATTTCATCGGCGGCGGCGAACCCCACGCTCCACGCCAGGGCAACGTCCTTGACGATGGGCGCGATCGCTTCACGCATACGGGCGGTCAACTGCTTGGAGTCGCGAGCCCGGCTCAACGTCGAGGAGAGAAGCGTTTTGTCGAGAGGCAGAATCACTGCGCCGACGGCGACCGGTCCCGCCAGTGCGCCGCGCCCGGCTTCATCCAACCCGGCGATGAATTGCAATCCGCTTTCCCAAAGATCCGATTCGAATTTCAGGCTGGGGTTAACTTTTGCCATATCCGCCGCGGAAATGATTGAGGTGAATACGGAAGATATCGGCGATCATGCGGAGCGCGTCGCGCACCGCGCTCACTTTCGACTCTGCCTGGTAATACCAGTGGATGGGAACCTCGCGAATGCGATACCCGCGGCGGCGCGCCATGAACAGCAATTCGATATCGAACGACCACCCCGCGAGTGTTTGTTTTTGGAATAGTTCGTCGGCGACCGCCGCACGAAAACATTTAAACCCGCATTGCGTGTCGTTCAACCCCGGCAAGATCAACGCCTGGATGATGTAGTTGATGCCGCGCCCGCCCAGGTGACGATACGGCGGCTCGTTGTAGCGCACCGAGCCCTTCGCCTCGCGTGAGGCGATCAGGATGTCGGAATCGCCCGCCGCGGGCGGAATGAATTTTACGATCTCCTCCACCGGCATCGAGAGGTCGGCGTCGCACATGAATCGGAACTCGCCTCGTGCTTCGAGCATCCCGCGCCGCACCGCCGCGCCTTTGCCGCGCTCGCTTTGGATCACACGAACGTGTTCATGGTCGTCGGCAAACGCGCGAGCGACCTGAAAGGTCTGGTCGGCGCTCCCGTTCTCGACGACGATCACTTCGGAAGTGAAGGATTGCTTTTGCAAAAAACGAAACACCTGCTCCAACGTCTCGGGCAGGCGGCTTTGTTCATTATGAGCGGGGATGATGACGGATAGAAAGATGGACAAGAACGCACTCAAGACATGCGGAAGATCACATACCCAAACGCCGCCAGGATGCAGACGAGGACGAGCGCCATCCCAGCCAGGAAGGCGATCTGCCCCATGGTCATCCCCAGGATGCGACGAGCGCGGTTCGTTCCGGACGTGGAACCCGCTTCGCCGCGCGTTTGCGGCAGTGCCTGCACAGCCGCCGCATCCTCCGCCATGGCAAAATCGAAATCGGCGGGGTTGATCGGCTTCTCCTCCTCTGTGGCGCTAAAGATGGCACGCGCCCGCGACAAATTCTCCTGCGGAGGCATGGGCATTGCGCTCTGCCCCCGTTCCGAGCGGGGCGTGGCAACCGGCACCGGCGGTGGAGGAGGATTCGTTTTCTCTTTGGGCGGTCGCGGGTTGATGATACGCTCCACCATGTCCAGGATCGAATCAGACCGCAGGATCGGCATGCTATTGGAGAGACCGGTGACGAACGGCTTGATCCCATCCACCATCAAGACGCGGATCGCTGGTTTATCCGATTCCACGTGCAAGCCCGGGTCCGCCGCGATCAACACAGATTCGATCGGCTCGGGCACCCTCACACCCTGCCGCTCGATGAAGACCGTCAGGGCGCGCGCCATCCGCGCCGTGTGTTGGATGAGGTTCACCGGCGCGGGTTTGAAGCGGTTGCCCGATTCCACATTCCACGCCTCGCCCCGGGCTTCATACCTGCCTTTTAGATAGGCGACATTGATCACAAACATCCCTGCGGGTCCGATCAGAATCATCGGGATCATGATGCCGCTCTGCCCCAACGTCTGGTTGCGGATCAACGTATACCCTTTTTCAAGGTTGCGATCGAAAAAAGTGATGATCGCCTTCTGCGCCAGCAATTCGGTGGGCCAGTTGGAACCGAACTTCAACATCCCCTGGATGCGCTGGCTGAACCCAAGGTTGCCGTTCTCGTCGATCAGGGGAGTCTGGTCAATGATTTTCATGGGGTTCTAAAAGACCGGCGCCTGTTCCAACACATCGCGGTCGGCCGAATCTTGCGTGGAGATGAATTCCTTCCCATCCCGGCTGACCACCCGCAGGGATTTCCCGGAAGCGAACGTGCTCGCCAGCAATTCCGTGCGCGAACCGACCACGAACAACTTGCCGCTCTTGATGCGCTCCAACAATTCCTTGCGATCGATCAGCACCCGGTCCGAATATGACGAACCGCGCCGTTCATACGCGCGCACCATTTGAATTTGTCCGTTCTTATAACGGACTGCCTCGATCACGCCGTCCTGTTTCTTTGCCATACGGTTTCAACTCCGTGTGTATTTTAACATAAACAGGAATTCAAAAAGACCTGACAGGTTTTGAAAACCTGTCAGGTCTGTATCAAAGTCGGGGCGCCGGGATTCGAACCCGGAGCCCTGGCGCCGAGGCGCCACGCGCTAGCCGAACGATGCCTTCTGAAGATCGGACAAATATCGCCCAATCCCTCGGGCTTTGATCTTTCTCTCGCGTAACAATGCCTCGGAACGAGAATTGAATTTCTCAGTATGGATCATTTCCCACGGTGCGCCCAAACGTGTCGATTTTGATTTTCCCGCGTTATGTTGCATCAGACAATTATCAACATCCTCCGTTGATCCAACATAGTATCTTTGCAATCGTTGACTGTAAATGATGTAAATATAAAACAAGTCGGGGCGATAGGATTCGAACCTACGGCCTCTTGCTCCCAAAGCAAGCGCGCTAACCGGACTGCGCCACGCCCCGATAACCAAACTTAATTTTCAACCTCGGAGCCTTGGCGCTGAAAGCGCCGCGCGCTACCGATGGCGCCAACGACGCCACCACGCCCCGATGTAATGAGTGCGACGAGTATAATGCGACGGATGAATACCCGTCAAGCAACAAAACGGACAGCCTGCATCACGCTTCTCCTCATCGTTTCAGCCTGCTCATCCTCCGTACAACCGACCTCAACCCCAACCCCCCTCCCCTCGACCCCGACCCAAACACCGACGACGCTTCCCACCTTCGCTCCCTCCACAGCGACTTCGACCGTCACGCCGATCGTGTGTCTCACGAAGCCCGGCAAGATCGAAAAATCAATTCTCGTATCCTCGAACCCTCCGCAAGAATTATTGATCTACCTGCCTCCCTGCTACTCCGAAAACACGGACGAGCGTTACCCCGTCCTCTACCTCCTGCACGGACAAACCTACACCGCCGACCAATGGATTCGCCTCGGCGCGACCGACGCGCTCAACCGCCTCATCATGAGCGGAGAGTCTGCGCCGTTCATCCTTATCCTCCCCGACGACCGCTATTGGTACACCCCGTCAGGGACGACCTTCGGCGCGCGCCTTGTAAATGAACTCATCCCGCACATTGACGAGACCTATCGCACCATCCCCGATCCTCGCTACCGCGCCATCGGCGGCATGTCGCGCGGCGCGGGTTGGGCGTTGCAATTGGGATTGACCCGCCCCGACCTGTTCAGCGCCATCGGCTTGCACTCGCTCGCTGTCTTCCAACGAGACGCACCCAAAGTGGCGGGCTGGATTCAAGCCATCCCTCCCGCCTCGCGCCCAAGCATCTTCATGGACATCGGCGAGAACGACCAGGAACTCGCCTCCGCCACCCAGATCGAAGCGATATTCACGGAATTGGAAGTCGTTCACGAATGGCACATCTACACCGGCGAACACACCGAGGCATACTGGTCCGCGCACGTCGAGGAATATATCCGCTGGTATGCGGAGCAGTGGACTTCGCCATGAGCGACCTTGCGCCTGTGCACATTTGTGCATATAATGAATCCCAATGACCTATCAATGGGATCCGGATAAAGCCAGGTTGAACCTGCGGAAACACCGCATTTATTTTTCGGATGCAGTTGCGGTATTCGAAGATGAACTGGCTGTCACCATCGAGGATGAAAATCCGGATGAAGATCGATACGTAACGATTGGAAGGGATACGCTTGGAGATATCCTTGTTGTCGTTTATACATGGCGTGATGAGAGTATCCGCATTATCTCGGCGCGAAAGGCAACTTCACGCGAGCGAAAACTTTACGAGGAATAAATCATGAAAAAAGAATATGATTTCAGCAAAGGCAGCCGCGGGGCGGTCGTCCGCGCGCCAAAAGGAAAAACCCGCATTACCATTCGAATAGACGATGACCTTCTGGATTGGTTTCGCGGTGAAGTGGAAGCCATGGGAGGGGGAAACTATCAAAGCCTGATCAATCAGGCGCTACGGGACTATGTAACTCACCAACAACAGCCGCTGGAAGAAATCCTGAGGCGGGTTGTGCGTGAGGAATTACATAGCGCTTCGTAAAAATCAATACGGAAAACAAATTTGAACATCCTCGTCAGCGGCGGAGCGGGCTACATCGGCTCTGCCACCGCAGAAGCATTAATCAACGCGGGGCATTCTGTCACCGTCTACGACTCGCTCGTCTCCGGTCACCGCGAGGCAGTGCCTCAAGGCGCGGTATTCGTCGAAGCCGATCTTGCTGACAGTCACACGCTCGCTGAAACGCTTACAAAAAACAAATTCGACGCGGTCATGCACTTTGCCGCGTCCATCGAAGCGGGGGAAAGCATGAAAGAGCCAGCGCGTTTCTACCAGAACAATTTCACGAACGCGTTGGCGTTGGTCGAAACAGCCGTACGGGCGGGCGTGAAGCGGTTCGTGTTGTCGTCCACGGCGGCGGTCTTCCAATCCAGCGACGAGCCGCTCACCGAAGAGTCGCCGCTCGGTCCCACCAATGTGTATGGTCACACCAAACTGATGGTCGAGCAGGCGCTCGAATGGTATCGCCAGATCCACGGCTTGCATTTCGCCGCCCTGCGATACTTCAACGCGTGCGGCGCGCTCCCCAATCGCGGCGAGGCGCACCAGCCCGAGTCGCACCTCATCCCGCTCGTGTTGCGCGTGGCGTTGGGGCAGAGCGAAGCGATCAAAATTTTCGGAACGGATTATCCGACCCCCGACGGCACGTGCATCCGCGATTACGTCCACATCGCGGACCTCGCCGACGCGCACATCCTCGCGCTCAACGGACTCGCCGACCGCGACCGACTCATTTACAATCTCGGAAGCGGGCACGGCTACTCGGTGCGCGAAGTGATCGACACCGCGCGTCAGGTCACGGGACATCTGATCCCCGCCATCGAACATCCCCGCCGCCCCGGCGACTCAGCGCGGCTGGTCGCCTCACCCGCAAGAATCATCCGCGAACTCGGATGGAAACCAAAACATAACGATCTGCGCGAGATCATCTCCAGCGCGTGGGAATGGCATTCGTCACACCCCCGCGGCTACGAGGATTAACATCATGGACTTTCTCACCTTCTTCATCGTTCTCATCGGCTGGGTGTTTTCACTGTGCCTGCACGAATTTTCTCATGCGCTGGTCGCGTATTGGGGCGGTGATTGGACGGTACGTGAAAAGGGTTACCTCACCTTCAACCCGTTGAAATACACGCACCCTGTTTTCTCGCTGTTGTTGCCGTTGCTCTTCCTCGTTTCCGGCGGGATCGGCTTGCCCGGCGGCGCGGTCTACATCGAAACGTGGAGGTTGAGGAGTCGCTACTGGCTCAGCGCCATGTCTTTGGCGGGACCGATGGCGAACGTGCTGGTCGCGATCATCCTTGCCCTTGTGTTGAAGTTCACTTCGGTCGGCGAAACCGCCTTCGGACCCGGGCTGGCGTTCCTCGCGTATTTACAAGTGATGGCGGTTGTGCTGAATTTGATTCCCGTCCCGCCGTTCGACGGGTTCGGAGTCATCGAGCCGTTCCTGCCCGACGATCTCCGCATGCGCATCGCCCCGATCCGCGGCGCGTTCGTGTGGATCGTCTTTGCCGTGTTGTGGTTTGTTCCGTTTGCGGGGAGGTTGCTCGGCTCGTTGATCTTTACGATCACCGGCGTGTTCGGCATCCCGCCAATATTGATATTGGATGGATATGAGCAGTTCACATTTTGAGTTTCAAGTTTGAACTATTGACGAGTCCTTCACAGGGCTCGTTTTTTGTTTTCGGTGAAGGCAGGGGGTACTTTACAAATCAGACCTTTTTGGTTATAATAGTGAAAATTATCACAATCAAGGAGTTCCGCATGAACACCCAAAAACTCCCCCACGTGGTCATCCTCGGCGCCGGGTTCGGCGGGCTGACCGCGGCGAAGAAATTGAAGAATGCGCCGGTTCGAATCACCCTGATCGACCGACAGAACTATCACCTCTTCCAGCCGTTGTTGTACCAGGTGGCGATCGCCGCGCTGGTGCCTTCGCAGGTTGCCTTCCCCGTGCGGACGATCTTCCGCGACCAGAAAAACCTCACGTTTCAGATGGGCGACGTGACCGAGGTTGATTTCGACGCTCGTTATGTCAAAATGGACGGGTCGGTCATCGCGTACGATTACCTCGTCCTTGCCGCGGGCGGACGGATGAACTTCTTCGGCGTCGAATCGGCGGAGAAGAACGCGCTGTACATCAAGGACCTCAAGAGCGCACTGCGCACGCGCAACCACTTGCTCTCGATGTTCGAACGTGCCAGCCGCGAAGCCGACGCCGACAAGCGCCACGCCATGCTGACCTTCGTCATCGTCGGCGGCGGACCCACCGGCGTGGAAGTGGCGGGCGCGTTGGCAGAGTTGATCTCACACGTGATGCGGAAGGAATACCGCGAACTGGATGTGCGCGAGGCGCGCGTGCTCTTGCTCGAAGCGGGCGATGCGTTGATTGCAAGTTACCCGGATGAATTGCGCAAGGCAACTCATCGTCTGTTGCAAAAGAAAAATGTGGAAGTGATGTTCAACGCGCGGCTGACCGATTTCAACGGGCAGAAGGTTTCGCTCGCAGACGGCGCGGAGATCGAAACGAATACGCTGATCTGGACGGCGGGCGTGCAAGCGGCTGAGGTGGTGGAGTCGCTGGAGGTGGCGCGCGCAGGTTCAGGTCGGGTGAGAACCGAGGCGACGTTACAGTTGCCGAAGCATCCCGAAGTATACGTCATCGGCGATGCGGCGTACCTCGAAAACAGGAACGGTCAGCCGTTGCCGATGCTTTCGACGGTGGCGATCCAGCAGGGAAATATTGCGGCGGATAACATTCGTCACGCAATTCGCGGGCAGGCACAACATCCGTTTCGTTACAAAGACCCGGGCTTGCTCGCCACCATTGGGCGGAACGCGGCGGTCGCGCGCATTTGGGGGTTGTCGTTCAGCGGGTTCAGCGCGTGGCTGATCTGGGTGGGGCTGCATATCTACCGCATCATCGGGTTTCGAAACCGGTTGGTGGTGCTGATCAACTGGGCGTGGGATTATTTCTTCTACGACAATCAGGTGCGGTTGATCACAAGGGAGTAGGCGCGCCGAGTTTTTCGCGGTAGTCGGTCATGTTGTCGAAGTTGGCGTTGCCGCCGCACAATAAAAACAGCACGTGACTACCGAGGCGGTCTTTGACTTTTTCCGCCGCGGCGAGGGTGCAGGATGCCGCCAACTCGGTGATGACCTTCGCGCGTTCGAGCAAATACACTTGCGCGTCGAACGCTTGTTTGTCCGAAACAACGACGAGTTCTTCGAGATGTTTCTGGCACAGCTCGAACGCAAGCGGCGCGGCGTACGGCGCGCCCAATGTGCGCGCGAGGGAGGTCGGTTTGTATTGCACGACCTTCCCGGCTTTGAACGCTTCGTTCATCGTCTCCGCGCCTTCGGTCTCCACGCCCCAAATGCGGACGTTCGGCTTGCCCGCCACCAGTGAAACGATATTGCCCGCGATCAGCCCCCCGCCGCCAATGCTGATGAACACATCGGTGACTTCCGGCAAATCCTCCAGAATCTCCAACCCAACGGTTCCATTCCCCGCCATTTGATGCGGGTTGTCCCACGCGTGCATCGAGGCGAAGCCGTCCGCTTCGAATTGCGCCGCCACCTCGAAGGCGTCGGGGATCGAAGGCGCGAGATGCACCTCGGCGCCGTAGGATTTTGTGCCGTTGATGTAATTTTGCGGCGTGAACTCGGGCATGCAGATGATCGTTTGGATGCCGAGCGTTTGCCCGGCGTAGGAGAGTCCCTGCGCGAAGTTGCCGCCGCTCACCCCCACCACGCCTTTGGATTTCCCCGCGTTGTAGCGTTGCATCACTTGATTAAACGCGCCGCGCGGTTTGAACGAACCCGTCTTTTGGAACAGTTCGTATTTGAGATGGACCTTCCTGCCGTATCGTCTGCTGAGCGTTTCGTTTTCGAGCAACGGCGTGCGGCGGATGTAACCGCCGATCCGTTCGCGCGCTTGTCTGACATCGTCAATGGTGATCATGGAAGGTCTCCTAGGAGGGAATGACGCCGGGGATTTGTGTCGCGGCAAGGGTTGCGCACAGGGCAAACCCGTTATTGAGAAAATGCAGGAGGATGCCCGGCCAGATCGAATTCGAACGATGATAGACATACGCCATCACCGCGCCCAGCACAAAGGTCGGGATGAACGAAACCGGGTCGAGGTGCGCGGCGGCGAAGATGACGGAACTCAGCACGAGCGCGGGAATCCAGCCGTAGCGCTGGCGAAAGCCCTGAAAGAGGAAACCGCGGAAGAAGATCTCCTCGACCAGCGGCGCAACGAGCACGCCGACGATGAGAAGCCAGGCCGGGTTTTCGAGTTCGGACAGCGCTTTGAAGATCGCCTCGCCCTGCGTGTCCACGCCGAGCAACATCAACAACAGGTTGTGCGCCACCACAATACCATACGCCGCGATCAACAAGCCGCACCCCAAACCCATCGTCGCCGAGTCGAATTTTGTGAAGCCAAGCGATCCGAACGAAATACGCCGCCACCCGAAGATGAGCAACACGGGCAACAGGTAGATCAGTTCGGCAAGGATGAGTCCCGCGCCCTGGACAAGTTGCTCCGCCTGCGCTCGAAACAGGAACAACCCGACGAGCAGACCGGCGTTGATCAACGCCAGCAAGCCGACTCCGACCCACGTATCGAGGACGGACCATGGGACCGCCCTCGCTTCTTCCTGCGCTTGAAGTTGATTCTGCTCCATCAGCCTTCTCTCACCGTTTTACGCGGCGCTTCGCAATTCCCGGTAGACGACCCATTGACCCTTGCGGTCGTCCACGTTTTTCATGGCGCGGTCGTAGTAAATATCGAAGATTTGATCCGAATCCACTTTCACGCGGAAGTAATATCGCCCGACATTCAACGACTCGCGATTGGATGCAACCGCCGCGTGTTCAGGTTGCATGTTCTTCGCCATCCTGCCGCGCCGCGTGAAATCCGTCCACGCGGAGAGCAGTTCGAGCACGCGATAGGTTTTGCCGTCCCAGGTGAATCCGTTCGGGCAATCGGGCGCCTTCTCGCGCGCGGGCGGCGAATCAAAAACAGGTTCGATGGGTTTGTCGAGGAAGTGAAGCGGGATGAAATCCACCCCCAAATTATCGCACAAAAACGAAACGAATCGCCGGTCGAGATAAAAAATACGCCGACGGAGAGGTAAATCCCTGTCGGCGTAAGTACGTCAATTACGCGCTGTGCCGCAACATCTTTGTGAGCGCGGTCCAGACCGGGCAACGGTCGTACACGCCTAGAAATCCAAGGATGCCGCCCAGCGCAACCATCCACCACACGCTGGTGGAAAAGCCGACGACGGCGAACAACAGCCCGCTCCCGAGGCGAAGCGCGCGGTCGAATATTGGAAGGGGAAGTTCGACGCGTCCGCCCTGTGCCAGCGCTTCGAACATGGCGCGGTACTCGGATTCCTTCCGGGCGCCGGTCACACGGCCGATCACGTCGCCGTTGCGAATGGTCAACACGGTGGGGATGCCGATCACGCCGAAGTGTTGCACGACCTCGCGCGACACATCGGCATCGATCGGCAGGAACGTCACCTTGTCGCTGTATTCGCGCGCCAGTTTTTCGAGGATGGGTTTGGTGACACGGCAGGGCACGCACCACACCGCCCAAAAATCCACAACGACGGGCTTACGAGACTCTGCAATCTTCTGCTGGAACTCTGATAGGTTCATGGCGAAATCACGGAGCGGATGAAGGTTCATCCGCTCCGTGCCTCGTGCAAGAGAAATCAACTCTTGTAGGTGCTGAACTTGAACGGCGCGTACAGCGGGCAGAACGCCACGAGCGAGGTCAGCGTGAACACACCCGCCAGCGCGAGCAGGGCAAGCCCCACTCCGCCGGTGACGATGCCGCTGAAGTATAGGTAGGCGAACAAGGCGGCGACGATAATACGGACGATGCGATCAGTGTTGGACATATTGCGTTTCATGTTAAATCTCCTTTTTGTTTGTTGATGCCCGCATTGTAGGAGATTCGCCCCAAACCGTCTGTGACAAAGTCACGCAACCGAACGGGATTCCAGACCCTCGAAATCCAGCACTTCGATGGCGCCGCGCCCGGCGCCGATCAATTCCTCCCTTGAAAAATCCTCCAGGATGCGGCTGATCACCTCGCGGGAACTTCCCAACTCAGCGGCGATATCCTGATGGGTGACGCGCATCGGGTTCTGGATTTTTGCCTGGTTCGCCAACCATGCGGCGACTCGGCGATCCATGCGTTTGAAGACCACCTCGTCCACCACCGCCATCACCGTGGAAAGCCGGTCGGAGAGCAGGTCGAACACAAATTCGCGCCAGAGTTCGAAGCGGTTGACCCAGGCGCGGAATACATCGGCGGGAATCATCACCGCTTCGGCATCCTCCTCCACCGTGGCAATGGCAGGGAAGGACTTGTCGCTCAGAATCGCATTCGCCGAGAGGATGCAACTTTCCCCCAGCCCGAACCGGTACAGCGTGATCTCGCGCCCCGTCTCCCCGATCTTGTACACGCGCACCACCCCGGAAAGCAACAAGGCGATGCCGTCTACGCGGTCGCCGTCCACGAAGACATCATGCCCGGTCGGAATCTTTACGAAGGAGGCGTGTTGTTTCACCTCCCGCTTGAGCGCCTCATCCGCGCGCTGGAGGAAGGATAACGCCGAAACGAGGCGGTTGAATTGTGGGGTATCGAGCATGGCGCTACTGATTATATTTCCAATCCCAAAACCAGAAGGCGAGACCTTTGTACGCGCCCCATTTTGCGAATCGTTTCTCCACCTGTGTGGCAGTGACCGACTTGCCGCGATACCACCGAAGCGTGGATCTTTTTGACCTCGGCGGATGCGCTTTTAGTAATTCGTCACGCGGTCGATCAAGCCGCGTTCACGCGCAAGATGGTCACACCAGCGGAAGGTGAAGACCGAGATCACGCCAAAGACGATGGTCAGCCCGGTCAAAATGCCGAGCAATTCCATGTTCGAGAACCTGGTCAGCGTGGGGAATGCCTCAGCCACCTGACCGATCAAAGAGCGGCGCATCAGTTCGAGCCAGTAGGTGATCGGCATCGCAAAACCGACGGGTCTCAGCCACGCGGGCAGGACTTCCAACGGAAAGATCGCGCCGCTGAACAAATACAACGCGCCCGCCACCGCCTCGCCAACGAAAAAGTTGTGGTTCGCGGTCATGAGCGTGATGCTGGCGAGGATCAGCCCGATCATGGCGAGCATGGTCACGCCGATCAGCAGGGATATGATGAACAAGCCCCAGTTGACTTCGGCGAGGTCCAACGGCAGGTTGAGGAACAACGCGCCCACTGTGATCGTGACGAGGACCGCCACCGTGCCGATCAGAAAACGCGAGACTCCGCGCCCAAGCCAGTAGAACGGAATGCTGATCGGCGCGATGTACATGTATTTCAACGTCTTGTAATGTTCGCGGTCGTCGATCACCGCCCACGAGACGCCGGTCATCACCGCGCCGACGTAGATGTAAAAAGCGTTGCCGAGATAAATGTAGGGGAACACCGGCGACTCGTAATCTCCGCCGGTGATGATGCTGTACATCACGACGAGGATCGCGGCGGTCGCCAGCGGTTTGATGATGACGTAAATGGCAAAGAGCAACGGGTCGGTCCAGTTGGATTCGACCTGCCAGCCCAGCCACGTCGCCATGCGGAACGAACGGGTGACTTCGGAACGGTTCATGATTCTCCATTTCAAATGTCATTGCGAGGAGGCACCGAAGGTGCCGACGTGGCAATCTCATGTTTTCACCCAACCGATTTTTTTCAGGTTAGTCGAGATTGCCACGTGTCGCTGAAAGCGCCACTCGCAATGACACATGCTATCTACGGCTCTCCGTAATCCTACCCTCGCGGATCGCCCGCCGCTCCATGTAATCGAGCAGGAACTTGGCGCCGATGAGGAAGGTCACACACAATACAATCAGCACGCCAATTTCGGTCGTCACATTCAGGAACCCGAGCGTGGCGCCGGAGGGGAAGACCAACTGCCGCATGGCGTCCAATCCCAAAGTCAGTGGGATGATCGAAGCCGCGGCGGCGACCCAAAAATTGAACGACTTGATCGGGAAGTAAAACCCCGATGCGAGGTAGATCGGTTCCTGCGCCAGGTTCGAAATATGCCACGCCTCGCGGCTGAGCAACAGGAACAACGACGCGCTCATCATGCCCATGCCGTACAGCGCGGTCATGGCGAGGGCGAACACGGCGAACAACTGCGAGAAACTCGTCACCGAAAACTGCACGTCGAACATCCACGTGCCTAGGGCAATGATCGCCACCGCGCGGAGCGTTGTCGCCACCAGCCCGCCCAGCGCCATGCCGAGCAGGATCGCCATCAACGAATTCGGCGCCATGATGTACAGCGCCAGGTTGCCGGTTTCCTTCTCCCAATACAACTGGCTGGACATGCTCCACAACACGTTCATCCAGAACGCGGTCATCGCGCCGCCGACCACGACAAAGCCCACGTATTCCTCCGGCGCGCCGATCGCGCGATAGACGAACACATACGCCGAGACCGCCAGCATCGGCATAAAGATTTCAAAGAAGATCCACGACTTCTCGCGTTGCTGACCGATGATGCGCGGATACGAACGCGCCAGGATGGTCTTGATGAACAACCTCCAGCCTGTCGCTTTTTCAGAGGGTGAAAACACCAGCGCTTCGTTGGCTTTCATGCCTCGCCTCCTTTTTCCACGTCCTCCATGCGGAAGCCGACCAGTTCCATGAACACATCTTCGAGGGTCGGTTCGCGCTTGGTCAGGCGCATCACTTTGATATTTTTTTGCGTCAACACATTGATGACGTTCGCCAGCGCAGACTCATCCTCGAGGATCAACTCCAGCTTCGCGCCGCCGTCCATTTCGGCAATCGCCGCTTTCTTGACGCCAGCCTGATTCGCCATCGCCGCATTGCTCAACCCGTTCAGCGGACTCGTCTCGATCTCGAAGATCGCATCGCGTTGCAGGTTATGCTTCAAGTTGGCGGGCGTGTCGCAGGCGAGCACTTTCCCTTTGTTGATGATCGCCACGCGGTCGCACAACTCCTCGGCTTCCACCATGTAATGAGTCGTGAGCAACAGCGTGCGGTTCTTGTCCGCATCCAACCAGCCGCGGATCAACTTGCGCACATCGCGTGACGCGCCCACGTCGAGTCCCAGCGTCGGCTCGTCGAGGAACAGCACTTCAGGATCGGTGAGGAACCCGCGCACGATGTTCATCTTCTGCCGTAGACCAGTTGAGAGGTCGGAGGATTTGGTGTGAATCCGATCCTCCAGCCCGACCATCTTGAGCAGTTCGACGATCCGCTCGTTGGCTTCCTTCGAGGGCATGCCGTAGAACTGCGAGAACATCCACAGGTTCTCGCGCACGGTGAGCAAACCATAGCCCGAGGATTCTCCGCCGGAAACCATGTTGATGCGCGGACGTACCAGGTTGGGGGCGCGGTCCACATCCTGCCCAGCCACGCGCGCCCAGCCGGAAGTGGGGGCGAGAAGCGTGGTGAGGATCTTGATCAACGTTGTTTTGCCGGCGCCATTCGGTCCCAACAGCCCGAATAGTTCGCCGCGCTCCACGGTCAGGTTTACGCCTTCGAGCGCGACCAACTCCTTGCGGATCTCACGCTCCTTTTTGTTGCCGCGGATCTTGTACACGCGGCCCAGGTCTTGAGTCTCGATTGCAAAGTTGGACATTCTTCTCCCTTTTGTTTGCTGGAATATTTGTTCTAGTATACCGCGAATTTGGACTCAGGGAGCTTGCTCCCGAAACACGCCAGCAAGCTGGCTACTCCAAAAAAGATGTCGGGAAATCGTAGGGTAATCGTAGGTTTCGCGTCAAGTACGTTTGAGGCGGCTATGATAAATTTGACCCCGTAAGGTGATTTCTCTTCTCCTCCTTTCGTAGGGAACCGCGGTCGGCGTCCGCGGTTCTCGCACTTTAAAGGGCAGGTATAATCGCAGTAACCGTCCCGCAGGTTGCGGTTGAAAACTTCAAATCGTTACCGGTCAACCTTGGGGACGTTCTACTTGGAGAGGTTTCTATGAGCGTTCAAATCACCATTCTCGGTCTGGGTCAGGTGGGGAGTTCGATCGGGCTGGCTCTCGCCGGGCAAAAACACATCAAACGCGTCGGTCATGACAGGGATTACGAGATCGCGCGCCTTTCGCAAAAAGCCGGCGCCGTGGACGAGATCAAGGTCAACCTGCCTTCCTCGGTCAGCAATGCCAACGTCGTCATTTTGAGCATGCCTCTCAGTGAGATCCGCGATACGCTTGGGTACATTGCCCGTGACCTCCAGGAAGGGACAGTGCTTCTCGATACGGCTCCCGCCAAGGGGAAAGTTGCCTCGTGGGTGGGAGAGTTGATGCCGCAGGGACGGCACTACATCGGGCTATCGCCCGCGGCGGGGGCAAACTATCTGCACGGCATCGACCTCGGCGTGGACTCTGCCCGCGCCGACCTGTTCAAAGATGGGCTTTTCCTGATCAACGCCCCCTCCGGCACTCCCAGCGATGCGATCGAACTTGCCAGCAATCTTGTTGCCCTGCTTGGCGCGCATGGCATGTTTACCGACGCCCTCGAGGCGGATGGGTTGCTCGCGTTCACACACGTGTTGCCGCAACTCGCGGGCGCGGCGTTGTTGAATGCCACGGTGAACCAGCCCGGCTGGACGGAGGCTCGCAAAGTTGCCGCGCGCCCGTACGCCACGGTCACCGGGGCGATCGCGTATCACGATGAGGCGAGGTCGTTGCGCGATGCCGCCATGGCAAACCGCGAGAATTCCGTCCGCGTGCTGAACGCGTACATGGAGGCGTTGCAGACGCTGCGCGACCAGATCGAAGCAGGGGATGAAGCGGGGGTTTCATCCTATCTCGAAGGCGCGGTCAGGGCGCGCGACCTGTGGATCCACGAACGCACGCGCGCCGACTGGCACGGAGCGGAGCGAGCGAAGATGAATTCCGAGTCGCTGGGGAACCGCATGGGACGGATGTTCGTCGGGAACCTGTTCGGGCGCGATAAAAAGAAAAAGTGAGCGTTTGTTATTGCTACATCGTCGAATGCGCCGATGGGACGTACTACACCGGCTGGGCGCTCGACCCGCACAAGCGCGCCGAGGTTCACAACAAGGGGCGCGGCGCCAAATACACGCGGATGCGGTTGCCCGTGAAATTGGTATACGTGGAGGAACAACCCAACCGTAACGCGGCGATGAAACGCGAACGCGCCATCAAGAAGATGACGCGCGAGGGAAAACAAAAATTGATCGGTAGGGGCGCAATATATTGCGCCCCTACGTGATTCATTCCGTAAACAACGGCAGATGCCCGAGCGCGAGGATGTGCATCCACTGGGCGCGGTCGCCTTCGGTGAAGATCGCCGCCTCCGCCGCGACAGTGGAGCCGGCTTTGTCGAGGATCATGCGCATGCCCTGCAGGGTGGAGCCGGTGCTGATCACATCGTCCACGATGACGACTTTCTTCCCATTCATCAGTTCCACATCTTTTTCATCGAGGATCAACGTCTGCGGTTGACCGGTGGTGATCGAAAGCGTTTCGGCTTTGAGCGCGTCGCCCATGTAAGGTTTGTAGGCTTTCCGCAAAACGACGTAGGGCTTTTTCGTTTCCGCAGATAGCGCGTGCGCCAGCGGTATGGACTTTGCCTCCGCGGTGACCAGCACGTCATAGTCGGTACTTTTGAGTTTGATCGCCAGTTCTTTTGCGCACGCCTGTACGAATTCGGTGTCCCCCAAAATATTCAGAATGGCGATCTTCAACCCCGGTTTGATCTCGAACAGGCGCAAGTCGCGTTTCAACCCTGCGACTTCGACTGGATACGTTTCATAGTTGGACATAACAAAACCTCCTCGATGATCAAAATTTCTCGCCCGTAGTGTATCACGATTTATTTTATAATGTTCAGAACTTTCTCGTCCGCGCATCATCACCACCTCCAGTCTCAACCCTCCATTCTCTAATCCTCAAAAATCTCCTTCTGCCCTCACTCAATTACCATTTACTCCCATGCTCCCCGACCTGCAACTCAACGACCACCTTCAACTCCGCAAACAGCACCCGTGCGGTTCCTACGAGTGGACGGTGACGCGTCTCGGCGCGGATATCGGGCTGGAATGCAAAAGGTGCGGGCGCCGGGTCATGCTTACGCGGCGGGAATTGGCGAAAAGACTCAAGGTGAATTTGACCAGGCAGGCACAGAGTAAGCAAGAAAACACGTAGACAGGTACATACCTGTCGTATCTACCCGTCTACCTGCATACCTTCACACGGTATAATCTCCTCGATGTTCGTTGAACAAGTTCATTCGGCAAAACTCACCAGCCACAGCCCGGAACGAACGCGCGCGCTCGGCGAACGCCTTGGGAAAATTCTGCAACCCGGCGATGTGATCTGCCTGCAGGGCGACCTCGGCGCGGGTAAGACCACCTTCGTGCAGGGACTCGCGCGCGGATGGGGTTCGATGGATTCGGTATCCAGCCCGACGTTCATCCTCGTCAACGTATATCGCCGCGCGGACGGCGGTCAACTCTTTCACATGGACGCGTATCGCCTCGACTCTGTGAGTGAAGCGGAGCAACTCGACCTCGACTCGATGCTCGCCGAAGGCGCGTTGCTCATCGAGTGGCCCGAACGCATGCCCGGGCTCATCCCCGCCGAAAACCTGTGGATTCAACTCGATCACATCGCGGAAACGGAACGCGAGATGACGTTCAAAGCCAGCGGCAAACGCTACAAAGAACTGATCGAACACATCCGCGGAGGCGCGTGATGTTGCTGGCTGTGGATACCTCCAACGAGTGGATGGGGCTGGCGGTGTACGACGGTTCGCGCGTCCTCGCTGAACGCGCGTGGCGGAGCAGTCAACATCACACCGTGGAACTTGCCCCGGCGGTCCGTGACTTGCTGGCAAATGGCGATGTGACGATGGAAAGTCTCTCTGCCCTCGGCGTTGCCATCGGACCCGGTTCATTTACGAGCTTGCGTGTGGGCTTGGCGTTCGTCAAAGGGCTGGCGTTCGCGCGGAATATTCCGGTTGTTGGCATCCGCACTCTCGACATTCTCGCGCATGCCCAGCCGCCGTCTGAACTTCTGCTGGGTGTGGCGATCCGGGCTGGGCGCGGGAGGTTCGCGTTGGGTTGGTATAAAAATTCGGGGAACGGCTGGCAGGCACAAGGGGAGGCAAGAGTCGTTTCCATCGAAGCGCTGAACGCCGAGGTGACGAGTCCGTCGCTGGTGTGCGGCGAATTCACGGACGAAGTTCGTCAAATAATAAGTGAGAATCGAAATGCGCAGTTGGTCTCGCCGGATGATTCAACGCGCAAACCCGCGATACTGGCACAGCTGGCATGGGCGCGTTTTCAAAACAGCGATGTGGATGATGTCGCGTCGCTGGCGCCGATCTACCTGCACACCGCCGCGCCGATTGAGTCATGAACATTCACATCCGCCGTATGACGCTCGAGGATGTCGAGCAGGTGGTCGCGATTGATCAGGCGTCGTTCAGCCTGCCGTGGCCCGAGCGTTCGTTCGTTTTCGAGATCAGCGAAAACCCGGGTTCGCGCGCGTGGGTCGCCGAAGCGGATGGGAAAATCGTCGGCATGATCGTGGCGTGGCTGTTCGTGGACGAGGCGCACATCGCGACGATCGCCACGCATCCGCAGTATCGCCGGCGCGGCATTGCCTGCGCGTTGTTGCAACACACGCTGGTTTCGATGCGACGCGAAGGCGCAATCTCTGCGGTGCTCGAAGTGCGCGCGAGTAACAGCGCCGCGCAGGAAATGTATCGCCAATTCGGTTTTGAAGAATCAGGACGCCGCCCGCGTTATTACAAAGATAACGGCGAGGACGCAATCTTGATGTCGTTGAACAAGCTGGAAGGTTTGAAAGTTGGAAGTTAATAATGTCTACAAAAGATGATCTGATAAAAAAACTGAAAAACAAAAATGCCCACGTGGCGATCCTGGGACTCGGCTACGTGGGACTCCCGCTGGCGGTCGTCTTTGCCGAAGCGGGATTCAAAGTGACGGGACTCGATCTGGACTCCCGTAAAGTTGATTCGCTAAAGTCCGGCGTTTCCTACATCCCGGATGTGAAGACCGAGGTCGTCGAGAGGTTGGTGAATTCCGGTCACCTCACCGCGACGACGGATTTTTCCGTGTTGAAGGACATGGACGCGGTCAGCATCTGTGTGCCGACCCCGTTGAGGCAGACCGGCGACCCGGACATGTCGTTCATCATTTCGGCAACGGAGGAACTGGCGAAGCACATGCACAAAGGGATGGTCGTGGTGTTGCAATCCACCACCTACCCCGGCACGACGCGCGAACTGTTGCTCCCGAAACTCGGCGCCGAACGCGGACTTAAAGTCGGCGAGGATTGGTTCCTTGCGTTTTCCCCGGAACGCGTTGACCCGGGACGCGAAGACTTCACCACGAAGAACACGCCCAAAGTGATGGGCGGCATCACCGAAGCGTGCGGCGAAGTGGCAACGGCTTGGTATGAACAAGCCATTGATGTCGTGCATCGCGTGTCGTCTGCCGAGGCGGCGGAGATGGCAAAACTGCTCGAAAACACCTTCCGCATGATCAACATCGGGCTGGTCAACGAACTGGCGATGATGTGCGAACGCCTCGGCGTGGATGTGTGGGAGGTGATTGACGCCGCTGCGACCAAGCCGTTCGGCTTCATGAAGTTCACCCCGGGACCGGGCTTGGGGGGGCACTGCATCCCGATCGATCCGCTGTATCTTTCGTGGAAGATGAAATCGTTCAACTACAACGCGCGTTTCATCGAATTGGCATCCGAGATCAACACGAACATGCCGCGCTATGTGGTTGAGCGTATCATGGACGCATTGAACGAACGAAGCAGGGCGCTGAAAGGTTCAAGAGTTCTTGTCCTTGGCGCGGCGTACAAGCCCGATGTCGATGATGTGCGCGAATCGCCCGCGCTGGACGTGATCGGCTTGCTCCAGCAAAAAGGCGCGGATGTGCAATACCACGATCCGTACATCCCGCACATCCACCACGAAAAAGACGGCTGGCACATGGATAGCGTGAAAGATATGATGAAGTCTGTGAAGGAAGCGGATGTGGTGGTCATCATCACCAATCACAAGGTGTATGAGTACGAGGCGATCGTCAAGTCCGCAAAGTTGGTATTCGACAGCCGCAATGCGACGAGGAAGGTTGGCGATGATGGTGGGAAGGTTGTGATGTTATGAGTGTCATTGCGAGACCTGCGAAGCAGGTCGTGGCAATCTCAACTAATCTTCAAATATTTGATTACAGGTTAGATGAGATTGCTTCGTTGCCCTTCGGGCTCCTCGCAATGACACAAGGTGAGATATGTCAAATTATTTAGTCACCGGCGCGGCAGGTTTCATCGCGGCGCGCACAACAGAAATGCTTCTGCAAGATGGCCATACCGTTGTCGGTGTGGACAACATGAACGACGCGTACGATCCGCGGATGAAGGAGTATCGCCTGAAAAAACTGCAGGCGTTGCGGGGATTCACTTTCCATAAACTGGATATTTCAGAGAAGTCCATCATTGCGCGATTCAAAAACGAAAAGTTCGAGGCGGTGATCAACCTCGCCGCGCGGGCGGGAGTCCGCTACAGCGTGGAGAACCCGTGGGTGTTCGTCGAGACGAATATGATCGGCACGTTGAACATGCTCGAGTTGTGCAAACAGAACGGGATCAAAAAAT
>CAZGSB010000039.1:0-26733 GCA_964528275.1 uncultured Anaerolinea sp. | reverse complement strand
CTCGTTATAATGTCAGTCCTTCGGGCGGGTAGCTCAGTTGGTTAGAGCACTGCTTTGACATAGCAGAGGTCGTAGGTTCGAGCCCTATCTCGCCCACTCGATAGCAATCAGCGTTCAGCAATTGGCTATCAGCAAAACATTGAAAACGCGATGACCGAGACGAGTACGTGGTCAAGTCCCTGACAGGGAGAAGAGAACAAGATTGAGAGTCTCTTCAAGGGAAGCCGCCGAAAACCACTCGCGAGCGTGACGTTGAAAAGTGATCAGCAGGCAGTGATCAGTGAGTAAATGAAACGGATGGCTCCGTTAGAGGCTGAAGAGATGCTCTGCAAACGTGTGGTCTCGATACGGCGGACGATCACCGCCTACTCGACCACCGAGCGAGCAATTCGGGTGGAACCGCGTGAAGAAAATTCTCGCCCCGTGTTCGGGCGAGTTTTTGTTTTAATTCGCCCTCACCCCAGCCCTCTCCCAAAGGGAGAGGGGATACATGAAAGGAAGCAAGCATGGCACAACAAATTCAGGAAAAATACGAAGAATCACAACTCTACAAGATCCGTCACTCCGCGGCACACGTGATGGCGCAGGCAGTGATGGAGATGTTCCCCGATGGGAAGGTCACGATCGGTCCGCCTGTGGAGAATGGGTTCTATTACGATTTCGATCTGCCGCGCAACCTCACCCCCGAGGATCTCGAAGCCATCGAAAAGCGGATGCGTGGAATCGTGCAAGGCAAACACGAGTTCAAGAAGACGGTCGTCTCGGCGGAGGAGGCGAAGAAGGTTTTTGCGAACCAGCCCTACAAGTTGGAGTTGATCGAAGGACTCGAAAAAGGCGGACTGGATGAATACGGGAATCCGCTCAAAGAGAAGCCTGAGATTTCGCTGTATCAGCACGATACTTTCGTGGACTTGTGCCGCGGTCCGCATGTGGCGAATACGAAAGAGATCAAGCAGGACGCCTTCAAGTTGACGTCCATTGCGGGCGCGTATTGGCGCGGCGACGAGAAGAACAAGCAATTGCAACGCGTCTACGGCACGGCGTGGGAAAGCAAGAAACAACTCGACGAATATCTGAACCAACTCGAAGAGGCGAAGAAGCGCGATCATCGTAAACTCGGCAAAGAACTCGAAATCTTCACGTTCGATGACGAGATCGGTCCCGGCCTGCCGCTCTTCCTGCCGAACGGCGGCGTGATGATCGAAGAGTTGGAAAAGCTCGCCAAGGAAATGGAAGACAAGGCGGGTTATGTGCGCGTCCGCACGCCGAACCTGACGAAGGAAGATCTGTTCATCCGTTCGGGGCACCTGCCCTACTATGCGGAGAGCATGTACCCGCCGATGGAACTCGAGGGCGTGAAGTATTACGTCAAGCCGATGAACTGCCCGATGCACCACAAAATTTTTTCCTCGAAGGGACGCTCCTACCGTGACCTGCCGATCCGCCTTGCTGAATATGGCACGGTGTATCGCTATGAGAAATCAGGCGAGTTGTTCGGCTTGATGCGCGTACGCTCGTTGCAGATGAACGACGCGCACATGTACGTGACGGAGGATCAGTTCGAACAGGAGTTCCTTGGCGTGGTCGATTTGTATCTCAAATACTTCGAGTTGTTCGGCATCGAGAAGTATGTGATGCGCTTGTCGCTTCACAGCAAGGCGGGGCTGGGCAAGAAGTACGTGGACAACGAACGCCTGTGGCTCAAAACGGAGGACATGGTCCGACGCGCCATGGACAATGGCGGCGTGCCGTATGTGGAAGCCGAAGATGAAGCCGCGTTCTACGGTCCCAAAATCGATGTGCAGATCTGGAGCGTGATCGGCCGCGAATTTTCGCTGGCTACCAACCAGGTGGATTTTGCCCAGCCCGCGCGCTTCGACCTGAAATACATCAACAAGGATGGGCAGGAGGAGGTGCCGCTGTGCATCCACCGCGCGCCGCTCTCCACGCATGAGCGGTTGATCGGCTTCCTGCTCGAGCACTACGGCGGAAACTTCCCCGTTTGGCTTGCGCCGGAGCAGGTGCGTGTGATCTCGATCACGGATAATCAAAATGAATATGCAGAAACTATCGCGAAACAACTCCGTGAAAATGGGATCCGCGCCCATGCCGACCTCTCCGCCCAGAGGATGAACGCCAAAATCCGCTCGGCGCAGTTGATGAAGGTGCCGTACATGCTCTTGGTCGGCGACAATGAGATGAAAGCGGATCAGGTTTCGCTCCGCGCGCGAGATGGAAGCCAGCAGAACAACATTTCGCTGGGCGAGTTCATGACGCGGGCAAAGGACCGGGTTGCGAGAAGGGCGAAGGAACTGTAACAACCCGTCATTGCGAGGAGGACGAAGTCCGACGAAGCAATCTCCCTCAGAGTGTTGGGGATTGCTTCGTCGCTTCGCTCCTCGCAATGACGCAAGTGTCATTTTATTGACGATTCACCGACGGGCATGGTATCATTCGCCCACTAAAACCCAGCCCAAGGCTGGATTTATCGTGTAAATAGGAGAATCGTATAAGCGCCTCAGAGTTTCGAGTTAATGAAGGCATTCGGGTGCCTGAAGTCCGTTTGATCGGTCCCAACGGCGAGAACGTTGGGGTGGTTTCGATGAAACAGGCTCTGCAAATCGCCCGCGATGCCGAGTTGGATGTTGTTGAAGTCTCACCCAACGCCGCTCCCCCCGTTTGCCGCGTGATGGATTTCGGCAAGTTCATTTATGAACGCGCCAAAAAGGAACGGGAAGCCAAAAAATCGCAGACCAAGATCGAGGTCAAAGAGATCCGCCTGCGCCCCAAAACCAACGAGGCACACCGCGGTTTCAAAGTGGACGATGCCCGCCGCTGGCTCTTGCACGGCAACAAGGTGCGGGTGACGATCAAGTTCCGCGGCCGCGAAATGGATTACCCGGAGATCGCGCTCGAAGACTTGAAAGAGATCGCCGAAGCCCTATCGGACGTCAGTGTGGTGGAGGCGGCGCCCCAAATGGAAGGTCGAACAATGCTGGTGGTGCTGGCGCCCAGCAAAGGCGGCGCGAAAAAGAAAGAGAAGGCGGAGCAAGCCGCCCCTGAGAAAGAAGCGAGCGCGTGACGACTTAAGTCGTCACTACGAGCAAGTCCCAAAGATGTCGAAAGTCCGCGGGCAGAAATATCGTCCGCGGTTTTTGTTGTAAACTTTTGAAAGGAGATACAGCGATATGCCTCGCAAAGCAAAGGCTGGCAAGATCAAACTCAAGACCCACAAGGCGACCTCGAAACGGTTCCGCCTGACCGGGGCTGGCAAGCTGGTGCGCACCAAAGGCGGCAAGAGTCACTTGCGCCGCAACACGTCGAAGCGCACCAAGTCGCAGTTGAGTGAGATGCACGATGTAAAGGGCCGCAAGATCATCAAGCGCATCAAGCGTCTTGCGCCGAACATGAAATAAGGCGAAACTTGATTTCGCCCCAATGTCGTATCCAATTTTTTTAGTTGCGGCTTTCGGGTGTGCGCAACTGTTGGCGCTACAGACGCCATCGACGCCCGCGAGCGGCAGGAGTATAAACAATGAGAGTCAAAGGCGGACCGCAGGGGTACAAACGTCATAAGAAGGTTTTGAAATTCACGAAGGGACAGCGCGGCGCCAAGCATCGCCTGTTCAAGCGAGCCAACGAGGCGATGCTCAAGAGCATGTGGTACGCCACGCGCGACCGCCGCGTGCGCAAGCGCGACCTGCGCAAGTTGTGGATCGCCCGCATCAACGCCGCGGCTCGCCTGAACGGAACCACGTACAGCAAACTGGTGGCGATGTTGAAGAAAGCGAACATCGAACTCAACCGCAAGATGTTATCCGACATGGCAGTCCGCGACCCGAAGGCATTTGCCGCCGTGGTTGCGCAAGCGAAGTAAGCAAATTTGCAAATGAGCAACGAACGTCCGATGAGGTGCAAACCCGTCGGGCGTTTTTTGTTGTAGAATCAAACCATGAATGAAGTATTGCTCTCGAAGAATCTGCCCACCGGTCAAATCCTGCTCCTCGCGCAGGGCGACATCACCATAGAAAATGTGGATGCCATCGTCAACGCGGCGAACGAACATTTGAAGCACGGAGGCGGCGTCGCGTGGGCGATTTCTAAAAAGGGCGGACGAGCGATCCAAAAAGAATCGGATGCCTGGGTGCGCCAGCATGGACCCGTCCCCCACACGCATCCCGCGTGGACTTCGGGCGGACTCCTCCCCTCGAAGTTTGTCATCCATGCGGTGGGTCCCGTGTGGTTGAACGGCAAAGACGATGAAGACCTCAAACTCGAGCAAGCCGTGACCGGGTCCCTGCGCGTGGCGGACGAGCTGAAATGCGAATCCATCGCCTTCCCTGCGATCTCGACAGGCATCTTCGGCTTCCCCAAAGACCGCGCGGCGGGGATCATCTATTCGGCAATCGAGGAATATTTCAGGAAGAACGAGTCGAACATCAATGTGGTGAAGTTGGTATTGTTCGATCAAGCGACGGTGGATGTGTTTGGGAAGATTTGGCAAGACAAGTGGGGCAAATGATTACATCGGTCCAGAACTCAAAGATCAAATTCGTCCGATCGTTGATGGGACGCGCGAAGGAACGCCGCGAGGCGGGGATGTTCGTTGTTGATGGTGTGAGGCTAGTTGAGGAAGCAGTAAAAGGAGATTGGAGACTGGAGACTGTTTTGTTTGACAAGTCATTGAGTGAACGAGGCATGTCGCAGGTCGAAGGTCTCAGGTCGCGCGGAATAGAAGTGGAGGAAGTTTCGGAAAGTTTGATGAAATCACTGAGCGAGACCGAAACTCCCCAGGGAATTCTCGCCATTCTCCAATTCTCTGAATTACCAATTACCAATTACCCCAACTTCATCCTCATCCCCGACCAAATCCGCGACCCCGGGAATCTCGGCACCCTGCTCCGTTCCGCCGCGGCGACGGGCGTGCAGGCGGTGTTGATTCCGCCCGAAACGACGGATGCCTTCGCGCCGAAAGTGCTGCGGGCAGGGATGGGCGCGCATTTCCGCGTGCCGATTCGGGAAATGAGTTGGGGGGAAATACAAGAAGTTTGCAAGTCCGCAGGTTTGCAGGTTTTGGTTGCGGATATGGGTGGAAAGCCTTGTTGGGAAACGGATTTGCAACAGCCCCTGGCATTGATCATCGGCAGTGAAGCCGACGGCGCAAGCGATGAAGCGCGGAACCTTGCATCACAGAAAATATCAATTCCAATGGCGGGGAATGTCGAGTCGCTGAACGCGGGCGTGGCGGGGTCGGTGTTGATGTTCGAGGTGGTGAGGCAGCGAGCAGTGAACAGTCATCAGTGAACAGTTGCTGGTTGAGCGCAAGCGGTCGAAACCAGCAGGTTTGATGCAAACAAATATCTTCTTCAACATGGGTGGTTTCGATACGGGCGTCGCCCTACTCAACCACCAAACTATCAAACCACCCAACTACCAAAACTACTACACTCTCAACTTCCACATCGTGAAGGGCTCGTCGAAGCCCTTCACCTCCCCGGTAAAGCGACTCAACACATCCGTCTTGAGATTCTTCGTGAGGAACTCCTGCACGTCGGGGTCTTTGTAGATCTCCTCCGAGAAGATCAACTCGCCGCCCTGTGAAAAGCCCGGCAGGCGCGCGGCGATGTTCACCGTCGAACCGAAATAATCCAGGCGGTCGTTCAGGTTGACGACGATGCACGGTCCCCTGTGCATGCCTGCCTTGAGCCACAACATCGGCTCGCCGCGCTCGGCGATCTTCACCTGCGCCTTCCACATCGCGCGCAACGCCTCGATCGGGTTGCGGAACGCCGCCATCACCGAATCCCCCATCGTTTTGACGATTGCGCCACCTTCTGCGGCAATCTCTTCCTCGAGCACCTGAAAATGCTCGCGCACCCGCCCGAACGCCGGCGCATCGCCGATGCTTCGGTATAGTTTCGTCGAGTTGCGCAGGTCGGTGAACATCAACGTCACCGAGCCGACGGAGATCTCCTCGCCGGGGCGAACCACTTCGGTGGCGAAGAGATCGCGGAAGACTTGCAACGCGGTCACGTCGGCCGCGGTGGCGGCTTGGTCGCTCCACGCGGTACGCTCCAGCTGAAAGGTTGAGTCCGCGTCGGTGGCGTTGACCAGGTTGAGGGTGGAATGAAGCGAGACGCGTTGCTCCTCGGGGGGCCATCCGTATTGCGTCACGCGCAAGTCCGCTTTCGGGGCGCCGTCCACATCCGCAAACAACGAGACCGACCCTCCCACACCGGAGGCGCGCAGGGTGTATCGTCCCGGTTCGAGTTGCACATGGACCGGCAGGGAGTGAAGCGGCGTGAGGCTTTGCGCCATGACCACATGCGGCTGTAACTGCGGGCTTCCCACACAGAACGCCGCGCTGAAGTCGACCGGGCGGATCGAGGCGTTCGGTCGAAAGACCACTTCGATGTTGTGATCGAAATTGGTTTTGAAATCGATCTGGCAGGTGTTGCAGTGCGAATCGCCGCGCACATCGGCGAGGTTGCTGTGACCCTCGGTGATGCCGCGGCACGACGGGCACAACAAATCCCACGACATATCGAACGTGCCGGCGCGCGTGGAGCGCAGGAATAGTTCGAGCACCGCGCGGCGGTTGGTCTTCCAATGATCGGCTAGCGCGTACGGTCGGATGCGCTGGACCGACAACTCGTCGGCATGATCGAGATAGTCTTCGAGACGATTCACCAGGTCGGCATTCGTCCCCTGCTTCACCACCGCTTCGCTCTGCGCCTTGAACCTGCTTCGCCCGCCCGAGCCGAGCCGGTGCATGTGCGGAAGTTCAATGACAGTCTCGCCGCGGCGGACGATCTCGTCGTACTTGCGGAACGCCCTCTCAAAGCGACTCTTCGCCACCACCCCGATCGCAAAGGGGATGCCGATCTGCGCCAGCAGGTTGCTCGTGACGAGGATGGTCTTGTAGGTAATGCGCGTGCCGCCTTCGGGAAGCGGATCGAAATTGGCGAACACTCGCATCTCATCCAGCGGACCTTTGCGGTAGCGGCGGGTGATGCCGAACGAATACGGATACGTCCACTCGAACGGCTCCTCCTCCCACTCCACACGGATGAGTGGGAGTTTCATGCGCGCCAGTTTCGTCCCTTTGACGTTGGTGAGCAGTTCCACCTCGGGCTGACCCGTGTCACGGTTGAAGCGGTTCGTATCGGCCGCGAGGGGCCAGATCGCCTCAGGGGCGGATTGGATGTCCCATTGCCAGGTGAAGGTGAATTCTTTTGCCATGAGGGTCAGATGCCTGAAATTGGGATGATTTTACTCAGAAATCATTGCGGGAGGGTTAAGAAAGCATTTCACTTCGATTTTTGCGAAACGCTTGACAGGAAACCCCAAGGTTAATAGAATACGGTTACTAAAATTAAGGGATAAAAAATAATCAGTTTCGGGAGGAAATATGGGACAAGGGCAGCAAACAAATTCCGGAAATGAAAAAGGGTGGAGTGTACCAATTTGGGTAGCCGTTATTACTGGGTTGGTAACGATCATTGCCGCATTGATTGGCTTGATGGGAACCATGATCGCTACTTGGGCAAATGCTCACCCTACGGTTTCATCGCTCGAAACAAACAGTGCTATCATCACTGTGGTTGTTTCTTCTTATGAAGTTCCTACCCAATTACCCGCACCTTCTGCAACTTCGATTCTTGTCCCTACCGTCACACCTACCATTGCGCAAGTAGTGGCCACCGACTCATCTCTCGGCATGCACGTTATCCTGACCACCAACAGAACCAGCGGCAATCGCCCGCTTCAAGTGGTGTTCGATGCAAGAAACTCTTTCTTCGTTGCACCCGATGGTTCCCAGTTCGATTGTGGTGCCTGCGAATACTATTGGGAAGTCCGCAAGGATGGGCAAACCCTGTTTGGTCCCAGCAAGGAGCCCGGGAATTTTATGTACACGTTTGGCGCACGAGGAACGTATTACGTTTCCGTTTACGTTTGCCGAAGTGGGAACACTACGATTGAAAATTGTGGGGGAAGCGGAGTGCCAATCACGGTCCAATAACAACGTACAAATCCATTAACAACCCATTAACCGACGGGAAAATCTTTCATGGTATGGTTAACCCATGCCCGAAACCATCCTCGTCGTCGAAGACGAGCCGGCGTTGCGCGATACTCTCGCCTACAACCTGAAAAAGGACGGCTTCACCGTCGAAGCCGTCGGTGACGGGCGGCTCGCGCTCGAATCCGCGCGCAAACTCAACCCCGACCTGATCATCCTCGACATCATGCTCCCCGGACTGGACGGGTTCGAGGTGGCGCGCATCCTGCGCAAGGAGATGATCGTCCCCATCCTCATGCTCACCGCCCGCGACGATGAAATTGACCGCGTCGTCGGGCTCGAAGTGGGCGCGGACGATTACCTGACCAAGCCCTTCTCGATGCGCGAACTGATGGCACGCGTCAAGGCACAGTTGCGGCGCACGCGGCTCGTGCAGGAAGAAATGGCAAAGGCGCCGGAGAAAAAGCACGAAATATTGAAATTCGGCGACCTCGTCATCAACGCCACCCGCCGCGAAGTCACCCTAAACCACACCCCCATCCCGCTCAAGCCCAAGGAATACGAACTGTTGGAATTCTTCGCCACTCACAAGGGACAAATGCTCTCGCGCGAAATCATCCTCGAACGCGTCTGGGGCTGGGACTACGTCGGCGACAGCCGCACGGTGGACGTCCACGTCCGCTGGCTGAGGCAGAAGATCGAGGAGGAGTCCAGCGAACCGAAGCGAATCGTCACTGTCAGAGGTGGGGGGTATCGGTTCGAGGGGTAATCAAAGAGTAATTGGTAATTTGTAATTACCAATTACAAATTACTGATATGAACATCACGCCCATCTTCACATTCATCCTGGTTGCCCTCACCGCGTGGTTCGCGTGGCGGTACTACAAACTGCGCCGCGCAACGGACGAGTTTGCAAAACAAGTTCGCGCGCAAAACTTCGATACCCAGATCAATGAACTCGAAACTCTTTCCAGCGCAATTTCCTCCCTTGTTTCAACCTTTGACCTTCGACATTCGACATTAGACGCAGAACGCGCCCGCCTCGCCGCCGTCCTTGAGCAGATGACCGACGGCGTGCTGATCGCCGATTCGCAGGGCATCGTCCAATTTGCGAACCCGGCCGCGGGAAAATTATTTCAGTCGTCGAACCCCGTCCATCACAGCCTCACCGAAGTCATCCGCCATCACCAGTTGGTCGAAGCGTGGCGTCGTTGCGTGCAAACGGGCGAGTTGCAAAGCGAATCCGTCGAAGTGCCGGCGCGCCATCAATACCTGCAACTCATCGTCGTCCCCGACGCGCACGCGAGCGGAAGCCTGCTCCTCGTGCAGGACCTCACGCGCATCCGCCGCCTCGAAACCGTCCGTCGCGATTTCATCAGCAACCTCTCGCACGAACTCCGCACACCGCTCGCCTCGCTCAAAGCCCTCACCGAAACCCTGCAAGACGGCGCGTTGGACGATCCTCCCGCCGCGCGTCACTTCATGGACCAGATCCAGGTGGAGGTGGACGCGCTCTCCCAAATGGTGACCGAGCTCCTCGAACTCTCGCGCATCGAATCGGGGCGCCTCGCGCTCGACCTTCAACCTGTCTCGCCCTCCGTTCTGCTTTCCTCCGCCTCCCAGCGGATGCAACTGCAAGCCGAGCGCGCGGGACTAAGTTTGCGCCTCGAATGCGCGGACGACCTGCCGAAGGTCAACATTGACTCCCAACGGCTTGAACAAGTTCTCGTGAATTTGATCCACAACGCGGTCAAGTTCACGCGCGCAGGAGGCGAGGTCGCTTTGGGAGCCGAGATCGCCCCCGAAGGGGGGTCAGCCGTACGTGAAGTCCGATTCGCGGTGCGTGATACGGGAATCGGAATCCCAGCGGAGGATGTCCCGCGCATCTTCGAGCGTTTCTATCGCGTGGACAAATCCCGCGCGGGCGGAGGCACCGGCTTGGGCTTGTCCATCGCCAAACACATCGTCGAAGCGCACGGCGGGAAAATCTGGGCAGAGAGCATCGAGGGGCGCGGCAGTACGTTTTACTTTTCGATTCCGTTAGTTTAACCATTGCATAATTGTTTTGCGTTGGCAAGTCCGCTGTAAAGCACAAAGGAAGGAGTCCGTGCTATCCTGTGGGCATGGAAATATTCCTGGTCGCCACAACAACAATGCTTATCGCAGTCTTCATCGCAGATACATCGCAAAAGCGGCGCGCGTACCTGTGCCAGCGGGTGAACGTCGTGACGCAAAAACACGCGACCAGGAAATAGTTTCATTCTCTCCTCAGCGCACAAGAGCCGGGCCTCCTCCCCGGCTCTTGTGCCGTTAATTGATATTGTGTGATTTCGTAGGGGCGGGTCTGAGACCCGCCCCTACTTGATTTAACAAGGCGTTAACTCGTTCTTCTCCTCCCATTAAAAGCAATTTGATAAGATGGCACCATGAGAATAATGGAGATCGAATGATCATGCTAATTATTTTGACCTTATGCCTGCTTAGCGTCTTCGTCATTGACGTGACTCAAAAGCGGCGCAGGTTCTTGAGTAAAGGTCAGGCAAAATGACAAAACATATCCTCGTCACCAATGACGATGGCGTCTCTGCGCTGGGATTGCTGGCGTTGACTCACGAGATGCGAAAGCTGGGCAAGGTTTCAGTCCTTGCGCCAGACCGAAACTGGTCCGGAGGCGGGCACGTCAAAACACTGGATCGCGCGTTACGCGTCAAGGAAGTCCGCCTCGCGGATGGCACACAGGCATTCGCCAGCGACGGCGCGCCGTCCGATTGTGTGGCGCTCGCCACGTTGGGATTCTTCAAAGAGCCGATCGATCTCGTCGTTTCGGGTATCAACGCGGGCGCGAACCTCGGGCACGATGTGACCTATTCGGGGACGGTCACTGCCGCGATGGAAGCCGTGATCGCGGGTGTGCCCGGCATCGCGGTCTCGCTTGAAACGGTGGAGGGTCACCTCGGCGAAATCGATTATGGACCTGCCGCGCGCGCTACGGCGAAGATCGTGCGGCAGGTGATCGAAAACGGACTCGCTCACGAAATACTGCTCAACATCAACCTGCCATTTCTGCCCGACGAAAAACTCCGCGGCATCATCCTCACCCGCCAGGGATTACGCGTATATCACAGCCGGCTCGACGAGCGCACCGATCCGCGCAACAAACCGTATTATTGGATCGGCGGCGACGCGCCCACCGGCGTGCCTGAACGCGGCACTGACGTGGGCGCGCTGGCGGAGGGATTTGTCTCCGTCACGCCGCTTCAACTCGATCTTACCGCCTATCGGGCATTGACCGACCTCAATACCTGGCAGTGGGACGCTTCCCCTTTTGAAACTGCACTGCTCGAAAAAACGGAAAACTTGACGTTCTTTCACAGTGATTAGTTTTTCTTCTCCTCCTTGTTTGGTCTCATTCGTGAGACGTTGCCCGCCATTCTCAGCGTGAGTGGCGGGCAATTGTTTTTTGTCCCGCAATATTTAACAAGATGTTAACCCATTCTTCTCTTGACATTAAATACCGCTTGATAAGATGACCATGTAAAAATTCATAGGAGAAAATAGAAATGACCAAAAATGTTCGTTCGATCTTGTTCGTGTTCGTAATTCTGAGTTTCGTGCTCGCCGCGTGCGGCGCTCCCGCCGCCGAGACCGAATCCTCGGCGACGGAAATTCCCGCTGTGGAACCAACCGCCGCCCCGGTGGAGCCGACTGCGGCACCCGCCGAAGATCCGATGGCGATGTATGCGCCCGATGCAGTGACTGGTGACATCATCACCGCCGGTTCATCCACCGTGTTCCCGCTTTCCGAGCGCATGGCGGAACTCTTCCAACAGGAAGGTTATTCCGGCAATATCACCGTGGATAGCATCGGCACAGGCGCAGGTTTCGAGCGCTTCTGCACCGCCGGCGAATCGGATATTTCCAACGCGTCGCGCGCCATCAAAGACAGCGAAGTGGAACTGTGCGCTGCGATCGGTCGCACGCCCATCGAATTCCGCGTAGGAACCGATGCCCTCGCTGTGGTCGTGAGCGCGGAAAATGATTTCCTCACCGGACTCACCAAAGAACAACTCGCGCAGATCTTTGCGGGCGAAGTCACCACCTGGGATCAAGTGGACCCCTCCTTCCCCGCCGAGGCGATCCTTGTCTACAGCCCGGGTGCAGATAGTGGCACCTTTGATTATTTCGTCGAAGCCATTCTCGGACCGCACTTCCCCAATGCGGAAGGTAAGGCTGACCTCGCCAAAGGCGAAGAAGCCCTGCTCGGCGTGGATGGCGCGCAGTTCTCGGAAGACGACAACGTGCTCGTGCAAGGCGTGGAAGGAAGCCGATACGCGATCGGATACTTCGGGTATGCGTACTTCTCTGAAAACTCCGCTGCGTTGAAAGCCATTGCTGTCGAAGGCGTCGAGCCATCCGAAGCCGCGGTCAACGACGGTTCGTATCCGCTTGCCCGCCCGCTTTTCATCTACTCGGATGCGAGCATCATGGCGGAGAAGCCGCAAGTCGCCGCCTTCATCTACTTCTATTTGAGTAACGTCAACGACAATATTCTCGATGTGGGGTACTTCCCCGCACCCGAAGCAGACCTCCAGTCCTCGCTGGATGCGTGGATGACCGCCGCAGGGCAGTAAACGAAGACCAAGGACGATGGACAATGGACGATGGTCAATTGTCCATCGTCCATTGTCATTTCGATATGGATTCACATTCGTTCGATCTCACCAAGAAGCCGCGCGTCGGCGAAACGATCATCCAAGCCCTGCTGTTCCTCGCAGGGATTTTGTCCATGTTCACCACCGTTGCCATCGTGTACGAACTCGGCAAAGAGGCGTGGTTGTTCTTCGGCAACCCGGATGTGACCTTCGCCAAATTTTTCGGCGAGACCCAATGGCAGCCGGGGATCGGGCAATTCGGGATCTGGGCGCTGGTCAGTTCGACTCTCACCACCAGCGCAATCGCCATGACCGTTTCGCTTCCTCTCGGGCTTGCATCTGCGTTGTTCCTTAGCGAGTACGCCACCCCCCGGGCGCGTGCGGCGCTAAAACCCATCCTCGAAATCCTCGCCGGCATCCCAACCGTCGTCTATGGATATTTCGCCCTCCTGTTCATGACCCCGCTCTTGCAGAAAATCTTCGGCGAGCAGGTGCAGGTCTACAACATGGCATCCGCAGGGATTGTGATGGGCATCATGATCCTGCCGCTCATCTCCTCGATGAGCGAGGACGCGTTGAGCGCGGTGCCGCGCTCCCTGCGCGAAGCCGCCTACGCCATGGGCGCGACCAAGTTCGAGACCAGCCTTCAGATCGTACTGCCCGCCGCGTTATCGGGCATCGGCGCGGCGCTCATCATCGGCATCTCGCGCGCTGTCGGTGAGACGATGATCGTCGCCATCGCCGCAGGTGCGGGACCCAACTTCACCTTCAATCCCTTCGCCGCCGCCGAGACGATGACCGGTCACATCGCCCGCATCAGCGGCGGCGACCTCTCATACAACTCGATTGATTACACCAGCCTGTTCGCCATTGCGCTGATGTTGTTCCTGGTGACGCTGGTGTTGAACTTGATCAGTCAGGCAGTGGTGAGTCGGTTTCGGGAGAGGTATGAGTAATTCTGTTGGTCGAGTGGTCTCGATACGGGGCGGGAAGACCCCGCCCCTTCTCGACCGCCGATGATGAATGAATATGAACACACATAACCATTACCCTCAATCCGAATCCTTCCGCCGCGAACTGACCGCGCGCTATCGCAACGCTTCGCTGTGGCAGGTTGTGTTTCTATCGTCGCTCCTCATCGCCATCCTCAGCCTCACCGCCCTGCTCTACAACGTGGTGGATGGCGCGTTCGGTTACGTCGCTTTCGAGTACAAAAATGACCCGGTGGAATTCACGTCCGCGCCGATCAACGAATTGACTAAAGAGGAATTGCTCGTCATCCTCAAAAAGGAACTCTCGTCAGGCGCGTATAAAAAGTTGGACACAGACCAACCCATGCAGGAACGTTCCCGCGCCGACCTATATTCGCTTTTCCTCGAGCGCCTCGTGCAGATCGACACCAAACAAACGTGGAGTTTGACCGAGTCGCTGACAGGCAGGGCAGACATACGTGCGGAAGTTGCGGAGAAATATCCAGACGCAAATTTGGAATTCCGCTCATGGCTCACGCCGGGGTTCCTCGTCTCGCCGATGTCCTCGCGGGCAGAGTTTGCGGGAGTCCGCACGGCGGTGTTGGGGTCGCTGTGGCTGGTCGGGATCGCGATCCTCTTCGCGTTACCCGTCGGTACGGGCGCCGCGATCTACTTGCAGGAATATGCCCCGAAAACATGGCTGACCAGAATCATCCAGACCAACATCAATAATCTGGCAGGCGTGCCGAGCATTGTGTACGGCATGTTGGGGCTGGCGATCTTCGTCCGTGTGCTGGAACCGCTCACCAGCGGAACGTTGTTCGGCGTGACAGATTCCAATGGGCGCACGATCCTCTCCGCCGGGCTGACGATGGGCGTGCTCGTCCTGCCGCTCATTATCATCAACGCGCAGGAGGCGATCAAGGCCGTGCCAGACTCCCTGCGACTGGCTTCGTTCGGTGTCGGGGCAACGCGCTGGCAAACGGTCTGGTATCACGTTTTGCCGAACGCCCTGCCGGGCATTCTCACAGGGAGCATCCTTGCGCTCTCACGCGCGCTCGGCGAGACCGCTCCGCTTATCGTCGTCGGCGCGTCCACCTTCATCAGCGTGGACCCGGACGGTCCCTTCTCGAAGTTCACCGCCCTGCCCATTCAGATCTATCAATGGACGACGCGCGCGCAATCCGAATTCCATGCCATTGCGGCGAGCGCGATCATCGTCCTGTTGGCGTTGTTGCTCACCCTCAACGCGACCGCCATTTTGATGCGGAATCGATTCCAGAGGAAATACTAAAGCATCCACAGATTATCCAGATTTCACAGATTTTATCTGCGCAATCTGTGAAATCTGCGGAAAAACGGAAAATTATGCAAATCAACCAACACGATTACGCCATTGAAACAAAGAACCTGTTCATCTTCTACGGTTCGTTCGCCGCTATCAGCGAAGTGAACCTGAAGATCGAACGGCAGAAGATCACCGCCATCATCGGGCCGTCGGGGTGCGGCAAGTCCACGCTGTTGCGGTCTTTCAACCGCATGAACGATTTTGTGCCGACCAGTTACGTCACTGGTGAGATCCTTTTGCACGGGCAGAACCTGTACGGCTCGAACGTAGACCCCGTGGAAGTGCGCCGCAAGATCGGCATGGTCTTCCAAAAGCCGAACCCGTTCCCCAAATCCATTTACGAGAACATCGCCTGGGGCGCGCGCATCAACGGCTACAAAGGCGGCATGGACGAACTCGTCGAACAATCCCTGCGCGGCGCGGCATTGTGGGATGAGGTGAAAGATAAACTCAAGCACAGCGCCTACGAACTTTCGGGCGGTCAGCAACAACGCCTGTGCATCGCGCGGACGATCGCCATCCAGCCCGACATCATCCTGATGGACGAACCCGCCTCCGCGCTCGACCCAATCTCCACCCTGCGCATCGAGGAACTCATGCAGGAATTGAAGAAAAACTATACAATCATCATCGTCACCCACAACATGCAACAAGCCGCGCGCGTCTCCGATCACACCGCCATGATGATGATCGACGACCAGCGCTCAGGCACGGTGATCGAATTCAGCGAAACGCAAAAAATCTTCACCAACCCAAAAGACAAACGCACCGAAGATTACGTGACGGGAAGGTTTGGGTGATATGAACAAACCAAAAGTTTTATTTTTATGCACCGGTAATTCAGCGCGGAGCCAGATGGCGGAGGGACTTCTGCGCGCGATGGCAGGCGACACGTTCGAGGCGTTCAGCGCGGGCACCGAGCCGAAGGGGAGAATCCTGCCCGAAGTCGAGGAGGCGATGCGCGAGATCGGCGTGGATATTTCGTCGCAGTGGTCGAAGTCCGTCAGCGAATATCTCGGCAAACAAATCTTTACCCACGTCATCACGGTCTGCGCGGATGCCGAGGAAAATTGTCCCGTCGTGTTTCTCAACATGGGGACGCACCACCACTGGGGATTCGACGACCCCGCCAAAGCGGATGACGGACACCGCCTCGCCACGACCCGACGCGTGCGCGACCAACTTGAGCATCGCCTGCGCCTGTGGTTGACCGAACAGGGCATCGCGCCGAAAGAAGTTCGTTGGTAGTAAAATACAACATCCGCTGTGGTTTCGATATGGGCTCAACTTGCATTCGCCCCACTCAACCACCAGCCAATCAATGAGGAATTATGCTTCGTAAAACATTTGAAAGCGAAATTCAAGGACTCAAAGACGACGTGCTCCTGCTGGGGAGCATGGTCGAGCAAGCCATCCTCGACTCTGTGGAGGCGTTGAAAAAGCGGGATGTGAAGGCGTCTGAAAAAATCTTTGCCGAAGATGCGGCGATCAACAAGAAACGCTTCGATATCGAAAATAAACTCATGGTGCTGATCGCCACGCAACAGCCGATGGCGCACGACTTGCGTTTGCTGGCGTCCACGATGGAAATTATCTCCGAGTTGGAACGCATGGGCGATTACGCCAAGGGCATCGCCAACATCAACATCCGCATGGGCGACCAGCCCTTGCTCAAGCCGCTCATTGACGTGCCGCGCATGGCGCAGATCGGCGCGGACATGCTTCACCGCGCGTTGACCGCCTTCGTCAACGAAGACGTGGAAGCGGCGAAGTCCATACCAATTCAAGATGACGAGGTGGACGCGCTCTATAATCAGGTCTACCACGAGTTGATGATGTTCATCATCCAGGACCCCAAGTCCATCGAGCGCGCCAACTGGCTGTTGTGGGTGGCGCACAACCTCGAGCGCGTGGCTGACCGCGTGACGAACATCTGCGAACGGACGGTGTTCATCGTCACCGGCGAGATGAAAGAGATCAAAGCCACGGACGATGAGTTTTGGAAAAGCCAAAAGCAGTGACCAGTTATCAGTGATCAGCAAAAGGGATCACTACCGAAAAACGAGTGGATGAGGCTGTTGCTCATCCACTCGTTCGTTTACCGACCATCAGACTATCCGACTATCAAACGATCTGACTAAACTACCCCATCCTGCCGGTGATATACGCCTCGGTCAGTTCCTGTTTCGGGCGGGTGAACATATCGTTCGTGGCGGAAAACTCGACCAACTCGCCCAGCCAGAAAAGACCGGTGTAATCGGACACGCGCGCGGCTTGTTGCATGTTGTGCGTGACGATGACGATGGTGTAATCCTGTTTCAGTTCGGCGATCAACTCCTCGACGCGCAGGGTGGCGATCGGGTCGAGCGCGGACGTGGACTCGTCCATCAGGATCACTTCGGGCTCCACGGCGATGACGCGGGCGATGCACAGTCGTTGTTGCTGACCCAATGCCAGCCCCATGGCATTCTCGTGCAAAATATCTTTCACATCGTCCCACAGCGCCGCGCGGCGCAGACTGCCCTCCACCAGTTCGTTCAATTGCTTCTTGTCCGTCACCGTCCCCATCACGCGCGGTCCGAATGCCACGTTGTCGAAAATGGATTGCGGGAACGGGTTGGGTTTCTGGAACACCATGCCCACGCGCTGACGGAGGTTGACCACGTCCATTTTCGCGCCATAGATGTCTTCGCCATTGAGCAGGATTTTACCGTCCACGCGGGTGCCGGCGATGGTATCGTTCATGCGGTTCAGGCAACGCAAAAACGTGGACTTGCCGCACCCCGAGGGACCGATGAGCGCGGTCACTTTGCGCGGCTCGATCTCGAGATTGATATTTGCGAGGGCTTTCGATTGACCGTAGTAAAAATCCAGTTGCTGGACGGCGAAGGTGGACTGGGTCGAGGTCATGCGGTGATTGTATCAAAGAATGCGAGGCGAGTCCGCTTGAGCGGACTTTGTAGGAATAGCATGGACGTTTACGTCCATGCGGCGATGAGGAGCGGTAAACGTTGGGGAAACTGAATCAAGCCGAAAGCGAGTCGGAAGCGGTTCTTCATCTTCATTATGCTTTAGACTATAATTCACAACAATGAAACGCGTCCTCGTTTTCTTTGTTCTTTCCTCCTTCCTCCTCTCCTGCTCCTCCACATCTTCCAACCCCTCGTCCGATTCCTCTACAGCGTACATCGAAAACAAAGGCTCGGATACGATCGTGAACCTCGCGCTTGCGTGGGCAGAGACGTACCAAGCCGAACACGCGGACGTGCGCATCTCGGTGACGGGCGGCGGGTCGGGGACAGGGATCGCCGCGCTCATCAACGGCACCGTGGATATTGCGAACGCCTCGCGGCGGATCAAGGAGGAGGAAATCGCGGAGGCGCAGGGCAACGGCGTGGACCCATTCGAGGTCATCATCGCGCGCGATGCGATCGCGGTGATCGTCAACCCTGAGAACCCCGTGAGCGAATTGACCCTGCAACAAGTAGCGGATATTTACAGCGGCAAGATCGTCAACTGGAAGGAAGTCGGCGGCGAGGACCGCCCCATTGTGCGGCTCTCGCGCGAGACGAACTCCGGCACCCACGTATATTTTTTGGAAACGGTTTTGCGGTTGGGTGAAAAAGAAAACAAAACTCTTTTTTCAACAGACACATTATTGCTCCCCTCTTCGGAGGGAATTATCATCGAGGTGCGCCAAAACCCGAACGCCATCGGGTATGACGGCTTGGGCTACGTGCCCGACGACCTGAAGATGATCGCCATTGCCAAAGAGGACGGCGGCACGTATGTGTTGCCTTCGATACCCACCGTGAACGACAAGAGTTACCCAATCGCGCGCGACCTGTACATGTATACCAATGGTGAACCGACTGGCATCGTAAAAGCATATCTCGATTGGATTCTCGGCACAGAAGCGCAGGAGATCGTGGCTGAACTCGGTTTTGTGCCGGTTCGTTAGCGTCATTGCGAGGAGCGTTTTTTGCGACGAAGCAATCTCCAACACAATGAGGGAGATTGCTTCGTCGGGAAGAGCCCCCTCCTCGCAATGACGCATGGAGACGTATGGAAAAATCTTTAAACTGGCGTGAATTTGTTATCACCCGCGCGATCAAAGCCAGCGGGTATTCGGCGATTCTTTTTGTCGCGCTGATCTTTTTCTTCCTCATCCGCGAGGGCATTCCCACTCTCGGCGAAGTCGAAGGCTCGTCACTGCTGAATGTGCGTTGGTATCCCATCGAAGACATGTTCGGCATCCTCTCGCTCATCACCGGCTCGCTCATCGTCACCCTCGGCGCAGTATCCATCGCCTTTCCGCTGGGGATCGCCACCGCAGTCTACATCTCCGAAATCGCGCCGCGTTGGGTGCGCGAGATTCTCAAGCCCCTCGTCGAATTGCTCGGCGGACTCCCCTCGGTTGTTTTGGGATTTCTCGGGATTCTGCTCGTCTCCCCGTTTCTACGCGTCTTTCTCGACCTTCCAACTGGGCTGACCGCCTTCACCGGTTCCCTCATCCTCGGCGGGATCGCCGTGCCGACCGTCGTATCCGTCGCGGAGGACGCGCTCGATGCCGTGCCGCGCGCGTATCGGGAAGGGGCGTGGGCACTCGGGGCGACGCGCTGGCAAACCATCTGGCGGGTCACCCTTCCCGCCGCGCGGTCTGGCGTCCTCACCGCCGTCATGCTGGGAGTCGGTCGCGCCATCGGCGAAACGATGACCGTGATGATGGTGACCGGCAACGCACCCGTGCTGGCGGTCAGACTCGGCAGTCTCTTCTCCCCCGTCCGCACGATGACCGCCACCATCGCCGCCGAGATGGGCGAGGTCGCCAACGGAAGCACACACTATCACGTGTTGTTCTTCATCGGCATGGTGTTATTCCTGATCTCCCTCGGCGTGAACATCGCCGCATCGTCTGTTGTTTTCCGTGCAAAGAAACGCGCGGAGAGGATATTGTCGTAGCAAAATTATCCTGTTGGTCGAGTAGGCGGCGGTGTTCGTTCGCCGCCGTATCGAGACCAATGTATAACTTGAAAAAATAAAGTTACTTTAAGCTGTGGTCTCGATACGCCCCGCGAAGAGCGGCGGGGCTACTCGACCACCAAACCTACCATAAATATGAAACGCCTCTCCATCAACCGTCACCTCACCGAACGCGTCGGCTTCACCGCCATCACCATCATGGCATGGGTCACCGTGTTGCCCATCATCGGCACGGTGATCTATATCCTTTCACAGGGGTTGCCCGCCATCTCGTGGGAATTCCTCACCGGTTTTCCTCGTGAAGGGATGCGTGAGGGCGGCATCTTTCCCGCCATCATCGGCACACTCTATTTGACCATTGGCACGGCGATATTTTCCGTCCCGCTTGGCATCGCCGCGGCAATCTATCTTTCGGAATACGCGTCTGATACGCCGCTCACACGGACGATCCGCATCGCCATCATCAACCTCGCGGGGATTCCCTCTGTGGTCTACGGCTTGTTCGGGCTGGGACTGTTCGTTCTCTTCCTCAATTTCGGCACCTCCATCCTCGCCGCGTCGCTCACGCTTTCGATCATGACCCTCCCCGTCATCATCAGCACCGCGGAAGAAGCGTTACGGTCTGTCCCGCAGTCATTCCGCACGGTGAGCATCTCCCTCGGCGCAACACGCTGGCAGACCATCCGCCGCATCGTGTTGAAGGAAGCCCTGCCCGGCATTCTCACCGGCATCATACTCGGTCTCGAACGCGCGGCGGGCGAGACCGCGCCCATCCTGTTCACCGGTGCGGCGTTCTTCCTGCCGCGCCTGCCCGGATCGCCTTTCGATGCCACGATGGCAGTGCCGTATCATCTCTTTGTGATTTCTACACAAGTCCCTGAGATGCCGATTCAAATCCAGTACGGCACGGCGCTGGTATTGCTGGCTTTCGTGTTGACCATGAACCTGATCGCCACAGTCATCCGTTCGCGGGCGAGGGCGAAACGTCAATGGTAGATGAACCCTGGTGGTTGAGTAGCCGCGAAGCGGCGTATCGAAACCACCATCTAAGCAAAGCAATTTTGGTTAGTGGTGGTTTCGATACGACCTTCGCAACGATCGCTCAGGTCTACTCAACCACCGAGTTATGATGAAATGAACAAAATAATCGTTGAGAATCTATCTTTACAATACTCCGACGGCACCGAATCACTGCGCGATGTCAGCCTCGACATCCGCGAGCATGCGGTGACGGTGTTGTTCGGTCCGGCAGGCGGAGGCAAGTCCACGTTGCTTCGTTGTTTGAATCGCCTGAACGACCTGACCGAAGTCAAAGCCTCGTCGGGGCGCATCCTCATTGACGGCGAAAATATCCTCGACCCCAAAACCGATGTGATCGCATTGCGGCGCAAGGTGGGCATGGTGTTTGCTCGTCCCGTGCCGTTGCCGATGTCCATTCGCGAGAATCTCACCTACGGGCTGGAGCTCGCCGGCGAGAAACGACGCGTCAAATTGGATGAGGCGGTCGAGCGCAGTTTGAAACTTGCCGCGATCTGGGACGAAGTGAAAGACCGCCTCGACGACCCCGCCATCGCCCTCTCCGGCGGACAACAACAGCGTGTCTGTCTCGCCCGTGTGCTTGCCCTCCAGCCTGAAATTATCCTGCTCGACGAACCGACCTCCGGTCTTGACCCAATCTCCACAGGCAAGGTCGAAGCCGCGTTGCAGGAGTTGAAAAAGGAGTACACGATCATCCTCGTCCCGCATTCGGTGCAACAGGCGGGTCGCACCGCAGACCATGCCGCGTTCTTTTTGCAGGGAGAGTTGATCGAAGTTGGCGAGGGCAAATCCTTGTTCACCGCGCCGAAACAAAAGAAGACCGAGGATTACATCACGGGGCGGTTTGGGTAGAGGCAGTTGCCGGGGAAACGGGATCAGGCCGAACGTCGGAATGATGCGTGCAGGTTATCCGAAAAAAATCCAAGTGGAGAAATCCAATGAAGAGTCCTTATGACATCTTATTCGAAACGGTTCGGATCGGTCCTGTGACGGCTCCGAACCGTTTTTATCAGGCGCCGCATTGCAATGGGTTCGGGCACCGCATGCCGCACGGCATGGCGGCGATGCGCGGCATGAAAGCGGAGGGAGGCTGGGGAGTGGTCTGCACCGAGGAGACGGAGATCCATCACTCCAGCGATATTGCTCCCTCGATCGAGGGGCGTTTGTGGGACGATGACGATATCCCTGCCTGGCAATTGATGACCGAGGCAGTGCATCGTCACGGCGCGCTGGCGGGAATCGAATTGGCATACAACGGGATTGACGCGATGAACTTTTATTCACGCGTGCCGCCGCTCGCGCCGCGTTCGATGGGTGTCGTGGGCGCGTCGGGCTACGAACCTGTGCAATCGCGCCGCATGGACAAGGAAGATATTCGCAACGTCCGCAAGTGGCATCGCGCCGCGGCATTGCGGGCAAAACGCGCGGGGTTTGACATTGTGTATTGTTATGCAGGTCACGGCATGACCGCGGCGATGCAGTTTATTCAAAAGCGACACAACGATCGCACGGACGAGTACGGCGGCTCGCTGGAAAACCGCGTGCGGTTCTTTCGGGAATTGATCGAAGACACAAAAGAAGCGGTCGGCGATTCGTGCGCCGTGGCGGTGCGCTTCGCTGTGGACGAATTGCTCGGCGAAGACGGCATCACGCATCAGGGCGAGGGACATGATGTGGTGGCGATGCTCGCCGAATTACCCGACCTGTGGGATGTGAACATCAGCGGCTGGAACAACGATTCAATCACATCTCGCTTTGGCAAGGAAGGTCACCAGGAACAATACATTTCGTTCGTGAAAAAGTTGACGTCGAAACCTGTTGTCGGTGTTGGGCGATACACATCTCCCGAATCCATGGTCTCGGCGATTCAACGCGGCGTGATGGATTTGATCGGCGCGGCGAGACCTTCGATTGCCGATCCGTTTTTGCCGAACAAGATCAAGGAGGGGCGTGTCGAGGACATCCGCGAGTGCATCGGGTGCAATATTTGTATCACGGGCGATACGCGCTATGTGCCGATTCGCTGTACGCAGAATCCGACCATGGGCGAGGAATGGAAGCGCGGCTGGCATCCTGAAATCATTTCGCCGAAGCGAAGTGACAAAGAGGTGATGATCGTCGGCGCGGGACCTGCAGGACTCGAAGCGGCGCGGGCGTTGGGTCAGCGCGGGTACCAGGTGACGTTGCTCGAAGCGCGCAAGGAATTAGGCGGGCGCGTGCTACGCGAATCGGCATTGCCCGGCTTGAACGAGTGGCGCCGCGTGATGGATTGGCGGTTGACTCAACTTAGGAAGATGAAGAATGTGGCGATGTACCCGTCCAGCCCAATGACGGCGGAGGAGATTTTGGAATCGGGCGCGGAGAATGTGATTCTCGCTACGGGCGCAACCTGGCGGCGTGACGGCGTGGGGCGTACGCTGTGGAAGCCAATTGCAGGAATCGATTCTGGGAATATTATTACCCCCGATGATTTGATGGAAAATTTGGAGTCAGGGAGCTTGCTCCCGTTATTGCAGAAGCAAGCTTCTGCACTCCATAATATTGTTATTTACGATGACGATCACTACTACATGGGCGGGGTCTTGGCAGAACTCCTTGCGACCAACGGATGCAATGTCTCGCTCGTCACGCCTGCGCCGCTGGTTTCGTATTGGAGTCAGTTCACGCTGGAGCAGGAACGGATTCAATCCAAGTTGATGAAGTTCGGCGTGAAATTGTTTGTGCAAAACACAATGAGTGAAATTGGAAGAGATTATGTGAGGTTGTCGAATACGATTTCGGGAGGGGAAGTCGAATTGCCGCGCGATGGAGTTGTGCTGGTGAGTGATAGAACGCCGAATGATTCTTTATATCAAGCCCTCCGCTCTTCGACTGCATTTGGTCTCGATACGCCCCGCGAAAATCAGCGGGGCTACTCGACCAACATAAAAATCCAATCGTTACGCCTCATCGGCGATGCGGAAGCGCCGAACATCATCGCGCAGGCGGTGTTCGCCGGTCACCTCGCGGCGCGGGAGTTTGACGAGGAAAAAGTGGAGGGGACGCCGTTCAAGGTGGAGAGGGCAAAGATTTGAGTGCTATTGGATGAAGTGCAAGACTAATTCCAGGCATCCCTTGAAACTTCAAAACACTTGTTGCCCCTATATCTGAATCTTTCATAAAATGTCTTTGTGGTGTGTTCTGAATGTTCAGATATAGGTTTCCAGATTGAAAAATCCTCATTTAATTCTTGACCAGATGACAACAATATCATGGGCTCATATTGCACATCGTTTAGGCATACTCTCCTTGTTGTGTCATTAGTTGACTCAAACTCATTGAATTGATAACTTGAAAAAATATATTCGTCATCATAGACAAGCATAACATCAGTAAGATACACAGTTACATCTCCTTTGTTTGTTGTCGCGTTCAACAGGATTCTATCTGGCTGTCCATACTCAGAGAGGAGCCTGTTAAGGGGAAAGAAAAGAGTTGATAACTCTCCGTCAATCAAAATCGCGGTCACCAAATTATTTTTGACTTCTAAAAAAATGGCTGGACTATAATCTAAACCAGAGTTGGGTTGTTTAACAGCCCAACTATAAGTGTCAAATTTGTCTGATTTCGTTATAGACCATTCTACTTTTTCAATATGATGAAAAGAATAGAACTGGTCGATAAACTGTTTCATTTCTGTCCATGTTGTTACTCCGGGGGTAATTCCCCATAAGCATGGCAAACGACATCCATCAATGAAATTATAGAGTCGATAAAACCTGACGCGTTCCTGTTCTATTGATAGCGTAGGCAAAGGCGTCAAATAGAGAGTTTGTGTGGAGATAACAATTGTCGCCGTTGGAGTTGGAATAGGAGTTTTTGTTTCAGGCAGTGTAGGTGTTGAGGATGGGATTACCGCTTTGATATTTGAAGTTGGCATAGTGGATTCTTTTGTTGGCATGGGAACATATCCTAAACCACATCCAACAAGAATCAACGATACTGCCAAAACGAGCGAGGCAAGTTTTAGATTTACCACACCCTCTCCAAATTCGGGTTCGCCAGCGGACGCCTGCCCACCTTTGCCATATCCACCCATTCGCCGTGAATTTTCACGCGCACCACGTCGGAGGTGAAATCGGTGACCGTGCCGCCGTTGTTGTTGAACAGCCACGAACCGACCGCGTAAATATCCACAGGCACTTCGAGTTTTTCGAAGCGGCGAATCTTTTCCGGACCGAACCCACCCGAGACGACAATCTTGACGTTGCGGCAATACTCACGCGCCGCGTCCTTCCACACCTTGGGGATTTTCCAACTCTCCCACGCCGAATCCAACGCTTGGCGGACGTTGAACACCAGGCGCGGGTTGACTCCCAAATCCAATGCGGGGTCGCCAATCGGCTCCACCGACACATCGCGCACACTGCCGCTCGTATCCAAACGCACGCCGTACAACACATATTTCGCGGCTTCAGTCTCATCGCCCACATCGCATAACGAGCGATACTTTGTAAACATCGCTTCCATCACCCGCAACGAATCGCGCACCGAGTCGTTGTTGAAATCCACGAGGGCGATGCGCGGAATCCTCGGCGAAAGCACGCGCGAGAATTGCATCATCACTTCAGCGGTATCGCCGAGGAACGAAGCAATCGCGGCATGGGCAACCGTCCCGCCGCCCGCGCCGCCCCACCAGTCGCCTTGCGCGTCGGTCGAGACGAACGACCCGATCTCGCTGGAGAAATCCTGGTTGAAACGCTTGATGGCGATGTTGTATGCGTACCCGTCCGCCGCTTGCACTTCGTGCAGGTCAAACCGCGCGGGGAAAAACAAGACGGGCTTTCCGCGCGCGGCGGTCAACGTTTCGTACACGTTTGTGGCGACACGGCTCGAGCGCGTGAGCACACCCAGCGAAGGCGTTTCGAGCAGGGCAAAATCGCGATACCGTCCGCGAACTTTGATGACCGGCTCGACGTTCAACGGGTTGCCATCGGATTTGACCACCGTCCCATCGTGGACCGCCCACACCTCCAGCGTATCGGACGTGCTTGTGAATTGATCCGCCTCCCAATAGCCGGTACACAGCCTGAGCATTTCCAGCGTCTTATCCACACCGACGACGATCGTGTTCCCCAGCCGCCGCGTGAACCACTGCATCTCCACTTCGATGTCGCCGACGGCGATGTTTTCTGCGGATACATCCTTTGGCAAATTGTGATGTTTTCCAGAATACGCGTATTTTTCATCGGCAAGCGCGGCGAGCATGCGGCCAATATTCTCGAAGTATTTGTCCGAGTACCAGCCGCGGCGCATCCGCTCGATATCGAGTTTGAAGGTTTCGTTGGTAAGGCGGGTTTTGTCGAAGATGCTCATAGTTATCATGTGTCATTGCGAGACCCACGCAGTGGGTCGTGGCAATCCCGAAAGGAGATGCTATCTTGTGTAGCCTGTAAATGGCACGTTTGAAGGTGCGCAGGAGATTGCCACGTCGCGGCGCTTGGTCTCGATACGTGGCGCGAAACGCGCCACTACTCGACCAACAGCGCCACTCCTCGCAATGACACCGTTAAAAATTTATTGTTGATCTCACCACATTCATCCCCGCCTCGGCAAACCTGGCATACGCCGCGTCCGCCGCATCGGTATGATCCACCACGCCGGGGACAACGACGGGCGAGGAGCAATCTTCGAGCAGGTACACTTTTTTCGCCAGCGCGGGGTCGGTGGCTTGGATGT
>CAZGSB010000038.1:0-27026 GCA_964528275.1 uncultured Anaerolinea sp. | reverse complement strand
ACCCCTGGCCTCATCAGTGCGATTGATGCGCGCTCCCAACTGCGCTACAGGCCCATGATTCTTTTTTAGCAATAGCCTTGGCGCTGTGAGCGCCACGCGCTCCCAATCCCGCACGGTGGGATACTGCCCAAAGAATTGCGTTCGGTATTCTAATGGAGGGACTAACCTGTGTCAAGCAAGGTTTCGCTGTAAAATAGGGCGAACCGTTTCGCGAAGGGACATTGTCATGGCTGAGACCAACCCCAAACCCATCTACCGCATCATGGACTTGAGTGAGGCTGACCGCCCACGCGAGAGATTATCCACGCTGGGACCGCAAGCCCTCACCAACGCCGAGTTGATCGCCATCCTTCTGCGCGTGGGCGTGAAGGGCGAGAACGCCGTCGAGGTCGGCCAACGCCTGCTCAAAAAGTTCAACGGGCTGACCGGCCTGCACCGCGCGCCGTTCGCCGAACTCAAAAAGCAACACGGACTCGGCGACGCCAAAGCCGCACAGATCAAAGCCGCCATCGAGTTGGGAAGAAGGCTCACGCTAGAATCTCCCGATGAACGCCCCGCTATCAACTCCCCCGCCGATGCCGCCGCGCTGGTCTCGTATGAAATGTCCGCGTTGGAGCAGGAGCACCTGCGCGTGATGCTGCTCGACCGTAGAAATCGGGTGCTGGAAACCGTGGAAGTGTACAAAGGCTCGGTCAACTCATCGCAAGTAAGGGTGGGCGAACTCTTCAAAGAGGCGATCCGCAAGAACGCGTCCTCCATCGTCGTCATCCACAACCACCCCAGCGGAGACCCCACCCCCAGCCCGGACGATGTCGCTGTGACGCGGGCGATTCTACAAGCGGGGAAACTGCTCGATGTGGACGTGCTCGACCACATCGTGATCGGTCAAGGCAAGTGGGTGTCGTTGAAGGAGCGGGGCTTGGGGTTTGTGTAATGTTTACTGATAAAATTGTTTCTTGATGCAGGAATAAAACCATGATGGAATATAAAGGATATATCGGCAAAGTCGAAATTGACGATGAAGCGGGTATCTTGTACGGAGAGGTGATCAACGTCCGTGACGTGATTACGTTCGAAGGCACAAGTGTGGATGACGTGCAAAAGGCATTCAAGGAATCTGTAGATGATTACCTTGATTTTTGCACGCAACGAAACGAATCGCCCGAAAAACCCTTCTCCGGTAAATTCGTCGTCCGTCTGCCCGCCGAGTTGCACCGCAAAGCCTTTATTCAGGCAAAACTAGCGGACAAAAGCCTGAACGGCTGGGTCACGGACGTATTGCAAAGCGCGCTTGAAAATGAATGATGTATTCGACCACATCGTCATCGGTTAGTGCGAGTAGGTGTCGTTGAAGGAGCGGGGCTTGGGGTTTGTATGACGCGGAGGGTCAGCGACCCAGCCCAAATGTCGGATGAGACGGGTTTTCATCCAGTAATATGATTCTTGCAATCATTTATTAGCCACGGATTGCACAAATTAGCGCGGATTTTTAATCAGTGAAAATCCGTGAAATCAGTGGCAAAGGTTTTGGCGATCCATCACAAAGCATGTCTCTGTAACACACTAATGAGGAGCACATCATGGAATTCTTTTTCAAGAAAAACAAACCCGAACAGCAAAAACAATCGGTCTTTTCACTGGGGCTGCCGAAGGTGGATCAGGCAATGCCCGAATCGCTCAAGGCGCATTCGCGCTTCATCAAGCGTGTCAGTTGCTCGCAGTGCGGTGCGCCGAAATCGCGACCCTCGACCACGGCGTACATTTACTGCGATTTCTGCGGCTCGCTCATGGACTACGACTTCCGCATGGCGAACGCCAACACGAACGCGGGCATCACCAACACGATCTATCATCGCATCATGCAGACGGTGCAGGTGTCGTTGAATCAAGCCAAAGCCAAAAGCGACCGCGATGCCGTGCGGCAAATTTACAAACAGGTGTTTACGATCTGGTTGCAGGAATGTCCGTACGCCGCGTCGCCGCGCGCGATCAACGACATGGATTTTCGAACTCAATTGATTGATTATTTCGCCGAGTGCGCCGTGATCAAAGAAATGGACCCCAACCAAACGACGCTTCAAACCCAAATGGACGGGCTGGTGGCGCGCCTTCAGCGGATTCCACAACCCGGCGGCGCGTGGCTGGCGGCGGGTCCGTTCTGGGAATATGCCGCGTTGTTCAAAAAACAAATGGAGGGGACGTACGCGCTGATCCGCCAGCAGGGCGCGCACAACCTCGACCCCGATCGCGCCTCCGAGACCGTCGCCCTGCGGATGGAATACACCACGTTTTGTCAGGCGTGGCTCCCGCACCTCTCCCCCGCCGACGGCGAAAAACTGTTGAAGTTCTACGGCTTGAATTCAGAATATGACGAGGTCAAAGCGCACGAGAGCGAACAACGTCATTGCGGTCAGTGCGGCTCGGACATCGAAGTGTTGCCCGGCGCAAAGCAGGTAGTGTGCGACTCGTGCGGCTTCACCATTGACGTGCACGGGCACGCCATCCCATGCCAAAAGTGCGGAGCGTTGCTCTCGTTCCCGGTCTCGGTGAACCATGTGGTGTGCCCGTATTGCAGTACGGATACACGGAGGGTGTAGAATTCATAGTTGAAGGAATCAGCCATGGGTTTGTGTAAAATCGTCGAGGCGTATGGAAATAACAAAACGAACCAGAAAAAAGCGAGGGAGGCAGGGATGGAATTTAAACAAATCCGATTGAATGAAAGCAGATATATTTCCCTTTTCATAGCTAATCTTTATCTCACTCTGTTATTATGTCCTTTATTAGATTAGATATTAATTCCCATCGGGGCATCATCACTTGCACGCCTTGGGAAGTAATCACGGGCCTCACCATATCCCGTGTAACTGCAAATCCATCTATATTATCAACAAGATGCGCATAGCTCAATTCATAAACCAATCGCGGCCACATCCAAAACGGAATATTCGATTGAACGCGCGTCAAGATGACGTGTAGTAATTCAGGAATCTTGAACCAAGCGTCAGCTTTAAGAGACTTTCGAATAATACCCTTGATCAATATTTGTATTTGCATCATGCGCGTGAAATCATCAACATCAGTCCGGTTCCGAGCAAAGGCTAATGCCTCTTGACCATTTACATGAATTACACCTGCCGAATAATTTGATATTGGCTTATCAAGTATAATGTCTATACCATCCAAAACATCAACTATACTAACCAAATCTTCCATCCGAATCACAACAAAATATTCAATTGGCACGTGAAAATTATCGCTTACTGTAGATGAAAGCACGACCGGCCCAGTTCCCTTTTGCGTCTGTTCCCCAAGTAAGTACGACATACTTAGTTGGTTTTCATTATAGCCTGCAATCGGCAACCACAATTCGCGCGGTACGGATAACATTTTGACAGATCTTGTTGATGATGATACGAACATCAGAGTAATGGCATCGGCATGACCTGGCACATCTCGGTTCATTCCCTCATCTAGGCCTACAAGCAAGAAGTTTGTTTGAAATGGAATTAAGAAATAAATAACCGCAACCAACAAGAATCCTAAAACTAAAAACCCAAGCTTTATTCTTTGTAGAATTTTCAAATAAATTTCTTCATCGTACAAATTGATGTTTTTCATGGCGGTTTGCGATCCTTTTGCATATATCGAAAATATCGAATTGTACTGCTGGAACCAGGTGCAGGTCATTTATCTAATCAATGTGAGGACATATGAGAAAAAATAGCTCTACCAATAAAACCAAACGGTGGACAACCATAAAGATTGCCCAATTAGGGTTGGTGGGAACAGTGGCTTCAGCCATAATAGGTTTAGTTGGCGTGATAATAAATTCTACGATTACCTACTATGCTAACTTAGAGAGTACAGATGAGGCAACAACAACATCGTCTCCCGCGCAAATAAATCTTGCAACTCAATCAACACAGCCAAACAGCGTAGCATTTTTTACCCCTACTATCGAATTTTCTCAAGGCTTGATTATTGATACCGAGACATCACAACCACCTCCGCTCGAAATACCTGCCCCGAGGATAAACCCCTTACCTAATGACATTATCGGAAAGATTGCTTTCACGCGAAGCAACCAAAACAATAGTTTTTATTTTATATCAAACAGTGATGGATCTGACGAGGTATTAATTGCCAAAGCAAGCTGGAGCATATTTTGTCCACGGATTGCACCTGGTGGAGAAAAACTCGCATTTATATCAGCATACGAAGGGCGAGACAGTGTGTACACTATCAATCGAGACAATTCCCTATTAAAAAAACTTACTGGCTCAGATGCCTTTTCGGATGGATGTGCATCTTGGTCACCAGATGGCACCAGACTCCTCTACACTCGCAGATACAGCGTGCATAATGATATTTATATAATGGATAGTGATGGAAGTGATCAAAAAAACTTAACCAAATCTGTGGTTTTATCAGAAAATTATTTTACAGAATATCCTTGGTCTCCAAACAGCGAGAGAATTGTATTTCACTCAAGTAGAGACGGGGACCTCGAAATATTTGTCATGGATCGAAACGGAAATAATGTAACTCAGATAACAAATAATTTTCAAATTAGTGATTACGGCGCGGTTTGGTCACCAAACGGAAATAAAATTGCTTTTGTGTCGACTTCAGGAGTAGATGGTGAAACAGATATTTTTTTAATTAGTTTAAATACAAACAATTTCATCGCGGCAAATATTACTAATAATCCTTACCATGACACAGATCCCGTTTGGTCCCCAGATGGAACACAACTACTTTTTGTGTCAAACCGAGATGGTAACAGAGAGCTATACATCATGAACAGTGATGGTAACAATGTCAGAAAAATTACTGACTCGTCTGAAAATGAAGACAATCCTTCATGGCTTCGATAATGTAATTAACCTCGGTAAATAATATCACCCACTCCTCCTCACCCCAAACTCCCGAAACTCTCCCGTTGACGTCTCCCACTCCACCGTGGACTCGTCCACGCGCGACATGCTGGGACCTTGCTTCACGCTCTCGATGAAGCGCTCCACGTTGGCGCGTTCGCCCTCCGCCACGGCTTCGACCGTGTCGTAGCCGACATTCCGCACCCAGCCGGTGATGCCGCCGATCTGCCGCGCGTGATATTCCACGTGGGCGCGGAAGCCCACGTTTTGCACGCGTCCCTTTACCCAGATGTGCGCTCGAACGAGGTCGGTCATGGAATCGTCCTTTTTGAGGTCACCCGTTTCTAACAGAATGAGTGAACCTCACAATTTTTTAGCCACGGATACTTCGACGGGCTCAGTACAAGTTTCACTGATTTTCACCGATTTTTAAAAACAATCCGTGCGAATTCGTGTAATCCGTGGCAATGGTTTTAAAAATTTCCCGTTTATAACGTAGAGTCTCTTTTTGTAATCCGTAGAGGCGAGTCCGAGACTCGCCCTTACTATTTTCTCTTCTTCCTCATCGTAGTCAACCCGATCGCCAGCGGCACGACCAGCATGACGCACAACAACACCAGATACGGGAGCGTGTTCTGCAACGCGGCGCGGGCGGGGTCCTGTCCCAGCGCGGACTGCCGCCAGTCTAATTCAAGTTGCATCAATGTCAAGCCGTACACCACCTCGACGCCGGCTTCGCACGTCGCGCCGTCCGCGTAGGCGCGGCTCAGGTCGAGAAGTTTGGGAACGCCGAACGTGTCGCGCAGGAAGAGGGTAAACGACCGGGCTTGAGCGTACGCCAAAAACGCCGACTCAGGCTGGGATGGGAATGAAGCGCACAGGTCCGTCAGCGGGATCAATGCCTCGCGTGCGGCGGCATCCGTCACGGCGCGATCATATTCGGGGGTCGGGTCAATCTCCACCAGAGTCGCCATCCCCTCGCGCAACCAGGCGGGGATGTTTTCATACCCTTCGCCGAAGTGCCGATACATCATCACATGCATCAGTTCATGCGGGATGTGCCGCCTCATGGCTGGGTCTTGCGCCGGCACGGGCTCAAGAGCCACCAGCGCAACCCCGCTCGACGGCTCGGCAAGCCCCACCACCCACGACTCGTTCCCCAAAAACTGCAGGTCATTTTGCGACGGATAAATAAAAACTTCGACAGGCTGTGAAAGATCCACGGGAAAATAAGCGTTGATCGCCTTGAACCCCTCCAACGCGGCGGTCAACGCGCGTTGTGCAAATGCCGCGTCGCCCTGCATCCAACGCACGCGCAACGCTCCCGAGTCAAGCGCCTGCCAATCGAAGCGGTTATCGTCATAACGGAACGAATACGCCTCGCTTTGAAACGACGTGCCATCGGCAAGCGACAGGTCGTATCGCCAATACACCACCGTGAACGGGCGCAGGGCAATTCCCCGCGCATCCCAAAAGAACTGCGTCGTCCCATCGGGGTTGATGATGAGCGGGCTGGATTGAACAAGGTTTTGCTTATGGTCGAGCACCGTGATCGAACCGCTTTGCACCGGGACAGAGGAACGAATCGTCGCGCGGAAGACAACCTGCTCCCCGAAGCGATAGAGCGCCTCGACATTCTCCAGCGCGACGCCTCCCTGCATCATCAGCGCGCTTCGCCCCGCCGAGTGAACCTGCCCCGCCATCCCCAGCATCGACGCGCCTGCCGCAATGAAAACCAGAACGCGCGCAAGATTCACGTTCATCTCCCCAAAAAGACGATCAGCGGCGTCAACGTGAGCGGACTCAGAATCGTGCCGAGGTAGACGATGGCGGTCACCAGCGACGAATCCAGTTTGTATTCGGTGGCGAGGATGGTCGTGTTGACCGCGGCGGGCATCGAGGCTTGAATTACCGCCGCCTGTCCCGCCGCGCCGCTCAATCCAAATGCGATGCTGAGCAAAAATCCCACAAGGGGTCCCGCCAGCAATCGGAGCGATACGCTCATCCCCACCCCGCGCAGGTGGTCTGTCCACTTGATGCGCGAGAGTTCGATGCCCAGCAGGACGATCATCATGGGGATGCTCCCGCCCGCGGCGAGTTCGATCGTCCGCGCGAGGGCTACGGGCATCTGGAAATGGGTCGCTTGCACCAGCACGGCAAGCGCGAGGCTGTACACCACCGGCACTTTGAACATGCCCAAAAAGGCGTCCTTGAAATTCATGTGCCCGAGCGAGGCGATCAACACGCCACCGGTGTTGTGCAAGACCGCCGTGGTGACGAAAAACAAACCCGCATACTTCAAGGCTTCGTCGCCGAACGCAAACGCCACCAGCGGCAAGCCGTAATTCCCGGTGTTGCCGAACACGGTGGCGATCAATACCGCCGCAAGGACGGGACGCTCGAGCTTCAGCGCCAGCCCCACCCCCAGCGTGATGCCCAGCATGACGAGGATGTACGCCACAGTGAACGAGACCACCTTCGCGGCTTCGTCGAAACGGATCTCGCTCCGCACGAGCAGGTCGAAGACCAGCATCGGCGCAAAGATGTAGAAGATGACCCGCCCCAGCGAACGCGAATCGATCGGGAAGAGTTTCCCCAGCGTGAACCCCGCGCCGCTCAAGAGCAGGATCGGCAGCAGGTTATTGGTGAAGGTGGAGGCGAGCAGGGCGAGAGGCATGGTTGGCTTGAAGGATTCACCCTCACCCTAACCCTCTCCCTCAGGGAGAGGGGACATGAGGAAATAAAAGTCACGGAGATTATAACGTCTCCGTGACCAGTGTACTCGACCGCCAAAGTATTCTCTTTACTATTTCTCTTCGTCATCTTCGGCTTCATCGCCCACTTCAAGATCGGATTCGATGTTGAAGATGTCGAATTTATCGAGGTCGTCGGTGAAGGCAAGGTTCTCGAGCGCCTCTTCGAGGAATTCGACCTGCTCCTCATCCTCTTCATCGGTCTGGTCGAGCAGGTTTTCGATGAACGTGCGCGCATCCTCGCCGCCGATCTGTGAAAGCGACCAGATGACCGCGCTGGTCACATCGTCGTCGTCTTCCTCTTCAACCAGTTTCAGCAGGAGAGGGGTCGCTTCCTTGAGGCTTAACTGCCCTGCCGCTTCCACGGCGGCTTCGCGCACATTGCGGTTTATGTTGGTGAGCGAGGCAATTACCTCTTCATCCCAGCGGCTGTCGGCGGAGCGACCCATGGCGAACAATGCGGAGGTCTGCCAGGCGGGGTCTTCCTTTTTGAACGAGGATTCGATCAGGGTGACAACTTCGGGGCGGGAGGAATAACCCAGCGCTTCGAGCGCGCGCCGGCGCACACGGGCATCGTCGGTCCCGTTGGCGGCGGCCAGCAGTTCATCTTCCGCCTGCTTTTTCGATTCGGGGGGAATCTCTTCGAGTTCGCCGAGGTCGACGAAGATGCCGAGGTTGGTCGCGGCTTCAGCGCGGGTCTGCGCGTCGGCATCTGTTTTGAGGAGGTCGATGTAAAGAGGCAGGAGTTGGAGGTCGTCCGATTCGCGCAGGAGGCGCAAGGCGCGCCCGCGTACGATGGAATCCGAGTCGCGGAGGATGGACCGGGCGAACTCGTCGAATGAAACGAGGGTGTCGTCCTCCGCCAGGGTTTCGAGGCTTTCGAGCACGGTCAACTTGCGTTTGACGGAGACGCGGCTCCAAACATCGCCGAGGGTCTGGAGTTCGAGCGCGCCCATATCGGAAAATTGCGGCAGGAACTTTTTAGGGAATTCCTTTTTCTCGTCGAGGAGCGCATCGAGCACGGGTTGGAAGGGGTTGGCTTGGGTGTTCATGAGTTAAGGCACAACAATGTTGATCGGGTTGACGAAGTCCATGACGTTGACGTAGAGCATGAACAACAGGAGGACGGTCATGCCGAGACCGTGGACGAGGTTCTCCACGTTGGCGGGCACGCGGCGGCGAAAGATCAACTCCGGCAGGAGGAAGACGATGCGCCCGCCGTCCAGCGCGGGGAACGGGAACAGGTTGAAGATGCCGAGGCTGATCGAAAGCCCGGCGATCAATTCGAGCGTGCGCACCGGCTGGTCGGCAGGATCGGTCGAGGCGGGTTCGCCGGCAGTCGCGTTCGTGGTTGCATCCACATCGTGGCTCACGGTCTGCCCGATGATGTCGTAGATGCCTTTCAACCCGACCACGCGGCTTTCCTCGGGGGAGAGCGAACCGCGGATCATTTGCGCGGGAAGCGAGATCAAATTACGGATGCTGAAGTAGGTGTATTGCGCGCCGAGACTGAGCGTCTGGACGGGAGAATCTGTTCGCGCGAAGGGCACCCCCAGCCCCACGCCGATCATGACGCGTTGTTCCGCTTCGTTGAAGGCGGGTATCGCGGTCAGTTCGAGCTCCTGCCCGCTGCGGTCCAGCAGGAAGGTCACGGGCTGATCTTTGCCCGCATCCACGATCACGCGCAGGTCGTCGTAACTGCCGATGGGTTGTCCGTTGGCGCTGATGAAAATATCGCCCGCCTCGAACCCCGCAGATTGGGCCGGGCTCCCCTCCATCACGGACGACACGAGCACGCGCGAGGTATCGGGCACACCGACGCGATAGAAGATAAAACTGTAGATGAGGAACGCGGTGAGCAGGTTCATCAACGGACCGGCGACGAGCACCGCAAACCGCTTCCACGGGGTTGCCGCCGCCAACCCGCCCTGGACGGTCGGATCGTTCTCCCCTTTGGGCCTGACAAAGCCTCCGAGCGGCAGCCAGTTTAGCGTGAAGCGCGTGCCCTTCCACGTGAACAGGGTGATCGCGCCCGGCGTGGGCAAGCCGAGACCGAACTCTTCGACCTCGATATCGCACCAGCGCGCGACGATGTAGTGCCCGAACTCATGGATAATGACCATGCCGCCAAAGGCAAGAATGAAAACAAGCGGGGTGAGGATGGATTCGTTCATGGGTATTCCTTGGTGCGGGGATTATATCGCCAATTGACAGGACGACCTGAATGCCCGAAAAATTTCTAATCCTTTTCATATGTCTGCGGTAGAATTTGAAGTTCAATAACAAAGGGGCGGACACGCAGGTCCGCCCCTACAGACACACGAGGTACACTTCCATGTCCGACAACTGCATTTTCTGCAAGATCATTTCTGGCGATATTCCCGGCACCATCGTCCACCGCGACGAATTATCCACCGCCTTCCGCGATATAAACCCAGTCGCGCCGACGCACATCCTGATCGTGCCCAACCGCCACATCGAATCGGTCAGCACCCTCGAAAAAGACGACGAGCCGTTGATGGGTCATCTCTTCACCGTGGCGCGCGCCCTCGCCGAAAAAGAGGGGATCGATAAATCGGGGTATCGCCTGATCTCGAACCACGGCGACGACGGCGGGCAGTCGGTGTATCACCTACACGTGCATTTGATCGGCGGGCAGAGGATGAAACACGCGATGGGGTGACGAAAAGAATGAATTAGGAAGGGTGAAGGATGAAAAAACCGCCGTTTATCTCGGCGGTTTGATTTTTATTTTCGATCCAACGGACTGCCTTTCAATTTGCTCTTTGGCAGGCTTGCGCGCCATGAGTAATATCCCAGCCCCGCGCCGGCGAGCAATAGCAAGAAGCCGAAAATTCCCAACAGCGGCGACCTGCCCGCAGATTCGGTTTCCGCCGGGTCACTGACGGTCACCGTTTTGGATTGCGCGCCGAAATCAATGAATGCCTGGTCGCCGGCTTTCACGGTCAGGCGATAACTCAACACCATGGTCGGGTTGAAATTATCGGGCACCGCCATCGAGACGTTGTACTCACCCTGCGGCACATCCTCAAAGCACGAGCGGTCCGGTTCGAGCGTATCGGGGTCGAAGGTCGAGACGGTATTTTGCGTTTCCGCGTACGAGCCGTTGATGTTGGTGAGGCTGACCGCGCCGCCGTCGATGCCGAACTCGGTTTCCTGCCGCAGCGCGTCGCCGTTGACATCGTCGAACAGCAGGACGCACACGATGGTCGTGCCGTCGATCGGCGTGGAGGTGGGAGTCGGTGGCGGGAGCGTGGGCGCGGGTCCCGCGGTCGGCGCGGTGGAAACCAATCCCACCACAAGTTGCTGGCCGATGGTCAGGTTGCAATCCTGGTCGAGGCGCGTGTTGAGTTGTCGAAGTTGAGGGACGGTGATGTTGTGCAGTAACGCGACCTGCAGGCAGGAATCCCCTTCCACCACGATGTACAGGATGCGTCCGTCCGGTCCCGGCGTGGCGGTGACGAATCCCTGCGCGCGCGGCGCGGCGGAGGCGCTGTTAACGGAGGGCATCCACCCGGCAAGAATCAACAGCAAAACAAGGGGAAGAATAAAAAGAATAGTACGGCGTTTCATCGGCGGGATTATACCCTCACCCTACCTCCCCTACGGGGTGCTTCGCGATCTCCCGAAGGGAGAGTGGAAAACCGCTCCATGGGTTTCTCAAGGTCGAGAAAATCCGGCACTACCGGTATAAACGGGAAATTTTAAAACCTTTGCCACGGATTACACGAATTCGCACGGATTGTTTTTAATAACTCACCTTACGCAGTTTATGCTCCCGCAGGGTCTGCGACCCTGCGGCGTAACTTGCAAAACACGGCGGTCACAGACCGCCTTTGAGCGCCGTGTGCGTAAGGTGAGTAATAATCGGTGAAAATCAGTGAAATCCGTGGTTAAAAACCTGTGAGGTTTCACTCATCCCGTCTGAAACGGGAGACCCGAAATTCCTTAACACGAATTACGCGAAAAGGCGAATGAGGCGAATAAATCGTTAAAAATTCGCGTCATTTGTCCATTGGCGGCTTTCGCGTTCAAAAATGTCCCTACGCGTTATAGCGCTTCTTGATCTCCGGCAAAAAATAATCGTCGAAGAAGCGATCCGCATCGTATTCGGGTTGCCAGCCCCATTCGGCGCGCGCCAGCGAATCGTCCACATCTTCGGGCCACGAGTCGACGATGCCTTGCCGACGCGGATTCGGCGCGAAGGTGATGTCGGCGCCCGGGAACGCTTTCAAGGCGCGGTCACGGAACTCCCCGGCGGTGAGCGCGAACGCCGCAATGTTGTAGACCTGGTGATTCAAACCCGCGCGCGGCGCGTCCATCAGCATCAACAATGAGTTGATCGCATCGGGCATCGCCATGAACGAAATCTTTGTATCCTCGCGCACAAAACACGCATAGGGTTTTCCCTGCGCGGCGGCGTGGAGCATCTCGGGTCCGTAGTCGCTCGTGCCGCCGCTGGGCAACGTAAAGGCGGAGATCAAGCCGGGGAAGCGGATCGAGCGAAAGTCCAGAAAATGAGGCGGGGTTTCATCCAAATGTTTTTGACCGTAATATTTGCTGTAGTACATCCCCAGTTTTTCGCAATACAGTTTGTTGCATCCGTACATGGTGTGCGGGGTGTTGGAATCATTTTCTTTTACGCGCCCTGCTGATTTTTTCATTTCGAGATTCCCCATGCCATACGCCGCGATCGAACTCGGGAACAGGAACTTCACCGACTTGTGATATTTCTCCGAACGATACGCGGCGAGCATGAGCAGTTGCATCGTGCCTTCCACGTTGATGCGGTGCGCCTCCTCGCTCGCCACTTCGGCTTTCGATGACAGCGACGCGGCGAGATGGAAGATCACATCGAAGTCATAATCGTAAAATGTTTTGATCTTATAGACCAGGTCGCCCTGCACATGTTCCGCCGAATTTTTTTTGATGCTGTCGGGCAACGCGGTCAAATCCGAGGTAACGATGCGATATCCGCCTTTCTTTGCCAGCCCTTGAACCAACGCCTGACCAATCTCTCCGCACGCGCCCGTGACCAGCACCGTTGTTTCGGTCATAGAGTCTCCTGATGCCGCTTTAAGCGGTAGAATTTATTTCAACAATATTTTACTTGAATTGTCATCATGCGATACTCACTTTTGATCATTCTCCTGACGGGGATTCTGGCGACCTCTTGCACTTCGCCGGCGGACATCCCCACCTCGACTCCTCCGCCATCGGATACTCCGCTTCCAACCGCGAGTGTGGTTTGGTTCCCACCCTCCGCGACTCCGACTCCTCAAACAATCGCCACAGCGACATCCACACCAGAGATGAAGCCCGGCCTCGGCGCGTTGATCCTCGCCGACGATTTCTCCGACTTCGCCTCCTGGGATACCGCCGTTTCCGACCAAGGCAGCGCCGCCATCAGCCGTAACCGTCTGACCCTCGTCGTGCAACCGGGCATCTACCTCGCCAGCATGAAGCATGACCTCGCCGTGGGCAACTTCTACGCCGAAATCACCGCGCGGACGAGCCTATGCCGCGGCGAAGACAACTACGGACTCATCGTGCGCGCGGCGGGGAATTCATTCTATCGTTTTGCGCTTGCCTGCAACGGATCGGTCTTCGTCGAGCGAATCAAAACAGGGACGCGCATCACCCTCTTCGAGCCGGTCGCCAGCGGAGACGCTCCGCTCGGCGCGCCGGGCGAGGTGCGCATCGGCATTTGGGCGGTCAACGCCGAGATGCGCATCTTCCTCAACGGCCGTTTCCAATTCAGCATCGTGGATAAAAGTTTCCCCAACGGCGGCTTCGGCGTGTACGCGCGTTCGACGGGCGATACGCCGGTCACGGTTACGTTTTCGGATTTAAAAGTGTATGATGTGGGGTATGTGTTCCCGACGAGGACGCCTTCGCCATAGTCGTGTCACCCTGAGGGAGCGATCGTTGCGACCGAAGGGTCTCGCTCGTTGGGCTGGAGCTGCTTCGCTCCGCTCAGCATGACACCACTCTCATGAAAAACAAACTAAACAACCTCACCAACAAGGAATGGTTGAAGTTCCAGAAATCGTGGTTCATCCACAACCCGCCCCCGCGCAAAAAGGGAGCGTTGGTGCATCCCGCCAAATACCCGGAGACCATGGCGCAGGAGTTCATCGAGTTCTTCACCAAAGAAGGCGAGACCGTGCTCGACCCCATGGCAGGCACCGGCTCGACCCTCGTCGCGGCGTTACGCGCGGGAAGAAATAGCTACGGCATCGAGTTGAATCCCAAATACGCAAGAATCGCGGCGAAGATTATCGAGGAGGAAAGGCAAACTCTGGGTGAGAAGGTCGAAGGTCTAACGTCGAAGGTCGTCAATGGCGATGCGGCTCAAATTACTAATTACCAATTACCAACCATTGACTATGTTTTGACATCACCTCCTTATTGGGATATGCTCCGCGCAAGAGGCGCTGAAACCCAAAAGAAACGCCGCGCTGATGTCGAGTTGGACGTCCACTACTCGGACGACCCGAACGATCTGGGCAACGTGGAGGATTACGAAGCCTTTCTCGAAAAGTTGGTTGATGTTTATAAACGACTGAAGTCGTTACTACGGGAGAAGGCGTATCTCACCATCATCGTCAAGAATGTGAAAAAAGGAGGGAAAATCTATCCGCTGGCGTGGGACATTGCCCGCGAACTCGGCAAGACGTACACGCTGAAGGATGAAAAGATTTGGTTGCAGGATAACCAGTCCCTCTCGCCGTTCGGCATGGGCTCCGCGTGGGTGAGCAATACGTTCCATCATTATTGTTTGCAGTTTAGGAATGAGTAAATCAATTTACGCTTTTGGATTTACGATTGACGATTGGCGACAAACAAATTACGAAGTGCAGATTAGGTGATATGCTCTCATCCGCCGACATTGTCCATCTTCTCTACAGCCAAACAAGGAAAATTATATGCCAGTCGATAGCATGAAAGCAGAAAACATGTCAAAGAAACGTCGCCCCATTGGTGTTTGGATACTAACCGTATACGCCTTGCTTTATGGAGGAATTTATCAGTTAATTTTTACCGATGTGTTGAATGTGTTGCAAGGATACACATCAATTTACGGGAAGGATGAAGTGCCCATATATTATGTTTATGCATTTCTGAGCATATCTATAATTATTGCCAGTATGCTAACTTGGGGAGGTTTGGAAGTTGGGCGAAACTCCTTTTTAGTTTTCGTCACTCTAAATTTCTTAGGTAATGGAATAAGTAACTTTGGATGGGGTACGTGGATACCAGATTTGGATAATGTTAGCGGTTTGATTCGGTATATAACAGATTTTGTGTTTCCCTTAATATGTATTTGGTATTTCAACAAGCCTTCAGTTAAAGAATTTTTCACGAAAGAGTTGAGAATGGGGTAATAGACCAATAATGCTCTTACTAGAAAAACTGAAATCGGTTAAGTTAAGTAAACGACATTGCATGGGATTAATTACAGATTACAAAACATGATCTCCCCCTCTGACCTCCTCCACCTCCCCTACACCCGCGACCTGACCGAAGCGGGGATTGCCCACGCGCTGAGGTCATTGCCGTACGCGTTCAACCGCGCGGGTGCTTCGCCGTACGACCGTTTGCGGAGAATCGTCGCGGGCGTGGCGGTGGAACTGGCGTTTCGGCGGTATCTCTCGGAGCAGAACATTCCTTTCGAGGTGAGGGGCGCGAGTCCGTTCACTGAGCCGGAGCGATACGACGTTTCGCTGGGCGGGCGGAGATGCGACATCAAGTCGTATCTCATTTCGTATCGCGAGCAGATTCATGAGATGAAGAAAAACCCCGGCGCCGTGTTACGCGCGCCGGCGCTCGTCCCCTCCGATCACAACGCGGGGGACGGACATTCGAGCAACGACATCTACCTCTTCGCGTTTTTATCCGGGCTGGTCGCCGCCTCGCAGGATGATCTGAAGAAGGTCATCGCGGCGGGACAGCCGCATCATCTCGTCCATGTGTTGCCGGAGGCGTGGGCGCGACCGGCGCAGTGGAATCCGCTTGGGGCGCTGGTCCTCAAGAGCGAGGCGGAGGAGGCGATAACGCTCGAGTTAGGCGGGCAGGATGAAGGGCGCGAGATGCGTTCGCTCGAGGTGGAGATTCCGCCGCGCACGCGCATCGAGATCCCCAACGATTTTTTCTCGCTGGCGTACATCCGCATCAAAGTGCCGGCGGCGGGGCGCGTTGGCATCCGAAAAATGAGTGAAAAAGAAGCGCTGATCGTCGGCGCATTCGATTGGGGTAACATCTGGGTCTATGGCATGGACATTTTGCTGGCGGGTTATCTCGGGCGCGAGGAGTTCAACCGCCGCGCCGCGCCGATCCACGAGGGCGCGCGCGTGTTCCAATATGAAAAGACGCGCGCGAAAAACCTTGCCGTGCCGATCGCCGATCTCAAACCGGTCTCCGAATTATTCGAACGCGTAAAGGAATGGACGTCATGACACTCAAACGATTCGCTTTTGGTTTGCTGGTCTTATCCATGCTCTCGTGCAATTACGTCACGCAGATGATCGTGCCGCCGACAGCCACACCCGCGCCGACCGCGACCCCGCTGGCGACACTGACCGTGACGCCGACCGCGATCGCGCCGGCGTACATCGCGCCGGAGTGCCAGGCGTCGGCGCCGTTCGCCACGGTTTCCCCGGACCTTGCTCTTGCCCAGCCCACCCTCACCTTTGAACCCAACCCGAGCATTTCGACAACCGACCAGCTGGATGTGTTCGACGAATTGACGGGCATCGTGGACGATGTGTACGTGTACCCCGATTTCAACGGCATGGATTGGGAGGAGATCAAGTCGCGTTATCGCGCCAAGGTGGAAGCGGGGCTGGAGACGGAGGCGTTCTATCTCGAAATGCGGGCGATGATCGCAGAACTCGGCGACGAACATTCGTATTTCCTCTCCCCGCTCGATGTGGAAGCCTCGGAGGCGGAACTGCGCGGCGAGAACAATTACGTGGGCGTGGGCATTTTCTCACTGCCCGATTACGAACGCCAGATCGTTTCGATCATTTCCACCTTCCCCGATTCGCCCGCCGAACATGCGGGCCTCCAGCCGCACGACAAGATCATCGCCGTGGACGGCGTGCCCCTGCAATTCGAAGCGGATGCGACCCGCCAGATCCGCGGACCGAAATGCTCGGCGGTGGTGCTCACCGTGCAGACGCCGGGCGAGGAGCCGCGCGATATCATGCTGGTGCGCGCATCCATCCAGGGCAACCTGAACATCGTTTCGCAACTCGTGCCCACCACAGACGGGTCGAAGATCGGCTACATTTTCATCCCGACCTTTTTCGATGAGACCATCCCGCCGCAGATCGAAGCCGCGCTCGAGGGGTTTGGTCCGCTCGATGGGTTGATCCTCGATGTGCGCCTGAACGGCGGCGGGAGCAGTTCGGTGGTGGACCCCATCTTCGAACTGTTCGTGGATGGCGTGCTGGGCAAGTTCGTCAGCCGCAGTGAATCGCGCCAACTGCGGGTGAAAGCGGACCCGATCCACAATTCGCAGACCGTGCCGATCATCCTCATCGTGAGCGAGGATACGGTCAGTTATGGCGAGATCTTCTCCGGGGTGTTGAAAGACCTGGGTCGCGCCAAGATCGTCGGGCAGACCAGCCTCGGCAACGTCGAGGTCTTGCACGGGTACGAGTTCGACGATAACTCGCAGGTCTGGGTCGCCTCTGAAACATTCTATTCCGCCACCTCTGAAACCAACTTCGAGTTGTCGGGCATCATCCCCGATGTGGAGGCGTTCGCCGAGTGGGATCTGATCACCTTCGAGACCGATCCCTCGATCAATGCCGCGCTGGAGTTGTTGGGGCATCAGTAGATTTTTACCGCGAATGAACGCGAATTCTCGCGAATGGTTAAAAATTCGTGTGAATTCGCGCAATTCGCGGCTAAGGTTTTAAAAGCGGGCATCCGCATTAATACTGACTTATCATCCTCTGATAAACTCCCCCGCATGGTAAAAAGAAAATTTTTATACATCGGCGCGGGGGCGATTCTGGTCGCCGTTTTGCTGTATCAAATCCCCGCCGTCAATAGCCGTCTGTCATGGCGGTTCGATGTGGCGCAGGTGTACGTCAAGAATCTCATCAATCCCGTCGGCGATGTGCCAACCGCGATTCCGCAACCGACAAAGATCGTCACTGCAACCATCGAAACCCAACCGACATCAACGATTGGCGTCGTTACTACGCCGATTCCCTCGACGCCGACACTCGCTCCGCCTCCCGCGCAGGCATTCCTCAACTCGCCTCCGTACGAAAAACAAACCGCCAACAACTGCGGTCCCGCCGCGCTTTCGATGATGTTGCACCTGTTCGGCTGGAGCGGAAGCCAAAAAGATATTTCAGACGTGATCAAACCCGTCAACGGCGACCGCAACGTCAACCCCGAGGAGATGGCGTTCTGGGTGCGCAATTACGCGGGCTGGCTGCGCATCGAATACCGCGTCGGCGGCGACCTCGACACGCTCAAGCGACTGCTCGCCGCGGCGTACCCGGTCATTGTCGAATCAACCACATCGCTGAACCCCGAAGACACCGGCTGGGTGGACGACGACCTGTGGGCGGCGCATTATCTCCTGCTCACGGGCTACGACGACGCGACTCAAACCTTCACCGCGCAAGACACGTATCGCGGTCCCGACAAAAAGATTCCCTACGAACAGCTCATCTCGGAATGGAAGCCGTTCAATTACATGTACATGGTCGTGTATCTTCCGCAACAGGAAGAGGAGATCAAGTCCCTGCTCGGTTCGGGCTGGGATGCTGACCTGAATCGCCAACGTGCGCTGGATGCCGCCCTCGAAGCGACTGCCGCCGACCCGAACGACTCGTTCGCGTGGTTCAACGTGGGCAGTAATTACGTCTACTTCGAGCGCTACGACGAAGCCAACGCCGCGTACGACAAAGCGCGTGAACTCGGCTTGCCCCAACGGATGTTCCGTTACCAGTTCGGTCCGTTCCTCGCCAACTTCCACGCCAACCGCAACGACGACCTGCTCGTCCTCACCGAGTACGCGATCCAACGCACGGACATGTCCGAAGAATCGTGGCTGTGGCGCGGCTGGGCTTTGTACCGCGACGGCGACCTGAACGGCGCGATCAAGGCATGGCGCAAGGCTTTGGCTGTGCGCCCCGGATATGAAGATGCGTTGTACGCGCTGGATTTTGTCGGTTCGACGCCGTAAACATTATCGCCCGGTGGTTGAGTAGCCCGAAGCGAAGCGGAGGGCGTATCGAAACCACCACTTACAAGTGAACAATAAATTACCTGAATATACTGTGGTCTCGATACGGGCGAGACGCTTCGACTTCGCTATCGCTCCGCTCAGCGCACTCGCCCTACTCGACCACCGTATCGTTCATAACAACAAAATTTTTCAATGAAAAAAATTCTCCCCATCCTCTTCGCCTTCCTCACCGCCTGCACGAGCGCGACACCTATTTCCACGCTTGCGCCGACGTCGCTTCCCACATCCACAAGCGTGCCGACCTCCGTCCCTGCGGCGACGGCTGAGGTGGTTGTGCCAGACCCCACGTCCACGCTTGAAGCGCAGACGTTTCGCACCTCGTCCGTGGATGGCATGCCGCAGGTTTACATCCCCGCCGGCATCCTGCACATGGGCGGGTACGACGTCCGCGCCGCGCCGGATGAATTCCCCGCGCACGATGTCACCCTCCGCGCGTTCTGGATGGATCAACTCGAAGTGACGAACGCCATGTATGCGTTGTGCGTGAGCGCCGGCGCGTGTGAACTTCCACAGAATCTCGGCACAGCGCGAAAAGCGGAATATTTCAACGCCCCCGAATTCAAAGATTACCCGGTGGTTTATGTCACGTGGGGGCAGGCTAAAAGGTATTGCGAATGGGCAAACCGGAGACTACCCAGCGAAGCGGAATGGGAACGCGCCGCGCGTGGCGATGACCTGCGCACGTTCCCGTGGGGCGAAGACAAACCCGATGAGCGATTCGCCAATTTCAACATGCTCGTCACCGACACCTCGCGCGTGGGGAGTTATGCGATGGGAGCAAGTCCGTTCGGGGTGATGGACATGGCGGGCAACGTCGCTGAGTGGACGAATGACTTTTATGATTTCGATTTTTATCTCACCTCGCCGTTGGAAAATCCGTTGGGTCCAGCCTCCAGTTCGAGTTTGAATCGCGTGGTGCGCGGCGGAAGTCTGGGCGATGCGGAAATAAACATCCGCGTGTCGAAGCGCTCGTCTGTGAGGGGCTCGAATCTGAATGCCGTGCCGGGTTCCGATCTGTATCTCGGTGAGTTTTCTCCGCGCATCGGGTTTCGGTGTGCGGATGATGAGTAACTGGTGTCATTGCGAGCGAGCCGCCAGGCGAGTGTGGCAATCTCGTGTTTAAAAGTTAGTTGAGATATCATCCCCTTGCGGGATTGCCACGACCCCTGCAGGGTCTCGCAATGACACATGCATTATTTAATTGACGCACCCCCCTCCCTGTGGTAAACTGCCGTCACAATTCAATAGCCCCACAAGGCGCTCTTATCCAGAGAGGCGGAGGGAACGGCCCGTTGATGCCTCGACAACCTGCCAGCATAAGTTCTCATTAGACTGTCGCTGAAAAGGTGCCAATTCCTACAGACGGATGTTCTGGGAGATGAGAGGGCTTCACACAAAAATGTAATTGCCCTTTCTGCTCGTCTGAAGGGGCAATTTTTTCTTAAAGGAGTACGAAATGAGCAACACTTTTATGACCTCTCCCAAACTGATGTTCACCTCTGAATCAGTGACCGAGGGACACCCCGACAAGATGTGCGACCAGATCTCGGACGCGGTGCTGGACGCCTGCCTCGAACAGGACCCGCGCTCGCGCGTCGCCTGCGAGACCGCCACCAAGACCGGCTTCGTCATGTTGTTGGGCGAGATCACCACCAACGCGAATTTCAACTACGACGAACTCGTCCGCAAGGTGGTGAACGAGATCGGCTACGACTCGAGTGAAAAAGGGTTCGACGGCAACTCGTGCGGCGTGCAGGTGGCAATCGCCAAACAATCAGGTGATATCGCCATGGGCGTGGACAAAGCCCTCGAAGCGAAGTCCGGTGAAATGACCGATAAGGAAGTCGAATCGATCGGCGCGGGCGACCAGGGGATGATGTTCGGGTTTGCCTGCAACGAAACGCCCACTCTCATGCCGTTGCCGATCTACCTCGCGCACAAGTTAACGCGTCGGCAGAGCGAACTGCGTAAGGATGGGAGCATCTCGTGGCTTCGTCCCGATGCGAAGAGCCAGGTCACCATCGAATATTCGAACGGCAAACCCAAACGCGTGGATACTGTCCTCATTTCCACCCAACATGCGCCGGAAGTTTCACAAAACGAAATCACTGAAATTGTCACCGAGTCGCTGATCATGCCGGCGCTTCCCGCTGACCTCGTGGATAAAAATATCAAAGTCTTTGTGAATCCAACCGGACGATTCGTCGTCGGTGGTCCGCAGGGTGATGCGGGTTTGACCGGTCGAAAGATCATCGTGGATACCTACGGCGGCATGGGGCGTCACGGCGGTGGCGCGTTCAGCGGCAAGGATCCCACAAAGGTGGATCGCTCCGCGGCGTACGCGGCGCGCTACGTGGCGAAGAACATCGTCGCCGCGGGGTTGGCGGATCGCGTCGAAGTGCAGGTTGCCTACGCCATCGGCGTGGCGCGCCCGCTTTCGGTGAACGTCGAAACCTTCGGCACCGCAAAAATTGCGGATGAAAAAATCGCCTCCCTCGTGGACGAGCATTTCGACCTGCGTCCCGGCGCGATCATCCGTGATTTGGGGTTGCGCAAGCCGATCTACCAGAAGACCGCCGCCTACGGACACTTCGGACGGGACGATATCGAGTTCCCGTGGGAACGCACCGATAAAGCCGCGGCATTGAAAAAAGCGGCTGGGTTGTAGATGCAAAAAATCAGGAAGCCCTTCGGCTTCCTGATTTTTTATTTCACTCGCGCCCACCCCTTTTGTTCAGGCAATTTTGCAACCTTATCCTCATCAAGGATAAACAGCGCGACAAACCCGCATCTCACACAAACAAAAGGAGTAACCTCAATTTCCAACTCATTATCAAGATCGTTCAGCCTGACAATATTGCCCGAAGCCCTGAATTCCGATTCGGGGTTGGCATATACGTCGGGGGAAGAACAGTTTGGGCATTTGCTATTTTTCATCTTCGACCTCCATCCTTATCGCGGGGCCTCAGGCGTCGGTTCGGGGAGGCACGTGCAGGTCGAGGAATTCCATGTGCCGCCGTTCAAACTACAAGCAAAGATTTGACCTGGGGTTGATGTGCATCGAGCAGTTCCCTGCTGAGTGGGATCACCGGGCGCGCCGATTATGACTGTGGGTTGCTCGCATACCCCCGGCTCGTACCCCGTCGGTTGAAAACCGACCGCCATGCGGCAGGTGTTGTCGATCTCGTACAAGGCTTTGATCGGATAAAAGTTCGGGAGCCCGGTATCCGCCGCGCCAGCCTGCACGTGGGTGAAGTGGTCGCTGAAATCGAACAGCGCGGCGTCGAGCAGGGCATGCCCCGCCCATAGATCCACCATATATTTTTCCGTATTCCCCAAAGCGGATCGTTTGACAGCGATTTCAACCGTGTTGGGATCCTCGGGCGAAACGCGCGCCCATGCCATGTCCGGGTCATCGCCTATTCCGGTATCGAAGACCATCGATTCAAAGCCGTCGCTCTTCGAACCTTCATCGGTGAACATCGCTGTCAGATCGCCCACATCGCTGTTGGCATCGAAGAAGACTTGAACGCCATTCGTTGTCCAATCGTCAGAAGTGGGGTTGGATATCAGCACGAGGAAATCGCCTTTCCCATCCACATCGATATCCAACTGCATGGCAAAGCGGTACGGCGAGGAAGCCGCCGCGGAACGATCCACGACCTGGAGCGCGCCGTATATCCAAAGGTTGTCTTCGTACACGAACGAGTCAACAATATCCAGTTCGGGGAAATAAATGTCCATTGCACCAGCGTTGAAGGGACGTTCGAATCGTTCGAACGAGAAACGATCCCCGCCGTTGGATCGCTTCTCCTGCGCGGTGCTGGAGGAGTTGTAATCACCGGCGTGGTCACTGCGATCCTTCGGCAAATCAACGGGGATCAATTCATGCGCAAGAACCGCATCCGTTGGCGTTGCCGTGCTTGCGTTGGATGGCGATCCCGTTACCGGGGTCGAGGTGACAAGCATGGGCGCTTCGGAGGCGGGGGTCGCCTCGGAGGTCGAGCCGCAGGCTAAAACAAGGATCAGAATCGGCAATGTCAAAAGTAAAGTTTTGCGGGTGGATTTCATACTTTTCCTTTCCAGATATTCCAAATCAAATGCGATCATTCGTTGGGTCAATCCTCAATCGGATCATTCGGTGATGAACAACCCGCCAGGTCGCGCATGTCAGCCCACCCGTCGTTATCGTTATCAATGCCGTCCGAGCACTCCGGGATGACGGCGCCGTCTGTATCAGACTTCGACTTTGTCGGTGTCGCTTGCCTGACCGGCGGCGCGGGGTCTTTTATCATGGGCACGCCTCCGCAATCCCCAGTGGTTTTACCCACAGTTTCAGATTTTGAAACGTAGGCTTGTTTGCCGGGTTGGAATTCCACGATCCAAAAGTTTCCAAATTCACTCTCACCGACGACTTGGAGTTGAGTCCCATGCTCAATGGCAGCTGCTTTATCGAACAGTTCGATATTTGGTCCTTTGCGGAGGAAGACATTGATGAGCGCCTCCCATGTGCAGGCTTGCAACTTTGGCGCAGACGTTGCCGTAGGGATGACCACCACCAGAGACGGCAGTTTGGTGGATACGACAAGAGTATTAATCGGTGCAGGAGAGTTGTCATCGACAGGTGGCGCAAACGGAATCGGACAAGCATCTGGAGAAATTACAACCTCCTCGCTCAACTCGCTGAACGATTCGCCTTGCTCGTTATATACACTGACCCGATACTGATACACTCCGGGCGGCAAACCCAGATCGTGGAAATCGCCGGCTGTATTTTCAAATTCCTGCTTGGTTAGTTCCGCGATGATCGCCTCGTTCTTTTCCGGGGAACTTCTATAAATTCGATACCCATCGTAATCTTCAGCATAAGCCACGCTCCAGATGACAACATCGCAGTTGTTTTCCACAATGACATGCATAAGAATTGGGTTGATCGGCTTGGTGACAAGGGATCCTGTACCGCATGCTTCGTCAGTGATAATCACCGGTCCACTCACCTCGCTGTATCGCGCTTCGGAGGGGTTAAAGTAACCAACCCTGTAGTAATACGTCCCGACGGGCAGGTTGCCTTCATCCACGAAGCTGGTATTCTCTTCACCTTTTTGTTTCGCCACCTTGATGTCTTCAAAATGCGTACCATCCGCACTGCGGCTGAGGAAAACAACACTGGGATCGGGAGCGTGATCCATATAAGTGATCTGCGCACCGCATGGCTCCTCCACAGCCTGACCTGTGATCTCGGGATTTTTCTTCAAACCGCACCCGGTTAATAAATTCGTAGCCAGCACCGTGGCAATGATCGAAACAAGATTGACGGTATTTTTCACAAGAGCCTCCTGGGTGACAGACGGTTGGTCAGCGCATCGTTCATGAGTGCGCCTGCTTCCCCTTCGTCAGCTTTTTCCACGCCTGACCGATGGCGATCCCCAGCATGTTCAAGCCCATCAAAATGACAACTCCGATTCCCAGCAAGGGCATGAAGGCATATGGAAAATACACACGCAGACCGCCGAACCAGAAATTCAAATCCTGTGGCAGGGTGGGCAAGGATTTGCCCTGCGCATCTTCACAAACCACAGAGAGGGTCTTCTCGCCCGGATGATTCCACGAAGCCTGATACCACTCGGCAACCAGGCCCGTTCCCGGCGGGCAGAGGAAAGGCTCCGCCAAATGTGGTGAGTGCATCGGCGCGGTGGCGGTGGCGATGCAAGCGGCCGGCGCGGCTAGAAGAACTGCAATCACGAAAAGCAGAACAATCTGGGCGGAACAGCCAAGCGCTTTTTTCATTTCATCCACTCACAAAGTGCGGGTCGTATAAATATTTCTGCAGATCGTCCGCTTTCACTGCCCGGTTCTCGCCGGGGATGAAGACCGTCTCGTCCCTCATGCAGTAGTACAACTGCTCCCAGCGTTCTTTGGCGCGTTGCCAGCGCGGCAACTCGTCACGTTCGAAAACGGCTCGTTTGGCGCGATACGATTCCACGTCACGCGTGAAGCGGGCTTTGACCTTCATCCCCAACCAGAGGAGCAATGCCACAACTCCGCCGATCGCGCACAGGCTGGGCAATCCGATGACACCCAGCGAAAGCAACCACGCTGGCACACCGGCAATATCGGGGAGAAACGCTGTTCCTCCCAATAAGGGAAGGATGAAACTAAGAGGGACGAACGCAAACGAGCAGGCGAAGATACCGATGATGAAAACGACGACTCCGCCGATGCCATACCACAAGCCGGGGTGGGTCGGTCCCGCAGGTTCATCGGGCAGTTTGAGTTTCAAACCGAGGACGGTATGCGCCTGTTTGGTTTCCTCCCTGGTTTGGGAGTTCCCCCACGAATCGGTGGAAGTATAGGACTCCTTCCACTCCTTGGTGTTCGTGGCATATACGCTCGTCACTTTTTGGACCTGGTCGGTCTGCTGACATTGCGGGCAGGTGGGCAACATGTTGATCTCGTTATCGCAATTAGAAGCCCAGCCCCAGCCCGGCGCGCATCTCATCCACGGCGGCTTTGGCTTCGTTCATGCCGACAACGTGAATGGCGCGGTATTCCGCAATGGCTTTGATCTCATTGCCTTTTTTGAGCCATTCCGCGACGGGCCGGTCGGCTGGGTCGAGTTCGAACGTGGGAGCGAAGGTCACGCCGAGGTGCTTGTAAAAGAAGCGCATCTCCGCTTCCAGTTTTGCCACGCGTTCACGCACGGCTTGAATTTGAAGTTCAGGATTCATAAGCGACTCTTTTGCTGGTGGTGAGATTATTGAATAACGACGAATTGCGACGGATCGGCGGGGTGATATTTGATCTTGAGCGTGTCGCCGACGCGCGGCACGGCAATGCGCGAGACCATGGTTTGTCCGGAAGACTCGAACGGCACTCCTGCCAACGGAATGACCTTCAGTTTGAACGCCACGATGGGATTCATGTTGACCGTCGCGCCGGTATCGGCAACCGACAGCACCTCAGCCGACGCATCCAGTCCGTTCTGGGCGATCCAGTTCCCCTGGCTGATTCCCTCCAACGCGGACTGCGCTTGATCCATGCCGGTATTCATCTCGTCCACAAAGTCCTTGCCCATGAAGGTCTTGGCAAGTCCGCCAACCAACCCGCCATTCAGCGTTTTGCGCGCATTGTCGAGCGCCTTCTGGGGATCTTTTTCCTGCTTCTTATTGAAATTGAACATGATGGTTTCTCCTTTCAGGTTGCGCCCACTATACAAAAAACTGCATTGACTTTGTTCACATTTGTTGACAAAATCATTAGTACAATCGTCCCATGCCGAAACCACAGGCACAACTCGCGCTGGAAACCTTTACCACGTTTGGTGACCTCTTGCGCTACGCGCGGGAACGCGCCCGCCTCACCCAGCGCGAACTCGCCGCGCAGGTCGGTTACCACTACAGCTACGTCAGTTATTTGGAAAAAAATCTACGCGTGCCCGAGCAAGCCGTACTGTTGGGGCGTTTTGTCCCCGCGTTGGGGTTGGAGGAGGAGCCAAAGGTCGTCGAACGCATGCTTGAACTGCTGACGGAAAAACAAAAAAAGTCTCCCCTTCCTGAGTTACCTCCCATCCGTACCAACGCACCCGGTGCGTTGCCAACCCAGTTGAACCCAATCCTCGGGCGCGAGAAGGAATCCACGGAACTGCGTTCCCTGCTCGAAGGCGCGGACGTACGACTCGTCACCTTGATCGGTCCGCCCGGCGTCGGAAAGACCCGGCTGGCGTTGCACGTCGCTGAACAACTGCGAGATTCGTTCCCCGATGGCGTTGTGTTCGTCAACCTCACGCCCGTTCAACAGGTGGAACTCGTATTGCCTGCGATCGCCGCGAGTCTCGCGCATTCCACGTCGGCGTCGCACGATCTGGCGGTTGAACTCCAGGCAAAAAAGGTTTTGTTCATCCTGGATAATTTCGAACAAGTCGTGGATGCCGCGCCGCAACTTCTCCCTGTGCTGGGCGGCGCGCCCGGCGTAAAAATCCTGGCAACCAGCCGGGAACCCTTACGGGTGAACGGCGAACATGTATTTCCGCTTTCCCCTCTCATGGTATGGGATGTGAGCGCCAGCGAATCGCCCGCTGTGAAATTGTTCATCGAA
>CAZGSB010000037.1:0-27049 GCA_964528275.1 uncultured Anaerolinea sp. | reverse complement strand
GTCAGCGGAGCGCCGAAAGTCCGCGCCATGGAGATCATCGCCGACCTCGAACCCGACGCACGCGGCGCGTATGCTGGCATGGTCGGCTACTTCGGCTTCGACGGCGCGATGGACACCTGCCTCGCCATTCGCACCATGGTCGGGCGCGGCAACACCGTCAGCGTGCAAGCAGGCGCAGGCATCGTCGCGGATTCGAATCCGACGTCAGAGTTTCAAGAGACGGTCAACAAAGCGTCTGCTATGTTGAAGGCTATTGAAGTGGCAGAGTCGAATTCGTAAGTGAAAGAGGAAAGAAGAAGGAATTGGTACACTCGGCGGTTAAGTAGCCTCTACTTCTAAAGTGCAAAGGAAAAAATATGACAAAGTTTCCTCCCAATGAAATTATCTCCCTTTTAGATGTCAATCTAAAATTCAACCTTGCAGAAAGCACGGCAACAAACCTTACTTTTGGACAAATTGCCGATGATGAATTCCTTTCAGAACTCAATAAACTTGAGTTAGGTTACGGCACTTCTCGCGGGTATGAACCATTGCGAAATGAGATTGCGAAACGGTTGTCAGTACCAGCCAATGCAGTGATGACAACCAACGGCTCATCGAGCAGTATATTTCTAACAGCATTCTCGTTATGCAACACGGGGGATGAAATCATCACTGTTTCCCCTAATTTTCCGCCAACAGTAGATATTATTTCGGCGTTGGGGGCGACTAAAAAAGCGATGTCTTTATCCTTTGACGAAAAATATGATCTCAACATTGAAGGACTAACTTCAGCATTGTCAGAGCATACCAGGCTTGTTATTTTTGTCACGCCGCATAATCCTTCTGGAATCTCAATAACACAAAAGACCCTCGAAACCGCCATCAGACTTATTCAACAAAAAAGCCCCAGAGCCTATATTTTGATTGATGAAACCTACCGTGAAGCAACTTATGGCGACAATCAAGCCGCTCCCTCTATGGCGGGATTTTCCGAGCGTACACTTACAACAACATCTTTATCGAAATGTCATGGCGCGCCTGGAATTCGATTGGGATGGTTGACTTGCAATGACGGTGAATTGCTTGAACAATTAACTCTGACAAAGATGAATACTGTCATCTCATGCTCTGTTTTAGATGAAATGGTCGGGCATCATATACTGAAAAATAGCCAAGCCATACTTAACGAAAGAAAAATCTTGCTTCAAAAAGGCGTAACACTTGTCGAGGATTGGATTCAAAAGAATACAGAATTTGTTGAATGGGTGCGTCCACACGCTGGTGCATTGTGCTGTGTTCGCTTAAGACCAGATGTATTCACTGACAAAAAAGTTAATACTTTTTATGCCCATGCTGGCGATGTGCAAATACAACTTGCGTCTGGCGAATGGTTTGGCGAACAAAAAAGAGTCTTTCGATTAGGATTTGGATTTCTTCCACTCCCTCTTCTGGAACAGGCTCTTTCCCTTTTAGAAGATATATTGAGAAAGATAAAAAGCGGCTAATAGCGGATTCTGAATGAAATGAGAGGACATAACTATGACACCAAAACCTAGACTTTTAACTGGCGACCGCCCCACAGGACGTCTGCACCTCGGACATTACGTCGGCTCGCTGGCGAACCGCGTGCGCTTGCAGCATCAATACGACTCCTTCTTCATCATTGCAGACTTGCACACGCTGACCACCAAACCCGAACGCGAATACATCAAAGAGATTCCGACATTCATTCGCGAGACCGTGTTGGACTATCTCGCCGTCGGCATTGACCCGAACGTCAGCACCATTTTTGTGCAATCGGCTGTGCCTGAAACATTTCAGTTGAATCTGCTGTTTGAAATGCTCGTCACCGTTCCGCGTCTTGAGCGTATGCCCACGCTCAAAGATATGGCACGCGACGCCAACATGGACTCCATGCCGTTTGGTCTTCTTGGTTATCCCGTCTTGCAGGCAGTTGATATTTTGCTCCCGCGCGCGCAAGCCGTCCCCGTTGGGCGTGACAATCAGTCACATGTTGAACTCGCCCGCGAGATGGCACGTCGCTTCAACAATCTCTACGGCGAAGTCTTCCCCGAACCTGAATCCATCATCGGTGACGTTCCGCTTTTGGTCGGCACGGACGGACAAAACAAAATGTCCAAGTCGCTCAACAACGCCATCTATCTCTCCGACGACGCGGAAACGGTCAAGCAAAAAGTGATGAACATGTACACCGACCCGAAGCGACTCCGCGCCACCGACCCTGGGACGGTCGAAGGCAATCCTGTTTTTATCTACCACGACGCGTTCAATCCCTCCTACGCCGAAGTGGACGACCTCAAGGAACGCTATCGCCAGGGCAAAGTTGGCGACGTGGAAGTGAAGGAAAAACTCGCCCGCGCCATCAACAACTTCCTCGAACCCATCCGCGAAAAACGCGCCTACTTCCTCGCTCATCCCATGATCCCGCGCGACGTCCTCGCCAACGGCATCCGCCGTATGCAAGCCGAAGCCAAACAGACCATGGAACTCGTCCGCGAGAAAACAGGCTTGTCCTACTCGCTCGATCTGTTTACTGATGAGATTGATATTTTTGGAGAATTTGATGAATAGTGAAATTCGGTGGTTGAGTAGCCCTGAGGCGATAGCCGAAGGACGTATCGAAACCACCAGTGAATGAAGATACTCTCTATCACCTGTTGGTTTCGATACGGCGGACGAACACCGCCTACTCAACCAACGGAGTATGGAAGATTTTTTTCATCCTTCATCCTTCATCCTTTTGGAGACCACCATGCTAGTCCTAATTGACAACTACGACTCATTCACCTATAACCTCGTTCAATACTTCGGCGAACTCGGCGCGGACATTCGTGTCTACCGCAACGACCAGATCTCGCTGAATGAACTCATCGCCCTCAAGCCCGATCACCTCGTCATCTCCCCAGGTCCAGGCGAACCGCTCAAAGATGGCGGAGTCTCGCCCGAAGCCGTCAAATACTTCACGGGCAAAGTCCCCGTGTTCGGAGTCTGCCTCGGGCATCAATGCCTCGGCGCGATCTACGGCGGAAAGGTAGACCGCGCCCCGCGACTTATGCACGGCAAAACTTCGCCCGTCAAACACAATCAGCAGGGCATCTTCAAAGACATCCCAACTCCCTTTGAAGCCATGCGCTATCACTCGCTCGTCGTCTATGACCCCGTCCCCGCCGAACTCGAAGTCATTGCCCAAACCGACGAAGGCGAGATCATGGGGCTCAAACACAAGCAGCACCCGACTTATGGCGTGCAGTTCCATCCTGAATCGATCCTCACCGAACACGGCAAGCAATTGCTCAAGAACTTCCTCGACATCAAGATCGCGCCTCCACCTTCCACCGAACCTGTCATGCTCAAACCGTTCATCGCCAAAGTCATCAATCGGGCAGACCTGACCGACCTCGAAGCCGAAGAAGCGATGACCGTCATCATGACAGGCGGCGCGACGCCCGCGCAGATCGGCTCGTATCTCACCGCGCTGCGCATGAAAGGCGAGACCATCCCCGAGATCACGGGCTCCGTCCGTGCCATGCGTAACGTCGCCGTGAAGGTCAACGTCAATTCAACCGACCCCATCTACGACATCGTTGGCACAGGCGGCGACGGCGCGCACACCTTCAACATTTCCACTGCCGCTGCATTTGTCCTCGCAGGCACAGGGCGCAAAGTTGCCAAGCACGGCAACCGTGCCGCGTCCTCGCAATGCGGCAGCGCGGATGTCCTCTCCACGCTCGGTGTCAACCTTGACCTCACACCCGACCAAGTTGCCAGCGCCATCGAGCAAGTCGGCATTGGCTTCATGTTCGCGCCCAAGTTTCATCCCGCCATGAAATATGCCGTCGGTCCGCGCAAAGAGATGGGTCAGCGCACTATCTTCAATGTTCTCGGTCCGCTCACCAACCCTGCGGGTGCGCGCATCCAACTCACGGGCGTCTATGACGCCAAACTCACCGAGCCGCTCGCGCACGTGCTCAAAGAACTCGGCAGCCAAGCCGCGCTCATCATCCACGGCGCCAACGGTCTCGACGAACTCAATCCCACGGGCGTCAACCGCATCAGCCATCTTCGCAACGGCAATGTCGAAACCTACGACCTCAATCCCGCCGACCTCGGTCTCGCGCCCTGTACCGTCGCTGATCTTCGCGGCGGCACCCCCGACGAATCCGCGCAGATGATGAGAGACATTCTTTCCAACAAACTGACAGGCGCCCGCCGCGACGCCGTTCTGCTCAACACCGCCGCCGCCCTCGCCGCCGAATCAGGCGATTTCAAATCCGCGCTCGCCGAAGCCGAAGCGTCCCTCAATAGCGGCGCTGCTCTCGAAAAACTTAATGCTCTTGTAGAGTTCACTCGCCAATGAACATCTTAGAAAAAATACTTGAACAAAAGAAATTGGAAATCGCGGCGCTCGACGCCCAAGAATTACGCCACGCCGCCGAGCAGAGTCCAGCGCCCAGAGATTTCCTTGCCGCCATACAGCGCCGCCGCTTCGGACTCCGCCCAAGCCTGATCGCTGAACTCAAGCGTGCTTCACCCTCAAAGGGAATCCTCGCCCCGCACCTCGACCTCTTCCAAGTCGCCGACATCTACACTCAAAACGGCGCCGCCGCGATTTCTGTTTTGACCGATGAAAAATTCTTCATGGGAAAATTGGAAACTCTGCATCAATTACGAATTACCAATCACCAATTACCGCTCTTAAGAAAAGACTTCATCATCGACGAATCCCAAATCTACGAAGCCCGCGCCAACGGAGCCGACGCCATCCTTCTCATCGCCGCCGCTTTACTAGATGACAAACACTTCGCCAACCTCCACGCCTGCGCTTTGAGTTTAGGTCTTACCGCCCTCGTCGAAGTCCATGACGAAGCCGAAACCGAACGTGCCCTGAAAATTCCTAACATTCAACTCATTGGTATCAACAACCGCAACCTCGCCACCTTCGAAGTCACCCTCGCAACCACCGAACGCCTCCGCCCGATGATTCCATCCATCATCACCGTCGTCGCCGAGTCAGGCATCTTCACCGCCGCCGATGTGCAACGTTTGGAAAAAGCCAACATAGACGCAATCCTCGTCGGCGAAGCCTTGGTTACATCCGAAGACATCCCTGCCAAAGTCCGCGAATTCGTAGGGACAGGGCTTGCCCCTGTCCGCCCTGCCCAACGTTCTGAAAATCAGGATGACCGCGAGGGTCATCCCTACAAATCATGACCAAAATAAAAATTTGCGGCATCAAAACATTGAAAGACGCCCTCGCTGCCATCGAAGCAGGCGCGAACTATTTGGGATTCAACTTCTATCCCAAGAGCGTGCGCTTCATCGAAAAATCCGCCTGCGACGAAATTACATCCGTGTTGAAGCGTGAACATCCGCAGGTCAAACTTGTCGGCGTGTTTGTGAATTCATCAGTCGAAGAAATAAAAGACATCCTGCAAACCTGTCACCTCGACCTAGCCCAACTCCACGGCGACGAAACGCCAGATATGTTTGCGCAACTCGCCCCACACGCCTTCCGTGCTTTTCGCGGAATCCCCGAATCAAACGCGGGTTATGAAAGAAGCGAAGCGCCGTTCATGTTGATCGACGCCGCCGTCAAAGGCGTCTACGGCGGTAGCGGAGTCACCGCCGATTGGACAGCCGCCGCAAAACTTGCAAAAAAATATCCGCTCCTGCTCGCGGGCGGACTCACCCCCGAAAACGTCGCGGACGCTGTGAAGCAGGTCAACCCTTGGGGCATGGACGTGGCTTCGGGTGTTGAATCCGCTCCAGGGGAGAAGGATGCGGGGAAGATGATTCAGTTTGTGAAGGAAGTCAAGAGATTGGAGATTGGTAAATAGTAATTGGTAAATCTCCAATCTCCAATTACTACTCACCAGTTACTACTTACCAATTACCACCCACCAAGAGGAATTATGACAACACTATTACCCCACAAATTCGGTCCCTACGGCGGACAATTCGTCCCCGAAACGCTCATGCCCGCGCTGATTGAGTTGGAGCGTGAGTTCGTTTCGGCACGGAATGACCCTGCCTTCAACGCGGAATTCGATAAGTTGATGGCGACCTTTGTTGGCAGACCCACGCCGCTCACATACGCAAAACGTCTCTCTGAAAAATTGGGTGGCGCACAAATCTATTTGAAGCGTGAAGACTTGGCACACACAGGCGCGCACAAAATCAACAATGCGTTGGGACAGGCGTTGTTGGTCAAGCGCATGGGCAAGAAGCGCATTGTCGCAGAGACTGGCGCAGGTCAGCACGGAGTCGCATCCGCAACGGCGGCGGCGCTACTTGGATTGGAATGTGTTGTGTACATGGGCTCGGTGGACATTGCCCGCCAAGAGCCGAACGTCTTTCGCATGAAGTTGCTCGGCGCGGAAGTTCGCCCCGTGGAGTCGGGCACGAAGACTTTGAAAGACGCCATCAACGAAGCCATCCGCGATTGGGTGACGAATGTGCGTGACACGCATTATCTTTTGGGTTCTGCGCTCGGACCGCATCCGTACCCGACCATCGTGCGTGAGTTTCAGTCTGTCATCGGGCGTGAGGCGCGTGAACAAATGCTCATAGACGCGGGACGCCTGCCTGATACGGTTATCGCCTGCGTGGGCGGCGGCTCGAATGCCATCGGCGTCTTCAGCGGATTTGTAAATGATGAGCAAGTTGAACTCATCGGCGTGGAAGCAGGCGGCAGCGGAATCGCTTCGGGTAAACATGCAGCTCGCTTCGGCGACGCGGAAAAAGCGCGTGTGGGAGTCATTCACGGCACACGGACGTATGTCTTGCAAGATGAAGATGGACAGATCGCAGAGACTCATTCTGTTTCAGCAGGGTTGGACTACGCCGCCGTCGGTCCCGAACATGCCATGCTGCGCGACAACGAACGCGCCTTCTACACCTCCGCAACGGATGAAGAAGCGTTGCGTGCCTTCCAAACCTTGTGCCACACCGAAGGGATTATCCCTGCGTTAGAGTCATCTCATGCCGTGGCGGAGGTCATCAAGCGCGCGCCGACGATGAGGAAGGATCAGGTGATTCTGGTCAATCTTTCGGGGCGAGGTGATAAAGATTTGAATACCGTGATTAAGGAATTAGGCAATATATAAAATATGTCACCCTGAGCGGAGCGAAGGGTCTCTTACACTGTGCGAGAGATGCTTCGCTTCGCTCAGCATGACATTACTTGGAGAACTCATGAACCGAATCGAAAATGCCTTCAAAAACAAACCGATCTTCATGCCCTATTTCCCATTGGGCTATCCCGATCTGGAAACATCCATTGATGTGATCGAAGCGCTTGCCAAAAACGGCGCGGACTTGATTGAGGTTGGTCTTTCTTTCTCCGACCCGCTTGCCGATGGACCTGTGATTCAGCAAGCCACACAGGTTGCGCTGGAAAAGGGAATCACGGTCAAGAAATCGCTCGAAGCCGTGAAAGAACTGCGCGCGCGCGGCGTGACCATTCCGCTGATTTTGATGGGCTATTACAACCCCATGCTGGCGTATGGACTTGAGAAATTTATCCGCGACGCGAAAGAAGCAGGCGCGGACGGATTCATCATCCCCGATTTGCCGATGGAAGAAGCAGAGGAATTTACATCGATGGCAACCGCAGGTCGAGTAGATGGCGACGTTCTTTCGCCGTCGTATCGAGACCTGCCGTTAATTCAAATGCTCGCGCCGACTTCGCCCGATGAGCGCATGGAAACGATTGCGAGGGATGCGAAGGGATTTATTTATCTGGTCTCAGTTACGGGGGTAACAGGTGCGCGTTCGTCCATTTCAGAGGGATTGGGCGATTTGATAAATCGTGTTCGAGCGCATACATCCGCGCCGGTATGCGTGGGATTTGGCATCGGCACGCCTGAGCAGGCGAAGGAGGTCGGGCAACTCGCGGATGGAGTCATTGTCGGCTCTGCGTGCGTGAAGGCGATTGGGGGGAGTCAAAATCCTGTTGAAACGGCGAAACAGTTTGCGGCAAAATATAAAGAGGCGATCAAATGAAAGCATTAAACTGTTGTATACTCAGTCGCGTTGAACGGAGGTTCAAATGCACATCGTAAAAATGATCGAACGTCGTTTCCCCAATCACAAAACCAGAATACTTGTTGTCCTGCCGCTTCTGTCACTCAGCCTGCTCCTGCTTGGGTTTGGATTGATGCTGACCCAATAAAAAGAATTTGACTTGAACTGTCACTTGACGGCTTTGATACAAAGGCATAGAATAGCGCCCAACATGCTTAAGTCTGCCCGCTGGTTTGCGTTTTACTTTTATTACGGTTTCCGAGACTCGGTTGCCGTTCGTGGCGCTTAAGTAGACAGAATAACCCTCTGTAACTCAAGAGCGAGACCACAACGGTCTCGCTCTTTTCATTTACCCTCGCTTCCCCTCTCCCTGAAAAGGAGAGGGGCTAGGGGTGAGGGTCAACCAGGAGAACCTATATGCCCACACGCGGAATCCGCGGCGCGACCACCGTCGCCGCAGACGAACCAGACCTCATTCTCGGAGCGACGCGGGAATTATTGGAGGCGATGTTGGAATCCAACGCGGGGATGATCCCCGAAGACGTTGGCTCCGCCATCTTCACCGTCACCGACGACCTCGCCTCCACCTTTCCCGCGCAGGCGGCGCGCCAAATGGGCTGGGGACTCGTCCCCATGATATGCGCCCGCGAGATCCCCGTGCCGAACAGCCTGCCGCGCGTGATCCGTGTGATGGTGCATTGGAATACGGAACTTTCACAGGAAGAAATCACTCACGTTTATCTGCGCGATGCTGTGAAGTTGAGGCCCGATCTGGTCGCGGCGCAATAAGATTCATGCTCGGTGGTTGAGTAGTCCTGAGCGAAGCGTAGCGGAGACGAAGGACGTATCGAAACCACCGCTAACCAAAGCAATTCTTGTAACAAAATTATTTTTGAAAACCTGTGGTCTCGATACGCCCCGACGAACACGGGCTACTCGACCACCGAATTTCCAGGAGAAGAAACCATGATCATCGTAATGAAACCCAACTACACCCCGCAACAACTGGAGGGAGTCGTCGCCGCGATCAAGCAACACGGGTTGACGCCCCACATCACCTACGGGGTCGAAACCGCCATCGTCGCCGCGGTGGGCGAGTTCCACATCCCGTCGCTGGACCCGTTTGAAATTCTCGATGGAGTCGAAACCGTGAAACGCATCTCTCAACCGTTCAAACTTGGCTCACGCCAGGTGCATCCCGAAAATTCCGTCTTCCCGATCGACGGCTTCCATGTCGGCGGCGACGATATCGCCCTCATCGCGGGTCCCTGCTCGGTGGAGAGTCGCTCGCAGATTTTGGAAACAGCCCAGGCGGTGAGAGAGGCGGGCGCGAACGCCCTGCGCGGCGGAGTCTTCAAGCCGCGCACGTCGCCGTATTCGTTCCAGGGGCTGGGCGAGGAAGGTCTCGAATATCTCGCGGAAGCGCGCGAAGCCACCGGCATGCCCATCGTGGTCGAGATCATGTCGCAGGTGCAACTCGACCTGATGCTGAAATATGTGGACGTGTTCCAGGTGGGCGCGCGCAACATGCAGAACTTCAATTTACTGCGCATGTTGGGCGAAACACGCAAGACCGTTTTGCTCAAGCGCGGACTCTCTGCAACGATCGAAGAACTGCTCATGTCCGCCGAATATTTGCTCGCGGGCGGCAACAAACAGGTGATCCTGTGCGAGCGCGGCATCCGCACATTCGAAACATCCACGCGCAACACCACCGACATCAACGCCATCCCCGTGCTCAAACAACTCACGCACCTGCCGGTGATCCTCGACCCGTCGCACGCCACCGGTCATGTCGATTACGTTCCCGCGATCGCGCGCGCCGCCATTGCCGCAGGCGCAGATGGTCTCATCGTTGAAGTTCATCCCGACCCATCGCACGCGGTTTCCGATGGCAAACAATCACTCAAGCCCGAAAAATTTGCCGAAATGGTCAGGCAGGTCAAAGCGATCGCCGAGACGATGGGTCGCCGCATCGCGCCGGTTGCGAAGCCTGTCACAACGGGTTGGTGAACCATGGAGGATGGCTTTTCGCTCAAGGACTCCACCGTCGGCATTGTCGGGCTGGGACTGATGGGCGGCTCGCTCGCCATGAGCCTGAAAGGAAAATGCGCGCGCATCATCGGATTCGACTCGCATCTCCCCACGGTTCAACTTGCCCAGTCCCTGGGAATCGTTGACCACGCCTCGACTTTCTCCCCTCTCCTCGCGAAGCATCCCCGAAGGGGACAGAAGGGAGAGGGGCTAGGGGTGAGGGTCAATCTCCTCATCCTCGCCACCCCCGTTCCCTCCATCCTCAACATTTTGCACGAGTTACGAACAGCCAATACCCAATACCCAGCTACCATCCTCGACCTCGGCTCCACCAAACGCGCGATCACCGAAGCCATGTACGCCCTGCCCGCAAACTTCGACCCCGTCGGCGGGCATCCCATCTGTGGAAAGGAGAAACTCGGCCTCGAAAACGCCGACGCGGATTTGTACCAGGACGCCCCGTTCATCGTCACTCCCCTCGAACGGACTTCGCAGTACGCAATACGAATTGCGAACGAACTCATCGCCGCCATCGGCGCCCACGCCATCAAGATGACCGCCGAAGAGCACGACCTGGTGTTTGCCTCCACGAGCCACCTTCCTTTTTTGCTTTCGTCTGCACTCGCGAAATCCACGCCGCGAGGCTTTGCCTCGTTCATCGGTCCCGGCTTCCGCTCAGCAAGTCGCCTCGCCGGCACACCCGCCCACATGATGCTGGGAATCTTGAAATCAAACCGTGACAATGTCTTGAACGCCATCCATGCATTTCGCAACTCGTTGAATGAAATCGAATCGGCTCTGCGCGACGAAAATTTTGACGGCTTGGAAAACCTGCTCGAAGAATCGAGCACGAATTACGAATCAATTGTCAACAAATCTCCAATCCTGCGACAATACTCAGGGCAGGCCTCCAGTCTCTAATCTCTAATCTCTGATCTCAAATCCTCCACGTCCTCAATTACCATTTACCAATTACCAAAATGCGCATCACCCCCATCCCTCACCCCCTCCTCGCCACCGTCCGCGTGCCCGGCTCCAAGTCGCTGACCAACCGCGCCTTGCTCATCTCTGCGCTGGCGAAGGGGAGGACGCAACTTACCAACGCGTTATTTTCCGATGATTCGGAATATTTCGCCAACGCGCTCATAACCCTCGGCTTCGACGTTCAACTCGATCAAGCGAATTGCTCGATGACCGTCACCGGTTTGGGCGGGGAAATCCCAGCCAAGAAAGCCGAACTCTTCATTGGCAACGCCGGCACTGCCGCGCGATTCCTCACGGCTTTTGTCAAACTTGGCTTCGGCGAATATCTCATTGACGGCGATGCGCGCATGCGGGAACGCCCCATCGGGGATTTGCTCCACGCAATCAACCCGCTGGTGGATAAAAAAGATGACGAACCATACGACCCCTGGAAACTCGTCCCCGATTATTCGGTTGCCACGCTTCCCGTGCTCATCGCGGCTCGCGGCTTGTACGGAGGCAAGACAAGGATCGCGGGAAATATTTCAAGCCAGTTCTTATCTGCCCTGCTCATGGTTGCCCCGTACGCACAAACCCCCGTCGAGGTCGAGCTTTTCACCGAACTGAACTCCAAACCCTACGTGGATATGACCCTCGCCATCATGAAAGACTTCGGCGTCGAAGTGGAAAGGGATGGCTATAAGTCCTTTCGCATTCCACTTGCGAGTTACAAGTTACAGGATACGCAACTCGTAACTCGTAACTCGTATCCCATTGAAAGCGACGCCTCCGCCGCCTCGTATTTTTTCGCCGCCCCTGCCATCTGCGGTGGGACGGTGAAAGTGGAAAACATCTCGCGCAACTCCGTCCAGGGCGACATTGCCTTCCTCGATGTCCTTCAACAAATGGGATGTACCGTCGAAGAAACTGATCACTGCTTACTGGTCACTGGTCACTCGCACGTACACGGCATCGACATCGACATGCGCGACATCCCCGACACCGCCCAGACCCTCGCCGCCATCGCCCCTTTTGCTGATTCGCCCACCCGCATTCGCGGCATCGCCTCGGCGCGTGTCAAAGAGACCGACCGCGTCCACGCGACTTGCACCGAACTGGCGCGCCTCGGCGTCCGCGTGGAGGAACACGAAGATGGCATGACCATCCATCCCTGCGAAGAGATGCGTCCCGCCGTCATCCAGACCTACAACGACCACCGCATGGCAATGGCATTCTCCCTCATCGGCTTGCGCTTCGACGGCGTGACGATCGAGAATCCTTCCTGTGTTTCTAAGACCTTCCCCAACTTTTTTGAAGTGCTAAACTCCCTCTCCCAGCGGGAGAGGGTAGGGGTGAGGGGGGAAACATGACCCTCTTCCACCTCGGTCTCATCGGCTACCCTCTTTCCCATTCCCTCTCCCCTCGCATCCACACCGCCGCCCTCCAAGCCTGCAACCTTCAAGGCGAATATTCACTCTTTCCCATTAGCCCCGATGAAAAACAAAGCCTGATAACCTTGCTCAATCGTGTCCGCTCTGGCGAACTCCACGGACTCAACGTCACCATCCCTCACAAACAAAATGTGATCGAATTTCTCGACGAACTCACCCCCACTGCCCAAGCCATCGGCGCGGTCAACACGATCTATATGCGAGGCGCCAAACTCATCGGCGACAACACCGACGCGCCAGGGTTTCTATCCGACCTCAACAAATTCCTCGATAATCATCAATTGTCAATCGTAAATCGTAAATCGCCAATCGCGAATCGCAAATCGGCAATCGTTTTAGGTGCTGGCGGCTCTGCTCGTGCGGTTGTGTACGCCCTCCTCAACGATGGCTGGACAGTCACTCTCGCCGCCCGCCGCATCGAACAAGCCCAACAACTTGCATCCTCGTTCCCTAAATTCCATTTACAAATTACTGATTTTTCATCCTTCATCCTTTATCCTTCATCCTTGATCGTCAACACCACTCCCCTCGGCATGACCCCCAACGCAGACCAATCTCCGCTCCCCGAAAATTTGTCATTGCCTTCGCATATTTCCATCTACGATTTGGTCTACAATCCAGGAGAAACCAAATTGATAAAACATGCCCGCTCGCATGGATTACACGCCACCACCGGGCTCGGTATGTTGATCGAACAAGCGGCTCTCGCTTTTGAAAGTTGGACAGGATGCAACCCGCCCAGAGATGTTCTGTATCAAGCCGTTGAACAACCATCAATCTCCAGTCTCTAATTTCTAATTCTTCGCTCCTCAATTACCAATTACCAATTACTATTCTTGGAGCACCCATGCCCTTACGCTTCCTCACCGCCGGCGAATCCCACGGACCCTCCCTCACCGCCATCCTCGATGGCATCCCGGCTGGCTTGCCATTACCCCCCGAGGTCATCAACAAAGAATTGACGCGCCGTCAGCAAGGCTACGGCTCGGGCGGACGAATGAAGATCGAAAAGGACACCGTGCGGATCACAGGCGGCGTGATGGCTGGTGAGACGACCGGCGCGCCGATCGCGCTCATCGTGCAGAATGATGACCATGTCAAATGGAAGGGCAAAGCCGTCGAACCGATGACCGCCCCGCGCCCCGGCCACGCCGACCTCACAGGCGCGGTCAAATTCGGCTATAAAGATTTGCGCCCCGCGCTCGAACGCGCCTCCGCCCGCGAGACCACCATGCGCGTTGCCGCTGGCGCAGTCTGCAAACATTTTCTGAATCAATTTGGCATCGTCGTTGGCGGGTATGTTGCCTCCATCGGCGAAGTGACGGCAGACTTCGGCGATATGCCGTACGCGGAACGGTTCACACGCGCCGAAGAGTCCGACGTGCGCTGCCCAGACATCACGTCCGCGCAAAAGATGCGCGATGAGATCGAAAAAGCCATCCACGGCAAAAACACCCTCGGCGGCATCCTCGAAATCGTCGCGCTCAATGTTCCCGTCGGGTTGGGTAGTTTCATGCAATGGGATAAACGTCTCGAAGCCAAACTTGCGATGGCGGTCATGTCTGTGCAAGCCATCAAAGGAGTTGAAATCGGCGACGCGTTTGCGAATGCGAAACGACTGGGGACAGAAGCGCATGACGCCATTCGTCTGGAAACTCGCAACTCGTATCTCGTATCTCGTGCCTCCAACCGCGCCGGCGGCACCGAAGGCGGAATCTCCAACGGACAACCGATCGTCATCCGCGCCGCGATGAAACCGATCGCCACCACGCTTCTTCCCCAACAGACGGTTGACCTTGCCCTGGGAACCGACTCGCCCACCCGCTACGAACGTTCCGATTTTTGCCCGGTCCCCAGAGCCGCCCCCATCCTCGAAGCCATGACCGCTTTCGTGTTAGCCGATGCCCTGCTCGAAAAACTCGGCGGCGACTCACTTGCCGAAATGAAACCGCGCTTTGAATCGCTCCGAAAGGCAACGCTGGATGATTTGCCGATGGATAACACCCCTCATGTTTTTTGGGAATAACCACAAACCACTTTCTTCAATTCATCCTTCATCCTTCAAAATTCACTCTTCCCATGCACATCTTCCTCTACGGACCCTCCGGCTCTGGCAAATCCACCATCGGCAAAGCCCTTGCGGATCATCTTCGCCTGCTGTTTGTCGATTCCGATCAGATCATCGAAACCAACGCGGGTATGACAATTCCTCAACTCGTCGAAACGGACGGCATGGAGAAGGTCCGCAAGTTGGAAACCGAAGCGCTCAATCAGATTATCAGCGGCAGGGAAAGTGTCATCGCGCTCGGCGGCGGGGCGCTTCTGCGCGAAGAGAATCGTTCGTTGGTGGAGGCAAATGGCAAAATTATTTTCCTCACGGCTGACCTGCCAACCCTGGTCGAACGCCTGCAAAACGACCCGAACGAACGTCCATTGCTGGCGGGAGACCTGACCGCAAAACTCATCGAGTACCTTGAAAGCCGCAGAGAGCACTATGGTTCATTTCCGCTACAACTCCGGGTGGATGGTAAAACTCCTGAACAAATCTCCCGTGAGATTCAAACCACACTCGGTCGCCATCATCTCTCCGCAATGGAAGAATACGATGTGATTGTTGATTCTGTAGAGCGAGTTAGTAACTCGCACTACAGCGACCTGATCGTCACCGATGAAAACGTGGCAAAACATCATCTTGAAAAATTCAATGGAATAAAATCTATCATTCTCCCTGCGGGCGAAGAACAGAAAAATCTCGAAACGGTTTCGCGCTTGTGGGCGGCGTTCCTCCAAAACGGACTCGACCGCCAAAGCACGGTCATTGCCCTCGGCGGCGGCGTGATCGGCGACCTGACCGGCTTCGCCGCGTCCACGTACATGCGCGGCATCGACTGGATCGCCATCCCGACGTCCTTGTTGGCGATGGTGGACGCGTCCATCGGAGGAAAGACCGGCTTCGACCTGCCCGCAGGGAAGAACCTCATCGGCTCTTTCCATCCTCCCAAACTTGTGTTGGCAGACCCCAGCCTTCTACGCACCCTCAGCGACCGCGACCTGCGCTCCGGCATGGCGGAGGTGGTCAAGCACGGCATCATCGCCGACCCCGAACTCTTTGCCTTATGCCAGCAGGGTTTGACCTGGGTCAAAACGCATCTCGAAGAAATCGTAAAGCGCGCGATGGCGGTGAAAATCAAAATCATCGAGGAAGACCCGTACGAAAAAGGATTCCGCGCCGCGTTGAATTTGGGTCACACGGTGGGGCACGCGGTGGAACTTGTCAGCGGATACAAACTTAGCCACGGCGAGTCCATCGCCATCGGCATGACGGTCGAGGCGGGGTACGCGGCTCGGGTGGGGGTCACAACTGAAAGGACGGTTGAGGCGATTGAATCCGCGTTATCAACGTTGGGGTTGCCTACTCGTATCCCCGAAGAATTATCTCGCGCGGAGATCATCCGTGTGATGAGGGTGGACAAGAAGAAAACGTCTAAAGCGATTCGCTTTGCGCTGCCCGTTGAAATTGGAAAGGCGGCTTTGGTTGAAGTGGAAAAATTGGATGAAGTATTGGAGGAGCAATGAAAATACTCGTATTGCACGGCCCCAACCTGAATTTACTCGGTACCCGCGAACCCGATGTGTATGGTTCGATGACGTTGAACGACATCAACAACAAATTGATCGAGTTGGGCAATGAACTGGGTGCGGAAGTCAAATGTCTGCAATCGAACCACGAAGGCGCGCTGATCGACGCCCTGCACGATGCGCGGACGTGGGCGAACGGCGTGGTGTTTAATCCGGGCGGGTATACCCACACCTCCATTGCACTGCGCGATGCCATCTCGGCGATTCAAATCCCCGTGATCGAAGTACATCTCTCGAATGTGTACGCGCGTGAAGAATTCCGTCACGTTTCGATGATTTCTGCGGTGTGCAAAGGCAAGATCACCGGCTTGGGATGGAAATCGTACGCGCTTGCCCTGCACGCGCTTGCAGAATCCCCTCTCCCCTCGGGAGAGGGTTAGGGTGAGGGTGAATCAAAAACTGGACAACCTCAAGGTTATCCAGTTTTTTGTTTGAACGTGACTCAATTACGAATCGTTCGAAGGCTTGAAGATCAAGAAGATCGCGTTGAGCAGGATGCCAACGACTGCCGCCGTCGCAATGGCGGGCAAGCCGCTGGGGAAAATTCCCTGCAGGAACGGGATCGGCAGGAAGCCGCCGTCGAAACCGATGTTGCCACCGATGCCAAGCACCATGATCACCGCGCCAACTGCCAGGTTGCGCGGGTTGAACATGCTGACCTTGTGCTCCTGCATGAGCGCGATACCTTGCATGCCGATCACACCGAACAGGTAAATGGACAAGCCTCCGCTCACCGCCAGCGGGACGGTCTGGATCAAGCCTGCGAGTTTGCCGACAAAGCCAAGCAGGATCGCGATCACGCCAGCCATCAAAAGCGCAGGACCGGAATAGTTGCGAGTGATTGCCATAAGCGAGTTGTTCTCGCCGTAGTTCGTGCCCGCGGTTGAGCCGAGCAAACCCTTGAAGAAATCATCGATACCATCGAGGATCAGGTTGAAGCCGACGTTCTTGTCGAGTTCGTATTTCTCGCGTCCCATATCTTCCGCAACCCGGTCGACATACAGGCTGATCTGGTACAAGTGCGCCGTCGATTCGGGGATGGTCGCAATCGCCATGATGGAAACACTGAAGATCGCCGTCCCTACAAGCGCGCCACTAAACGTGGGGAAGGTGAAATGGGGGAAGGCAAACCACGGGGCGGCGCCAACAGCCGCAAAGCTGACTGACCCCGGAACCAGCAACGCAGAGGCGATATATCCAACCACCGCGCCAATGATCACGGGCAACATGCCGATGAATCCCTTGTTTTGCAAATACACCGAAGCGAGGATCGTCGCGAGCAAGGTGATGAACGCGATGCCCCAGTTCGCTCCTGCGAGACCAAGTGCCGCGAATGCGAGACCGAAACCAATGATCGCCGCAATCGAGCCGGTCACAACGGGCGGAAGGATCATGTCAACCTTGTCTTTGCCGAGCGCGCGAATGAGGAAGCCCATCACAATGTTCAGCAAACCCGTAACGACGATGCCGGCTTGAATGGTGCTCAAAACATTGTCGGGAAGCGGCACGCCGAACGCAGGCACGGAACCGGTCATCTCGGTGGCGATGGCGAGGTACGCCGCGATATAACTGAAACTGGACCCATAGAAAAGCGGGATAAATTTGCCGATCTGCCATTTCGCGAGCAGTAGTGCGACGATCGTGCCCACGCCGGACATGAAAAGAACCGTTCCCACGTTGAAGCCGCACAACGCCGCCACGAACGCGGTCGCCGGGAACATCGTCAACACATGCTGGAAGCCCAGCAATATATTCTGCCCCATGGGGGGCGTATCGTTGGGCAGGTAGCCCATCATTGAATTTTTAGCCATTGCATTCTCTCCTGTGATTGGTTGAGTTGGTCTTGACTGGACAGTATTCGACTTGCGGGTTTTTGCTTTTACTGCTGGTTTCTTTTTGCCGGTTTTGGTTGCCATCGTTCATTCTCCTCATGCAAACCTGGTGGGCGCGGAAACAACTCTGTGCAATGACACCTCCTAAATAAAAATCGCCATGTGGGCGATGCATGGCGATAGGCAAGAGTGACGAACCGACTCACGGGCAATGAGCATGTTCTTTGTGCATACAATTCCCTTGCCGAAATAGGAATTCATGTTACCTGAGATAACCCTCCGGGCGAAACGAGGATACGCAAAATTTCAAAGCCGGGACAACCAACCGCCTCCTCCCCCATTTCAACCTGCGTCGGCTCCCCAGCCTGCCCGCCCCGTTGACTCTCATCTCCTCCCTGTGCTACACTCCAGCCCTATCTCGCTGACAAGGAGCAACCATGCAACTGAAAGGCGACGTATCCATCAAAGCCCCGCGTAAACAAGTGTGGGATTTCCTCACCGACCCAAACCAACTCGGGCAGTGCGTGCCCGGCGTCGAAAAGATCGAAACCATCGAACCTCTCAAGAAATATCGCGGCGTAGTCTCAGTAGGGCTCGGCTCGATCAAAGCGCGTTTTACGGGCGATGTGGACATCCTCGAATTGGACGAACCCAACCGCGCCAAACTCAAAGCGCACGGCACAGCCACCGGGAGCGCGGCAGATGCCGTCAGCGAAATGACCATGAGCGACGGACCCGACAACTCCACCCTCGTTCACTGGACGGCGGATGTGAACGTCTCGGGTCAACTGGCGAGTTTGGTCTCGCGGCTGATGGTTCCCGTCTCGCAGAAGTTGGCGGGGGTGTTTTATGAGGAAGTGAAGAAGAGGATCGAAAGAAATGATGGTGGTTGAGTAGGGCGAAGCCCGTATCGAAACCACCAGTAACAAGAGTAAATTCAGTTACAAGCGTTTTTATGAAATTGTTGGTTTCGATACGGTCGAGAATATCGCTCGACCTACTCAACCAACGATTTTTTATGCGCGACATCCTGACCGACATCGAACGCTGGCAGAACGACGGGGAATCCATTGCGCTCGCCACGGTGATTCAAACGTGGGGCTCCGCGCCGCGCAAGGTTGGCTCGTGCATGGCACTCACCGCCAGCGGAAAGATCGTCGGTTCGGTGAGCGGCGGGTGCGTGGAAAATGCCGTCGTGGAGGCGGGGCTGGAAACGCTCAAAACGAACCGTCCGCAGTTACTCCATTTCGGCGTGGCAGACGAGACTGCCTGGGAGGTGGGCCTGGCTTGTGGGGGAAGCATCGAAGTCCTTGTCCAGCCGTTGGATCCAAAGTTCTTTGACGTATTGAAAAATAACCTAAACAATGAAACGCCAGTCGTTCACGCTCTTGTGTTTCGCGGTGCGGAGATGTTGGGGCGTGAAGCCTTGCTCTCTGAAAGCGGCGTCGTCGCTGGCGCGCTTGGAAACGAATGGGACTCGACGGTGTTAAAAGTTGGCATAGACGCACTTTACAAAGGTAACCCGCGCCGTGAGCAATTGAGCAACTCGCTCGAAGTTTTTTTCAATGTTCTTCTTCCGTCACCGAAGTTGATCATCGTTGGTGGAGTCCACATCGCTATGCCACTCGTGTCGCTGGCAAAGACGCTTGGCTTTCGTGTGGCAGTGATCGATCCGCGCAAGTTCTGGGCAAATGAAGAACGCTTCTCTCATGTGGATGAGTTGATTCAGGAATGGATCGAACCCGCATTTGAACGAGTCGCCATCACCCGCTCGACCGCCATCGTGATGCTGACACATGATCCCAAACTGGATGACCCTGCTGTGAAGATCGCGCTCAACAGCAACGCGTTTTACATCGGCGCGTTGGGGAGCAAGACCACGAACGAAAAACGGCGCGCACGTTTGTTGAACGATGGCGTGAATGAGAATCAACTCGCGCGATTGCATGCCCCCATCGGACTCGACATCGGCGCATCCACACCTGAGGAGATTGCGCTGGCGATCATGTCTGAGGTAGTGAAAAGTTTCAGGAACCAGAATCAACCCGAAAGTGCGAACGAAGCGAATTTATATCCAACAAAATGATGTGTCATTGCGAGCGGACTGCGAAGCAGGTCGCGTGGCAATCTCGCTTAACTATTCAAGATGAGATTGCTTACTCTAAAGAGTACAATGTCGTCGGACTTCGTATCGCCTTCGGCGTGCTACGCGATCCTCGCAATGACACTTGAAAATGAGGTTTTATGAAACCTGCTCCATTCGAATATCATGCGCCGACAGCGCTCAAAGAAATATTGGATTTGAAAAGCCAGCACGGCGACGAAGCCAAAATTCTGGCGGGTGGGCAGAGCCTTGTGCCAGCTATGAACTTCCGCGTGGTGCAACCCAGCCTGCTCGTGGACTTGAACCGTGTGAGCGAGTTGGGCTACATCCGTGAAGAAGGGGATGTGATACGCGTCGGCGCGATGGCGCGTGAACGGCATCTTGAGTTTGACAAAAGGATCGAGAAGCGCGTGCGGCTGTTGCATGAAGCCGTGCCGTTCATCGCGCATCCGCAGATTCGCAACCGCGGCACGATTGGTGGGAGCATCGTCAACGCCGACCCCGCGGCGGAACTGCCGATGTTGATGGTGGCGTTGAGCGCGCGGTTGAAAGCACAAAATAAAACGGGCGAACGCTGGCTTGACGCCAAAGATTTTTTTGCAGGGATGTTCACCACTGCGCTTGCGCCAGACGAAATTTTGACCGAGATCGAAATCCCCTGCGATGCGCCGCGCACAGGCTGGTCGTTCATGGAAGTTGCGCCGCGTTCGGGCGATTACGCCATGATGGGCGTTGCTACCTTGGTGACATTGGATGACGCAGGCAAGTGCAAGTCTGCGAAACTCGTGTATCTCAACGCGGGCGATGGACCGGTGGATGCGGTTGCGTCCGCAGGGATGTTGGCGGGGGAGAGCATTACTGATAAATTGATTGATGATGCCGCAACTCATGCGAGTGAAAATGAAATTACACCGTTTGGCAACATGCACGCGTCGGTGGACTTTCAACGCCATTTGGCGAAGACGTTGACGAAACAGACTTTAAAGACGGCAATTGCCAGAGTAGAGAATTAGAGACAATAGACCATAGACGATGGTTAATTGTCCATTGTCCATGGTCTAACCCAAGGATATTCAATGACTCAACCCATCACCCTCACCGTAAACGGACAAACCTACACCCGCACTGTCGAGCCGCGCATGTTGCTCAGCGATTTTCTGCGTCATGAACTTGGACTCACAGGCACACATGTCGGATGTGAGCATGGTGTGTGCGGCGCATGTACGATTATGTTCGATGGCGAGTCCGCACGTTCGTGTTTGATGTTTGCTGTGCAAGCCGAAGGTCATGAAATCACCACCGTCGAAGGACTCGCGCCCGACGTGGACAATCTGCACCCATTGCAACAATCCTTCTGGGAGAAACACGGTCTGCAATGCGGCTATTGCACCCCTGGGATTCTGATGACGATGATCCCATTTCTGAAACAGAATCCAAACCCAAGTGAAGAAGAGATCCGCCACGCGCTCTCGGGCAATCTCTGCCGTTGCACGGGGTATCAGCATATTGTGGATGCGGTGAAGTTGGCGAGTGAGAAGATGCGAGAGTTAGAGAAGTAGAGAATTGGAGAATTAATGGTTAACTCGGTGGTTGAGTAGGGCTGAGCGTTCGTTGCGAAGCCCGTATCGAAACCACCAGTTAATAGATATCTTCCTGAAACAAAAATACTTTGCTTATTTGCTGGTTTCGATACGCCCTCACTATCGTTCGGGCTACTCAACCAGCGGTGCATAAATAAAATAATGAACATCACCAACCTCACACACGCCTTCCGCAATAATGAACTCTCGCCGCGAGACTTAATCTCCAGTCTCCAGTCTCTCTTCGATTCCCGCGAGCCTGAAGTATCGGCATTCATCCCTGAACCCAATCGCTTCGACCGACTGCTCAAAGACGCCGAAGAACTTGTAAGAAAATATCCTGATGTAAACAACCGTCCTCCGCTTTTCGGCATGACCGTCGGTGTGAAAGATATTTTTCACGTCCAAGGGTTTACCACACAAGCAGGGAGCAAACTTCCCACCGAAGAACTTCAAGGCGATGAAGCGGCGAGCGTCACGCAACTCAAAAAAGCTGGCGCGCTCATCATGGGCAAAACTGTCACCACCGAGTTTGCCTACTTCACGCCTGGTCCCACGCGCAACCCGCACAACCCCAATCACACCCCTGGCGGTTCGAGCAGTGGTTCCGCCGCCGCCATCGGTGCGGGCATGTGCAATGCCACCCTCGGCACGCAGACCATCGGCTCGGTGATCCGTCCCGCCGCGTTTTGTGGCGCGGTCGGTTTCAAGCCCACGTATGAACGCATCTCACGCGCAGGCGTCATTCCGCTTTCACCGACGTTCGATCATGTTGGCGTTTTTGCAAATGATGTTGATACTGCTAGACGTGTTGCTTCCTTGTTGATTGGAGACTGGGGACTTGAGACTACGACTCGAAAGCCGACTCTTGGAATCCCTGAAGGTAAATACTTAACCAACGCTTCCAACTACGCCCTAACCTGCTTCGACAACCTGTGCAGTGTACTAGCCTCAGCAGGCTATGAAATACGCCGCGTGCAAATCATGGATGATTTTGATGAAATCAAATCGCGCCACGACGCCATCATGTCGTACGATGCCTCCCAAGTCCACAAAGACTGGTTCGCCAAACACGAATCCCTCTACTCCTCCAAATTCTCCGACCTCATCAAACGCGGACAAACAGTCTCTAATTCTCCAGTCTCCAGTCTCCAATCTCTCTTAAGCGCCCGCGACACTTTCCGCATTCAAATCACCCAAACCATGATCGACCACAACATAGATCTCTGGCTCTGCCCTCCCGCCATCGGACCCGCACCCAACGGACTCGCCGCCACAGGCGACCCTGTCATGTGCCTGCCATGGACTCAGATCGGATTCCCTGCGATCAACATCCCCACGACAAAGAACGAAGACAATCTGCCAATGGGACTTCAACTTGTCGGCAAATGGAACAGTGACGAATCTTTGTTTGCGTGGGCAGAAGAGATCGAGAAAGTGGTGAGGACGATATGACCGTCGTCAAGTGGAACGTCCGCGCGGGGACATACTACGACTCGGTCGTGTTGATGCAACTGCAACGCGGCTTGCTCGGTTTGAGCGGCGTCGTGGATGCGGGCGTCGTCATGGCAACCCCCGCCAACCGTGACCTGCTCGCGGCGAACAACCTTCTGCCCGAATCCATCTCTGCCAACCCCGACGATTTGCTCATCGTCATCAAAGCAGAAAACGAAACATCAGCAGAAGAAGCAATCGGTAAAGTAGATGAATTACTCACGCGCCGTAAATCCTCCAATTCTCAACAAGATTTCCGCCCGCGCAGTTTGAGCGGCGCGGCAAAGCAATTGCCCGACGCGAATTGGGTTTTGATCTCGGTGCCTGGGCGCTTTGCGGCGGGTGTTGCTCGTGAAGCGCTTGACCTTGGCAAACATGTTTTCCTCTACAGCGACAACGTCTCGCTTGAAGATGAAATCGCTTTGAAGAAGACCGCACGTGAAAAAGGTTTGCTCGTGATGGGACCCGATTGCGGCACAGCCATTGTCAACGGCATCGGGCTGGGATTTGCGAATCGTGTACGGCGCGGAAATATCGGCGTAGTCGGCGCTTCGGGCACAGGGACGCAAGCCGTCACGGCGCAAATCCATAATCTTGGCGGCGGCATCTCTCACGCCATCGGCACAGGCGGACGCGATTTGAAATCGGATGTCGGCGCGATCACCGCGCATCAAGCGCTTGACGCGCTTGCGCGTGACGATGAGACGAAAGTGATTGTCCTAATCTCGAAGCCACCCTCACCCGATGTTGCCACAAGTCTCATCTCTGCCGCGCAAAACGCGGGCAAACCAGTTGTCATTTATTTTATTGGCTATCCACCTCCTGCGAGAAAAATCGGCAATTTGCAGTTTGCGATCAGTTTGAGTGAGTGTGCTGAGATGGCAGTAAGAACTGAAGCAAAGAGACTAGAGACTAGAGATTCCCATTCTCCAGTTTCCAATCTCTATTTGCGTGGTTTGTTCTCAGGCGGCACGCTTGCCTATGAAACACTACTCGGTCTGGAATCCTTTTTATCTCCAATCTACTCCAACGCCCCAATTACCAATTACCAATTACTTGCTGACCCACTCCACAGCCGCTCCCACACCATCATTGACCTTGGAGATGAGTTCTTCATGGTCGGTCGCCTCCATCCAATGATTGATAACGACTTACGGATTCGCCGCATGAAGCAGGAAGCCGCTGACTCTGAGGTGGGGATGATTTTGTTCGATGTGGTTTTGGGCGAGGGGTCGCATATGGACCCTGCGGGGGAGTTGGTGCCTGTGATAAAGGAGATTCGTGAAAAGAGACTGGAGACTGGAGACTTGGAATTTGTGGCGATGGTGGTTGGCACGGACGACGACCCACAGAATCTCCAGTCTCAAGTCTCTCAATTGGAAGAAGCTGGCGTCAAAGTTTTCCGTACTGCCGCCGAAGCCGTGGAATATATCAGCCTGCAATTTAGCGCAAATAAAAAGAATGAATTCACGCCTGTAAATTTGGATCAACTCAAACAACCACTTGCCGCGATCAATGTGGGGCTGGAGTCGTTTTACGACAGCCTGACTTCGCAAGGCGCGCAAGCTGTGCATGTGGAGTGGAAGCCGCCTGCGGGTGGAAATGAAAAGATGGCGGCGTTGCTGGCGAGGATGAAAAATAAAAGAGAGAATTAGAGAACTGGAGAATTCTCCAATCCTCCAATTCTCACACGGAGACAATCATGAACATAGACGAAGCAAACACCACCGCAATCAATCGCCTTATGGATGCACGACCAATTCTCAAGGCTGTTGCATCCGCCCGCGATGTCATCCCTGGGATGAAGGATAATCTCTTCCTCCACGCGGGTCCGCCGATTGAGTGGGCGCGCATGTCGGGTCCGTTGCGGGGGGCGATCATTGGGGCGATGCTGTTCGAGGGCGTAGCGGCGTCCGAAGCAGAGGCAACTGCAATGGTGGAAAGAGGCGAGGTCGAATTTGATTCGTGTCATCATCATGGCGCGGTCGGTCCGATGGCGGGAGTCACATCCGCTTCGATGAAAGTCTATGTCGTTGAGAATGCCGAGCATGGCAACAAGTCGTTTTCCAATTTGAACGAGGGCTACGGAAAAGTTTTGCGTTATGGCGCGTACAGCGATGATGTGTTGAAGAAACTGCATTGGATGAACGATGTGCTGGGCGTGGCGCTGGCGGATGCGCTGGCGGCGTCGAATGGCATTGATATGCGCGCGCTGATGAGTGAGGCTCTGCACATGGGCGACGAGGGACACAACCGCAACAAGGCGGGGTCGCTGTTGTATTTGAAGTTGCTCGCGCCGTTGATCGCGAAGACGATGAAGGATAGCGCGGCGATGTCTGAGGTGTTGCAATTTCTTGGCGATAACGCGTTGAGCGTGTTGAACCCTGTGATGGCGGCGTGCAAAGCGATGACCGACGCGGCGCACCGCGTGGAAGGTTCGACGATTGTGACAACAATGGCGCGCAACGGCACGGACTTTGGAATTCGCGTCAGCGGACTGGGCGAGCGACAATGGTTCACGGCTCCTGCCGAAATTCCAGTTGGTCTGTTTTTCTCAGGTTTTTCACAAGATGACGCGAACCCCGACATCGGCGACAGCGCTATCACTGAAACCGCAGGCATCGGCGGCTTTGCGATGGCGACCGCGCCCGCGATTGTCACGTTTGTGGGCGGCACGCCCAAGGACGCGATGAATGCCACGCTTGAGATGTATGAGATCACATTTGGTGAAAGCAAGTTCTTCACCATGCCCGCACTCGAGTTTCGCGGCACGCCGACAGGAATTGATATTCGGAAGGTAGTAGAACTCGGAATAACACCTCGAATCAATACAGGCATCGCTCACAAGAACGCTGGCGTTGGGCAGGTGGGGGCGGGGTTGGTGAGACCGCCGTTGAGGATTTTTGAAGATGCGTTGGTTGCGTTTGCGGAGAAGTACAATTTGTAATTGGTAAATAGTAATTGGTAATTGGAGGATGTTGGTATGTCTGCTACGTTTGAAGATTTACGGGTGTTGAAATCTGCCGAGGAGATTGCCGACTCGGTGTGGAAACGTGTTGTGCGTTGGGATGAGTTTGCGAAAGATGTTGTTGGCAAGCAAATCGCTCGTTCCGCCGATTCAGTTGGCGCAAATATCGCCGAGTCTTTTGGACGATTTAACTTTGGCGAGAAACTCCAGTTTCTGTATTATTCGCGTGGGAGCATTTTTGAAACGAAATTTTGGTTAAATCGAACGAAAGAGCGTCAGTTGATGAAACCTGACGAAGTGGAGGAGTATGTCAAGAAACTAACAGACTTGGCGCGGCAGTTGAATACTTTTGCAAGCGGACTGAAAGCCGTTCGTGCCGAGCAGAAAAAACCAGCGATTCGAGAAGAACAAGCAGAGTACCTTGCGATCAATCTGGACGATCTGCCTGACCCGCTCTTCAACGAAGCCGATCTATCCTGGCTGAATTCATAGCCATCCAATTACTACTTACCAATTACCGAATCATTCATTTCACCCCAAGGAGTTTACCAATGACCAAAATCTACGACCTCTCGCAAGACCTCAACCAAGACGCTTCCTTCTGGCCCTTCTACCCGCCATTTGAAGTGAAGTACATCAAACGCAAATCGGAGCATGGAGTGAACGCACAGTACATCATGACATCCAACCACATGGGCACGCATTTGGATGCGCCGAAGCATTTCGTGACCAAAGGCAAAACCATTGACCAGATCCCCATCGAGTGGTGTTATGGTCCTGGCGTCATCGTTGACCTGAGCGACATGCTTGACGATGTGGGCATGTTCACGCCTGAAGATATCGAGAAGCGTGCCGATATTCACGATGGCGATATTTTGTTCATCCACACGGGTTGGCACAAGTATTCGTTCTTCATCCCCGATGCGGATGAAGAGCGTTACATCCAACGCCACCCA
>CAZGSB010000036.1:0-28279 GCA_964528275.1 uncultured Anaerolinea sp. | reverse complement strand
GCGTGGGGCTGGTGCCCGGTTCGGCGTTCGGCGACCTCGGCGAAGGGTTCATCCGTATGTCGTTCGCCGCGTCGGACGAGGAAGTGGAGATGGGCTTTCGGAAAATCGTCGAGTGGGCGGAGGGGCAGTAGGGGCGAGGTCATCTCGCCCAAGTAATCAGTGATCAGTCGGTGGTCGAGTAGTGGCGCTGTTCGTTAGCGCCACGTATCGAAACCACCAGTAAGCAGAGTGTCTTTGGTTATTTGTTGGTCTCGATACGTCCCGCGACGATCACACTTCGACAAGCTCAGTGCAATGCGCGGGACTACTCGACCAACAGGGTCTTGAGGAAACAATGAACATCGCATTTCAGGGTGAGCCGGGCGCGTACAGCGAACAAGCGGTCTTCGATTATTTTGGGGAGGTGGAAACGCATCCATGCGAGTCGTTCGACGCGGTGTTCGAGGCGGTCAACGCGGGGCGGTGCGACGGGGGATTGATCCCCATCGAGAATTCGCTGGCGGGGAGCATCCACCAGAATTACGACTTGTTATTGCGGAACGACCTGCACATCGCCGGGGAGTATTTACTGCGCGTGCGTCACTGCCTGATCGCGAACCCCGGCGTGAAGTTGAACGAAATCAAAAAGGCGATCAGCCATCCGCAGGCGCTGGGGCAGTGCGCGGCGTACTTGCAGAACCGCGGCATCAAGGCGGAGGCGGTCTACGATACGGCAGGGAGCGTGAAGATGTTGAAGGAATCGGGCGCGCGCGACACGGCGGCGATCGCGTCTAAACGCGCGGCGGAGTTGTACGGGATGCGCATCCTCGAAGAGGGCGTCGAAGACAACGCGGAAAATTTCACGCGGTTCCTCGCCGTCCAACGGGAAGCAGTCATCCCCGCCGCCCTGAGCGTGTCGAAGGGTGCGGGCGAAGCGAAGACGTCCATCGTGTTCACGTTGAAGAACCAGCCGGGGTCGCTGTTCAAGGCAATGAGCGTTTTCGCCCTGCGCGATATCGACCTGACCAAGATCGAGTCGCGCCCGTTGCAGGGCAAGCCGTGGGAATATTTGTTTTATATCGATTTCATCGGGTCGACGAACGAGGAAACATCGAAACGCGCGCTCGAGCATCTCGGCGAATACGCGTTGACGTTGCGCGTGCTGGGGTCGTATGCGAGGTATCGAGGGTAATCTTGCCCGCCCGACGGTTAACCGTCGGGCTAATTTTACAAAGCCCGCTAAAGCGGACTCGTGTCAGCCGACTTCAGTCGGCTTGGTTGGCGTTGCCTGGACGTTTACGTCCAGCGGGTAACTTCTGTACACGGAACTCACGGAGTGGACGGATATTTTCCGTCTTCTTAAGGCAGAATCCGTATTGTCCGTGCAATCCGTGTACGAAAAACGGGGGCATGAGGCGGCTGTTCGGGGTTCACCCCAACAGGGTGTACCAGAAGACCGCCGAGAACATGAACCCCGCCGCGGTGAAGATGCCTGCGACGAAAGCGCGTTCCCATTTGCCCGGCGCGTAAGACAGCATTGCCAGGGTGGCGATGCCGAACATGCATCCGCCGTAGGTGAGGATGATCCACAGCGGGGTGTTCGAGATCATCAAGTGTGTGGTGGTGTAATACCAGGCGCGCGCCGGTTTGGCGAATTCCTCGTACCAGGGCGGAATGATCATGCCCATGACCGCGACGATGCCCGCCGCGGCTTCCGCCGACCATGTTTCGCTCAGCCGCAGGGCGAAGTACCCAAACTGGACGCACGTCAGCCACCAGCCGATCGGCATGTACGACGGGGATTCGAAGATCTTGAACCCGAAGTAGTCGGTGTAGACGAGGGTCTTCAGGGCGGACACGTGCAGCCAGTCTGCCCAGAGTTCGAGCACGCCGGCGGTGAGACCGAACAGCAACAACCATTTCAGCCGCGGGCTGTTCAATCGGAAGGTGCCGATCACGACCATGATCGTCATCAGGATCGTGACGATCCCGAACACATCCGGATCCTTCAGCGCCGCGCCGAGCATGATCCCGCTGAAGCCGATCAGCAGGGAGGACGTCACCAGTTTATCTTCCGCGTTCATCGATCGTAGGAATTTCATGTTACCTCCTGGGTGTGGTGGGCATCGCATGGACCGTCGTGTCGGACCTATTCCAACCGTCCGCATAAATCCAAAACAGCCTGTTTCATGGCGGTGTTGATCTCAAAATTTCCATCCAGATAGGATACTGCCGCAAGCGCCGATTCCCGATTCCGTTCATAGCCCTGCAAGACCTCAGGCAGGACCTTGACCATGCCGGGCATCCGCTTCTCGTACCGCCGTTCGAGGTTGAATTCATCCGCGGACACGGATTCAACCGCTTCGACCCTTTCCGCGAGTTCCAGGATGCGGTCAACGGCATAGCCCTGGATGAAACGCATGGCGGATAATTTTTCGCCCCGCCGGTCACGCAATAAACCGACGTAGAGATTGGTGAGCGCTTCACCGACCAGCCACTCCGTCGAAGGTGGTTGCGTCCGCCTGGCGGAATGTGGAGGCGTGCCGATGTCGCCCGAGACGCCCTCCGCCTTCCAGACGACCCTCCCCGCAGAAAAAGCGGTATTCCGCAGTTCGTCTTCCTCGAACACGGCGAACTCGCAAAACACACCGTCCGCATACAGGAGTTTATAGCCGTCCCGCGTGTTCGCAAAGGAATAGGCGACCGGGGCGATCTCGGTCAACCAACCCAAATCGTCCAGGTAGCGAGGTTTGCTTCCCGCGGTGACGACGACGTAGAAATCAAGGTCGGAGAACCGATCCAGCCGGTCCAACTCGATGCCCACCGATCCCAGCCCGATCAGAGCCAGCGCATTCTGCTTCTTTGAAAGCGCCCTGCCGATTTCATCCAGTCTGATTAATAGTTGTTCCGGTTTGTTCATAACGATCTGTCGGGTGTTCAACTCTGGCGAAGTCGTCAAGCCAGAAAAATGACAAGGTGTAGAAAACTGCTAGCGCGAAGCGAGGCGCACGCCGCCGAAGGCGGCAGTCCCCAGCGTCAGGCCGCTCGCCCCGCGAACGCAGTGAGACGGGGTGCGCGCTTTGTTGGGCAGTTTTTATGTAAGCAACTCAATATTGTTTGTAAAACTCTGCTCGTCGCGGCTGTTTTCAAACAGGTTCCACAAATTATGACCATTCTCATCCCAGTGTTGATGCCAAGTTTTCACATTTCGGTAATTCCGAAACCTATGGTATATGAACGACTTTATATCTGACCACAAGATTTGTGGCACAAGCGGGTATCTGTTATCAACATCTGGATTTGAAGCCTCTCCAACACAGATTAACGAAAGATACAACTTTGAATTTTTGTAACATCCCTGCTCGTACAATTTCTCTGCCACAAAATCTACATCCTCTAATGGAAGTACACCGATTGCACGAAGCACTCTTTGAATGTTCCTTCGCTCTGGAGATGTCCAGGGACCATTTAAGTTACAAAGCCCGCGTTTCACTTCTGCTATTGCAATATATGGGCGACTTGTAAATTTTGTGAATTCAGGGTGATCAGGCATGGGGCGCTCAAACAATTCTGCCCGATATGGAAATCTTACTCCTAAAATATCTGCGTCTGTTCCTGTTTCGCCCCTTCTGTCTGAATGGACTACAAAATTAACGATTGAAAGAAAACCATTTAGGCGAAAAAACCAGTATGCTAACTCATCTGTTTTTATTTGCATGGACTCACCTAAATTTTGCAAGGAACTGCCCAACTATGTCTTAACCAGCCTGCAATCTGTATAACTCCTTATGGGCGGCGAAAGATCAAAACCAGTATATCAAACTCCCCTCTCCTCCTCCAGCGCCTTCGCCATTTCGCCGAGGGAGTGGAACATGAAATCGTAGTGCGGCAGTTCGCCGGGGTGCATGGTCGCGCCGAAGCCTTCCTGCGCGTGGCGGCGATAGATCCAGCACGAGCGCAGACCGTGACGGTTGGCGGGCGCGTGGTCATGGAACATGCTCTCGGCGGTGTGCAGGATGTCTTCTTTTTCATAGCCGCGACTCTTGAGCATGGATAGCATGTATTCGAAGTTCGCGTCCGCAGGTTTGTAACTGCCGATGTCTTCGGCGGTGTAGACGGCATCGAACTCCACGCCGAGTTTTTTATTGCTCGCCGCGAAGCTTTCATTGTCCACGTTCGAGAGGATGACGAGTTTGTAGTGTTTCTTGAGAATCTTCAACGCCGCGACCGAATCGGGGAAGGGATTCCAACGCCTGACCGAACTGCCATAGCGGACGCACTCCTCCCAGTTGACTTTGACCTCCCACTCCTCCGCCAGCCGCTTGTAAACCACCGCCAGCAATTCACTATAACGCTTCGACGGCGTCTGCGCCTGCTGGCTCGATTCGTGTCGCGCGTGCGCTTCGAGGATCTGGTCGCGGGTGAGTTTGCGCTTCATCCTGCCGGTGAGCGGAGCCAGCCCAGCCAGCATGCCGCTTTCCCAGTTGATGAGCGTGCCGTAGCAATCGAACGTCAGTACTTTGAAGTCGGTCAGTTTCATGGATGTCTCCGTCATTGACTATTCTCGATAGATCACGAAACGTAGTAACCGCTTCGCGTCAGTCGTTCGGCGACTAAAGTCGTCACTACGATGCATTCGTGTGTACCGATTCTACAACAATCCCTCGTTCACCAGCAACTCCGCGTTGAAGATGGATGCGCCCGCCGCGCCGCGGATGGTGTTGTGCGAGAGGACGACGAACTTCAAATCCAACAGCGGATCGCGGCGCACGCGGCCCACGACAGTTGTCATGCCGTTGCCTGCCATACGGTCGAGGCGCGGCTGGGGACGGTCCGCTTCATCACGGACGTGGATGACTGGTCGCGGCGTGGACGGCAACTCCCGCGCCGACGCGGGGGCGGCGAAGTCGCGCAAGACGGCGCGCGCAGTTTCAGGGTCGGTTTGATTCGTCAACTCCACGCTGGCACAGACTGTGTGACCGTCAATCACCGGTACGCGGTTCGTGTGCGCGCTGAATCGGATATCCGCCAGCTCGATCTTGTCGCTGGCGAATTTGCCGAGCATCTTGCGCGGTTCCCATTCCACTTTCTCCTCTTCGCCGCCATTCGCCACGTTGGGGACGACGTTGTCCATGATGTCGAGCGATGGGACGCCGGGGTAGCCCGCGCCCGAAAGCGCCTGGAGCGAAACGGCGAACACCTTTTTCACGCCGAACGCGTTATCGAGCGCCTTGAGCGCAATCGTCAATCCCGTGCTGGTGCAGTTCGGATTCGTCACGATGCACCCGCTCCAGTTATAATTTTTGCGCTGTGCCTTGACGAGGTGGATGTGGTCGGCATTGATCTCAGGCAGGAGCAACGGCACATCCGCGCCGCGGCGATACGAAGAGGCGTTCGAGCACACTGCCGCGCCCGCTTTTGCAAATTGCGGTTCGAGTTCGTTGGCGATTTCGGTGTGCAATGCGGAGAAGACGATTTTCGCTTGCACCGAATTCGTATCCGCTGGCACGATGACCATGTCTTTGGCATAGTCGGGCATGGGCGTATCGAGCACCCAGCGCGTGGCTTTGGAATACGTTTGTCCAGCCGAACGGTCGGACGCGGCGAGGGCGACCACCTTGAACCACGGATGGTTATCGAGCAGTGAAATGAAGCGTTGACCGACAGAGCCTGTTGCGCCGAGCACAGCGACGGGGATGGGGGATGGCATGGGATTCTCCTTTGATAATTATTTGGTGGTCGAGTAGTGGCGCTGCAAGCGCCACGTATCGAAACCAGCAATAAGCAATGTAATTTTGTTTCAAAGATTTTCAAGGTTAGTGGTGGTCTCGATACGCCCTTCGTCTCCGCTTCGCTCCGCTCAGGACTACTCGACCACCAGCGGATTTTATGAAACAATCAGCCTGTGCAACGCCTTCACCGCGTTCTCCGTATCGCTTGAATCGACCACCAGGCTGATCGAAACCTCCGACGAGCCTTGCGCGATGGCGAGCACGTTGACGTTGTTATTCCCGAGTTGGCTAAACACCTTGCCCGCCACGCCGGGCGTGTGTCGCATCCCCGCGCCGACGACGGTGACAATGGAAACATCCTCGGTGGACCATACGCGGTCGATATCTTCATCCTCGATCTCGCGGGCGAACGTTTTTTCGAGGGCAGATAAAATCGTCGGCGCAACCTCGGCGGGGACGGCGAAGCAGATCGATTGTTCGGAGGACGCCTGTGTGATCAACGGGACGCTCGTGCCGGTGGATGCCACCGCGCCGAACGCCCGCGCCGCCACGCCGGGCACGCCGAGCATCCCGCGCCCCTCGATGGTGACGAGTCGTTGTTTGCGGATGGCGGTCACGGCTTTGACAACCTTATCGGGTGTGCGCGCCCTGCCGTTGGACGTGAGGCGCGTGCCGGGGTGCGTCGGGTTGAACGTGTTGCAGATCCTCAGCCCGATGCCCGCCTCCACCAGCGGGCGGATGGTTTTTGGGTGCAACACTTTTGCGCCGTAATAAGCCAGTTCCGCGATTTCGTTGTAATTGATCTCCGGCAGGGTCACGGCTTCGCTGACGATGCGCGGGTCGGTGGTCATGACGCCGTCCACGTCGGTCCAAATCCATACATCGTCGGCGGGCAATACTTTACCGATGATCGCGGCGGAATAATCACTGCCTCCGCGTCCCAACGTCGTGATCACGCCTTCGGGCGTCGCGCCGATGAAGCCGGTGGTGATGGGGGCGATGCCTTTCTCGAACAGTGGATTTAATAACGCCCGCGTTTTTTCTGTTGTGAGGTTGAAATCGGGATGCGCGTTCTGGAAGTGATCGTTCGTGACGACCATTCGGCTTGATTCGACCGCTTCAGCTTTTATCCCGGCGTCGTTCAGGACTGCCGTGAGCAGGGGCAGGCTCATCCGCTCGCCCAGCGATGCGACCGCATCCAGCGCGCGCGGGCTGGCTTCGCCGAGGACAGCGATGGCTTTGCAGAGATCAATGAGTGAGAGAATAAGCAAATTGATTTCGGCTTTGGCTGATTCACACACACCAGAATCTTTAATCAGCGCGTCGGCGGCGGTGAAGTGTTTCTGCCGAAGCGTGGATTCGGCTTGGGGAAGCGAATCAACCTCCCCGTGCGAAGCCGAGGCGGCGCAGTCGAGGAGCAGGTTGGTCACGCCCGCCATGGCAGAGGTCACCACGACGACGCGTTCCCAATCGTGTTTTGCATCGCGAACGATCTGGGTCGCATTGACCAGCGCATCCGCCGACCCAACGGATGTCCCGCCGAATTTCATTACCAGTGTTTTTTGATTCATAACTTATCTCCTTTGAGACCTGACAGGTTTTTAAAACCTGTCAGGTCTGAGAAATAAAAACGCCCCACGTTTCCGTGAGGCGTTATGTGTGTGTAGATAACCTGCGGTTCGGTTACTTCTGCCCAAGCACAACACCCTCACGGGGGAACCCGGAGGTAGTGGTCATGGTCATGGTCATGGTACCGAAGCCGCGCTTGTTCATGATATTGGGCGGTATTCTATGCGGGCGGGTTGGATGTGTCAAGTGGGAATTTGCCGGATGTCGTACGGCGTCACTTGATAGACGTGATAATTCAACCAGTTCGAGAACAGCAGGTTGGCATGACCGCGCCAGCGGACGGTGGGCGGCTGGGTCGGGTCGTCTCGTGGATAGTAATTATTCGGCACGCGGATGGTTAAGCCTTTGTCGATGTCGCGGTCATATTCGGTCTTGAGGGTGTGCGGGTCGTATTCCGAGTGACCGGTGACGAAGATGTGACGCCCATCCCGTGTGCCGACGATGTAGAGTCCGGCGTCGTCGGATTCGGCGAGGATCTCGAGTTCGGCGATCGGTTCAATGTCTGCGCGGCGGATCTCGGTGTGGCGGGAGTGCGGGGCGAGGAAGATGTCGTCGAAGCCGCGTAACAGGCTGGAGGTCCGACTTTTGACGCGGTGCTCGAAGACTCCGAACATCTTGTGCGGCAGGTCGTATTTTGGAATGCCATAGCGATGATACAGCGCCGCCTGCGCGCCCCAGCAGATGTTGAGCGTGGATTCGACGTGCGTCTCCGCCCAATCGAAGACGCGAATCAGTTCGTTCCAGTAATCCACGTCTTCGAACGGCATTTGCTCCACCGGCGCGCCGGTGACAATCAGCCCGTCGAATTTTTCACAGTTGATTTCATCAAAGGTGACGTAGTGCTTCAGCAGGTGGTCTGCGTCGGTGTTTTTGGATTCATAGGTGGCGGTATGCACCAGCGTGACCTCGACCTGCAGTGCGGAATTGGACAGCAGGCGCAGGAGTTGCGTCTCGGTGGCGATCTTGGTGGGCATGAGGTTCAGGATCGCCACGCGCAAGGCGCGGATATCCTGGTGCGCGGCGCGGTCTTCGTCCATGATGAAAATGTTTTCGCGTTCAAGAGTCGCGCGAGCGGGGAGGGTGGAGGGAATTTTTACGGGCATGGGAAGAGCAAGGATGAAGGTGGAAGGATGATGGATGAATTTTCGCAACCTTATTCATCCTTCCGAATTCATCCTTCATCCTTTCTGCTGAAGCGCCTGATCCAGGTCCCAAAGAATATCTTCAATATCCTCGAGACCGATGCTCAAGCGGATGAAATCGGGGCTGACGCCGGCGGCGCGTTGTTCCTCCTCGCTGAGTTGCGAGTGCGTGGTGCTGGCGGGATGGATGGCGAGCGATTTGGCGTCGCCAAAGTTTGCGACGTGCGTGAAGAGTTTGAGGTTGTCGATGAACCTCGCCCCCGCTTCGCGCCCGCCTTTGACTCCGAATCCAAGCACCGCGCTGGGTCCTTTGGGGAGATATTTTTTCGCGCGTTCGTAATCGGGATGACTCGGCAGACCCGAATAGGTGACCCAACCGACCCTGGGATGATCGGATAAATATTCGGCAACGGCTTGCGCGTTCTGCACGTGCCGGTCCATGCGCAGGGACAGCGTTTCCAGTCCCTGGATGAACACCCAGGAGTTGAACGGTGACTGACAGGCGCCGATGTCGCGCAAAATCCCTGCCCGCGCCTTCGAGATGAACGCCAGCGGACCAAAGTCGTCGGCGTAGACGACATCATGATACGAAGGGTCGGGGGTGTTGAAATTTTTATGCCGTTCGCTCCCAGACCATTTGAATTTGCCGCTGTCCACGATCACTCCGCCGATGGTCGCGCCGTGCCCGCCGATATATTTGGAGGTGGAGTGGGTGACGATGTGCGCGCCCCACTCGAAGGGTCGGCACAGATACGGCGTGGCAGCGGTGTTGTCGATCATCAAGGGGATGCGGAATTCCTCCGCGATTTTTGCGACCTCCTCGAATGGGAAGATGTTCGCGAACGGGTTGCTGACCGTCTCACCGAAGATCAGTTTGGTATTGGGCTGAATCGCCTTGCGGAAGTTCTCGGGGTCGGATGGGTCGACCAGCGTCACATCGATGCCCAGGCGCGGGAAGGTGTATTTGAACTGGCTCACCGTCCCGCCGTATAACTTCGACGACGAAACGATGTGGTCGCCCGCTTCACAGATGGCAAAGATGGCGGTCATCTGCGCGGCGTGACCCGAACTGACCTCCAGCGCGGTGATGCCGCCCTCGAGGTCGGCGATCCGTTTTTCGACGATGTTCGAGGTCGGGTTGCCGATGCGCGTGTAAATGTTTCCCGCCTCCTGTAGCGCGAACAACCGCGAGGCGCGTTCGGTGCTTTGCAAGTCGTAAGCCGTGGTCAAATAGATCGGCGCGGCGCGGCTGCCGGTCACCGCGTCGGGTTCGTACCCCGCATGCAGTTGACGCGTAGTGAAACCAAATGGACGGTCTTGCATAACAGTGGACATAAATCTCTCCTTGCGTGTGATTTCACCTTTGGTATGTCATTCTGAGCCGCGCTCTTGCTTTTTGCGGCGAAGAATCTCCAACATTGTTTGGAGACCCTCTGTGGCGCGAGACGCTACTCAGGCTGACACGTCAAGATGATTTTTATCCGCCCGTCAGGAGAGATTTAAAAAAATTTACCTCTCCTGAAAGTACAAGAAGAGGTATCAGTGACGATTCCGTCCTCTCATCTTCCAGTGCTTGAATGACGTTCGTCATTCACTGTCGGAGTTGGCACCATAACAATTGTCTGGTTGCCGAGACGTCAACGGGCCGTTCCCTCGGTCTCTCTGGATAAGAGCGAATATTTAATTGGATGCATTCTATGACGGAGAAGGGAATGAGTCAAGAATGGAAGTTTGGTTAGAATCTAAACGGACGATTTTCCATATAACCCTTGACGGATTATCGTTTCAGCCTATAATCGGGCGAAATCACCCAGCCATGAACCTCGTCATCTCGCTCTCCCTTATTATCGTCGTCCTTGTAGTCCTTATTATTGAAGGACCAATTTCGGTTAGGATGGCGACGGTGAGCGTGAAGAAATAACACACACCCAAGTAGATGCAAAAAGCCGCCCTAACCACGGGCGGCTCTTTTATTTTGACCCTCACCCCCAGCCCCTCTCCCTGAAAGGGAGAGGGGAGTCAAAGGAAAATATGCGATCAGATACCGTCAAAAAAGGATACGAGAAAGCGCCGCACCGTGCCTTGTTGCGCGCCACCGGTTTGCAGGATGAGGATTTCAACAAGCCGTTCGTCGCCATCGTCAACTCGTACGTGGATGTGGTGCCGGGTCACGTCCACCTGCAGGACTTCGGCAAACTGGTGAAGGACGCGGTGCGCGCGGCGGGCTGTGTGCCGTTCGAGTTCAACACCATCGGCGTGGACGACGGCATCGCGATGGGTCATGCGGGGATGAAGTACTCGCTTCCCTCCCGTGAGTTGATCGCCGACTGCGTGGAGACGATGATCGAAGCGCATCGCTTCGACGCCATGGTGTGCATCCCCAACTGCGACAAGATCGTGCCAGGGATGCTGCTCGCGGCGATGCGTGTGAACATCCCGACCATTTTTGTTTCAGGCGGGGCGATGAAAGCGGGGATGACTCCCGAAGGCGAGACGATCGATTTGATTTCGGTGTTCGAGGGCGTGGGGGCTTTTTCAGCGGGGAAGATCGACCAGAAGCGATTATCCATACTGGAAAAATTTGCCTGCCCCTCGTGCGGTTCGTGCTCCGGGATGTTCACCGCCAACTCGATGAACTGCCTGATGGAAGCGCTCGGTCTTGCCCTCCCGTACAACGGCTCGGCATTAGCGAAGACTCCCGAACGTGAGGCGTTGGCGAGGCAAGCCGCGGCGCAGATCGTGACCCTCATCGAACGCGACATCAAGCCGCGCGACATTGTCACCGCCGAAGCGATCGACGACGCCTTTGCGTTGGATATGGCGATGGGCGGCTCGTCGAACACGGTGTTGCACACACTGGCATTGGCGAACGAAGCGGGCGTGGATTACCCGTTGGACCGAATTAATTCCGTTGCCGATAAAGTGCCGCACATCTGCAAGGTGAGCCCGGCGGGCAAGTGGCACATGGAGGATGTGCATCGCGCAGGCGGAATCCCTGCGATCTTGAACGAGATCCAGTGGGGGACGGGCATGTTGCACTTTGACCGCTTGACAGTGACAGGCAAAACGCTGGGGGAATCGATTCAAGGACACGACATCAAAGACGAGGAAGTGATTCGCAGATACGACAACGCGCATTCCAAGCGCGGGGGGTTGGCGGTTTTGTTCGGCAATCTCGCTCCGCAGGGCGCGGTTGTCAAGGTTGGTGGCGTCAGTGAAGCGATGATGAAGTTTGAAGGTCCTGCTGTCATCTTTGAATCACAGGATGAAGCGATGGCAGGAATTTTGGCTAACAAGGTCAAAGCGGGAGATTGCGTCGTCGTGCGCTACGAAGGTCCCAAGGGTGGACCGGGGATGCAGGAGATGCTTTCGCCCACGTCCGCGATCATGGGGCAGGGGCTTGGCGATAAAGTCGCGTTGATTACGGATGGACGTTTCAGCGGCGGGACGCGCGGCGCGTGCATTGGTCACGTGTCGCCCGAAGCCGCGGCGCGCGGTCCGATCGCGGCGTTGAAGGCTGGGGATGTGATCCAGATCGATTTGGTGGCGCGCAGCCTGAATGTGCGGTTGAGCGAGGCGGAGATCCAGAGTCGGCTCGAGGCGCTGCCTCCGTTTGAGTCCAAAACCACATCCAAGTGGTTGAAGCGATATTCGTATTTTGTCACCAGCGCGGATACGGGTGCGGTACTTAAAAGTTAATTTTATTATCGTCATTGCGAGCCCCGATAGGGGCGAAGCAATCCCCAACAGAGTCGGAGATTGCTTCGTCGGGCTAACGCCCTCCTCGCAATGACGGAATCGATAGGAGAGAGAATGAAGAAAAAAGGCGCAGAAATTGTTTGGGAATGTCTGGTGCGTGAAGGCGTGGAGGTGGTGTTCGGTTATCCCGGCGGCGCGAACATGCCGATCTACGACGCGATGTTGAATTACCCCGTGCATCATGTGTTGGTGCGGCACGAGCAGGGCGGCGCGCACATGGCGGATGGGTACGCCCGCGCGTCGGGCAAGGTCGGCGTGGCGATGGCGACCTCGGGTCCCGGCGCCACGAATCTTGTGACAGGCATTGCGACGGCGATGATGGATTCGGTTCCAGTTGTTTTTATTACGGGACAAGTGGCGGCGCATTTGATTGGCGGCGACGCGTTTCAGGAAACCGACGTGACCGGCATCACGTTGCCGATCACGAAGCACAATTATCTCGTGACGCGCGCCGAAGATATCGCGCAGACGATTCGTGAAGCGTTCTACATCGCCCGTAGCGGGCGACCGGGTCCCGTGTTGATCGACATTTGCAAGAATGCGCAGGTCGAGTCGTGTGAGTTTGTGTATCCCGAAGAAGTGAAGCTGGTTGGTTATCAACCCGTAACGCGTTCGCCGAAAGCCTTGCTCGAAGATGCTGTGGCTTTGATCGAAAAGGCGCACAAACCGATCATCTTGTGCGGGCATGGTGTGTTGATGTCGAAGGCAGAAGACGAGTTGATGCAGTTCGCGGTCAAGACGCAAACACCCGTGGCGAGCACGCTGTTGGGACTCGGCGCTTTCCCAGCGTCGCATCCATTGAGTCTCGGCATGATGGGCATGCATGGCGAAGCGTATACCAACCTGGCGATTCAAAACTCCGACCTGATCCTCGCGTTCGGCATGCGCTTCGATGACCGCGTCACCGGCACGCTGAAAACGTACGCGCCGAAAGCGAAGAAAATTCACATCGAGATCGACCCGTCTGAAATTCACAAGAACGTGCATGTGGACGTCCCGCTGGTCGGCGACGTGAAGACCGTGATCGGCGATTTAATCCCACTGGTGGATGAATACGACCACGACGAGTGGAAGCAGGAAATACAAAGTTGGAAGGATGAGTCCGATACGCGCGACATCAAGAACTGGAGCGAGGACGGCAAACTGTACGTGGCGCATCTCGTTGCCGATATCTGGAAGGCGACAGGCGGCAATGCGATCGTGACAACAGACGTGGGTCAACACCAGATGTGGACCGCGCAATACTACCAACTGGAAAAACCGAATCGCTGGCTGACCTCGGGCGGCGCCGGCACCATGGGCTTTGGTCTCCCTTCGGCGATCGGCGCGTGGTTCGCGGCGAAGGATCAGGAGATCTGGGCGGTGGCGGGCGACGGCGGGTTCCAAATGACCGCCGCCGAGTTGACAACCGCCGTGCAGGAGGGCGCGAATGTCAAGGTCGCCATCATGAACAACAACTTCCTCGGCATGGTGCGCCAGTGGCAGGAGTTCTTCTTCGACAAACGGTATTCAGCCGTGAACATGCTCACGCCTGATTTTGTGAAACTTGCCGAGGCGCACGGAGTCCCTGCGCGGCGGGTGACTCAACGCGACGAGGTGAACGAAGCCATCGCGTGGGCGCGCAAGATCGAAGGTCCTGTTGTGCTTGAATTCAAAGTGGAGCAGGAAGAAGCCGTGTACCCGATGGTGCCGCAAGGCGCGGCGTTGCATGAAATGATACGGAGACCGGTAAAGGCATAACATAACCCGTCATTGCGAGCCCGTAGGGCGAAGCAATCCCCAACACAGTGACGGAGATCACTTCGCTTCGCTCGCAATGACGAAGGAGAGAAAAACATGAACTATACATTTATCGCATTGGTCGAAAACAAACCTGGCGTGTTGAACCGCGTGGCGTCGTTGTTCCGCCGCCGCAATTTCAACATCGAGTCGCTGGCGGTCGGGCGGACGGACAAACCTGACGTGTCGCGCATGACCATCGTGGTGGACTGCCCGAACGGCAACGACGACGCGCATCGCATCGAAGCGAACCTGTACAAACTGGTCAACGTGATCGACGTGCAGGATGTGACGCACCAGCCCAACGTGACGCGCGATCTCGCGCTGATCAAAGTACAGGTCGGTCCCGAACGCCGCGCCGAGGTCAACGGGCTGGCGGAGATCTTCCGCGCCCGCATCGTGGACGTGGCGGCGGATTCGGTCATCGTCGAAGTGACCGGCACCGAGGACAAGATCGAAGGCATGATCGAACTGCTCCGCCCGATCGGCATTGTCGAAATGGTGCGCACGGGTCAGGTCTCGATGACCCGCGGAGTCAACGACGGCGTGCGCCGCGTGGCTGGCACGAACGGTAATCGCTATGAAGATGTGATGGAACTGGCGGAGATGGCGCCGTAGTACGCATCTGTCATTGCGAGGAGCCGCGAAGCGGCGACGAAGCAATCTCATGATAACCAACAATAATTTCATTGCGGGTGCGAGGAGATTGCTTCGCTTCGCTCGCAATGACATAACAAGGAGAATTCATTATGGCAAAAATTAACTTTGGCGGTGTGGAAGAGGAAGTCGTTACGCGCGATGAGTTCCCACTTGAAAAGGCGCGCGAGGTGTTGAAGGATGAAGTGGTGGCGGTGATCGGCTACGGCGTGCAGGGACCCGCGCAGGCGTTGAACATGCGCGACAACGGCATCAAGGTCATCGTCGGTCAACGCAAGGGGACGAAGAACTGGGACAAGGCCATCGCAGACGGCTGGGTCGAAGGCGAGACGCTGTTCCCTGTTGAGGAAGCTGCCGAACGCGGGACCGTGATCCAATATTTATTGTCGGATGCGGGCCAGCGTTCGGAATGGTCGAAGATCGTGGAAAGTTTGAACGAAGGGGACATGCTGTATTTCTCGCATGGATTTTCCGTTACCTTCAAGGACGATACCGGCGTCATCCCGCCTCCGCATGTGGACGTGGCGCTGGTCGCCCCCAAGGGGTCGGGTCGCAGTGTCCGCAGGAATTTCCTCGACGGTTCCGGCATCAACGCGAGTTTTGCCGTGCATCAGGACAAGACGGGCCGCGCCTACGAACGCACGGTCGCGTTGGGCATCGCTATCGGCGCGGGATATTTATTCCCGACCACGTTCAAGAACGAAGTGTATTCGGACCTGACGGGCGAGCGCGGCGTGCTGATCGGCGCGTTGTCCGCGGTCATGGAAGCGCAGTACAACGTGCTCCGCAAAAACGGACATTCGCCCAGCGAAGCGTTCAACGAGACGGTGGAGGAACTTACGCAATCGCTCATTCGACTGGTCGGCGAAAACGGCATGGACTTCATGTATGCCAACTGCTCCACCACCGCGCAACGCGGCGCGCTCGACTGGCATCCGCGTTTCCGTGCGGCGGTGGAGCCGGTGTTCGAGGAATTGTATGCCTCGGTGAAGAGCGGCAACGAAGCGCGCATTACGCTTGAATCGAACAGCCGCCCCGATTATCGCGACCATCTCGACAAGGAACTCGCCGCCATCCGCGATTCGGAGATGTGGCGGGCAGGCGCGGCGGTGCGGTCGTTGAGACCGGAGAATTGGAAAAAGAAAGCAGAGTAATTGGTAAATGGTAATTAGTAAATCCCTCAGGTAATGTCATTCCAAGCGGAGCAAAGAATCATTACCACGACGAGGAAGACTCTATGACAATGGTAGAGACTCTTCGCGATCGCTCAGGGTGACATGCCGAGAGACGAGTCGTGAATGCAGGATAGTAATTTGAGCATCAATTACCAATTACTAATTACCAACCACGGAGAGGAAGAGACCATGACGAACAAGAAGTACGTTAGGATATTCGACACCACGCTGCGAGACGGCGAACAATCGCCCGGCGCGACGATGACTTCGGCGGAAAAACTCGAAGTGGCGCGGTCGCTGGCGCGCATGGGCGTGGACATCATCGAAGCGGGGTTTCCCGCCGCCTCGCCCGACGACCTCGAAGCTGTCAGACGCATAGCGGTTGAGGTGGGCGGAGCAGCCGCAAGCGGGGGTGATGCGAGAGTCCCCATCATCGCCGGGCTGGCGCGCGCGAATAAATCCGATATCGAAAAGGCGTGGGAGGGAGTCCAGGAGGCGATGCATCCGCGCATTCACACCTTCCTTGCCACGTCGCCGATCCACATGAAGCACAAGTTGAAGATGGACCCCGAAGAGGTGGTGCAGCGCGTGTCTGAAATGGTGGCGTACGCCAGATCGTTTTGCGATGATGTTGAATTTTCGCCCGAGGACGCAGGGCGCTCGGACCCTGAATTTTTGTACGTCGTGTTGGGCGAAGCGATCAAGGCTGGCGCGACGACGTTGAACATTCCCGACACGGTGGGGTATACCACCCCCGACGAGTATTTTGCGTTGATCGACGGCATCCTCAAAAACACGCCGGGGATGCACGACGGCATTACGATCTCGGTGCATTGTCACGATGATTTGGGCATGGCGACGGCGAACACGCTGGCGGGCATTCGCGCCGGCGCGCGTCAAGCCGAAGTGACGGTGAATGGCATCGGTGAACGCGCGGGCAATACTTCGATGGAAGAAGTTGTGATGGCGTTGAAGACTCGCAAACCGGTGTTCAATCTCGAAACGGGGATCGACACGACTCAAATTTCTCGGGTGAGCAAATTGGTCAGCAATTACACGGGCATTGTCGTGCAACCGAACAAAGCCATCGTCGGCGCGAACGCGTTCGCGCATGAAGCGGGCATTCATCAGGATGGGATGTTGAAGCATCAGACCACGTATGAGATCATGCGACCCGAAGATGTCGGCGTGAATCAAACGAAACTGGTGTTGGGCAAACACTCGGGACGTCACGCGCTGCGCAACCGTCTTGCCGAAATGGGACATGCGCTCGATGAAGTCGAACTCGATAAAGCCTTCGCGCGTTTCAAGGAACTCGCCGACCGCAAGAAAGTGATCGTGGATGCCGACCTCGAAGCGTTGATCGCCGACGAGTTCTATCGTCCGCGCGATGTGTATTTCCTGGACGGTTTGCAGGTGACATGCGGGACGATGGGCATGCCCACCGCCACCGTCCGACTCAAAGGACCCGACGGCAAGGTGCATCTCCATGCCTCGATGGGTTCGGGTCCTGTGGACGCCGCGTACAAAGCCGTTGACCATATCGTCAAAGTGGACAACACGCTCCTCGAGTTCAACGTCCACGCCATCACCGAAGGCATCGACGCGCTCGGTGAAGTGACCGTCCGCATTTTGCCGAAGGACGACAAAAAGCAGACGATGGACGCGCAGACCGAGATCCCATACACGCGCGTGTTCGGCGGGCACGGCGCAGACTCGGATATCATCGTCGCCAGCGTCAAGGCATACATCAATGCGCTCAACAAGTTGATCGTCGCGCAGACCGAAGGCGCCAACCCGACCCCGGCGAACCAGATGCATGGAGTGATGTTGGGATGATTGGTAAATAGTAATTGGTAAATCGGTGGTTGAGTAGACCTGCGTGCTCTTCGCAGGTCGTATCGAAACCACCACTAACCAAAATGGCTCTTCTTACAAAAATTACTTTTGAAACCTGGTGGTTTCGATACGGCGGGCGAACGCCGCCTACTCAACCACCAGATTACTTATGAAATCGGAAGCAACGTTATGCCCAAAACTCTCTTCGACAAAATCTGGGACGCGCACATCGTGACCCAACAGGGCGGCGCTCCCGCGGTTCTTTACATCGATTTGCACCTGGTCCACGAAGTGACCTCGCCGCAAGCCTTCACGGGACTGCGCCAGCGTGGACTCAAAGTCCGCCGCCCCGAGAAGACGCTCGCCACGATGGACCATTCCATCCCGACGACTCCGCTCCACGTCCCGATCGCGGATGCGCTTGCCGCGGCGCAGATCAAACAGATGGAGGTCAACGCCGCGGAGTTTGGCATCACCCTGCACGGCATGGATAGTCCGCACCGCGGCATTGTGCATGTGATCGGTCCCGAACTCGGGCGCACGCAACCCGGCATGACCATTGTGTGCGGCGACAGTCACACCGCCACGCACGGCGCGTTCGGCGCGCTGGCGTTTGGCATCGGCACCAGCGAAGTGGAACATGTGCTGGCGACGCAATGCCTGTTGCAGAAAAAGCCGAAGACCTACGAAGTCCGCGTGGATGGAAAACTTGCGCCCGGCGTGTCCGCGAAGGACATCATCCTCGCCCTCATCGCCAGGATCGGCGTGGGTGGGGGGACGGGTCATGTCTTCGAGTACACCGGCTCCGCCATCCGCTCGCTCAGCATGGAACAACGCATGACGATCTGCAACATGTCTATCGAAGGCGGCGCGCGCGCAGGGATGATCGCCCCTGACGAAACGACCTTCGAATACCTCAAGGGACGCGAGTTCGCCCCCAAGGGAGACGCGTGGGATAAAGCCGTAGCCCAATGGAAAACCCTGCCCAGCGACGAAGGCGCGGTGTACGACAAGTCCATCACGCTCAACGCCGAAGAGATCGAACCGATGATCACCTACGGCACCAACCCCGGCATGGGCATGCGCATCACCGACCGCATCCCGGCTGTTGAATCGTTCACCGAAGCCTCGCAACGCTCGGCATTCGAAAAAGCAATGAATTACATGGGCTTGCAACCGGGTCAATCGTTGTTAGGTCAAAAGTTGGATGTGGTCTTCATCGGCTCATGCACCAACTCGCGCATCTCGGATTTGCGCCTCGCCGCGGCGTTCCTCAAAGGCAAACGAGTGGCAGATGGAACTCGTGTGATGGTCGTCCCTGGTTCGCAGGATGTGAAAAAGCAAGCCGAATTGGAAGGGCTCGATAAAGTTTTCAAAGAAGCGGGCGCGGAATGGCGCGAAGCAGGATGCTCCATGTGCATTGCGATGAACGGCGACCAGTTATCCCCCGGTCAATATGCGGTTTCGACCAGCAATCGTAATTTCGAAGGTCGCCAGGGAAAAGGAGGCAGAACGTTCCTTGCCAGCCCCATCACCGCCGCGGCATCTGCCATCGCTGGAAAGGTCACCGACCCGAGGACGATGATTTAGGTTTCATCTGGTGGTCGAGTAGTCCCGCGATGCTTCCTTCGACAGGCTCAGGACAGGCTTTGCGGGACGTATCGAGACCACATCATGTAATTTCATACCTACTTGTTATTGCTGGTTTCGACTGCTCGCGCTCAACCAGCGGATATAACCAAATAATCGTTAATCGTCAATCGTCAATCGTCAATCGTAAATCGTAAATCGAAAATCGTAAATCATGAACGCCACCATCTGGAAACTCCCTGAAATCGTCAACCGCTTTCTCTCGTACCGCGCCGCCATCCCGTTGGCGCAGGAACAGTTGCTGGTGATGATGTCGGTTCTCAAATCAAGCGGACAGCCCGTCGGGAACTTCCTCGATCTCGGTTGCGGCGACGGCATCCTTGGCGCGACGATTCTTGGCGAGTATCCGTCAGCGCGCGGCGTGTTGGCAGATTTTTCAGAGCCGATGCTCGCCCAAGCCCGTAACGCTCTCGCAGACTTCGCGGGTCAACTCGACTTTATGAATCTCGACTATGGCGATACGGCTTGGGTTCACCGAATCAGTTCCAGAGGTCCGTTTGATGCGATTGTGTCGGGCTATTCCATCCACCATCAGACGGACGTCCGCAAACGGGAACTCTATCGAGAGATTTACTCCCTGCTCAAGCCCGACGGCTGGTTCATCAACATCGAACATGTGTCATCGGCGTCGCAACTCACTGTGGACTTGTTCGAGAGTCACTACACCTCGGCACGCTATGCCATCGAAAAACAAAACGGCGGCGCGCGCACGTTGGAAGAGATCGAAACCGAATACAAAACCCGTCCCGACAAAGCCGCCAATATTCTCGCGCCCGTCGAACTGCAATGTGACTGGCTCCGCGAGATCGGGTATCACGATGTGGATTGTTTCATGCGCATCTATGAGCTGGCGGTGTTTGGAGGTAGGAAGTAATCGGTGGTCGAGTAGACGGCGGCAACCAGTACGTCTTTGCAAGATAACATTGTTCCGCCGTCGTATCGAGACCACAACTTGCAATTGAAAGTTTAGTTGTAATGCTGGTTTCGATACGACCCTCAAAGAGCATTCGGGTCTACTCAACCAGCGGCGTATGAATAAAATCGTAAATCCAAAATCCAAAATCGAAAATCGGAAATCAAAATGGCACACTTCACCACCCTCACCTCCCGCATGATCGTCGTCCCCGTCAATGACATCGACACCGACCAGATCATCCCCGCGCAATTCCTCAAGGTCACCGACAAGCACGGTCTCGCCGACGCGCTCTTCTACAACTGGCGCTACAACGACGACAAATCGCCCAAGCCCGAATTCGTCATCAACAAACCTGAATCGCAGGGCGCGCAAATCCTGCTCGCTGGCGACAACTTCGGGTGCGGTTCGAGCCGCGAACACGCGCCGTGGGCGCTCACTGCCTGGGGCATCCGCGCGGTCATCAGTACATCCTTCGCCGACATCTTCCGCAGCAACGCGTTGAAGAACGGACTCATCCCCATCGTCGTGGACGAGGAGACTCACAAGATGCTCTTCGACCTGGCGGAAGAAGCGCCTCGCGCCGACCTTACGGTTGACCTCGCCTCCCAAACCGTTTCCTACCCCGGAGGTTCGTTCCCCTTCCCGATCGACGCGTTCAGCAAGACTTGTTTATTGAACGGCGTGGACGAACTCGGATACATCATAAACTTTGAAAAAGAGATTGCCGCCTTCGAGGCAAACCTTAGTTAGCCACAGAGTGCACTGAGACTCTGAGAAAGAAACTCAAAGCTCTCTGTGTTCTCTGTGGCTGAAAACGGATACCTATGCAACCAATCCAAATCTACGACACCACCCTGCGCGACGGGACACAATCCGAAGGATTCAACCTCTCCGCCAACGACAAGGTCCGTATCGCGCAAAAACTGGACGAACTCGGCGTCGCGTTCATTGAAGGGGGCTGGCCCGGCTCGAACCCCAAAGACGTCGAGTTCTTCGAGCGCGCGCGCGACATGCAATGGCAGAACTCGCTGATCGCGGCATTCGGCTCCACCTGCCGCGTCAAAGGCGGACCCGAAGACGATGCCAACATCAAAGCACTGATCGACTCGCACACGCCGGTCTGCACCATCTTCGGCAAAACGTGGACGTTACACGTCACCGAAGTATTGCAAACCACCTACGAAGATAACCTGCGCATCATCGAACAATCGGTGGCGTATCTCAAGTCCAACGGCAAGCGAGTCATCTACGATGCTGAACACTTCTTCGACGGCTACAAAGCGGATTCCGCGTACGCGCTCGAAACCTTGCGCGCGGCAATCCGCGGTGGCGCAGAGACGGTCGTGTTGTGCGACACCAACGGCGGCACGTTGCCGTGGGAGGTTGAATCAATTGTCGATGGAGTGAAAGAGGCGGTCGCTCATCCGTTTGGCATTCACACGCATAACGACTCGGAATGCGCCGTCATCAATTCGCTGATCGCGATTCGTCAGGGCGCGATCCAGGTGCAAGGGACCATCAACGGCGTCGGCGAACGCTGCGGCAATGCCAACCTCGTTTCCATCATGGCGGACCTTGAGTTGAAGATGGGTTATTCGTGCCTGCCGCAAGGACATATCCAACGCTTGTACGATCTATCGCACTTCGTTGCGGAGGTGGCGAACCTCACCCCCGATGAGCATTTGCCGTTCGTCGGCAAATCCGCATTCGCGCACAAGGGCGGGGTGCATGTGGCGGCGACGCGGCGCTCACCGCAATCGTATCAACACATCCAGCCTGAAACGGTTGGCAACAAGATGCGCGTTGTTGTCTCCGATCTTTCAGGGCGCGGCAACCTGTTGAGCAAAGCCGAGGAACACGGCGTCGAAGTGGACGGCACCGAGGTCGTGCCGATCCTCAACGAGATCAAGGAACTCGAAGCGCGCGGCTTTTCGTTCGAGGCGGCGGAAGCGTCGGTTGCCATCATGCTGAAGCGGCAGGAGTATGGCTACAAACCGCCGTTCGAGTTGATCGACTTCTTCGTCAACGTCGAGCACCGCCAGGGACGCGGCATCTTCGCCGAGGCGATGGTCAAAGTGCGCGTGCAAGGCGAAGTGTTGCACACCGCCGCCGAGGGCAATGGTCCCGTCAACGCGCTGGACCTGGCGTTACGTAAAGCGCTCGTCGGGTATTACCCCCGCATCAAGGATTTCCATTTGTCCGATTACAAGGTCCGCATCCTGGATTCAGACCACGGCACCGAAGCCATCACCCGCGTGTTGATCGACACGCGCAATTCCACCTCGCGCTGGAGCACCGTCGGCGCGGGGACGAACATCATCGAAGCGAGTTGGCGGGCTTTAGCCGACTCGGTTGAATACGGATTAATGATTGCTCATTGAACATCACGACGATGGACCATGGACAATTGACGATGGTCAATGGTCTATCGTCCATTGTCATTACTGGAGACTCATCTTGGAATTCAAAATAACATTATTACCCGGCGACGGCATCGGACCTGAAGTGGTCTCTGAAGCCGTGCGTGTGCTCGAAAAAGTCGCCGCCAAATACGGACACTCCTTCAACTTTCAGGAACGCCTGATGGGGGGATGTTCGATCGACAAATACGGATCATCCCTGACGGATGAAACCCTCGCCGATTGCAAAGCTTCAGACGCGGTTCTGCTCGGCGCGGTGGGCGGACCGAAATGGGACGACCCCAACGCCAAAGACCGCCCCGAGCGCGGACTGCTCGCCCTGCGCAAAGGACTCGGCGTATTTGCCAACCTGCGTCCTGTCAAAGTGCATCCCGCGCTGATCGATTCGTCTCCGCTCAAACCTGAAAGACTCAAAGGCGTGGATATCATCGTTGTGCGCGAACTCACGGGCGGGCTGTATTTCGGTCAGCCCAAGATGCGCGAGAGGAAGGATGGTCACGAGCGCGCCGTGGATACGCTGGAATATTACGACTACGAAGTGAAGCGCGTGGTGGAACTGGCTTTCAATCTTGCGCGCGGACGGAAGAAGAAAGTGACCTCGGTGGATAAAGCCAACGTGTTGGAGTCCTCGCGGATGTGGCGGCAGGTGGCAACTCAAATTGGAACAGCGAACCCCGACATCGAACTCGAACACACGCTCGTGGATACCGCCTCGATGAAACTCATCACCGCTCCCGCATCGATGGATGTGGTCGTCACCGAGAACATGTTCGGCGATATCCTCACGGACGAGGCGTCGGTGCTGGCGGGGTCGATGGGGATGTTGCCATCCGCCAGTTTGGGCGAGCCAGCCATCCCTGCGCGTGAAGCGAGCGTCATCGGGCTGTACGAACCGATCCATGGGTCCGCGCCGGACATCGCCGGGAAAGGGATCGCGAATCCGATTGGTACAATACTGTCTTCCGCGTTGATGTTGCGGCATTCGTTCAAGCTGGAAGCCGAAGCCGCCGCGGTCGAATCCGCGGTGGATAGAGTCATCACCGCTGGCGCGCGGACGGCAGACCTCGGCGGAACGTTATCCACGCGGCAGATGACGGAAGAAATATTGAAAAATTTATAAACGTAGGGGCGGGGTCTTCCCGCCCAATGTTTGAATCACACACGGGGCGAGATGACCTCGCCCCTACACCATCAAAAGGAGAATTGAATCATGGGCATGGAATCGAAATTTATCTGGAAAGACGGCGGGTTGGTGGAGTTCGAGAAAGCCACCGTGCACATGCTGACGCCGGTCATGCATTACGGCGCGGCGGTGTTCGAGGGCATCCGCGCGTACAAAACGCCGAAGGGACCCGCCGTCTTCCGTTTGCAGGAACATTCGGAGCGCCTGCTCAAATCGGCGGAGATCTTCGGGTTCAGAAATTTGCCGTACACGGTGGAGCAGGTGTCCACGGCGATCAAGGACACGGTGCGCGCCAACGGTTTCGACGAGTGTTATATCCGCCCGTTGTTGTACCTCGATGGCGGCGCGTGGAATTTGAACATCGATGCGGGCAAGCCCGCGCTGATGATCGCCGTCTGGCAGTGGAGCAACTATCTCGGCGAGGAGGCGCTGGCGAAGGGCATCCGCGCGAACATTTCGTCGTACACGCGCCATCACCCGAACGTGAGCATGACCAAGGCGAAGATCTCGGGCAATTACGTCAACAGCATTCTCGCCAAAACCGAATCGGTGCGGCTCGGTTTCGAGGAGGCGATCATGCTCGACCCGCAAGGCTACATCGCCGAATGCACCGGCGAGAATTTGTTCGTGGTGCGCAAAGGGAAAATTTTGACGCCGTCCACGGCGCCGGTGTTGGAGGGCATCACGCGCGAATCCGTCGCCGCCATTGCGGCTGATCTCGGCTACCCCGTGAGCGAAGCCCCCATTTCGCGCGACCAGTTATACAACGCCGACGAAGTGTTCGTGTGCGGCACCGCCGCCGAAGTGATCGGTTTGTGCGAGATCGATTTCCGCAAGATCGGCGACGGCAAATCGGGCACGATCACGCGCGAGATCCAAAACGTGTATCACGAGGCGATCCGCGGCAAAGTGGCGAAGTACGAAGGCTGGTGCGATTACGTGGAGTGAGAAAACCTCTCAGCCACACCGTCCGTGCCGCGAGCACGGCGGTGCGAGACGGCAGAATGCACAGAGATTTTGAGAATTATTCTCGGCGAACTCTGTGGTCTCTGTGGCTTGTCAGCATTGAATGATGTTTACCAAAAACTCTCGAAACCGCTACGATAAAAAGGATTCGCTGGAGATTGGTCGCCGCGCGGAGGATTCCTTTGCGCGGCTCGCCGTTCAACACGGTTTCAAGATCGTCGCCTCCTCCGGGCGTTCGAACAAGGATGAACATTACGACTACGTGATGGAACGCGACGGCAAGACCTTCCGCGTGGACGTCAAGAGCCTCAAACGCCTCTCGCGCAGGGACGGCTTGACTCAGGACACGTACATCTGGGTCGAACTCCACGGCGTCCGCGCGGACGACCAGGGCTGGCTGTACGCCGGTCACGCGGACTTGATCGCCTTCGAACTCGGCAAAAGTTTCCGCATCGTAGACCGCCTCGAACTCATCGCCCTCGTGGAGAAACGGGTGGATATCAACGCGAAGGTTGCCGCGCCGAAGGATGCGCTGTACAAGGTCTACTCGCGCAAGTCCCGCCCCGATCTGCTGACCATGATCCGCGCGGAGGATTTGAAGGGGATTCGATATGCGGAGTGGAGGAAATCTTAGCCACGGATTACACGGATTCGCACGAATGATTTTGTAGGGGCGGACCTGCGTGTCCGCCCATTTGATTCCTCGCCCTTTCACGGATGGATGAAATTCCCCGCCCGTAAAATTCCAACCAGACCGACCAGCACCCAAAAGACATTCAACAGCGTGTACGCCTGGTCCTTTTTGAGGATGGCGCACCATGAAAGCAGGAGGGCATCGATGGTGTTGAAGACCCACACGAACATGAAGGGACTGTCAGGTCCCAGCCAGCTGACGAGGCTGAAGCTGAAGATGCGCATCACGACGCCGATCATTTCAAAGGTGCGGATGTGTTTCAGGACAAAAGCATTGATCGTGGACATGGGTTCCCTCGCAAGAAAAGTTTGGCGAAGTATACCCGTCACCTCCAGACCTGACAGGTCTCCGCGAAAGTCCAAGAACTATTAAATAAATTCGATAGGGTTATGATAGGAGTACGTATCAATATGTGTAAAAAACCAGCTTGTCATATAATGTGTTCAGTAGTGTAACAAGAAATGGAAAGATATGAAACCTAAAACCAAAAAACGCCTCCGAGATTTTATTGAACGCGCTGAACATATTAGAAGCTTTTCTTATTTTGATGGAAAAGATAAAATAGTCGGCTTCAAAATTATGGAGGTGAACGGAAAACAGCAGATTGAGTTTCATCAACCTAGTGATGAGCAACGAGACGCGATCTTGTTGCACCTAAGAATATTCCTTCAAGATAAGGACGATATTTCGCTAAGTAAACTTGCCGAACTCTGTAATGACCCTGGGATATCTGAGAAATGGAAAAAATATTTCGAATTTGAAAGAAAAATGCTAAATATAAAGCTAGATCAGGTAGCTGCTGAAACCAAAACAGATAAACTAACGCATAGAGATATCCTGAATATGTTTTTGTTTGGGAGAATAGCTCATAATAACCCAGTTGATAAGGCTAATAAACCCTATCAAAAATGGGTAACGAGCGAATTTGCATATAATGATATGCATAACGCGTTTCATGTCATAATAATTTGGCTCTCAAGAGCAATACTTAATATTTCTTCCGCCAGCAAAGAAGAACTATATAGACATGAAGTTTAGTCTTTCGCCTCTTGACATTCCCCTCCCTCCGTCATACAATCCCGCCCAACATAAATTAAAAACGCTGACGAGGACGAGTACACTTCAAAGCGATTTCCAGAGAGCCGAGCAGAAGTTCTGAAAGCGAGGCAAAAGCGCAGAAGTCGAATGGACCTCCGAGTTGTGAAGAGAAAGATACTAGAGACTAGATAATTAGAGATTAGTCGAATAGTAGCGAGTACCAGAGACGGGAACTGCACCCGTTACCCCGCAGAGTTTCTTAGAAGGATAGTAACTACAGAACCACCAAACTATCCAACTAGCAAACTAAAAGAGTGACGCTGGCTTTGATTTCCTGTGTGCATCACGCAGGAATTTTTTGTTAAAACGGCGTTTAACTTGGGTGGCACCACGAGATTCCCCTCTCGTCCCAATGGACAGGAGGGGATTCTGTTTTTAATTACCAATCACCAATCACCAATTACCAATTACAAGATTAGTAATTAGTAATTGGTAAATAAGGAGACCTATGTTACTTGAATCAACACAAGTACAAACGATAATAAGAGAAATCTCCGCTGACCTCGAGACTCCCGTCAGCCTGTATCTCAAACTGCGCGGTGACGGCGCGTCGTTCCTGCTGGAGTCTGTCGAAGGCGGCGAGCGCATCGCACGCTATTCGTTCATCGGAGTCCAGCCGCGCGCGGAATATATTTTGCGCGATGATGAGATCGAGATCAAAGATGAACACGGTTCGCGCATCATCCAGGTCGAAGGCGACCCGACGCGCTTTCTGCAAGCCGAGATGGATCGCTTTCCTGCTGTCCGCGTGCCGAACGCGCCGCGCTTCACGGGCGGGTTGGTGGGCTTTCTCGGGTTCGAGTCGGTTCGGTTTTTTGAACCCACTCTCAGCGCGAAAATGAAGCGCGCAGACATCCCCGACGGCATCTACATGCTGGCAGATACCATCGTCGCCTTTGACCATGCGCGCCGCAGCATCTTCCTCATTGCCAATGTGTTGGATGGTAATACCGACGCCGCGAACCAAAAACTGGACGCGATCGCCGCGCGCATAGAACAGCCGCTGCCACCCGCGCCGAAGGTCGAGGTCAAGCCGTCGAAGGTCAAGTCGAATCACACGCAGGGCACGTACGAAGACATGGTGCGCGCCGCGAAGGAAAATATTTTGGCGGGCGATATTTTTCAGGTGGTGCTTTCGCAGCGCTTTACGCGCGAGACCAACGTCGAGCCGTTCGATGTCTATCGCGCCGTGCGCCGGCTCAACCCGTCGCCGTACATGTTCTTTTTTGATTTCGGAACTGTGGACGGTGAGCCGCTTTACTTGTGCGGATCGTCACCTGAGATGTTCGTGCGTTTGGAAGGAAGAACCGCCTCGCTCCGCCCGATCGCTGGGACGCGACCCCGTGGCAAAGATAACGCCGCTGACGACGCTCTCGCGCAAGAACTTCTCGCCGACCCGAAGGAACGCGCCGAGCATGTGATGTTGGTTGACCTCGGACGCAACGACCTCGGGCGCGTGTGCGAATACGGCACTGTGCGCGTTTCAGATTTCTTCACCGTCGAAAAATATTCGCATGTCATGCACATCGTCTCGCACGTCGAAGGAAAGTTGAAACCTGAACTGACCGCGTTTGATTTGGTGCGTGCTGCATTCCCTGCTGGCACTGTCAGCGGAGCGCCGAAAGTCCGCGCCATGGAGATCATCGCCGACCTCGAACCCG
>CAZGSB010000035.1:0-29002 GCA_964528275.1 uncultured Anaerolinea sp. | reverse complement strand
TCTGCCACAGGCGATTGCCCTGCCCTCGCAGGTCATCGCGCTGGGCGAACGTCCCACCGAAGTAGCCGGGACATAGCGCCACGGTGTTGGTCACGTTTGCACTGACCGGCGGGAACCCTAAAAAGACGAGCATCGGAAAGGTGATCAACGTCCCGCCGCCAGCGAGGGCGTTGACTGTCCCTGCGGCGATCGCGGCAAGCCCGGCGACACCTAAATCTATTGAAGACATATATTGGTTAATTGACTCACGGCCTAAATATATTACCGCCTCAATCAGATTATTGATTGAGGCGGTAATATATTATTTTATGTTTCTCAATTGGAGGCAGTACCTTCAACAATTAAGTCGTAGTGATCGATCGCGCCATCTGCAATGCTAAGAACAAGAACCTCAAAAGGTGACGTGCTTCCCGCAACGACTTTATCTAATTTAGCAAAAGTGGACTCTGTGCCAATGATTTTTCCGTTCGCGTCATACATTATAGCAATAATCTCAACGAATTCAGCATCCTTGTTTCCGATATTCTTGACTTCGCCCACTATTGTGTAAACACCAAAATCAGCAGTCTTCCCTTGCGACGAAACAATTTCAAAATCACGGTATGATGAAAGAAATGATGCCTCTTGACCCTGAACAACTATCTCATACTTTGTCCAATTGGCGGGTGTATTTAGGAATAAGATTTTGAAAGGGGAGATTTCGCCAGGTCGAATGATATCGAGTGTAGAGAACGATGAAGCTGAACCAACAAGAGTTCCGCTATCATCTCGAAGAGTTGCAATAGCCTCGGTAAATTCTAGGTCAACATTTCCAGAGTTCTTGATGATTCCGATGAAATATAAAGTGCCAATAGAATCAGTGTACCAATTAGATTCGAGAACATCAACTTTTGTTTGCGGTGCTTCTGTGGGATTGGAGGGCTGATTGGTAGGCGGAGGGTTAACGTTTGTAAAAGTAGGTTCGGGCTGAGAAACCTCGGGTTCAGAGGTACCTATGACATCTCTAGCAGCTCCGCAAGCAAGCGAAACAAGAAGTAGAAAAATGATAGATGAAACAACTTTGACTTTTATTTGTTTTTTCATTTTGTGATCCTACTCCTGACTGAGGCAAACTTCAATGCCTCAGTATACCACTCTGAATCTCTCACGCCCCATCATCCTTCGGCGGCGCGGTCTGACCGTAATCCAGGATCGAGCGCATTTGCGTCGCGCCTTCGGGCGGACCGACGATCTTCTTGTCCTCCATCATGTCCACGAGGCGGGCGGCGCGGGTGTAGCCGATGCGCATCCGCCGCTGGAGCATCGAGACGGAGGCGCGTCCCTCCTTGCGCACGAGTTCGATCGCTTCGACGAGCAACGGGTCAGAGTTTGTGTCGGCGGGGGACATATCCTCGAACAGCGGCGATTGCTTGAGCGGCACATCCGCTTTGGGAATATCCGCGGATTGCGATGCGGCGGCATACGGGCTGGCGGCTCCCGCCTGCGTGCGCCAGAACTCCACCAAATTTTGAATCTCATGGTCCGACACGAACACGCCCTGCAAGCGCACTGCCGCGGGCGCGTCCGGCGCCTGGAAGAGCATGTCGCCGCGACCGAGCAATCGCTCCGCGCCGGGCTGGTCGAGGATCACGCGGCTGTCGGTGTTCGATGCGACCGCGAAGGCGACGCGCGCCGGGAAGTTGGCTTTGATGAGACCGGTGACCACGTCCACGGAGGGACGCTGGGTGGCGAGAATCATGTGGATGCCTGTAGCACGCGCCAATTGTGCGAGACGCGTGATCGTCTGCTCGGTTTCGCCGGGGGCGATCATCATCAAATCGGCGAGTTCGTCGATCACGATCACGAGGAACGGGAGCTTCTTGCCGCCCTGCAACTTCATCTTCGCGTTGTAATCGCCGATGTTGCGCGAGCCGACCTGCGCGAACATGTGATAACGCTTATCCATTTCGCGCGTCATCCATTGCAACGCGCCGATCACGCGGTCGATCTCCACGACCACCGGCGAGAGCAGGTGCGGCACGCCGTTGTAACCGGTCAACTCCACGCGTTTGGGGTCCACGAGGATCAGGCGCAGATCGTCCGGGGTGTTGTTCAATAAAAAGCAGGTGAGGATCGCGTTCACGCACACCGACTTGCCCGAGCCGGTCGTGCCCGCGATGAGCATGTGCGGCATGTTCTCGAGCGTGGTGTTGATGGCGTTGCCGGTCACGTCCCGCCCGAGCGCGAACCGCAACGGGTTCATGTTCTTCTGGAACGACTCGCTTTCGATCAAGTCGCGCAGAGCCACGAGCGTCATCTCTTCGTTAGGGACCTCGATGCCCACGTAACTGTGCCCCGGCACCGGCGCCTGGATGCGGATACGCGGCGCGGCAAGCGCGAGCGCGAGGTCGTCGGCGAGCGAGGCGATCTTGTTCACGCGCACTTTCATCCGCCCGCCGCGCGTCTCCACGAACAGCGGCTCCACACCGAACTGGGTGATTGTCGGTCCGCGGTTGATCTCCACCACTTGCACCGGCGCGCCGAACGAGGCGAGCGTCTCTTGAATCAACCGCGAGCGACCCTGAATAAACTCCTCGTTCACTTCCGGCGCGCTACCCGAATCTAAAATCGTTTTGACGTCCGGCAATTTCCACTGGATGACCGCTTCGGGGGATTTCACCGTCGTCACCGGCTTGCCGACCTCCGCCGTTGCGAGGACCGGTTCCTGACGATGCAATGGAGTGAAACCATCGGATGCTTCTTCAGGGATGAACGCTTCACCCGCCGGGGACGCCTGCCTCGCCAGTAGTCTGCGCATCTTCCCCGCAAGCGGACCGAACCAGCGGAATAGATCCTCCACGGAAATATCAAAGATCATCGTCAACGTGATGAGCAACCACGCCAGCAACGCGATGACCGCGCCCGCCGTGCCGAGGCTGTTGAACAGCAACCGCTCGAACAGACTGCCGACGTAGCCTCCGCCCCAGCCGTCGAGCGCGGCTTCCTCCGCCAGTTCCACCGGCGCGACGATGGAGTGCATCGCCGCAAGGAGCCAGAAAAAGAACAGGATCAACCCAACGGCGCGTTCGAGCGAAAGCGGCGGTAGTTTTTCGATGCGCCGCGCGATCAGCCACGCGCCCATGAGGATCAAGCCGACCGGCAGGACGTACACCCCCCAGCCCAACATCTGGCTGAGCAGGAGGGTGGCGCTGCCGATGACAACACTGCGTTGTGAATAAAAAAGGATCGCCCCGATAATGAGTCCGATGACCACCATGACCGCGCCGACCACATCGAGTTTGCGCTCGGGGCTGAGCGAATCCCACCACGAAACGGAAACAACCGGAGGTGGGGGCGATGCGTGAGGCGGAGCCTTCCCCTTGTGTGGCGCGTCCTTCGGCTTATTTTTCCCGCGCGAGGGATGCACCGTCTTGCCCTTCGGCTTCACGTTTGATTTCGGTGAGATGAACGGGATCTTGAGAGGCATTTTTGGTGGTACTGAAATTCACGAAAGGATTTCGTAGTGGCGACTTTAGTCGCTTACTAGCCGAACGACTGAAGTCGTTACTACGTTTCTCAGTATAGCACAAATGGTCTGTTTTCCATTTGGGGTACAATTATGAAAACAGTACCAAAACAATTCGCCACAGAGCGCACACATCGTCCCGATGCCTTTTGGGAGAGACTCTGAGAAAAGAAAACTCAATGCTCTCTGTGAACTCTGTGGCTGATTTAAAAGGACAAACTCTTGTTTGAAATTCTTTTTCTCGGCACGTCCGCTTCCGCCCCGTCTGCCCGACGCGGGCTTTCGGCGCAGGTGGTGAAGCACGACGAGTATCGCTTCCTCGTGGATTGCGGAGAAGGCACCCAGCGTCAGATCCTGCAATCGAATTTGGGATTCAAAAATCTGAACCGCATCCTGCTCACGCACGGGCATCTCGATCACATCCTCGGCTTGGGCGGTCTGCTCAGCACCTTCCTGCGTTGGGAGGCGATCGACAACCTCGAAATTTACGGCGGGCGTTCCACGCTCGACCGCGTGCACGACCTGTTATACGGCGTTGTGTTGCGCGGCAACCAGCCGCCGATGCCTCTGCATTTGAACGAGATCAAACCCGGCACGTTCTTCGAAGCGGACGATTTCACCGTCACCGCGTTCCCCGTCACCCACCGCGGACCGGATTGCCTCGGATATGTTTTCGAGGGCAGGGCGCGCCGTCCGTTCCTGAACGAGAAAGCGACCGAACTCGGCGTGCCGTTCGGTCCCGAACGCCGCGATCTGGTCGCAGGGAAGGAGATCAGCCTGCCCGACGATAGACGCGTCACACCAGACGATGTGCTGGGTCCGCTCCAGAAGGGAGTCAAACTCGTCATCGTCGGCGACGCGGGCCGGACGGATAACCTCCTCGACGTTTGCCGCGACGCGGATACGCTGGTGATCGAGTCGACCTATCTTCAAGAAGAAGCGGACATGGCAAAGCAGTTCCATCACCTCACCGCGCGTCAGGGCGCGGAACTGGCTGTGCAGGCGGGAGTCAAAAAGTTAATCCTCACGCACATCTCGCGCCGCTACCGCGAGAAGGACGTGATTAAAGAAGCACAGGAAGTTTTCTCGAACACGTCGGTAGCTCGGGACTTCGACACGTTCCAAGTCAAACGGGATGAGTGAAAGCCAGTCTGTGGGGGTGTAACTTTCCGGTGGGTTCTGGGGGGTTTTGTTACCTTATAATTCTTCCATCGTCATGGAACAAGTTTGAGGAGCCATTTCCACAGTAGGCGTGCAGGTATGCCTTAGAGAGCGTTTCTTAACTACTCTTTTCGACACGGATAACACGGATTACGCTGAATTTCACGGAAAAGGGCATTTAAAAAAGAGGTGTTTCTCCGTGCTGTCCGTGAAATCCGTATACAAAACGAAGACACAACTTTCGAGGAAGACATGATGTTGAAAAAAGCGATACTCTTTCTATTGGTTTTTACGCTGGTTCTGGTGTCATTCCCGTCCACCGTATCCGCCATCCCTTCGGGGGTGGGCGTGATCGGCGATAGCGCGACCCAGCCCTATCAGTGCATCGGGCGCGGCGACGAAACCTCCTACACCTGGACGGAGGTGCTCGAAGTCATTCGCGGCGTCAACTTTGGCGGCATGCCCTGCCAGCCGTATAACAATGCCTGGAGCGGCGAAACCATCCGCCTGAACATGACCTCGCAGACCGACGATGTGCTGGAGGATTTCACCAACGGGAATATCGGCAAGGTCATCAGCATGATCGGCTCAAACGATATTTATGTGGTGGGGAGCACCCCGAACGTCACCGCCCTGCTCGCCACGTACGATACCAATATCCAGCGCATGATCGATGCCGGCATCGCACCGAGCAACATCCTGATCATCGACATTTCACAGGACAACTGGAACGAACCGACGCGGACTTACGTCGATCAATTCAATGCTGGCTTGTTGGACATTGCCAACACAAAGGGCACCGCCTTCGCCTCGTGGGCATCGTACCATTCCGGTCTGGCTTGCCGCTCGCTCAATAACGGTCAGTCCTATAACTTCGGCGGTCAGATGATCGCAAACTCGTGGGGGAACGAATATCACAACATCCGCGTTGCCGACGGGCACCTGGGCACCATGGCGAACGGACTGCTGGCGAACGTGGTGGCTGCGGATTTTCTCGGCATCCCGCGTCTAACCGACGCGGAGTTGCTCACCCTCGTGAATGGAACCGTGGTCCCGGGCAACCCGCCTCCCGCCTGCGCGAACCAGCCGACCGCCACCGCTGGTCCCAGCCCAACCGCCACCGTCTCGCGCACGCCGACAGCCACCGGCTTATTCTCCCCGACGCCGTCACGCACCTTCACACCTACATTCACATTTACACCCACCTCATCTTCTGGGACGTTCAATGTCGGTGAAACGACGATCCTCGGCAACACGTATTCCGGGCTTGGCAATCAACTCGTCGCGCAACAGGTGACACTCTCTCAAACCGCCACCATTCAAAGTTTGAGTTATTACGTTTCCACAGCGGGCGGACAACTCCGCCTGGGAATTTACAACAACGCCGCCAGCGGACCAGGCACCCTGATCACCCAGACCGCGGCATTTACACCGGTTGCGGGGTGGAACACCCAGCCGGTGCTTGCGCCCACCCAGTTGACCGCGGGAACCTACTGGCTTGCCTTCCTGCCGCAGAACAATACGCTGGCGGGTCGTGTCAACCCCACGGGCACGGGCAGATATTACACCTTCACATTCGGCGCGTTGCCGGCGACGTATTCCACTTCACCGACCAGCAGTGCGTTCACCTTTTCACTGTACGCCACATTCTCGACGGGAGCCGTAGCGTCCAACACGCCGAGCCTCACGCCACTGCCATCGAATACCCCCACGCGCACACCTACAACCACGATCACAAATACGCCGTTGCCCACGAACACTGCCACTCGGACCTCAACACCGACAAATACATCCGCGGCGCCGACGGTAACCAACACCCGCACGCCGACCACCACAAACACCTTCACCCCGACGGTCACCCGCACCCCGACATTGACCGCGGTTTCAACGAACACCTTCACGCCGACCGCGTCGCGTACGCCAACCCGGACCGCCACTCCCTCTTCCAGCACGATCACCATCGGTGAGACCAGCGTGTTGACTACGAATTATTCCGGCATGGGCAACCGGCTGATCGCGCAACAAGTCACCCTCTCGCAAAACGCGACCATCCAGAGTTTAAGCTACTACGTCTCCACGGCTGGCGGCCAACTCCGCTTGGGAATTTACAACAACTCCGGCAATGCTCCCGGCACCCTGATGGCGCAAACGACGGCATTCACCCCGGTCACGGGATGGAACACCCAAGCCGTGACTAACCCGGTCACCCTGCCGCCGGGTATGTACTGGTTGGCATTCCTTCCGCAAAACAATACGTTGGCAGGCAGGTTGGGCTTGTCTGGCACGGGAAGGCACTACTCGTATACATTCGGCGCCTTCCCATCCGCCTTCTCAACGTCTTACACAAGTGATACCTTCCACTTCTCTTTTTACGCAACACTCTCGTTACCGTGAAACAGACCTGTAAAATAAGAGACCTCCGAAGTTTTCGGAGGTCTCTTTCATTCTTTAGATCGCGTCGCTGGTCATGATGAACAGCGGGGTCATCTCGAAGCTTTCGAACTTCGGGCGCAGGCGATCCGCGTTGTAGAACCGCTCCACGTTGACGGTCTTCTTCGTGCTGGTGACAATATCCACGGGGATGTTGTCGTAGCGTCCATTCTTGAGCACCACCAGACGCCCGTGCACATTCTTGAGGATGAGGTCAAGCGCCAGGTTGCCGTACGCCATCGGCACAATGGAATCGATCGCATCCGGGTCGCCGCAGCGGGTGAGGTACCCAAGTTTCTGGTTCACCGTATCCACCATGCGCCCGTTGTTATGGCGGGCGGTCAATTCCCGCAATTGGGCAGAGACCATATCGCCGATGCCGCCCAGTTTCATATGACCGTACTCATCGGTGGAGCGGTCCGAGAAAACCATTTCCCCGCCCTCGAACGTTGCCCCTTCCGAGACCAGCACCACCGAGTAGTGACTCGGGTTGTAACTGCGGTCATACATCATCAACTCGGCAAGCCGCTCGATGTTGAACTTGTGCTCGGGGATCACACAACGATGCGATGCGCCTGCCATGGTCGGGAGCATGGCAGTGAAGCCGGCATACCTCCCGAACACTTCGAGCACGAGCAGGCGTTCATGCGAGCCTGCCACGGTGCGCAGTCCGTTCGCCAATTCGATCGTACGCGTGACGCAGGTGCTGAACCCAATGCAATAGTCGGTGCCGGGCACATCGTTGTCCATCGTCTTCGGGATGGCGACGATCTTCATCCCTTCCTTATACATGCGTACGCCGTAACTCAAGGTATCGTCGCCGCCGATGGGAATCAAATAATCCAGCCCAAGAAAATCGATGTTCTTCAACACCTCCGGCGTCACATCGTTGATGTCGTCCGTATACTTTTCGCGCAAATGCGCGGGAAGGCGGTCTTTTCGGACCTTCGATGGATTCGTCCGCGAGGTGTGCAGGAAAGTGCCACCGGTGCGCCCCGCCTTGTTGACGATCTCCTCGGTCAACACCTGGAAGTTGTTGCTGTTATCCGCCTGCGGATCGCGCAAGATGTCCACCATCCCCGCCCAGCCGCGGCGGATGCCGATCACCTTGTAGCCCTCGCGCAATGCGCGAATGGTCACTGCGCGGATCGCCGGGTTCAACCCCGGCACATCGCCCCCGCCTGTCAAAATTCCGATCACCCCTTTCTTGCCTGTACTCATCTTTCTGGTTCTCCTCTTTCGTGAACTCAAGCCATGCCTTTCAACGGCTTGGATATTTCGTCGAATCGGTTAGATCATCGTCGGCTCTTCGTATACACCGAACACTTCCTTCATTACCTGCACGATCTCGCCCAGGGTTGCATACGCGTGCACGGCTTCCATCAAATAGGGCATTGAATTTTCCGTGCCTTGCATGGCGATGCGCAGGCGGTCCAACGTCTGCCCGACCCGCCCATTATCGCGCGTCTTGCGGACTTCCTCGAGCCGGCTCACCTGCCGTTCAAAACCTGCCGGGTCCATCTCGAGGATGGGGATCGTGAGAGGTTTCTTCTCTGAGTACGCATTAACACCCACGATCTTGCGCACGCCTCGGTCAATTTCACGCTGATAGCGGTACGCCGCGTCGGAAATTTCGCTTTGGAAAAATCCCTTCTCGATGGCAGGGATGACGCCGCCCAACTCCTCCACCCGACGGAAATAGTCGTACGCTTCTTTCTCCATTCGGTCTGTCAGCGCTTCGACGAAGAAACTCCCCCCCAGCGGATCCACGGTATTCGTCACGCCCGATTCTTCGGCGATGATCTGTTGCGTGCGCAAGGCGATGGTCACCGCATGTTCGGAGGGAAGCGCCAGCGCTTCATCCAGTGAGTTGGTGTGCAGGGATTGCGTCCCGCCCAGCACGGCGGCTAACGCTTGAATCGCAACACGCACTACATTATTTTCAGGTTGCTGTGCGGTGAGGCTGACGCCCGCCGTCTGTGTGTGGAAGCGGCACAGCCACGAACGCGGATTCTTCGCCTTGAACGTCTCGCGCATTTCACGCGCCCAGATGCGACGCGCGGCGCGGTACTTGGCGATCTCCTCGAAAAAATCATTGTGCGCGTTGAAAAAGAACGACAGGCGCGGCGCGAACTCGTCCACATCCATGCCGCGCGCGATGCCCCACCGCACGTACTCGAGCCCGTCGCCGAGAGTGAACGCCAATTCCTGCACCGCCGTGGACCCCGCCTCGCGGATGTGATACCCGCTGATCGAGATCGTGTTCCATTGCGGCACGTTTTGCGAGCCGAACTCCATCGTGTCCACTACGAGCCGCATCGAAGGCTCGGGCGGGAAGATGAATTCCTTTTGCGCGATGAACTCCTTCAAAATGTCGTTCTGGATCGTGCCGCGCAGTTGATCGAGCCGCACGCCGCGATTCTCCGCCGCCGCCAGATACATCGCCCAGGTGATCGCGGCAGGCGAGTTGATCGTCATGCTCGTGGATACTTTATCGAGCGGGATGCCATCGAGCAAAATTTCCATGTCTTTCAAGGAAGAGACCGCCACACCGCACTTGCCGAACTCGCCGAGCGCCTCGGGCTGGTCGGTATCGTAGCCCATGAGGGTCGCCAGGTCGAACGCGATGGAGAGACCGGTTTGTCCCTGCTCCAGCAAATACTTGAAGCGCGCGTTCGTTTCTTCGGCGGTGCCAAAACCGGCAAACATGCGCATCGTCCAAAGTTTGGAGCGGTGAAGCGTGGGGTGGACTCCGCGCGTGAAGGGGTACTCCCCCGGAAGTCCGAGCGAGGAGGCGTAGTCGTTATCCGCCACATCGAGCGGCGTGTAGAGTCGGTTGATCGGGTCGGAGGAGGTGGTGATGAATTCCTCCATGCGTTCCGGCAGGGACGCGAGCGCCTTGCTCAACGAGGTTTCCTCCCATGCTTCGTGCTGGCTCTTCAATTCATCGAGTTTCTTTTTATCGTACATGAGGAACTCCTTTGGTATTGGCGGGATTATACTTGTTGTCGTGTCGTTGCGAGGAGTGGCAATCCCGCAAGGGGATGGTATCTCAAGTAAAACTTCCCGGCTAATCTTGAAGGTGAGTCGAGATTGCCACGCTTTGGCGCACTCGCCGTTTAAGGCTCGGCGCCGTCGCTCGCAATGACACTTTCAAATGGTATACTCCCCTCATGCCTCGCTTTGAAATCGACGTTGACCCCTGCGACCACATCACCGCGGATGCCATCGGCAAACCCGGCCAGCGTGTGTTCTACATTCAAGCCTTTCAAGACCAGCGCACGATCACGGTCATCATCGAAAAAGCGCAATTAAACTCGCTGGCAATCCACGTGGAGCAGTTCCTCTCGCAACTCAACCAGCAAAACCCGGCGTTGCCCGAAGCCTCCGGCGATTACATCGAGGATGTGATGCGCATCAACCCGCCGGTCGACCCGCTCTTCCGCGTCGGCGAGATCGGGCTGGGCTACGACAAGGAACGCGACCTGGTGGTGCTGTTCGTGAAGGAGATCCTCACCGAGGAAGACGATCCCGAGCAGGCGGCGGTCATCCGCTTTTGGGCGACGCGCACTCAGGTTCGGCAATTGTCGCGCTGGGGGGCGGAAGTCAGCACCCGCGGACGCCCCGTCTGCCCGCAGTGCGGCCAGCCTGAAGAGCCCGAGGGGCATTTTTGCCCGAAGAAGAACGGGCACATGCATTGACCTTTGCCGCAAAGCCGCAGAGTTCAGAGATTTAAAATCTCCGCGACTCGGCGGCAATTTTATGATGAGCCAATCAACCTCTCAAATTCAATTCGCCCTCCAGCACGGCGACCTTCAACTTAAAGGTCAATTCACGCTCGGCTCGAACTATACCTTCCTCGTTGAAGTCACACACGAAGAGGGAATATTTCCCGCGGTGTACAAGCCCACGCAGGGCGAGCAACCGCTCTGGGATTTCGAAGAGAACACGCTGGCTTTGCGCGAAGTGGCGGCGTATCTCGTCAGCGAGGCGCTTGGCTTTCACATCGTGCCGTTCACCGCGCTGCGCGAGGACGGTCCGTACGGCGCGGGGTCGATCCAGCAGTTCATCGAGTACGACCCAAACTACCACTACTTCACATTTTCAAAAGCCGACAAGCAACTCCTGAAGCCTGTTGTGCTGTTCGACCTGCTCATCAATAACGCGGATCGCAAGGGCGGGCACGTGTTCTTTGAAAACGACACGCGCAAACTGTTCGCCATCGATCACGGGATCTGTTTTCACGAAGACGACAAACTGCGCACCGTGTTGTGGGACTTTGCCGGGCAAAAAATTTCGAGCGATTTGAAAAAACGCCTCTCTCTTCCCTCCAGCCTGCTCGCCGACCTTCAGCCGTATCTCAGCCCGCGCGAAATCTCCGCCCTGTGCGCCCGCGCCGACTCGCTCCTCCAACTCAGCGCCTTCCCCCGCCCCCCGCGCGATCGCCGCGCCATGCCGTGGCCCCCGTTATAACCAGTGTCATTGCGAGGGCGCGTAGTGCCCGTGGCAATCTCGTGTTTCCATAAACGTCCTCTTTGAAAATAAGACGAGATTGCCACGTGGCGCTTTCAGCGCCACTCGCAATGACACCTGACACTTGATACAGGAGAACTCATGCACTACAAATTATGTTTCATCGGCTTCGGCAATGTTGCCCGCTCGCTCGCCCGCCTGCTCGAACGCAAACGCGGACTGCTCGAATCAAAGCACGGCATCACTTACTCCGTTACCGGTATCGCGACGGGAAGCCATGGCTTTGCCGTGAATCCCAACGGACTGGATGTAAAAAAAGCCATCGAATTGGTGGAAGCCAAACAATCCATTGCCTCAATCTCTACTTCTGTAATCTCCAATTCTCTTGAAGTGATTCAACACTCCTCCGCGAACGTGATGTTCGAGAACTCACCCGTCAATTACGTCACCGGTCAACCCGCCATCGATCACGTCCGCGCGGCGTTGAATGCGGGCATCCACGCCATCACCGCCAACAAAGGGACGGTGGTGCATGCGCATCAGGAGTTGAAGTCGCTGGCGAAATCAAAGGGCCTGAAGTTTTTATATGAGTCAACCGTGCTGGGCGGCTCGCCGTTGTTTTCGACATTCCGCGAATCCATGCCGCTTGCCGAGTTGATCTCGTTCAAAGGAATCATCAACGCGACGACGAACATCATCCTCTCGCGCATGGAAGATGGCGAGTCGTTCGACGATGCGGTGAAGTATTGCCAGAGTGTCGGCGTCGCGGAGACCGATCCCTCCGGCGACGTGGACGGCTGGGACGCGGCGATCAAGGTTGCCGCGCTGGCAACCGTGCTGATGGAGTCCCCGCTCAAGCCGCAGGAGGTGGAGCGTAAAGGCATCCGTGAGATCACGCCGGCGATGGTGGACCAGGCAAAAATGGATCAGAAGCGTTGGAAACTGGTCGCATCCGCTGAGAAGGTTGGGAGTCAAGTCAAAGCGCGCGTTGCGCCGGAGTTGGTCGAGTCGTCTTCGCCGTTGTATGGCATGATGGGATCGTCCACCGGCTTGACGTTCCGCACCGATGTGTTGCCCGATTATTCGATCTCGGTTTCGGAGCGCGCAGGCATGAAAGGCGGACCCGAGGAAACCGCGTACGGTTTGTTCGCGGATTTCGTGAACGCGGTTCGAGGGTAAAATAATCGAAAGCCCCCTCGATGCGGTTCGCCGCATCTGGAAAGCTGATACCCATGGAACAACACGTAGTTTATCTCGCGCTCGGCTCGAACCTCGGCAACCGCGCCGCGAATCTAAAAGAGGCGATTGCGTCGCTGCCTCCGCAAGTGGAGGTGAAGGTGAAGTCTGCTGTGTACGAAACGCCGCCGATCGGGTTTGCCGATCAGGATATGTTCTTGAACCAGGTCATCCGCGGCGAGACGTATCTACAGCCCGAACTCCTGCTCAAGCATTTGAAGCGCCTCGAGATCGCGTTGGGGCGGAAACCCAGTTTCGAGAACGGTCCGCGCCTGATCGACATGGACATCCTGTTTTATGACGACCTTGTGTTGTATTCGACCGCCCTGACCATCCCGCACCCGCGCCTGCATGAACGCGGCTTCGTGCTCGTCCCGCTCATGGATATTGCCGCGGAGCTCGAGCACCCGGTGAAGAAGAAATCCATCCGTGAACTGGCGCTGTTCGCCGAGGTGAGCGGGATCCGGAAGTTCGGCGAGTGAAGCGGGCAATGTTCCTGTTTTATTTTTCCATCACCCTGGCGGTGCTGTCCAGCGCGTTGTATCACTTCAGCGCCAAGAGCACGCCGGCGAACGTCAATTTCACGGTGTCGTTGCTGGTCACGTATGCGGTGGCGTTTGTTGCCATCCTGTTCACCTTCCCGTTCTTTCCCGTCCAAGGGAGCGTGACCGAGGAGTTGAAAAAGCTCAACTGGGCGAGCATCGGGCTGGCGATCGCCGCGGTGGGCATCGAGTTCGGTTACCTGCTCATGTACCGCACGAACTGGAATTTGGGGATCGCCGGTCCGTTGGTGACCGGGTTCGCCTCGTTGATCCTCGTGCCAGCCGCGCTGCTCCTGTTCAAGGAAAAACTTTCGTGGGTTAATGTGACGGGGATCTTGGTCTGTCTGGCGGGGTTGGTGATGTTGAATTGGAAGAGATAAATGGAAATAATCAAACGTGTTCGGACCGCCGCGCGCATCCTCCTCAGGGGCGAACCACAAAAAAAACACCGTGACGGAATTCCCGCAATCACGAAAGATGAAATCGCGGAGATCAAACAATTCTTTCCGCGTGAAAAATATTTCATCCTCGGGCATGCGCGTTCGGGCACCACACTGCTCATGCGGCTCGCGCGACTGCACCCTGACGTGCATTGCAATTATCAGGCGCATTTCTTCACGCGCAAGCCCCTGCTCACATCGCTGGTCGATGCGCCCGAAGCGCAGGAGTGGCTCACGCGCAAATCGAACCGTTGGAATCACGGGCGCGACCTCTCCCCGCTCGTCCTGCGCGCCGCCGCCGATCTCATCATGGAGCGCGATGCGGCGCGCGAAGGCAAACGCATCGTCGGCGATAAAAGTCCCTCGTCGGTGATCCATGGTCAAGCCGTGCGCGACATGCACGCGGTCTACCCCGATGCGAAACTCGTCTACATCGTGCGCGACGGGCGCGATGTGCTGATCTCGGAACGCTTTCGGAATTTTGTGGAGGACTCTAAATTTTTGTCTGCCGAAGACAAACGCATCCTTTCGGATCTTCGGGCTGATTCTCCTTCGTTCACGGATGGACGCCGTTCGATCTTCACCGAGACGTTCATCCGCCGCGTGGCGAAGGGCTGGGTGACGAACCTGCAAGAGACCGATGACGAAGCGCGAAGACTGTACGGCAAAAATTATTTTGCTTTACGCTACGAAGATCTGCTGAAAGACCCGTTCAAGGAAATGTCTCGTCTGTGGAAATTTCTCGGCGTGAAGTCTGTCAACAAGGCGCTCGAAAAGAAGATCAAAGCCGAAATGGCGTCCAACCCCGACGAGGAGTGGCAGGCAAAACGGGATGAAGGAATCGCGTCGTTTCTCCCGAAGGGTCAGGCCGGGAACTGGCAAAAGTTGTTCTCCGCGCGCGACAAGTCCACGTTCAAGGAAGTTGCGGGTGAGATGCTGGTGCAGTGGAAATATGAGAAAGGTTTGAATTGGTAGAGTGGGATAATATCCCGCTCTACAGAAACTACCATGAAATTTCTCATCGCGGGTCTCGGTTCCATCGGTCGCCGTCACATGCGGAATTTGGTCGCGCTCGGCGAAACGGACATCGTTTTGTATCGCACGCGCAAGGCGACGTTGCCCGAGGATGAATTGGCGGGGTATCCTGTTGAAACAGATTTACAGGTTGCGCTCGAAAAGCACAAGCCCGACGCGGTCATCGTTGCCAACCCGACCGCGTTACATCTGGATGTCGCCATCCCCGCCGCGCGGGCGGGATGCGCGTTGCTGTTGGAGAAGCCGCTTTCGCATTCGATGGAACGGTTGGACGAGTTGCAAGCCGCCGTTGCCAGGAATGGGTCGAAGACATTGGTCGGGTTTCAGTTCCGCTTTCATCCGGGCATGGTGAAGGCGAAACAGTTGATCGAGAGCGGCGAGATCGGGCGTGTGGTTTCTGCGCACGTGCATTTTGGTGAGTATTTGCCCGCGTGGCATCCATGGGAGGATTATCGCCAGGGCTACGCGGCGCGCGCCGACATGGGAGGCGGCGTGGTGCTGACGCAATGTCACTCGCTCGATTATCTGCCGTGGCTGGTGGGAAAGGTGAAATCTGTGTGGGGCTTTACCGCCAAACTCAGCGACCTCGAAGTAGACGTGGAAGACACGGCGAAGATCGGTCTGCGGTTCGAGAACGGCGCGTTGGGGAGCGTTCACCTCGATTACAACCAGCAACCACCTTCACATACGTTTGAAGTTGTTGGCACGAAGGGGTCCTTGCAATGGAATCTCGCGGATGGCGCGACGAGAATCTACCGGGCGGAGAAAAAGGAATGGGAAGTGTATCCGCTTCCTGCCGGATGGGAGCGGAATGTCATGTTCCTGGAGGCAATGAAGCATTTTGTCGCAGTAACCCGCGGGGAGGGTATATCGTCCTGTCCGCTGGCGGATGGGATTCGCGTGATGCAACTCATCGAGGCGATCAAACGATCAGCCTCGACCGGGCAAGTCGTTTCCATCGCAACAGCAACCCTCGCGTAACCTTTCCAAAATTCAAGTGCTGAATTTTAGGATATAATTGCGCCTCGCAACCGAAAATCAACAGAGCAATCTGTGCATATCAAGGAGTAACAATGAAGAAAGCCAAACTGATCGCCCCATACGGGGGAAACCTGGTGAACCTCGTCGTCGAGGGGAAAGAACGCGAGGAATTGATCGCCCGCGCGGGACAATTGCCCTCGATCAAGATCACCATGCGGAATCTTTGCGATCTCGAACTAATCGCCACCGGCGGTTTTTCGCCGCTGACCACCTTCATGGGCAAAGCGGACTATGATCGCGTGCTCAAGGAAATGCGCCTCGCAGACGGGACGCTATTCCCCCTCCCCATCACGTTGACCGCCGACCCGAAAGAGTTGCCGACTGTGGGCGAGGACCTTGCGCTTCGCAACGCGAATTTCGACCTGATCGCCGTGATGACGCTCGACGAGGTCTTCCACTGGGACGCCAACACCGAAGCCGCGCTCGCCTACGGCTCGACCGACACCAAACACCCGATGGTCTCCGAGATGGGACGCTGGGGCAAAGTGTGCATCAGCGGTCCGATGAAGGTGATCAACCTGCCGAAATACTACGACTTTGTCAATTTGCGCCACACGCCCGCTCAGGTGCGCGAAATGCTCGAAGCGATGGGGCACGATAACGTCGTCGCGTTCCAGACGCGCAACCCGTTGCACCGCATCCACGAGGAATTGACCAAGCGCGCCGCCGCGCAGGTGAACGGCTCGTTGATCGTGCATCCCGTCGTCGGCATGACCAAGCCCGGCGATGTGGACCACTACACCCGCGTCCGCACATACAAGGCGCTGGTGGACAACCACTACGACAAGAACAACACCATGCTCAGCCTGCTCCCGCTGGCGATGCGCATGGCTGGACCCAAAGAAGCATTGCTTCACGCCATCATCCGCCGCAACCACGGCGCAAACCACTTCATCGTGGGGCGCGATCATGCAGGACCCGGCAACGATTCCACCGGGAAGCCGTTTTACGGTCCGTATGACGCGCAGGAGTTGATGACGAAGCATGAATCCGAATTGGGCGTCAAGATGGTACCGTTCGAAATGCTGGTCTATCTTCCCGATGAAGACCGCTACGTGGAGGAGAAGGATGTGCCGAAAGGCGCGAAGGTCGCCAACATCTCCGGTACGCAAGTGCGTGACGATTATCTGGCAAAAGGCAAGTTGCTCCCCGAGTGGTTCACGCGACCCGAGACCGCGGAGATCCTGCGCGAGATGTATCCGCCGCGTCACAAACAGGGATTTGCGATCTGGTTCACCGGCTTGAGCGGTTCGGGCAAATCTGCCACAACAGCTGTGTTGACTTCGTTGCTCCTCGAACGCGGACGCGAGACCGCCATCCTCGATGGCGATGTGGTGCGCACGCATTTGAGCAAGGGGCTCGGCTTCAGCAAGGAAGACCGCGATACGAACATCCTGCGCATCGGGTTTGTCGCGGGTGAGATCGTGCACGCCGGCGGCATCGTCATCTGCGCCGCGATCAGCCCGTACCGCGCCACACGCGAAGAGGCGCGCAAAATGGTCGGTGAGAATTTCATCGAAATCTTCATGGATACGCCGGTCGAAGTCTGTGAACAACGCGACGTGAAAGGCTTGTATGCCAAAGCGCGCCAGGCAGTAGCGGACGGCAAACCGATGGGCTTCACCGGTGTTGACGACCCGTACGAACCGCCAGTCAAACCCGAGATCACCTTGCAAGGCTACGGCGCATCCCCTGAAGACAATGCCCGCATCATTGTCAAGTACCTCGAAGACCAGGGATATTTGAACCACAATTAACGACACACGATACGCAGTACGTGATACGCAATGCGTACTGCGTATTCCGTATTGCGTATTTCCGCATGAATTTCCGCATCCCGCCTCGCCTCGCTTCTTTTTTGAGCCTGTTTCTCCTCGTCGTCATCGGCGCCTTGCTCATCCTCCGCGCCACCCCGGAGGGATTGGGCTTGTCGGATGATTCCATCGCCTACATCGCCGGCGCGCGGAGCCTGCTGGCAGGAGACGGTTACCGCGAAGCATGGCTGGCTACCAACGGATACGTCACGCACTTTCCGCCCGGCTTTTCCTCTGCATTGACCTTCCTCGGCTGGTTCGGGCTCGACCCGTTGCGCGGGGCGCGCCTGCTCAACGCGTTGTTGTTCGGGTTGAATGCCGGGCTGGTTGGCATCCTCGTCTGGCGGACAACGCCTTCCCTGACCGCAGGGCTGGTCGCCGCCGGGTTGTTCGTTTTGAACGGGGAATTGCTCCAGGTCCATGCCGTGGCGATGAGCGAGCCGCTCTTCATTTTCTTCTCTCTGCTGTCGTTGTGGGTATTCGACCTGTCGTTTGAAAGCCTGTTGTATTACGCCGCTGAAAAACCGACCAACCGCGATGGTCGCATCAAACGCTGGCGCCGCGGATACGAAAGCTCAGCCTGGCTAATCGCCTGCGGGTTGTTCACCGGACTGGCGTACCTGACCCGGTATTCAGGGCTGGCACTTGTTGCCGCGTTCCTCGTCGCATTGGCTGTGCTCCACACCGATTGGAAGAAACGCATCAGCGGCATGGTGTTGTTCCTGGCAGGGTTCGTTCCCGTCATGGCGGCATGGGCGATCCGTAATCGAATGGTCGCCGGGAACGCCACCAACCGTTCGCTGGCATGGCACCCGCTGACGCGTGAAAATGTCGACACAGGTTTGCGCGTATTTGCCGATTTTTTCATCCCCGTATCGGGCTGGTACAAGGCACTGTCAAAACAACCCTTCGCGTTCGAAGCCATCGCCATCCTGGTGCTGGGCGGGGCGGCAACCTGGACAGCCCTGCAGGCGTGGCGTCATTACACAAAACAGAAACAACCCTCCCTGCAAGAAGGAAGCGGGCTTACCCTCGCGCTGGTTACCGGCTTGTACCTGTCGGCATATCTTGCATCCACGGTCGCATCCATGTCCCTCTTCGATGCGGCAACCAAATTCAAACTGCGAATCCTTTCCCCTGTTTTCGTCTGCCTGTTGATCCTGCTGGTAGGCACCGCCATCTGGCTCCGTCGGAAGAATGGCGCGCTGGTGATTGCGCTCACAATCGCCGCGCTCGGGTTCTCATTGAATAAACAGATCGTCACCGTCAACACGTGGGCAAAGAGCGGGTTGGGCTACGCATCCTTTCAATGGTACGATTCGGAGGCGATGGCATATCTGCGCGAACTGCCCGACGATGTCGCCATCTTCACCAACGAGCCGGGCGCGATCTACCTCTACACCGGGCGCGGCGCGCTCACCCTCCCCAGCGGATATGACTCGGCGCGCGCCGAATCCATCCCCGGCTTCGAGGATGGCGTCGCTCGCATGCAAGACGCGATCAACAATGGTGAGGCAGTCCTCGCCGTCTTCGATCACGGCGAAAACATATCGGACGAAGTGGATGCCCTGACCGAGGGTTTGTACCTCGTGCATAAATCGCAAGGTGATTCGATCTACACACAAGGCCCGTAGGGCGCGATGGCATCCCGCCCCACGAAAGATAATCATGACAATCCAAGATAAATTCAAACTCACTGGACGCGTTGCCCTCGTCACCGGCGGCGCGGGATTGCTCGGCAGGGAATTTTGCCGCACCCTCGCCGAAGCCGGCGCCTCGGTCGCCGTGCTGGACTTGAACATCGCTTCCTCCGCAGGGACGGCTGATTCACTCACCCACAGCGGATTCACCTCCCTCGCCCTCGCCGCCGACATCACCCAACCCGATTCGGTCAACGCCGCGGTGGAAAAAGTCCTCTCCACCTTTGGACGACTCGACATCCTCGTCAACAGCGCCGCGCTCGACCCCAAGTTCGACGCCGACGCGATGAAAAAAGGAATCACGCCCGGCGCCTTCGAGGATTACCCGCTCAAAGATTGGAGCGCCGCCCTCAACGTCAACCTGACCGGCATGTTCCTGATGACTCAAGCGTGCGTCAAGCCCATGCTGGCACAGGGCAAAAAGGGAAGCATCATCAACATCTGCTCCACCTACGGACTCAACGGTCCCGACCAGCGCATCTACATCAAAGACGGCCAGCGCGTGGCGTACAAGCCTGCCTACTACACGGTGACCAAAGCCGGTGTGCTCGGCTTTACCAAATATCTCGCCGCGTACTACGCCGGGACGGAAATCCGCGTGAACGCGCTCACCCCCGGCGGCATCTACAACGATCACGAGGAATATTTCGAAAAGAATTATTCCGCAAAGACCATCCTCGGTCGCATGGCGAAGAAAGACGAAATGAACGGCGCATTATTGTTTCTCGCGTCGGATGCTTCGTCGTACATGACCGGAAATAACGTGGTAGTGGATGGGGGATGGACGGCGTGGTGATTGATTTTGGTAGGGGCGAGGTCCTCTCGCCCTGGGCGGGGAGACCCCGCCCCTACGGGAAATTATTGTGACCCACATCCTCGCCATCATCCCCGCACGCGGGGGCTCGAAGGGAATCCCGCGCAAGAACATCCGCAACTTTGCCGGGTATCCGCTCATTGCATGGAGCATCGCCGCGGCGAAACAATCGAAACTCGTCACGCGTGTCATTGTCTCGACCGACGATGAAGAGATCGCGGCTGTGGCGCGCGAGTTCAGCGCGGAGACTCCGTTCCTGCGCCCGGCAAAATTCGCCGAAGACAATACCACCGATTTACCCGTCTTTGAACACGCCTTACAGTGGCTGGCTGAACATGAAAACTATCACCCCGAGATCGTTGTGCAACTTCGTCCCACCTCGCCCATCCGTCCGCATGGACTGGTAGACGATGCCATCAAGATTTTGCAGAGTCACGCAGACGCCGACAGCGTGCGCGGCGTCGTCGTTGCCGGGCAGAACCCGCACAAGATGTGGCGAATCAGTGAAAATGGACCGATGAAAAACCTGCTCGATGTACCGGGCATCGAAGAACCGTACAATGCGCCGCGGCAGATCCTCCCGACCATCTACTGGCAGACCGGTCACATCGACGCCATCCGCACAGATACGATTCTCAAAGGCAGCTCGATGAGCGGCGGAGTGATCTACCCGATCATCATTGACTCGCGCTACACGGTTGACATTGATAACTTGCAGGATTGGGCGCGTTACGAGCATCTCGTTTCGACGGGCGAATTGGACATGGTCACGCCGGGCAAGTCGCGCCGACTGCTGCCGAAAAATATCAAGCTGGTCATCTGCGATTTCGACGGCGTCATCACCGACAACCGCGTGTGGACGGATCAAGATGGGCGCGAAACCGTCGTCGCTTCACGCGCGGACAGCATGCGAATCAAACAACTGCGCGAGATCGGCATCGACGTGATGATCCTGTCCTCCGAGGTGAATCCCGTGGTCAGCGCGCGTGCGAAAAAGATGGGGGTGGAGGCAGTGCACGGGGTGGGGTTGCAGGATAAAGGGCGCGTGATGCGAGATATCCTGACGGAGAAAAAAGTCAAGGCGGAGGAAGTCGTCTTCGTGGGCAACGACTGGAACGATCTGCCGTGTTTCGAAATTGCAGGCTGGGCGGTCGCCGTCTCAGACGCGTATCCCGAAGTCTTGCGCGCCGCCGATCATGTGTTGACCAAGGCGGGCGGGCACGGGGCGGTGCGTGAGTTATGCGATTTGATTTTGAGGAATCGTAGTGGCGACTTCAGTCGCTCAAACGACTAAAGTCGTTACTACAATTCAAGGAGAAAAAATGACTCGTGAAATAAAACTTGGCAACCGCATGGTGGGCGACCGTCACCGCGCGTACATCATTGCAGAGATCGGCATCAACCACAACGGCGACCTCGAAACCGCGAAGAAGATGATCGACGCCGCCGCGCATGCGGGCGCGGACGCGGTGAAATTCCAAAAACGCACGCCCGATGTCGCCACGCCTCCCGAACAGAAGAATCAAATGCGCGAGACGCCGTGGGGCTACATCACCTATCTCGACTATCGTTACAAGGTCGAGTTCGACGAAAAACAATACGTCGAGATCGACCGACATTGCCGCGCAAAGAATATTGACTGGATGGTGTCGGTGTGGGATGAACCTTCCGTGGACTTCATGGAAAAGTTCGACACGCCCGCGTACAAGATTCCCTCCGCCTCGCTCACCGATTTCAACCTGATTCGCAAAACCCGATCGACTGGCAAGCCTTTGATCTTGTCGTCGGGCATGTCCACCATGGAGCAGATCCAAAAGGGCATCGACGTTGCGGGCGAAAAAGATCTGGTGATGATGCATTGCACCAGCACGTATCCATGCGAACCGGAGGAATTGAACCTCAACATGGTCAAGACCCTGCGCGATACATTCCAAAGCATTCCGATCGGATATTCCGGTCACGAGGTGGGGCTTGTGCCTACCGCCATCGCCGTCGCATTCGGCGCGTGCATGGTGGAACGTCACCTCACCCTCGACCGCGCCATGTGGGGCTCGGATCAAGCCGCGAGCGTGGAGCCTGCGGGTTTCGAAAGACTCGTAAAATATATCCGCGTGACCGAGGCGTCGCTGGGCGACGGGGTGAAGAAAGTGTACGCCTCCGAAATGGGTTCGATGAAGAAGTTACGAAGGGTTTGAAAGAATAACGAGATTACGCAGTACGCAATACGAAGTACGTCTTAAGTATTGCTTACTGCGTACTGCGAAATGTAATGACCGCGATTCAGAAAGTTCGGCGCATTCTCCGCCCTTATGGCAAAACCGCCCAAGCCATTCTGCGCTGGAAGCGGTTTTCGTTCGGTGACGCGCCGCCCATCTTCGGCAACTCCAAGCCCAAAAGCGGATCGCACCTGCTGTTGCAAATCCTGAACGGTTTTACGCGCATCATGCCGTATCGTTATGTGGAGGCGGAGCCGGTGCGCACGATCACGAAAGAGGGACGAAGAAGGACGCAAGAAGAAATATTGGGGGAATTGGAGAATTTGCCGCGCGGGGTGATCGGTTGGGGCTACGTGGATGGCACACCGGAGAACGTCGCGTTCCTCTGCCAGCCAAATCGCGTAAATTACTTCATTTACCGCGACCCGCGCGACATGCTCGTTTCGCAGGTATTCTTTGCCACCGACATGCAGGAAGAACACGGGATGCACGAATATTACAAATCACTCCCCGACTTTGGCGAACGGCTCAAGGTCGCCATCACTGGCATTGATCGCGACGGACTCAAAATGGTCAGCGTGAAGCAACGGTACGATGGCGTCTTTGCATGGCTGGAAACCCGCGGCGTGCTGTGCATCCGCTTCGAGGATCTGGTCAACAACCGCGATGCCACATTGAACCAAATGATAGATGAAGTTGAAAAGACCGGCTATAAAATCCCCACGCCGCGCGGCGAGGCGCTAGCAATTCTGGCAGAAGCAATCCAGCCGAGGAAGAGTCACACCTTCCGTTCGGGGAAGACTGGCGGCTGGAGGGAATTCTTTACGGCGAATCATAAACAATTGTTCAAGGATGTTGCGGGTGATTTGCTTGTAAGATTGGGGTATGAGAAAACGAATGACTGGTGAACGGACTTTGTCGGCTGATGGTGTTGCCCGCACGGGGATGAATCCCCGTGCTATTCCTACCAAGCCGCCTGAAGGCGACTCGGCAGATTCAGTCCGCTTTAGCGGGCTTTGTATACTAGCACGGCGATTTATCGCTGTGCGGGTATGAGGCGGGAAATGAACGAATTTTTCACCCAACGCCTCAAACGTGGGCTCGTCCGCCGCATCAACAATATGAAAATCGCGCGCATGGCGAGGCTTGTCGCGCATGAAGAACCTCAACCAAGCGGACAACCCGTCGTCTTCTTCAAAGCCTCGACCGGTATTGACGATCTCTCGTGGAACAGCGGTTTTCACCTGCTCGCCTCGTGGGCATTGCGGTTGCAGGGTATCCCTGTGGCATATTTTGCCTGCAACGCGGGCATGAGCAAGTGCGTGTTGGGGACGAATCGGGATACTCCGCGCAAGGAGATGCCATGTAAGACATGCGTGAGTCAGTCAAGGGCATTGTATGCGGGGGCGTCGTCGAAGGTTGAAGGTCAAAGGTCGCAGGTTGGGTGGTTTAGCTTCGAGCACGACCGGTATCTCGCATCTCGTATCTCGCCACTTTCCTTGCAAGAATTGATGGAATTCGAATATGAAACGATTCCGCTTGGCAAACTCTGCCTCCCCGGTCTCCGTTGGATCCTCCGCATCCATCACCTGAACGATGACGAGAATACGCGTTTCCTCTTGCGAGAGTACATCCTCTCGGCATGGAATGTGGCGCGGAAGTTCTCGACGTTTCTCGATGAAATAAATCCACGCGCGGTGGTCGTGTTCAACGGACAGTTCTTCCCCGAAGCGACCGCCCGCTACGTGGCGCAACAACGCGGACTACGCGTCATCACCCATGAGGTAGGGCTCCAACCCGCATCCGCCTACTTCACCGACGGCGAAGCGACCGCCTACCCGATTCACATCCCTGATGAATTTGAATTGAACAATGAGCAAAATGCCAAACTCGACGCCTATCTCGCCAAACGCTTTCAAGGCGACTTCACCATGGCGGGCATCAAATTCTGGGCAGACATGAAAGGACTTGACGAATCGTTTCTGCAAAAGGCATCACAGTTCAAACAGATCGTGCCGATCTTTACCAACGTGATCTTCGATACCAGCCAGCCGCACGCCAACACGGTCTTTGAAGATATGTTCGATTGGCTCGACATGACGCTGGAGATCATCAAAGAACATCCTGAAACGTTGTTTGTGATCCGCGCGCACCCTGACGAACTGAGAGTCCGCAAGGCGAGCAGAGAAACAGTGGCAGGTTGGGTGGAGGCGAAGAACGTGTCCGCTTTGCCGAATGTGGTCTTTGTCCCCTCGAACGAAACGCTCAGTTCGTATGAGTTGATTCAAAAATCCAAGTTTGTGATGATCTACAACTCAACCATCGGGCTGGAGGCTTCGATTCTGGGCGCGGCGGTGTTGTGCGCGGGTAAAGCGAGATTTACACAATATCCCACTGTGTTCTTCCCGCAGACGGTGGAAGAGGTAAGAAGAAAGACGCAAGAGTTTTTGATGGCTGAAAAAATCGAAGTTCCCGCGGAGTTCAAGCGTAATTCTCGACGCTTTTTGTATTACCAGTTATATCGCACCTCCCTGCCGTTTGGCGATTTCCTCGAACCGTCTGTCAGAACTACGCAGACGAAGTTGAAGTCGTTTGGGCTGGAGGCGTTACTGGAATCCGATGCAGTGAAGGTGATTTTGGATGGAGTTACCAACAATGGGGATTTTCTGCTAACCGAGTAAATTTATTCCTGTGATCGGCGGGGGCTAAAGCCCGCCGCCTCAGCACGTAACCCCGCTCAAGCGGACTGCCTCTCCAGCCGTCTTTCAGACGGCTTCCGCATTCAGGCATGGGATTCATCCCTGTCGTTTGGGATGGCAGAAGTCAACCAATAGACCTGACGGGTCTCACCTGCGACTTCAACCACCAATCACTTGCGTAGACCTGGGTTGCGATGCGCCAACCTCTCGCGGAGACCCGTCAGGTCTTATTACTTGTTTACCTCCTCGCCCAACTCGGATACTCATTATCAAAGTTATAGTACAGTGTCTGCTTGGGGTAGCGGAAGTCAATTACATCTTTCCCAACTAATTCTACATCTTCACCTTTCACCAGCACACGCGCGATGAAATCGGCAATCGTGACCATGTCGGCTTCGTTCATGCCGAGGCGGGTGACTTCGATGGTGCCGATGCGCAGTCCGCTGGGGCGGTCCCAGTCTTCGGGTTTGTCTTCGGGGACAAGGTTCTTGTTGGTGATGATGTTGGCTTGAGCGAGACGGTGTGCCACTTCGAGTCCGCCGCCGAACTGTTTGACGCGCGCAATCACTTGATGACTCTGGGTATAGCCTTTATTCGCGCATAACACGGGTACGCCGCGTTCATCCAACGCCTTGGCGAGCGCCTTGGAATTCTTCACGATCTGCGCCATGTAGAATTTTCCGAACTCGATCATCTCGGCGGCTGAGACGGCGAGCGCCGCCACGCGGTTGACCTGATGGGTGGCGGCTAAGGCTGGGAAAATAGTATCCGTTATCGGCTTGGTAAGAGCCGCATCGTTCCACAGAATCATCCCGCTTTGCGGACCACTAAACGTCTTGCCTGCGGAACCTGTCAGAATCACCGCGCCTTCGTTGAGCGGGTCCTGGAATTGTCCACCTGCAATGAGCCCCGCCTGATGCGCGCCATCGAAAATAAATTTGCCGCCCCATTCAGAAATAATTTCGCTCATCGCGCGGACGGGGAGCGGGAACAGCGTCATGGACATGCCCATCACAACAAGTTTGGGTTTGTGCTGGCGGGCGAGTTTGGCAAAGGCATCGAGGTCCACTTCGAGTTCATCCATGTGGAAAGGCACATCGAAAATTTTCACACCGCGCGTGCCTGCGGGTCCATCGTGGCGATTGCTCGAGTGCCCGCCGAACGGTTGCGGCGCAGACATGATCGCATCGCCAGGTTGCGTGAGTGCATGATAGACAGTCATGTTGCCGAGCATACTGCCCATGAGGCGATGATCCGCATAGTTGCAACGGAACGCCACCTTGAGCAGTTCGACACACAACGCTTCGACCTCATCGATATGCTGGGTGCCCGCGAACCAGCGGTTGACCCGCCCGATATGTCCCTCCGCCGCGCGTGTGCCAATTTCAGAGGATAATAAAGCACGTACCATGGGGCTGGTCGGCGCTTCGGGCGCGAGCAAATTGAGGCAACGCTGTCCGCGCCATTCATCGTTGCGTTTGACAGCTTCGATGACGGCTTGTGCCCAGGCACGCGGCGATTCGGTTTCGCCCATCAGGGCGCGGGTTTTGGCGAGCACTTCTTTATCATGGACTTCGAATTGATTGTCGGTCATGGTGAGACTCCTCTTTAGCCACAGATTGCACGGATTGGCACGGATATTTAAATCAGTGAAATCTGTGGCTGGGTTTTATTTTTGTAACGTAATGTATTTCCGCCTCGGGTTGATCCCCACCACCCCATCGAACATGCCCGTGATCGATTTCATATCGGCTTCGATATCGTCTGTGGGATGGAAGACCTGCCCGATGCTCACTTCCCGCTTCCTGCCATCCACGATCGCCATCACGATGGGAATCCCCGCGCCTTTGGCAATGTGATAAAAGCCGCGCTTCCATTCGGTGACCTTGTGCCGCGTCCCTTCGGGGGCAATGGTCAGGATGAAGTGCTCCGCTTCGTTGCACGCCTCGACCATCTGCTCCACCAACCCCGTGGATTTTTTGCGGTCCACGGGCACGCCGCCGCAGTAATAGAAGAACCAGCCAAACGGCGGGCGGAACAACTCCGCCTTGCCCATGAAGCGCACGTTCGCCCTCAACGTGAAGATCACGCCGAGGAACAGCACAAAATCCCAACTGGAGGAATGAGGCGCGCCGATCAGCACATACTTCGGCAGGTCCGGGAGAGTCCCGTTCACGCGCCAGCCTGCCACGCGCATCCAAAAGCGGGCAGAGTAATGGAAGAGGATGCTGAGAATCGGAGTGGTGAAGATGGTCATGGTTCGGATTGTACTCCGTTCCCGTGTAAAATTGCGGTGCCATGTTCAAAAAATTTCCGCTGTATCCCCTCCTGTTCGCGGTGTTTTCGGTCGTCTCGCTCACCGCGACCAACATCGGTCAGATCTTCATCGGCGAAGCGATGCGTCCGCTGTTGTTTTCGCTTGCGCTGGCGGGAATCCTTTTTTGGGTTCTCCACCGAATCCTGCGGAACGTTCATCGCGCGGCGTTGGTCTCGCTTGCCCTTCTTTTCCTTTTTTTCACCTACGGACAACTCTACTCCGCCTTCGAGGGGCGCCTCATTCTCGGCGTGAGCCTGTTCCGCCATCGGACGCTGTTTCCGCTCTTCGTCCTTCTCGGCATCGGTGGCGCGGTCTGGATTTTACAAAGAATTAAACATGCAGAGACTTCGACCCAGTGGCTGAATCTCGTTTCGATCTTTTTGCTGATCTATCCATCCCTGACGATTTCATCCAATCTCATTCAGCAACTCATCGCTGATGCTTCCGCAAAAAACTCCTCGGAGGCAACAAACCCCGGCGCGACGGCGCAACTCCCCGATGTGTACTACATCATCCTCGATGGCTACGGACGACAGGATGTCCTGCAGAACGAATACGGCTTCGACAACAGCGAATTCGTCGAAGCATTGCAGGCGCGCGGGTTCTACGTGGCGGAGTGCAGTCAGAGCAACTACGGGCACACCATCTATTCCCTGCCGTCCTCGTTGAATTACGACTATCTCGATAGCCTTGGCTCCACGGACGACGCGGAGCGCATCTCCCTGCTTAAACACGGCGCTGTCCGCGAAGCGTTCGAGGGACAGGGCTATCAGATCGTGGCTTTTCCCACCGGCTGGAGCATGACCGAATGGACGGACGCCGATCTCTACCCTGAGTACGGCAGATCCTTCACCACCCTCACGGAATTCGAGACCTTGTTCCTCGATACCACCCTGCTCCGCGTGTGGACGGATTACGACCGGCAGACTTCAACGACCACAGCATACAGCGAAGCGCGGCGCCTGCGCGTGTTTTCGATGATCGAGACTCTCAAGGAACTGCCCTCGCGGGAGGGGAACTATTTTGTCTTTGCCCATTTCGTCATCCCGCACCCGCCCTTCTCGTTCGGCGCGAACGGCGAATGGCTCGACTTCAACGCCGATACCGCCACCCACGAGCAATTCGTGGATGCCTACCTCAACCAGGTCACGTACATCAACCGAGAGATCCTCGGCGTGATCGATATCCTTCAACGCGAGTCCGCTGTGCCGCCGGTCATCATCGTGCAGGGCGATCACGGTCCGCCGCCCGACCTGACGAACGACCCCGCCATCCGTATGCCGATCCTGAACGCGTACTCCCTGCCCGGCGTCGATGTCGCCGAGGCGTTGTATCCAACCATCACCCCGGTCAACAGTTTCAGGGTCGTGTTGAACCGCTATCTGGGTTTCAGCCTGCCCTTGCTCGCGGACAAAAGTTACTTCGCCCCCAACCAGGATCATGACCGGCTGGGACTATACCCGAACCGCTGTCGCTGAGCGCCTCTTCCCCGGACGTTCCGCCTGCTCCACCCCGTATAAATCTCTCTCCCCTGACCGATGTGTGACCGAATTGCAACCCTGCCGCGGTAACCTTTCCC
>CAZGSB010000034.1:0-29036 GCA_964528275.1 uncultured Anaerolinea sp. | reverse complement strand
TCGCCTGAAACGACGGGCACATCACCCCGCTGGATTTCCTGCACACACCCTGACCGTTACACGCCTCGATCGCCAGCGGCAGACTGACTTCACGCTCGAATGACAGGCTTGGCGTCCACGCCTGCGCGCGATAGTCCGCGCCGTAGCGCAGGTTGACATCCATCGGCGGCGCGTCGAGGATCTTGCCGGGGTTGAGGAGGTTGTGCGGGTCGGCGGCTTGCTTCAACAGGCGCATCGCGGACATCACCTGCTCCCCGTATAACTCCGCCAGATGTTCGGAGCGGGTCAACCCGTCCCCGTGTTCACTGCTGAGGGTGCCGCCCAGCCGCAAGGTCAGCGCGAGAACCGCCTCGCTGATGCCGCGCAGACTCTCCACGCCGCGCGTCGTCTTCAAATCCAATATCGGGCGGATGTGCAAGCATCCCGCCGAGGCGTGCGCGTACATCCCGCCTTCGGTTGCATGCGCCGATAAAATTTTCTCCACCTCGCGCACGAACTCGCCCAGCCGCTCGACAGGGATGCCGCAATCTTCGATGAACGCGGCGGGGCGCGCGGAGCCGGGCTTCGAATCCATCAGTCCCAGCCCCACCTTGCGGACGTTCCACACCCGCGCCTGCTCTTCTTTGGATTCGGCGATGGTCATTATTCTTCCACTGGTGGTTGAGTAGTGGCGCTGATCGTCGCGCCACGTATCGAAACCACGCGCTTCCGATTTCAATTTCCGTTCGTCGTCGCCGCTGAATTCAACGACCAGCAACGCCTCGGGGTCGCCGACCACCCAACTCATTTGACTCGCAAACGCCGGCACGCTCCGCGCCGCGCGGACAATCATGCGCGGAATCAACTCAATGGCTGACGGGTTGTGTTCGAGCAAGCGCGGCACATCGTCGCACGCTTCGGCGATGCTGTGATATGAAAGCACAGCAAGAATTGTATGTTTCGGTTTGGGGACGAGGTTCACCTTCGCGCGGCGGATGACGGCGAGAGTCCCTTCACTGCCGGCAAGCAACGGCGCAAGGTTCAAGGTGGAAGGTTTCAAGTTTGGGTAATCTCCAACCCATTGCGGCGGCGCGGAAGGACTCCACGGCAACAAATAATTCAGCCGATACCCCGCCGCATTCCGCCATGTCTGCGGATAATTCTGTTTTATTGCCTCTGCGTATTTTTCTCGAACTTGATGAACGATAGACAGGATTGCGCTATTTCGATGTCCTTCATCCTTCATCCTTCCTAATTCATCCTTTACCAGCTCGCCCCACCTCTCCAACGAACCATCCCCCAAAATCACCTCCGCCTCCAGCACGTGGTCCGCGCTCATACCGTACAAAATGGAATGCGCGCCCGTAGCGTTGTTGGCGATCACGCCGCCCATGGTGGCGCGTTCCGCCGAAGCAGGGTCGGGACCGAACATCAGCCCGTGTCTCGCCGCGGCGCGGTTCAAGTCCGCGAGCACCACGCCGGGTTCGACAATCGCAAAATGTTCGTCTGGATTGATCTCGAGGATGTTGTCCAGCCAGCGCGAGCAATCGAGGATCAACGCGCGTCCGATTGCCTGCCCCGCCAGCGAAGACCCCGCCCCGCGCGGCAGGATCGGAATTTTATGCTTCGCGGCGAACTCCACCGCGGCGATCAATCCCTCCTGTGACTTTGGAATCGCCACCCCCAGCGGCTCGATCTGGTAGATGGACGCGTCGGTGCTGTATAAAATTTTGGCGGTGGGGTCGGCGCGGATTTCCCCATCGAAATATCGTTGCAGTTCGCTGAACATGTCGCGGTTGTCCGATCGGTTCAGCGTTGGAACACGGCGTTCGCTTGCGCGAGGTTGTCCAGCAATTCTTCGCGCATCGTTTTCAACAGAGCGGAGTCGTCTGCCGAAAGATCCCGCAACTCCTGCGGGTCTTCGGCTAGGTGATACAACTCGAACCTGCCATCCACGTCTTCGTAGCCGGGGTAGGCGATTATCTTATGGTCGCCGCGCCGCATCGAGATCACCGCTTTGGTCACCGGTGCAAACGAGGGGTTCTGCGAGGCTTCCATCGAGAACAGCGCGCGGTCGTGGTTCTGCACTCCTCCCAGCCCGGGGAGCAATTCGCCATCGAACTTGATGGAGGGCGTGACGCCGCTCAGGGTGAACAACGTCGGCGCGAGGTCCACGTTGCTGGTCGGCGAATGGACGTCCCGCCGTTCGGTCTGCCCGGGGGTATGAACCAGCAACGGGATGTGGACGACTGGTTCGTACATCATCCGCTCGCCGTGACCGAAAAATCCGCGCTCGAACATTTCGCCGTGGTCCGCGGTGACGATCACGTGCGAATTCTCGAGAACGCCCGCCGCTTCCAGACCGGCGATCAGATTCCCGAACTCGGTATCCACGTGCGCCACTTGCTGGTCGTAGCGCAGTCGCCGTTCCGCCAGGTCTTTTTCGTTGTACCCACGATCGGTGTTGAACGGGTGCGTGGGCTTGGCGGCGAAGGTCAGCCCGTCCGCGAAGAGTTGCAGGTGACGGCGGTCCGGCTTGTAGGGTTGGTGTGGCGAGTACAAGTGGAAGTACGAGAGGTGCGGTCCCGGCAGTTCGTTCAACTCCAGCAGTTGCGCAAGCACGCCGCGATACACCTCCTGGTTGGCGTACAGCGCGTACCCGTCGATCTCGGGGAGTCCGCGCGGGTAACGCTGATCGTGGTCACGCGCCGCTTCGATGTTTTGGTGAGTAGTCTGGTACAGGTAACCCAGCAACGGGGACGCCATCGTATCGCCGCCGGAGAGGTCGAACAAAAATTCATCCGAGGCGATGGACGAGAGCGCGCGGTCGCCGGCAAGGCGTTGCATCAACAGCGAGTCGCCGCGCAGGCTGAACGAGGTGAGCGGCAGGAAGCGGTCCACGCCGCCCGGCACCTGCGCCACGAGCCGGTCTGCCCATGGGTTTTGGCAGAACGCTGTCGTGGAATACCCGGCGTCCGCGAGTGCGAAGAATGTGTTGCCTGCCAGCGCGCGCGTGATCATCCCGCCGTAGTGAAAAGCGCGGTGCGTCCACGGGTACAAGCCCGTCAACATGGAGGCGGTGCCGGCGGTGGTGAAGTTCCCCGCCGCGCAATGCGCGTGATAGACATGACACCGTTCGGCGAATCGATTCAGCGACGGGGTCGTCTCGCGCGGATATCCATACAGCGAGAGGTTCGACGCCGACATGGCATCGAGTACGATGACGATGATGTTTGGTCGCTGTGTTTGCAAAGCGCCCCGCCTGCCCAGCGCTGCGTACGTCCCTGCCGCCAGCGCGGGAACGGCTTTGAGAAAATCACGTCGTGAGATCTTTTTCATCGGGCTTCACCCAACCACACGCACGACCACCACGATCAGTCCGATCAGGGTGAGAGGCAGGTAGAGATAGAGAAAGACCGTAAGTTGGTCGGCGATGCGTTCGAGTCCCGTCCGCATCCAGCGGAATCGCCCCGCGCACCATGCGAGAACAACGCCGATCGCCAGCGTAGCCAACCACCACAGCGGTTGACTCGCGAGGAACGCATCGCGCAAATCATGAGTGGGATAGCGCGAGAGATGCCATTGCGCCGAGACGAGGAGGACGAGGATTATCACAACGCTCCGCGCAACAAATCCGTCCCGCCACCATGCGCGCGGCAGGAGCAGACTTAGCGCCGCTGTCAGCCCGGTCAACAGCAGGCATTCGATGAGGTTGGCGATGAACCCGTAGGAATACAGCGAGGCGATCTCCCCCAACCCGAGAAAATACAACCACGAGGGCAGTTTCCAAAAGGAAACATACATCGTCCACGAGTAGACGAGGAAGGCGGTGGCGGCAAAGACTCGCACCAGTTCCGCTCGCGCAGGAACCCGCGACCGCCAGCCGCCCGCCATTTCTATTTTGCCTTGCCCTGGCTTGCCACCGCCGCGGCTTTTTTCGCAGCTTCTTCGGCGTCGCCCAGGTAATAATGCTTGATCGGTCTCAGGTCGCCATCCAACTCGTAGACAAGCGGCAAACCTGTGGGGATATTCAATTCGGTGATCTCCGCATCCGAGACGCCATCGAGATACTTCACCAGCGCGCGGATGCTGTTGCCGTGCGCCGCAACAATGAGGCGTTGCCCGGAGCGAATCACCGGGCTGAGGGTCGAGTTCCAATACGGGAGCACGCGGTCGAGCGTGATCTTCAACGATTCGGTGGCGGGCAATTGGTCAGCCGTTAGCGAGGCGTAGCGCGGGTCGAATTTTGGGTGGCGTTCGTCGGTCGTTTCCAGCGCGGGGGGCGGCACATCGTAACTTCGGCGCCAGACCTTCACCTGCGCTTCGCCGTATTTTTCCGCCATTTCCGATTTGTTCAATCCCTGCAACGCGCCGTAGTGCCGCTCATTAAGTTGCCAGGCGTTCGTGACGGGAATCCATTCGAGGTTGAGTTCCTGTAACACCGTCCACAGCGTTTGAATGGCGCGTCGCAACACGGAGGTGTATGCCACATCGAAAGTAAAACCTTCGGCTTTGAGCAAGCGCCCGGCTTCATGCGCTTCCGCCCTGCCCTGCTCCGTCAGACCGACATCCGTCCAGCCGGTGAAACGGTTTTCCAAATTCCACACGCTTTGTCCGTGACGGACCAAAACAAGTTTATACATGACAACTCCTCATTAAAGGTATCCCAATCCTTTCATACGTTCCTCCAGGTCTTGTTGACCCTCGCCCACTGCCTGCGCTGGAGGTTTCAGGTGAGATTGATCCAAATGTTTGCCGATGGCAAGGAAGGGAATGTCGCGAAATGAAATATCGCCAAAATCGCTCAGGTCGCGGTTGGCAAAGATCACGCCCGGCACGGCGTCCGCATCCATGCAGTGGTCGGCGCCCCAATGATCGCGGTTCGGTTCGAGGACGTGCGCGGGTATTTTCCCCAGCCCCGTCTCAGGCGAGGCGCGGAAGCCGGGTGCGTACCCGACCACAAGGTCCGGACCGAAGCGGGTGTAGGGACCGGAGTACGTCTCGTGTTTGAGTCTCACTTTTTGCACGACAGGTTGACCGTCCGCGTCTTTCCACTTGGATAACTGGTCGCGCAACCCTTCGAGCAATCCTTCCACCTCCGCCGCCTGCACGATGCCCTGCCCCTCGCGCCCAGCCACGTTGAGGTAGATACTGTTGAGCCCCACAGCGTAGGCTTTGGTGTTCTGCCAGTCCACGCCGCTCAGATCAGCGCCGCCGTTTTTCAACGATAGATATTTATTTTCCGCCAGCCAGCGGTTGAGGTGGACCTTGTTGCGAAAATCACTAAACCCGTGATCGGACAATATAAGGTAACGATATTTCCCGCCCCATGCTTCCACCCTGGCGCTGACCTCGCCCACGAAGCGGTCGAGGCGGCGATACCAATCTTCCACCACGTCCATGCGGTTGTGAAAGAACATGTGCTGGATGCGGTCCAGGTCGTCGAAGATTCCCGCCAGCACGCCCTCGTGGAAATTACCCATCAGGTAATACAGAATCTGGATGCGGCGCTGAAAAACGTCTTCGCACAAGTTAATGAATTGGTCATCGGTGATGCATCCCTCTTCGAGCGCGGTCGTATCCTGGGGCCAGCCCAGCGTCAGGTATGGACCCACGTCATTCCATAATTTTTTTGCGAATGCGCCAGAAGATGAATAATGCCAGACCGTATGCGCCGGATGAATCTGCAACGGCAGGGCATACAGGCGCGTGACGCCGCCGAGATCGGTGAGAATGAAGCGTGTGATCGCGTGGATCGTCAACAAGAACCCCGCCTTGAATTTGACTTCGACGATCGGGCTCCATGCGCCGAGCGTTAATTCCAGTTGGGTTTTATCCACGGTCAGGCGGGCGGATGTATCGCTAAGCACATCCAGCGTTACCGGCAACGTGAGGGTCCGCAGACCGTCGCGCCCGGCGGTTTGCGGACCCGGCAGTTCGGAAGTGAATTTATCTTTTGCAACGCGCTCGAATCTCATCACCGTGGTCTTTGGCTTGGTCTCGTCTTCCGTGGTGAACAGCGTGCCAACACCCAATTGCCCGCGGATGTCCGGTGTGCCCAAGCCGGGCAGTGTCATCACCGGCAATTCGGGTCGCGCCGGGAACATGGCGGGCCACCACAACGCGGTGGACGGATAGCCCAATGCCGCGGCTTCTTCAAAAAATGTTTTGGCAGAATACGGCGGGACAAACTGTTCGCCCGCGAGTCCCTTGCGCGTCGGCAGGATCGAAACGTACGGCGCGTACGTCGCCGGGTCGCGGTGCACAAAGTCGAAGATGCCGTGCCCGCCCGGGTCTGCGCCGGTGGCGATGCTGGTCCACGAGACTTCGGTCTGCGGTGGCGAACAAACTTCCAGCCTGGCATACCCCCCGTTGGTTGTGAACTTTTCAAAGTTGGGCAGGAAGCCCTGCCCAACCATCCGCTCAAAGACAGCCGGGTCGAACGAGTCAAACCCCAGGATCAATGTCTTCATGCGCAACGGTCAGGACGTCTCGTCGTCGTCTTCCTTGCGCGCGCGGCGGCGGAGGCGCGCAAAATACTCGCGGATGTTGCGTGAGAAGAAGAACAACACGCCGGAAAGAGCGGCAAAGATGCCAGCCAATGCCTGAAAGAGAATGCCGCCAGTGTTCGGGTCAATATACATAAGATACTCCTTGATTCGATTGAGTTTTATACCGTATCCATGCCGAAAAGTCAAACCATGCGGTTGTTGCTCAAAACATGTCATGGCTTGCCGCCGGCAGGCATAGTAAAATGTCGCCATGCCCAACGACGAACTTACGCCGATCCGCCAGCAATACCTCGAGATCAAACGAGAGTATCCCAACACCATCGTCTTCTTTCGCCTCGGCGATTTCTACGAAACGTTCGACGAAGACGCGGAGATCACCGCCCGCGAACTGGATATCGTGCTGACTTCGCGCCCCATCGGCAAGGGCGTGCGCGCTCCGCTGGCGGGCATCCCGTATCACGCCGTGGAAAATTATCTTGCGCGGCTCGTCTCCAAGGGTTACCACATCGCGATCTGCGAACAGGTCGGCGACACACCCCTCAAGGGATTATTCCCGCGCAAAGTGGTGCGCGTGGTCACGCCGGGGACCGTGACCGAACCGGGACTCCTGCCCGGCGACGCGAACAACTACATCGCCTCGGTTCTTCTGGACGGTCAATCTGCTTCCCTTTCCTACGCGGATGTGACCACCGGCGAATTCGCCGTGACGGAACTTCCGCTCGAATCTCTGCGCGCGGAATTGACCCGCCTGCACCCCGCCGAAATCCTGCACCCGGAGCACTTGCCTTTGCAAGATGAAATCCCCGGGCATCGCACCTCCCTGCCCGCATGGAAATTCGAACCCGGCAAATGCGCCGAAACTTTGCTCACACACTTCAACGCCGGCACGCTGGATGGCTTCGGCTTGAAGCCGAACAGCCTCGCCGTCCGCGCGGCAGGCGGGCTAATTCAATACATCAAAGAGACCCAGCCGAACGCGCTGATCCTGCTCACGTCGCTCCGCAGTTACAGCCTGAATGAGTTCATGACCCTCGACGCCTCCACGCGCCGTAACCTTGAACTGGATGAAACCCTGCGCGGGGAACGCAAAGGTTCCCTGCTCGGGACGCTCGATCACACCATCACGCCGATGGGAACACGACTCATCCACCAGTGGGTCAGCCAACCCCTGCTTGATGTGACCAAGATCCGGCTAAGGCAACAAGGCGTGGGGTATTTCGTCGAGAAAGGAATGGTACGCGCAGAACTTCGAGACGCCCTGAAACCCATTGCCGACCTGGAACGACTCGTCAACCGCGTGATCGCGGGGCAGGCTCAACCGCGCGACCTCGTGGCGATGAGGAACACCTTGGGGCAGCTGCCGGAGATAAAAAAAGTAACAAGTAATCCGTCAACAGTGATCAGCAGTCAGTGGTCGTTATGCGAACCACAGTTAAAGTTATTGCAAGATGCACTGGACGATGATCCGCCTTCTACATTGCAGAACACCGGCGTGATTCGACCGGGCTACTCGCAGGAATTGGATTCGGTCATCGACGCATCGAAACACGCCCGCGACTGGATCGCCAACCTCGAATCGGTGGAACGCGAGAAGACGGGGATCAAAACCCTCAAAGTCGGTTACAACAAAGTCTTTGGATATTACATCGAAATTTCACGCGGCGCGGCAGAGAAAGCGCCCGAGCACTACATCCGCAAACAGACGCTGGTCAATGCCGAGCGCTACATCACCCCGGAAATGAAAGAGTACGAAACCCTGGTGCTGAACGCGGAGGAACGGATCAAAGAGATCGAAACGCGCCTGTTCCGCGAGGTGTGCGCCGAGGTATCGAAATCTGCATTCACCCTTCTTGCCACGGCGCGAGCGATCGCCGAGCTCGATGTCCTGTCCGCGCTGGGGGAGGCGGCGGCGCTTGGGGGGTATGTCCAACCCGAAGTCCACGAGGGAAGCGGGTTGGAGATCCACGAGGGCAGGCACGCGGTCGTCGAGCATCTCTTGAAAGGCGAGCGCTACATCCCGAACGATGTGGTCTTTGAAAAAGGCGAGATCGTCCGCGTCATTACGGGACCGAACATGTCGGGGAAATCGACCTACCTTCGGCAGGCGGCGCTGATCGCGTTGATGGCGCAGATGGGCTCATACGTTCCTGCCGCGTCAGCCACGATCGGGCTGGTGGACCGTATCTTCACGCGCATCGGCGCGCAGGATGAGATCCACGCCGGGCAATCCACGTTCATGGTGGAGATGGTGGAAGCCGCAAATATTCTGCACCATGCCACTTCGCGTTCGTTGTTGATCCTCGATGAGATCGGGCGGGGTACGTCCACCTACGACGGTGTGTCGATCGCGTGGGCGGTGATCGAGTTCATTCACAACCATCCGCACTTGCGGGCAAAAACTTTATTTGCTACGCACTATCATGAGTTGACGCAATTGGCGGATCTGTTGCCCGGTGTGCGGAACTACAATGTCGCCGTGAGCGAAGCGGATGACCGGGTGGTCTTCCTTCACAAAATCGTCCCCGGCGGCGCGGACCGTTCATACGGAATCCATGTAGCGCAACTGGCGGGTCTGCCCGCGCCGGTTATCCAGCGCGCCAGCGAGATCATGGCGGAACTCGAAAAGACTTCCGGGCGGGCGGTGAAGATTAATCCGCAGGCGGCGCAACAAGCCGCACTATTCCCTGAATCGAGTCCACTGCTCGACGAGTTGAAGGAAATTGACGTAAACAGCCTCTCCCCCATCGAAGCGCTCAACAAGTTGTTCGAGTGGCAGAAGAGGTTTACAAAGTAGTGGTGTCGCGGCTTTCTCTAAAACGCCCCTTTACCGAAAAGAACGACCCAAACCGTGCGCACAAGAATCTGAACATCCAACCAGATCGAATAATTTTGAATATAGTACAGGTCGTCTTCGGTGTGGAGGTGCATCGGCTTATCACTTCGCCCGCTCACCTGCCACCAGCCTGTCATCCCCGGCGGGATCGCAAATCGTTGATGTTGCCAGGGCTGATATTCTTCGACGAGATACGGCATTTCCGGACGCGGTCCCACGAGGCTCATCGTCCCGGCGAGGACGTGGAACAGTTGTGGGAGTTCATCGAGGCTGAGGCGGCGGAGCAGTCGTCCCATGCGGGTGATGCGGGGATCGTCCTTTGATTTATGGATGAGATTCCCGTCCGCGTCCCGCTTCACCACCTGACCTTTTAACTGCTCCGCGTTCCTGACCATCGTCCTGAACTTCAGCATTTCGAATACGCGTCCGAATTCGCCCACCCGTTGCTGCCGGAATAATATCGGGGCGCCGTCTTCCACGTATATCAGGATTGCACACAGCGCCATCAGAGGGGTCGCAGGCAAAAGCGCCAAAACACCGACCACCACATCAAACGTTCGCTTTGCCCTTCGGCTGGTCTGGTTCATCCGCGTTTCGCCCGGCATACTTACTGTCCATCACCCGAAGATCAGTGATCCGCGCTTCCCTGTTTTGAATGGATCGCCACGGAAACCAGAATATTCGCCCAAATGATCAGCGTATGAATTACCCGAAACGATACTGCGACCGCCAGGGTCCGTTCCGCAGAGAGATGCGATGACAGGATGTAAGCCATGATCCCTTCGCTGACGCCCAACCCGGAGGGTGCAAAAATAGCAACATAGCCGCCGAGATATGAGGCGGCATATGCGCCAACCACGGTCCAATACGGGATGGCATCACTGCCTTCGCTAGCAAATAGGAGCCATGCAAATCCGGAGCCGACCAGGACCCAGGTTACAATCCCGAGCATCAGGGCGAACACCAATGTCGGCTTCGCAGGCAGGCTCGAGCTTTGAGGAACGTATTTTGCTCGAATCAACTCGAGCCGGTTTCTCGACATTAGAATGAACAGAAAAGGAACAAGGCTGACGAGGGCAACGCCCCCTCCGAAGTTGGACAACAACCCGGACACCCCGACCATTGCGCAGGCGGTAAGCATGACAACCGTATGAAGGAGGAGGATGATCGCGCTATCGATCTTAGAAATACCCTTCGACCACAATACCCCGGCAAATCCGGCGAAGCCCCATATCCCGCCGGGGATCATGGATGCCAGTTGTGCCAGATTCAGCACGGAGTACCCGTCTCGAAAATCGAAGGGATATCCTTTTCCCCTTACAAGCAGGACGAGAACAAAGGTGGTGAGGACGATGGATATCAAGAGAAAAACAACCAGGATTGACCATTGAGTCGTGGTTAGCCCGGCCAAAGAGTTTACGATTCGATCTTTATACCGCCATGACCAATACAGGAATACGCCGGCAACAACTACACCTACGAGAGGAGAGAGCACTCTCCGCCATTTTCGCAATCCAGAGACCAGCCTTGGGAATCCGCTCGTGGAATCGATCAATGTGATTCCTTCCGAGGAGTATCCACTGGTGAACCGGATGACAGGAGGGATTTGAAAAAGTCAGCGCGTTTTTTCCTCGTTTCCCTTCGCTCGAGGTTGAGAATATCGGGAGGGACAGTTTTCGACTTGCCGGAGCTCGGCGAAAAGTCATACACAAACTTCCCTCCGTTTTCCAACCACCAGAGAATTTGACGACAAACTCGAACATGGTCGTTCGTTCGTTCAACGTAGGGTCTACCAAGAGTTGCCAATTCCCTCCTCCGCTCGACATCCAGTATCAAATGTCGCAAAGTCTCCTTCAGCGCGAATCGGTCAACGTTCACCGCCGGACACCCCGGCGGCACCTTGCAATACTCTGCCAGATAATGAACAAGAACCACATTACCGGTGGCCATTGCTTCCGAAGAAAGCACGCCAACGGTGGCGGAGTACAACTCGTCCACCACAATATCGGATTGCGTCAGGAGTTGACGCAGTTCATTGTTGGGCATATTCGTGATCAAGCGATATTCGAATTTTAACCCCTCCTCCTTCAATGCCCGGACGACGTCGGCAACCACGTCGGTACCCTTTGCCTGGGGAACACTCGGGGCGTGAAGCACGAGCGGCACATCCCGCCCGGGGACGAGGAAATCATATTCGGATAAATCCAGTGGTACATGCGTCCGCATATATGGCAGAGACTGGAGTTGAGCGCTATCCGGCTGAGAAAGGATCAGGTCGGAGTATTTTTCCGCCGTCCGGACGGTCCGAAGCTTATCCCAATAACTACCTCCCGGGCGAGTCCGTGCATACTCGAAGAAAGGCGCCATTGCTTCGTATACGCCGAGATCCTTCATCTCCTCGGAAAATATATACCAATACCGCGCATCGCTTCCCCAAAAAGCCGTGACTATTCTTTTGCCAAAAAATTTCAATAGCGGATAATACAGATGAACGGGGAGCACCGCGGGGGCATAGAGAATGAACAAGTCGCATTTCAAGCTCTTCGTCAGTTGAAATAAGCCGGCAACGATCTTCACGTATCGCCCAATCCTGCCCCATCGCGAAGGGCTTCCCGCCCCGTCATCGATGACCAGGTCATACTGCGAATCCGGAAAAAACAGACTCTTGCTCCAGACCACCGAAAATACCTCATGCCCAAGAGCCTGGAATCCTTTTGTGTAGTTGGCGGTTATGTTCGCCACATCGGTCAGCCCAATGAAAATTCGCATGGATTCCGCCCGCCTATCCTCCGACTCTCACAGCAGGTCGGTGGTCGGGAAAACAAAATTTGATATAAAAACTTTTGGGGACGCGGTTCAATTTATACATCAACCACCAGAATGGCCGCATCCTTTCAAAAGTCTGTTTATACGTTTTGAAGTCGCGATAGGTCTTGTGCGGCAAGGTCATGAGCTGTTCAAAATCCCCGTCCGAAAACCCGAGACGCTTTTTCACCATTTCCAATATTTCAGGATCGAATTCCTGCGATACACCCAACATCTCCAGTCCTTGGTTACGCGTAATCTGCCCAGACCGTACAAGAGCGGCGTATCCCAACAACCGGGTATCAATTCCATATCGCTGTGGCATATAGTACGTATGCCAGAAGGCGGTAAAACGGTTCTCGAGGTGATGTCCACCGTACCATTCCCAGCCCAACTTTTGAGAGAGCAATGCCATGGCATCCTTTTTGATATAGTCGATGTAATATAAAGGTCGTATCTTTTTGAGCCTCAAAATTGTCGTCCATTTGATAAATTCAGGCATCAGCATGTTCGGGTAGGTTTCGAGAGGCATGGTGCCATAACGCTTCTGTACGCTTTGAATATACCTGCCGTCCATGTAAATCCACCCCAACGGGGCGATTCCCTCCGTACGGAAGGAGTGACCTTCAAAAATATATCGAATGCCGTATTTCTCAGCAGCCATATTCAATACAGCCGCGAGACCGATATCCGTTGGCGCCTCGGTATCCGGCACCCCGGCCTTGAGAAAGGAGCGATAGATATCGTCGTACTCTTTATTATTCACCACGTAGGTGTACAAGTCCACCTTCAACGTATTCAAAACGGTGCGAATGTTTTCGACTGCGACGGTTGAATCCCATGTATTGTCGAAGTGCACGCCAAGGGGTCGCAAGCCCAGCTCCTTCGCCAAATAAACCAGATAGGATGAATCCGCTCCTCCGCTGACACCGACGATTACATCGTATGGCTTCCCTCGTCCATGCTTGCGGATTTCTTCGGCGATCACCTCCAATTTGTATTTGCCATCCACACCGGTGGGATATTCCCGGTCCATCTGGTCGTGGATCTGGCAATAATTGCACACTCCAGTTTCATCGAACATGATGTTCGGAATGGTCTCATCGTACAAACAACGCGAACAGCGGCGTTTCATCGATCCTCGCTTAAGCTAAGTGGCGGATTTCCAGGCATGAGTAATCGTATCTTTTGCGGTCCTGGATGGTCAAAATATAAAGGATTCATCAATCATCTCTGGATCGAATCAACTCGTGTATGGCGCAGAAACTTCGCCGGGTTTCCCACAACAACGGTATTTTCAGGAACATTTTCCAAAACGACACTTCCCATGCCAACCAAACACGAATTTTCAATTGTCACCCCTTCGCGAACCGAGGAATTCGCACCGATATAACAATTTCTGCCCACTCGAACATCGCCCGACAGGCTTACCCCTCCAGCAAGGCAGGTGAATTCCCCAATATAATCATTGTGGCTCAGGATGGTATTTGGCAGTATGTATACAAACCGCTCCACCGTTACATCGGAGGCGATGGTCGCGTTCTGTAAAACGATCACCCCGCGTCCCAGCATGGACATTTTCGAAACGCTGGCCGTGGGATGGACGATGGATTCAAATCGCTCCTCTGTAATTCCAGACCGCACAAGAATCTCATTGCGTTGCCAAAAATTTGATACGCTGCCAATTCCAAAAACGAATAAACAGTCCTTCAAATCCTTACCGATCTCCAAGGGTCCCAGGACACGTATCCCGTGAACGGATCGATTCCATTTCGAGTTATCGTCATCTAAAAAACCCACACAGTCATAAATTTTCTTCCCCCGGGTTATGTTAATTTCACGCAATGCATCCAATACGTCGATACAGTTGCCGCCCGTCCCGAGGATAACGATTTTCTTCATTTCGCCGAACCGTTCTGTTCCGCACGGACGATAAACCGAAGAGTGGCGGCAATCTGATCGAGATCCGCGTCGGTCATCTGTGCGTACAACGGCAGGGTGATTGACCTGGTATAAGCGGCATGCGAAAGTGGCAGTTGACCGGTTCGGTATCCGAATGTTTTCTGAAAGAACGGCTGGTCGTGAAGGGCATAGGTCCCCAAGGTGACCTCGATGCCATGCTTGTTCATCGCTTCCACAATTCTGTCACGATTCAATTCTTCGCCCAATAAAATAACGTAGGATTGAAAGATATGCCCTCCCCATTCCGGCTCCACAGGTACACGAATATCAGGGATGGTTTCCAATCTACTTGAAAGGGACCGTGCAAGATCGCGCTTCCGTTCGATCAACCAAGGCAATTTCTCCAACTGCGCCACACCAATGGCGGCTAAAATGTCGCTCAGGCGATAGTTATAACCAGCCTCTACATATTGAAACCAATGCCCCGCACGTACGCCCCCATGACTTCGCAACAGCTTTATCTTTTCAGCCAAATCGTGATCGTTGGTCGTGATCATGCCACCCTCGCCGGTGGTGATCATCTTGCGAGGGTGGAAACTGAAACATCCTAACGTGGTGAGGTTGCCGCAGTAACGATCGCGATATGTCGCGCCGATCGATGTCGCTGCATCTTCAATGACGGGGAGGTTGAATTCGGCGGCAATGGCAAGAATCGAATCGTAATCGGCGGCACAACCAAACGCATCCACAGCAATGACTGCCTTCGTTTTCATTGTTACTTTGCGGCGAAGGTCATCCATGTTGATCGTAAATGTATCGAGATCGATATCCACCAACACGGGTATTGCCCCCTGCTGGACGACCACGTTCGCCGTGGCAGGAAATGTAAAATCCGCCACCAGGACTTCATCACCGGGTTTCACATCCAACACGACCAGGGATAGATGCAACGCCGTTGTGCAGGAGCTCATTGCAAAGGCATACTGACAGCCAATCATGTCGGCGACTAACTTCTCGAATTCCAGGGTTTTCGGTCCTTGCGTAAGATAGCCCGTAGCTAACACCTTGGCGATTTCTTCAAGTTCGCGATTGTCTGTATAAGGGATGTTCAGGCGCATGCTACTCCATCACTTTCCGATACCAATCAACAGTTTCAGCCAGTGTCTCCGGTGATATCGTACCCGCCTCGAAACCGGTTAATTCTTTGAGACGGGTCACAGAACCGCAATGCCGGCGCACGTCGCCTGGTCGCGCCGCGGAGTGGAACACCGCGTGATTTGGCGCGCCCATTACAGATGCCACTTGAGCGACGAGATCGTTTACAGAGGTTTCCTTACCCGAAGCGATATTCACCACCAATCCGCGCGCATTTTCTTGTTCGTAGATTTTCACCATTTCATCTGCCGTGTCCTTCACAAAAACGAAATCGCGCGTTTGTTGTCCGTCGTCGAATATTTCGACAGGCTCGTTCTTCAATATTTTCCGGATCACGATCGGAATAATTCCGGCATAACTCCCGGGGTTCTGCCTGGGTCCGAAATTATTAAACGGGCGCACGATGACCGTGTCGATACCATACGTTTCCCGGTACGATAGCACAATGTGATCGCAGGCAGCCTTACTTGCGGCATATGGCGTACAGGGCATGAGGGGATGCCCTTCGTCCATCGGAATGCGAACGGCAGAACCGTATGCCTCGGAAGATGAGCAGTGCACCAGGGTCTGGATAACCCCGCGGCGGGCAAGTTCACAAAAAGTGGATGCGATTCCAACATTCGTTTCGATCGTCCAGGTTGGAAAGTCGAGTGACGTGGGCAAGGGGACGACTGCCAGGTCGAAAACCACTTCCGTATTTTCCGAAATGACCAGCTGGAGCATTGCGGCTAAATTGGACGCGTCCATGCGGAATAACTTTAGGGCGGGAAATTTTCTTCGCGCCTCGGTTAGGTTTTCTTCGCGACCCAGAAAAAAACTGTCCACGACCACAATGCTTGCCGGGCTTTCCTGGATCAACCGATCTACCAGGTGGCTACCCACAAACCCGGCTCCACCGGTAACCAATACACGCTTGCCTGTCAACTTCATTTTCCAACTCCATCCATATCTACCGGGTATTACGATTGTTATCCATGTCGAACCACATGGCAAAGAACAACGACTGCATCCCGGTGATGAACAAAAACACCGCCATGATCGTGCTGGTCGCCTCCACTGGGCCGGTAAAGATACGATAAGCCAGCAGGTATAAACCAAACATCAAGCCCGACAGGAACATCAGGGAACCGGAAAAATAAAAGAAAATGAGGGGGTGAAAATCTCGAATGACATATTTCTGGATCATGCGATACAAAAAAAAGCGGAGCAACTGCCAGGCCAGGCGAGGGATCATACGTATCGGACGAATCCCGGATTTTTCCCCAATTCCGTAGATGGGTCTGATCTCCACGTCACAGACTCGAAAACTATAAATGTTCAGCCTGACGAGCATATCGTTGGGCATGCCATAGCGTTTATAGATTTTATCGAGATCCAGCGTATTCAGTACTTTCAAATTCGTCACGGTATACCCGGTTTGAGAATCTGCCACGTGCCAATATCCTGAGGCGATTTTTGTCAGCAAGGAGAGCATGGCGTTGCCGAGGTAACGAACACGAGGAATCTTATTCCACGCTTCGCCTGAGACCAGGCGATTACCCTTCGCATAATCTGCCACACCGGCAGCCACAGGATCCAGCAGGGCTGGTAGATCGTCCGGATCCATTTGGGCATCGCCAGCCATGACAGCAACGAGCTCCATCCTGTGATCTCTACACCATTTATACCCTGAAGCGATCGCCCCGCCCACTCCCTGATTCGTCGTATGACGGATCAACACGACCCGCTTCGGATTTTTTTTTGCCAGGGATTCAACCGTTGCCGCCGTGGAATCGGTGCTCGCATCGTCCACAACGACGATTCTGTCCACATACCCAGGCATTGTGGCGATTACACGAGAGATTAGCAACTCTTCATTAAAGGCAGGAACGACCACACATGTTTTCATTTTTTTGTACATGGAGCACCTCCGATTTAACGAGCGATTTCAATCAGCGCGAGGTCGCTCGTTTCAATCATTATGGTCAATCGAAAACCACATTCGCCCAAATAATCAAAAACTTTCCCTTTCTCAGCGCGATCTGCAAGCACCCATTGCAGGTCATATTTTTCAACCACCCAACATCGCTCAACCACGGGTATATCCGCATCCATGGACCGTATCAGATTGCTGTCGTTGATCCGTTTCCGAATCTCCGCTTCGGTCATGTAAAAGTTATGTCCGTTATCCAGTTTCTCTTCGCGGAACGAAATCAATCTCACACGGGATGCGACGCCGGGCAACAGCTGAGTATCTTCGTAATTTATTGAAATCGCAGTGACATCCGTCGGAGCATGTTGGTTTAGAAACAATCCGATTTGAGTCAACTGGCGGTTATGATCGAGTTCCTCAAAGTACCGGGGGATGCTGGAATAATTTCCAGCCAGGAGCACCGGAGTGATCAAAACAAGCGCAAAGAGCGGTCCCCACTTCGGACCAAGGATTACCCGCAACACGGAGGCGACGAACGGGGTGACGGAATGAGTGTGCCGGTTTTGATTCCAAACGACGAAAAATCTCCATAACACCGCGCTTGCCATCCCTACAGGCAAAAACCAGGCAGTTCTGGATATCAAGCGCGCGCTCGCTAACACGCCCAGGATCCAACCGGTATACGGAACTGCCGCAAAACCGATCAACAGCCCACAAGAAAGGAGGTACCAATACAAGGGGCCGGTGGAAAGCCGCTTCCACGAAAGAATGCCTGCCCCAATCATGATCACAACGGGCAACATGCGAAACCACTGGTACAGGCTATAAAATATCCCCGTCGATTCAATATCCATAAATTTCAAGACGCCGGGATTCAAACCGTAAAACAAGTCGTTGACAACATAAACAAATTTATCTGCCAAAAACGAATCTTTTAATCCGCCGTCCACAACCACAAAGCCTGCACCAGATGAGTAGTTTATCAATCGAATGAGTGTGTAAGGAAGCATGACCAGTGCAAAGGTGCAGAACAACTCAAGCAGTTGGCGCCAGCCTGACCACCGCGAGATCCAGGCAAAGAGTGCCATTCCACCGGCAATCATACATGAGAACAAAAGCGATATGGGATGTGTTAAAGCCAGGGCGATCCCACATCCTCCAATAAGAATTAAATTCAGGCGGGATGGCGCAGATAGATAATCCAGAACGAATACAAATAACACCGGAGCCAGGTGGAAAACAGCAGAAACCTTATCTTCTGCCATGGATTGGAAATACCAGTTACCAATGGGCCATTCATCCCCAATCATCCAACTAAATATTGCCAGTTGGACCAATACGGACATGGTTGCCGCCCGGATCGACAACCCCAGTTTTCTAGCCAACCAAAACGAGGCTGTCACCGCCAAAGGCACATAATAGAGCTCGATGTAGTTACCAAGCAAAAGCAAGCCGGAAACATTGCTCAAGTCAGCGACCAAAGCCTGATGCATGGGATAAAGCGCCAGCCAAAACCTTTCAATTTCTGTAATGCTCGAGGAGTGAATAAGGTTTTGAAATCCAAGTTGACCCGAGAACTGCCAGTTGGTCAAGTACGCGAGGTAAACGATATCGTCGTAAAAAAACAAATGGTCATTGAAAGTAAGCAAGACAGACAGCAAGCACACACCCGCCAACGGGAAATACACTTTCAGCGGGGTCGCCAGGTATTTATTCTCGATGCACTGTTCTGTAAATTTTGAGATGAGAAAGAATTCGACCATGCCGATCAAAAGGAAGAGTAACTTGACCTGCGCAAACGAAAAACCAAACAACCGACCCATGAAGCCAATGACCGAAACGAATAAAATCGAAATAACAAAGCCCGCCGGCACCGCCCCTTCCCAATCCACACCCCTCCCACGGATATTGCCCAACAACCAATACAGCAAAATTCCAGGCACAAGAAAAAGAGCCAAGGCGACTCCGACCCGAATCAGATCCACAATGAAGCCGAGGAGCAAGTTGCCGTTCGAATAAAAATACCTGCCCCAGGGAAGGACCATGAGTAACACCCAGGAAATTCCAACAACAAGGATTTTATTATTACGTCGCAAATATTCAGTGTTCATCGAGGTGGCTATTCAATATGGATTCGATTTTATACCAAAAATACGACCCTCCAGAATTCAGCATGCAGAATTGCAAGGTCAATGAAATGGAATAAGCAGATTGCAACCACCGAAAAGAAAGCCTCCTCCGAATCATGAGATTCGGAGGAGGCTTATTTCATTCACCAGGAGTGGCGAGTTTACTTCGTCATCTCTTCGGCGGGCGCTTTCGAGCGGTTGACCGCCCAGGCGAGCACGCCGAGTAGCACGGCAGCCACCACCCACACGCCGACCGAGCCGCCGCCGGAGTATTGCACCACGATCGGCGCGACGATCACCGCGACGAGGTTGACCACTTTGATCATCGGGTTGAGCGCGGGACCCGCCGTATCCTTGAACGGATCGCCGACGGTATCACCCACCACGCCTGCCTTGTGACGCTCAGAACCTTTGCCGAGGTTTTTCTTCGGGTCTTTGGGTTCATCTTCGATGAGCTTCTTGGCATTATCCCATGCGCCGCCGGAGTTGTTGAGGAACACCGCCAGCAATTGACCGGAGACGATGATGCCAGCCAGCATGCCGCCGAGCGCTTCCACTTGCAGGGTCAAGCCGACAACGATCGGAGTGACGATACCGAGCAAGGCAAGAGAGACCAATTCCTTCTGTGCGGCGGTCGTGGAGATTTCGACTGCCTGTTTGTAATCGGGTTTGACCTTTCCTTTGAGCACGCCCAATTTGAACTGGCGACGGACTTCCAGCACGATCAACGAAGCTGCACGGGCGACCGCCTGGATGGCGAACGAGGAGAACAACCACGGCAGAGCGCCGCCGATCAACATACCGACGAACACCTGCGGAACATCCACGCGGATGCCGATGGATTGGATCTGTCGCTCGAGCGGCACACCCAGCGCGGTTTGCGCACGAGAGACGTCCACGAGGAAAGAGCCGAAGAGGGAAACAGCCGCAATCACGGCAGAACCGATGGCAACACCTTTCGTGATCGCCTTGGTGGTGTTCCCCACCGCATCGAGGTCCGCCATGATCTGTTGGGCGTCCTTGGTGGCTTTATCGGTCTTGCCATGCCACGACATTTCGCCGATACCGTTGGCATTGTCCGCGATGGGACCAAAGGAGTCCATTGCCACGTTGTTGCCGGTGAGGGTGAGCATGCCAATGCCGGTCATGGCAACGCCGTACAGGATGTACGTCGCCCGTTCCGTGCCATCGACGCCGGGAATGGTTCCGAAAATGAAGATCGAAGCGACGATGGTCACAGCGATCACGAGTACCGACCAGACCGACGATTCGAAACCAACCGAAACGCCGTTCAAGATCAAGGTTGCAGGACCCGTATCCGCCGCCTTCTTGATATCGTTCACCGGTTTGGCGTGTGTGCCGGTGAAATATTCGGTGAGACGGTCGATCACAATGGCAAGCAACACACCCACGCCCACTGCGAGCGGCATGCGCCACCAGCCGCCGAAGCCAGCCATTGTATCCCTCATATAAAGGAAGCCCGCAATGAAGAACAGCACAGCAGAAATAGCCGCCGAGGAGAGAAAGCCGCGGAAGATCGCCGCCATCGCATCGCCGCCCTTGCCCGGCCCACTGCGGACGAGATACGTGCCGGCAATGGACGACAACACACCGATACCGCGCACCATCAACGGGAAGATGATCCACTCCAGACGACCCGTGGTATGCCAGAGGGCGAGACCGAGGATCAAGCCCGAGACGATGGTCACTTCGTAGGATTCGAAGATGTCTGCCGCCATGCCGGCGCAATCGCCGACGTTATCGCCGACCAGGTCAGCCACCACGGCGGGATTCCTCGGGTCATCCTCCGGGATGCCTGCTTCCACTTTCCCGACGAGGTCCGCGCCTACGTCAGCCGCTTTGGTGAAAATGCCGCCACCCACACGCATGAACAACGCGAGGAGCGTGCCGCCGAACCCGAAGCCAAGCAACGCATCCGGCGCGGCGATACCAAGAATAATGAAGATGATCGTGCCGCCCAGCAGACCAAGTCCGTCGGTAAGCATGCCGGTGATCGTGCCGGCTCGGTACGCGATCCGCAACGAATCTGCGAACGAGCGCTTCGACGCCGAAGCCACACGCACATTGGCTTCCACCGCCATGCGCATCCCGATCTGGCCCACCGTCAGCGAGAAGCCGGCGCCCATGATGAACGCGAAGGCGCGCGCGAGACCGATCCACAAGCGGACGGTCTCCGCCGGCACCCCCTCGAAACGCTCAAGGGCTTCTGGCGAGGGTGGAACAATGTAAACGGAGAAGAAGAGCGCGATTGTCAAAATGCCTATCAAAGGCAAAATGGAGCGTAACTGCCGTTTCAAGTAGGCGTCCGCTCCATCTTTGATGGCTCCCCAGACTTCCTGCATCTTGGGCGTTCCTTTATCTTCGCGCAGGATCTGAGATCGGAGAAAAATTGCATACAACAAGCCGAGAATGGCTATGCCAAACACAGCCCAGATCGCAATTGCCTCCAGTGAAGTAAGTCCTTGCATAGCGTACATAAGGGGATATTCCTCCCGAACAAAAATGTAGTCCGGGCATCTGCCCGGCAAAGCAGACGGATTTTACAGGCGCAAAAGGCTGGTGTCAAGAAATAAACACCGATTATGCAGTTGACAGCCCGTCTTGAAGCGGATAAAATCTCTCCACAAATTACGACCAACCCTCCTCAAGGAGAAAACATGTTACAAGAAATCAATACAAACTTTGTTGTCGGAACTGACACAACCTTTCTAACCCTCTCCAATGCTGCGTCCGATGCCGTAAAGCACATCCTCGATGAACGCAAACTCGAGGGCTACGCCCTGCGCGTGTACGTTGCCGGCGGCGGGTGCTGTGGCGTGAACTTCGGCATGGCGCTGGATAACAACTTCCGCGATGTGGATACCACCTTTGATATTGACGGCGTAAGGGTCGTGGTTGATGAAGTCTCGAAGGAATACTTGAACGGCGCAACCATCGATTACGTCAACGACCCCGAGCGTGGCGCTGGTTTTGCCGTCAACAGCCCGAACGCGCATGGCCACGAACACGGCGAGTGTGGTTGCGGCGGCTCCTGCTCCTGCCAGAATTAATTCAAATAGATTGGCTCAACGAAAAAAGACCGGAATATCCGGTCTTTTTTATTTACCTGCCTCGCAAGTACGAGATCAACGCGCCCATAAAACCCACCAAAGCAAGGACAACTATGGCAAGACCGGCAGGAATCGGCGGCTGTGATTCCGTCACATCGCTGAACGAGGGAGGTTCGATGGGCGGGGCTTCGGTAAACGTGGGCAGGCGGGTGGGAGTCTGCTGACCGATGAACGCCGCTTCCAACGTCGGGTTGATCGTAGGGGTTGCCGCCAGGGTCGGGGTGGGTGGAATTTCTTCCAACGGTAAAGCGGCTCCGGGTGATAACGAGACGAACAAACCGAACACCCACGCTATCGAGCCTGGCACACCCGGATAATGGATCTTGATCCAATCCTCCCTGCCGCGCGCCCGCGCCAATGCGGGAGCAGTTTCACCGGCAACCAAAACCCCGACCGGCGGGTAATCGAATGAACTGGGACCCGAATATATGCGTACCTGCGAGACGCTTTGATCCACTTTGACAAAGGGACCCGCCGCTGTCCCCGTTACCGTTGGGATACTGCCGGTAGGCTGTTGAGCGTGGACGAGGGCAGGCTCGAAATGGTCAAATACCGTCAGCAGGATACAGCCAACGATAAAGAACACTGCGGTTGTCGTCCTGACTGTGCGAACATTCATCGGCGGGAAATAAATGAAACCGCGAGACCAAGCAAGCCGAGCACACCAAGGATGATGATGAAATATCCTGAAGGAACCCCACCCGCATCGGGTAGCGTATCCTCTCCAAACGACGGCTCGGTCATGGGCGCCGGCGGAGTGAATGTTGGCAGGCGAGTGACCGTCGGAGTCAGATGGAATTGCGCGGCAAGGGTCGGGTCCACGGTGTTGGTAACAAGTGGCGTCGGTGTGGGAGGCGCTTCCACAACGGTCAATTCGCCCCCGGAAACCGCCACGTACGGAGCATAGACCCAGCCAATTCCGCCTTGAAAGGATATTTGAATCCACTCTCGGCCGGGAGAGATGCCCAAAGCGGGGAACACATCGCCCGGGAAGATCTGCCCGATGATATCGTAAAATGTCCCCGGCCCGTTTCGCACATTCATCGGATCGGTGTACGTGACCGTGATGACGATTCCGCCCGGCGTCGGCGCGTCCTGATACGCTTCGACCTGCTTCGCCTGCGGAAGCATAATCACCCCCCCGCAAAGCGCAAGCAAAAACACACCGATCGATTTAAACCAATTCCATTTCATTGCGTATACAATCTTTGAGAGACACAACGCGACGACCGGTGGTCGTCGCTCATGAAGCGGATTATAATCGAAATCATGGACAGACGAATTTTTCACGGCAGGATCAAACCGGGCGATATCGCTCATGCGCTCATGGCAGAATTCAATCGCGGCAACCTGCATGCCCAGACCGTCGGCGGGCAGGACAAACTGGCTGTGCAGATCGCCACGCGCACCGGCTCGATGTCCGGCGGGCAGACTGCCCTCACCGTTAATTTACAAAAAACCGAAGATGGGGTGATGGTTGAGTTGGGCGAGCAGGCATGGCTGGGAGTGGCGGCGAGCCTCGGTCAGACGGCGTGGTCGGCGTTGAGGAATCCATTCAACCTGCTTGGCAGGCTGGACGATCTGGCGCAGGACCTCGAAAGTATCCAACTCAGTGACAAGGTCTGGAAAACCATCGACAAAACCGTTGCCACTGCGGGCGCCTCGCACGAACTTTCAGATCGGTTCGCCCGCACCACTTGTGAATTTTGCGGGGTGGCGAACGCGTTGGGGGAAGGCGCGTGTATCGCGTGCGGCGCGCCGATGGGCAGCGCCCAGCCATCCTCCTGCTCCCATTGCGGTTTCGTCGTTCGAGGCGACGAAGTCATCTGCCCAAATTGCGGAAAGAATCCGCGTTAAGGGTGACACGGTTTAAGATATTGAAACTGCAAGTTTGCCGTCTTGCAGTTTTTTGTACTCGCTTCTATAATATTTGCATCCTAGACCGCTCGGACCAGGAAAATAATGAAACTCAATCTGGATCTGTTGGAAGTCAAATTACAGTCACTCGTTGAAAACCAATTGGTGGGAATCCTGCCGGGATTGCGGGTGGAAGACCGTGTCATCCAGCGCCTGTCCAGCGCGCTTAAACAAAATATCATCGAAAAAAAAGACGCCGAGGGTGTCGCTCCGAACGTCTTCACCTTGATCGTTTCCCCTGAATCTTCGCCGATGTGGAAGGAACAGCGCACGCTGGATACCCTCAAAACCATCATCTCGACCGCGGTACGAGATTCCGGGCTTAAGTTTAGCGGCGCTCCCACGATCACCATCAGCATGGACGACAAATATTCCGCCGATGATATCAGCGTGGTGGCTTCGCACAAACTCGAACCCGTCGCAGACACACAAGGCATGGAGAATAAAGGCGGCATTACCAAGGAACTTGAAGATGACGAGTACGTGCCGGACAACGCTTTCCTGATCGTGGAGGGTGTAAAGGTATTCCCCTTGAACGAGCCTGTGGCGAACATTGGGCGGCGGCTGGATAACCAGCTGGTGATCGACGACCCGCGCGTTTCGAGAAACCATGCCCAGCTTCGTTCGATCAAGGGACGCTTCGTCTTGTTCGACTTGAATTCCACGGGCGGCACGTTTGTGAACGGACAGCGCACCAGCCAGACTGTCCTGTACCCCGGGGATGTGATTTCCCTGGCAGGTGTGGCGCTGATCTTCGGGCAGGATAATCCGCCGGTGCGCCCGGATATGGCGGAAACATCGCCGCTCAACCCCAACGGAGGCGGCAACAGCGAACGACCCACCGCCGCCGTTGAACAGAAAACCGTGGATATCAAAACAGACCGCCTGCGCCAAGACCGCTCTGGAAGATGATTGCCACCGTCGTTTTGGTTCTTCGCTTTGCGCTGGCGATCGCGCTGTACGCATTTCTGGGGTGGGCGTTATGGACGTTATGGCGGGAACTTCACCAGCAGGGAAAAGCCCTCACGTCGCAGAAAAAACCGAGGATCTCTCTGAGCTACAAACCGGAATGGGGGAATGAACGTATACTCTCCTTCGACCAGACCGAGATCGTGATCGGCAGGCATGCTCATTGCGATGTCTCGTTGATGGACGAAGCGCTCTCCGCCCAGCATGCGCGCATCACATACCATCACCGTCAATGGTGGCTGGAGGATTTGAATTCGACGAATGGCACAGCGTTGAACGGGAATCCGCTCAGCACCCCCACAGTGATCATCTCAGACGACCAGTTTACGTGCGGAAATATTACCTTCGGGATCCGCATCGATTCCGAGGAACTCACCTCCATCAAATAGAATCCGGGAGAACGAATGACAGACATCATTAAACTTGCGGTCATCGGCGGCTCGGGTTTGTATGAAATACCCGGCTTGCAGAATGCCCGCGGATTGAACATCGACACACCCTTTGGGAAAACCAGCGCGCCGATCGTCACCGGCGAGTTGGAGGGGACAAGGATCGCGTTCCTTGCCCGGCACGGGATCGGTCATCATATCTCCCCGACCGAAGTGCCGTATCGCGCGAATATCTACGCCTTGAAATCGCTGGGGGTGGAGCGCATCGTCAGCATCAGCGCGTGCGGCTCGCTAAAGGAGGAGTTTGCGCCCGGGCATATCGTCATTCCCGACCAGTTATACGATCATACGCATCATCGCCCGCGCTCGTTCTTCGGCGAGGGGTTGGTGGCGCACGTCAGTGTGGCAGACCCTTTCTGCGGCGATTTGTCTGCCCAGGTCGAATCCGCCGCACGGGAGGCGCGAGGCGTGGTTCACAAAGGCGGAGCATTCATCACCATCGAGGGTCCGCGGTTTTCGACGCGCGCAGAATCGAACACCTACCGGTCGTGGGGCATGTCCATCGTCGGCATGACCGCATCGCCCGAGGCATTCCTCGCGCGTGAAGCGGAAATTTGTTACGCGACCATGGCACACGTCACCGATTATGACGTCTGGCATGTAAGCGAGGAGCCGGTCACCGTGGAGATGGTCATCCAGACTCTGAACCGGAACACGTCGCTGGCGCAGGAGGCGATCCGCCTCATCGCCCGAAATCTCAGCGAGAATCGCGCCTGCGATTGTGGGAACGCCCTTTCCACGGCGCTCATCACCCGCAAAGACGCGATCCCTGCCGAAACACGGAAAAAGCTCGATGCGCTTGTCAACAAATATCTATAAACAATGAATCGCGTTGTTCAAGAACGCCTGTTGAAACTCGCGGCTTTCTTCCTGCTCCTGCAGTCCATCCTCCTCACCCTTGCGCCAGCCGTGCGGTATCGGTCGCTTGCAGCGGACCTGCGGTGGTCGCATTGGATCGCCCTGTTCGCCTGGGGGTTGCTGGTCTTTTTACTAAACCGCGCCATCGTAAAGTATCTCCCCGATGCCGACCCATTCCTCTTCCCCTCTGCCGCATTGTTGAGCGGGTGGGGGTTATTGACCATCTGGAGGCTCGATACCGCACTTGGTCCCCGCCAGGCGGTATGGTTCGTGGTCAGCCTGCTGATTCTTTTGCTGGGCTTGCGCCTGCCTTCCCAACTCGTTTTCCTTCGCAGGTACAAATATCTACTCCTGGCTGGCGCGCTGATCCTCGTGGGGCTCACACTGCTTTTCGGCACCAACCCCATCGGGATCGGTCCCCAATTGTGGCTGGGGTGTTGCGGGGTGTATTTCCAACCATCTGAGCCGCTCAAGTTATTACTGGTTGCCTACCTTGCCGCCTTTCTTGCAGACCGGCTTGCCGCGCGTACGCGCATACTCACCACGCTGATACCCACCTTCGCCATTAGCAGTCTGGCAGTGTTATTACTGCTCTTTCAGCGCGACCTCGGCACCGCCTCGATCTTCATGGCGTTGTACACGATCATCATTTACCTGGCAACTGGGCGACGGCGCACCGTGCTGCTCAGTTTCGCGTTGATCGTCCTGTTCGGCTTGGCGGGATACTATTTCGTCGGTGTTGTGCAAACACGCCTCGAATCATGGGTCAATCCATGGGATGACCCGGTCAGCGGTTCGTATCAGATCATCCAGGCGTTGCTCGCCATCGCCAACGGCGGCATTGAAGGGCGCGGACCCGGACTGGGAAGCCCAGCTCTGATACCCGTTGCGGTATCAGACTTTATCTTTGCGGCGATCGCGGAGGAGACGGGTCTTTTCGGGACGTTGGGCTTGCTCGCCCTCTTCACCCTGATCGTCGGGCGAGGCTTTCGCACCGCCCTGCGCGCGCCTGACTTGTTCCGCCGATTGTTCGCCGCGGGCATCACCTCCTACTTCGGGATTCAAGCCATCCTGATCATCGGCGGGAATATGCGCCTCCTGCCTTTGACCGGCGTCACACTTCCCTTTGTTTCGTACGGCGGCTCGTCCCTGCTTACCTCTTTTATTGCGCTGTTGTTCCTGTTGCACATCAGCAATCACCTCGATGAAGAACCCGCCCCCCTCCAAAACCATCAACCGTACCTCATGGTGAGCGGATTTCTCGGGTTGGGGTTGTTCGCCGCCGCCCTCACCAATGGTTGGTGGTCTGTAATTCGCGGACCCGACCTGCTCACCCGAGCCGACAACCCCCGCCGTTTGATCGAAAGCCAGTTCGTGCCGCGCGGATCACTGCTCGATCGCTCCGACAGCCTCATCACCACCACCGTCGGCGAGATTGGCGAACTGAACCGCTCCTATGAATACCCCGATCTTGCGCCGATCACCGGATACAACCATTCCAAATATGGGCAGTCCGGCTTGGAAGCCTCGCTCGACGATTATCTACGCGGGCTTCAGGGTACGCCCGCCACTTCCATCTGGTGGAACCACCTGCTATATGGCATGTCGCCTACAGGTCTCGATGTTCGCCTGACCATCGACCTCTACCTGCAATTCCGCGCCGACGAGATGATGCTCGGACACTCCGGCGCTGTGGTGATGATGAATGCACAGACCGGCGAGATCCTTGTCATCTCCTCGCACCCGACCTTCAACCCGAACCACCTCAATGAGATCGGGCAAAAGTTGACGAGCGATCCCGACCAGCCGCTCATCAACCGGGCGGCGCAGGGAGTGTACCCGACCGGTTCGGTGATCGACCCGTTTGCCATTGCGCTGTTCGGCAGGGAAAATCTCACCGCGGACGAACTGCCCACGTTACACGAGAGCATGGGGTTCTTGAAAGCGCCGACGATCCAACTACAGGTGGCAGAGTCCCTTTCGACGGACGATCTGGATCACTTCCACGTTTCGCCGTTACAAATGGCGATGGCGTCCGCCGCGTTGAGCAACCATGGGGTCATCCCCGCGCCGAGTATTGCATCGGCGGTGAACACGCCCATGGAGGGTTGGGTGGTGCTGCCGACGCCCGGAACGCCGCTGGAGGCGATACAGCCCGAAGCGGCGGACGATGCGTCGACGGTCTTTGTTCAGCAAGGCGATTCGTTTTGGTCGCATCTCGGGAATGCGGATGAAGACGACAGATCCGTCACCTGGTTTCTGGCGGGAACGCCCGCCAATTGGCAGGGGACTCCATTCGTGGTCGTCGTGCTGGTCGAAGAGGATAACCCGCGCCTCGTCGAACGGATCGGGCGCGAGTTGATCGTCGATGCCATGAGTCCGTAGCCTTGTTCGAGTAAAAATCAGGTGATATAATCCCGCCGCTTGTCCATGGAGCCTGTAGCTCAACGGCAGAGCGCTACACTGTGGCTGTAGATGTTGTGGG
>CAZGSB010000033.1:8949-29203 GCA_964528275.1 uncultured Anaerolinea sp. | reverse complement strand
AAGCATTCATTCTAGGGATTGTTCAAGGATTAACTGAATTTATTCCTGTCTCAAGTACGGCCCATCTTCTGATCGGTCAATCGATTCTCAAAATTCCCACCGATGATGCGATGTTCTCATTCCTCGTCATCGTCCAACTCGGAACGCTCGTTTCGCTTTTTGCGTTTTACTGGAAAGATTTGCTTTCCATCGCCAAAGCGACCTTCGATCCTTCGGCGTGGCTCAGGACAGGCTTTCGACGTTCGACCCCAGAAAGAAATCTTGGCATTTACATTATTGTTGCTACCATTCCTGCTTTGCTTGCAGGGTATTTGTTGAAAGACAGGGTCGAAGAACTTTTTCAACAACCGATGCTCGAAGCCTCCATTCGACTGTTCACCGCGGCGGTTTTGTTGACCCTCGCCGAGTGGCTCACAAAAAAGAATCGCACACTCAACTCCATGACCTGGCTTGACGCCCTATTTGTGGGTGTTATGCAAATCATCGCCGTTTTCCCCGGAGCATCCCGCAGTGGGACGACTATTTCAGGCGGCATGTTTCGCGGGTTCGACCGTCCGTCTGCCGCGCGGTTTGCGTTCCTCATGTCTGTGCCTGTGATGCTCGCCGCGGGTGGCTACGAAATGCTCGACGTGATGAAAATGCCGAACCTCGCCGAGTTCCTGCCCCCGCTCGCGGTGGGATTCGTCACTGCCGCGATCGTCGGCTGGTTTGCCATCAAGTGGTTGATCGATTATTTGAGCAAGCGGTCGCTGTACATCTTTGCCGCGTATTGCGCTGCGCTGGGAACGATTATTTTCTATTTGAGGTAGTCTGGTGTTTGAGTAGCGCTGAGCGGCCTTTGCGAAGCCCGTATCGAAACCACCATAATCTTGAAAAACTAAACTTTGAATCATACGTGGTGGTTTCGATACGCCCCTCAAAGTACATTCGGGGCTACTCAACCACCGAGGAAACCCATGAACCCAAAATCCCTCCTCCAACTCCTCGTCGAAACCGAATCGCCCTCGCATGACAAATCCGCTGTGGATCGCGTCGGTGCCATTGTTGCCGAAGAAACTCGCAAACTCGGCGCGGTTGTTGAAGTGATTCGCAATATCGAAACAGGCGATCATGTGGTAGTTCGCTGGCACAGCCCTCACCCCCAGCCCCTCTCCCAAAGGGAGAGGGGAGCGATCCTCGTCCTCTGCCACATGGATACGGTCTTCCCGCTTGGCACGATCCAAAAGACTCCGTACCGCGAAGAGGGCGAGAAAATCTTTGGTCCCGGCACGTTGGATATGAAGGCGGGGATCGTGATCGCGCTTGCCGCGGTCGAATCAGCCCACAGGTCCGGGCTGAAGCGTCCCGTCACGTTGCTGTGCACATCCGATGAAGAGATCGGCAGTGGCACGTCGCGCGACCTCATCGAGTCGCTCGCGAAAGAATCCGCGCTGGCGTTGGTGATGGAGGGCGCGCTGCTCGACGGCTCGCTCAAAACGTGGCGCAAAGGGACGGGCGCATTTTGGGTCAACGTGAAAGGGCGCGCCGCGCACGCGGGCGGAGATCATCAGGCGGGACGCAATGCCATCGAAGAAATGGCGCATCAGGTACTTGCGATTCAAAAGCTTACGGATTATGAAAAACAAACAACGGTAAATGTTGGCGTCATGCACGGCGGCACAGTCTCGAACGTTGTGCCCGAGGAGGCGCATATCGAAGTGGATGTGCGCGTGATGCAACCCGGCGAGTGGGAGCGGCTTGAACATGAAATGCAAAATCTCAAACCCGTGCTCGATGGCACGCACATCGAGATCACAGGCGGGTTGAATCGCCCGCCGATGCCGTTCGACGATTTGATGAAGTCCACATTTGAAAAAGCAAAACGCATCGCGTCAAAGATCGGTGTGAATCTCACTGCGGGCGGCACAGGCGGCGCATCGGATGGCAACTTCATCGCGCCGCTCGGCATCCCGTTGCTCGACGGCATGGGCGCGGTCGGCGAGGGCTATCATTCGGAGCGCGAATTTATTTTTGCGAATAGCCTCGATCAAAAAGCCAGGTTGATCGCAGAGTTGATCAAGCAATGGTGACTCGTGGTGCGGGATGGCATCCCGTAGTTTTCAAAGGCGGATTGACAATCCGCCCCACGATGATTTTCCTTTTTCTTATTTCCTCCCTCCTCATCGTTTCCTGCACCCCCAGCACGCCTCCATCGCCCCTTCAAGTTGTCTCCGTCCATTCGACATTTGCCGCCGAGCCGTGGTTGACTGAACTGTACGCCTGCGCGGATTCATCCACCGCCCTCCTCCGCGTGGACGACGCCAACACCGCCGATATATCCCTGCAAATTGGCGAGCCAGAATTTTTGTCGGGGTTTGCGTATCCAATTGACGAGGAGGAAATTCTCGTTGTCACACATCGTCAAAGCCCAATTCAAAATTTGAATCTCGAAGGTGTGCGGTCGTTGTTCATGGGGCTGGGCGATCCGTCCGTGCAGGTGTGGGTGTACGCAGAGGGGGAGGATGTTCAAATGATGTTCGATAGATATGTGATGGAGGGGAGAAATGTTTCCTCATCGGCTCTGATAGCAGTGAGTCCACAGCAGATGTCTGACACGTTGGTGAATCAAACGAACACTGTCGGCATCCTGCCGAGGCATTGGCTCGCGGGGGATGTTCGTGAAGTGTACGTGGTTGCAACCGTGCCCGTCCTTGCCTTGACGAACTCCGAGCCGCAGGGTGTGATCAATCAATTAATTGGCTGTTTGCAGAAATAGTTATAATCCATCCAACCCGGTGGTCGAGTAGCCCGAAGTGATAACGGAGGGCGTATCGAGACCACCAGTAAGCAAAGCAACCCTTGTAAGATAAATTTGTATGTCATTGCTGGTTTCGATACGCCCCGCAAAGAACATGCGGGGCTACTCGACCAACAGCGAATAAATGGAACAATGAAAACCCCACTCTGGATTCCATCCGAACAACGCAAGCAGGATGCAAACATCACGCGCTTTATTGGTGATGTGAATGCACAGCATGGACTGAATATCGATTCGTATGCTGACTTGTACAAATGGTCAGTGGAAAACATCCCTGATTTCTGGCGGACAGTGTGGGACTTCGCCGAGATCAAAGCGTCAAAGCAATATGATTCTGTAGTGACGGATTTATCCGTCTTCCCTGGCACGAAGTGGTTCCCAGGCGCACGGTTAAACTTTGCGGAGAATCTTCTGCGCTATCAAGATGACCAGTTGGCGTTCATTTTCAAAGGTGAGACTCAAGTATCGAAGCAGATGACGTATGCGGAGTTATATGACTCAGTTGCAAGATTAAGTAAATCGTTGGCAGAGACAGGCGTCGTGGAGGGGGACCGGGTGGTCGGGTATATGCCGAATCTCATCGAGACGGTCATCGGCATGTTGGCGGCGACGAGTCTCGGGGCGACATGGTCCTCCTGTGCCACAGATATCGGAGCAGGAGCAGCAATCGAACGGCTGGGACAAGTCAAGCCGAAAGTGATGATTACGGCAGATGGATATTTTTATAAAGGGAAAATTTTTGACACCTTGAGTCACGCCACGATAGTGGCGGGCGGAATACCTTCTATAGAAAAAGTAATTGTCGTTTCGTATGTGAGTGAGCGGGCGGAGATTTCGCAGATACCGAATGCGGTGCATTACAAAGATTTTTTGTCGAAGGATGCGGGCGAGATTCAGTTTGCTCAATTGCCGTTCGACCATCCGTTGTATATCATGTTCTCGTCGGGGACGACGGGCAAGCCGAAGTGTTTGGTGCAGGGTGCGGGCGGCGTGCTGATTAATCATTTGAAAGAGTTGCTGTTGCACACGGACCTCAAACGCAGTGACCGAATTTTTTATATCACGTCGTGCAGTTGGATGATGTGGAACTGGCTGATGAGTTCGCTGGCGGTGGGGGCGACGATCGTGCTGTACGACGGCAACCCGAACTTCCCTGATGCGGGCGCGATGTGGAAGTTGATCCAAGATGAAGGGATTACAATCTTCGGGTGCAGCGCCAGTTATCTGCATTTCTTGAAAAAAGAAAATGTCTCGCCACGAAATTTTGATTTATCCTCGTTGCGTGAAATCTCGCAGACGGGTTCGCCGCTCTCTGCTGACGGGTTTGAATATGTGTATCGTGAAATCAAAGCGGATTTGCATTTCAACTCCATCGCAGGCGGCACAGACATCAACGGCTGTTTTGCGGCGGGGAGTCCCATCCTGCCTGTGTATGCGGGCGAACTGCAAGGTCCCGCGCTCGGCATGAAGATAAAGTCGTACGATGAGAAAGCGAATCCGATTTGGGATGAGCAGGGCGAGTTGGTGTGCGAAGCGCCAGCGCCATCCATGCCGTTATATTTTTGGATCGACGCCGACGGCTCGAAATATCACAAAGCGTATTTCGATGTGTATCCCAATGTGTGGCGGCACGGTGATTATGTTTTGATCCACAAGGACACGGGCGGCATCACGTTTTACGGTCGCTCGGATGCGGTGTTGAAACCGTCGGGTGTGCGCATCGGCACGGCGGAGATTTACGCTCAAATGGAGAACCTGCCTGAAGTGACGGATAGTCTCGCCGTGGGGCAAAATTATCAAGACGACCAGCGTGTGATTCTCTTCGTCAAACTGGCGGCGGGCGTGGCGCTTACCGACGAACTGCAAAACAAAATCCGCAAGACCTTGCGTGAGAACGCCTCGCCGAGACATGTCCCTGCGCTGATTCTCGAAGCGCCTGAGATTCCGTACACGTTGAATATGAAGAAGGTCGAAAGCGCCGTGACGAATATTCTCAACGGACGTGCGGTGAGCAATCGGGATGCGTTGATTAATCCGCAGGCGCTGGAGTTTTATGAGGGAGTGGCGGAGAAATTAAAATAATTGGACGAAGTGCCCAGCCTCGGACTCAGCTCAGGGCTGATTCGGTTTCTATGAGCTATTTCTTTCGCCCAAGATACTGAAGGGGGAGATTTCTGACTTAAAGCCTATGCTATACTTGCTAAATGGGACATGAAAAATGGAAAACTTTGCTAAAAGCGAATCGAAGGTTGAGTAAAAAGGGCGAAGTAAATTTATGAATCACTGGCTGTTTGAGAAAATATCAGCAGATGATAATAGTCGGAAACCTTCGTTTTCAGTCCGCGGGATTGATAATTGGTTTCGAGCCTTGCGGTTTGAAATTGAGTCCGCACATGGAAAGACTGTTCAACAACAAGTCGAGTCATGTCGAATATTTTACAACAGAGATAAACCCAGAAGAGTTACTACTTTTGTGGCAAATGGCGATTTGTTTGAAAAGTTATTCTTTTCTGTCATTTATTGCATGACGGTGGATAGATTTTCATCTGAGTTAAGCAAAACACCTTGGATACGTCCAACAGCAATTGTGGATTGGTATTACGCTGTTTATTTTTCAATCCGTGCGATATTGCCTATCTTTGGGCATCAGATTTCAGAGGATCATTCCAAAACTGCAAAATTTGTTGCGAGTACTTTCCGAACCCATCTTCCTTATCCTTTTGATATGCTTGCACGTAAGACAGTGGGCGAAGAATACGATACTTATGTTGGTGACAATCAAGCACAACATTACGACTTAAATCGTTCGTTCTTCCCGATAAATTCAATTGCCCAAGGTATGCTATCGCAATATTTAGGTGGAACTGCTGAGTGGTATGCAAGTAGAACTAAAAACACTATACTGGCGGACAAGAAGTTGAAGATTGAAAATTTTCGCACAAAACTTGCCAGAGAAGAAAGAGATAGGCGATTAATACCTGAAATAGGCTTTTTGCATTGTGCATACAGACAGAGGACAAAAGCAAATTATCGAGATGCTATTTATCTTGCATATCATTATGGAGAAGAAATTGGTTTAGAAACCTTTGTTAGTAATCTTTCTATTTCAGCCAAGTTTGCATCCATCAATGCGATTGCTTGTGCGGAGCATTATATTGGTCGAAGTGATATAAAAGCATTTGTTGATGATTTAAGTGTCAATTTGCGTGGAGTTGACATTGCCAAGCCGTCAGAGAAATATTGGGCTGAGTTTTTGTAGGTTAGTGTGCAGATGGTGGAGATTGTAAGTGGATTGCCGAAGGTGAAGTTTGAGTAGAGAAGGACTAATCGTTTTCAATGGCAGAACGGAAACCTATTCCACAAGACATTCAAGACAATATCTTAACCAGCAGCGCGCGGCGTTGCTGTCTTTGCTTTGGCATCAACAGTGATTTTAATGAAAAGAACGGTCAAATTGCCCATATTGATCAAGACCCTGCCAATCCCGATTTTGAAAACCTGGCATTTCTTTGTCTTGATCATCACGACCAGTATGATGGAAAAAGAAAGCAAAGCAAAAATATCACTGCGGGCGAAGTAAAGCGCTATCGGAATATGCTGTATCAAGCCGTCGAAAAGCGACGAAAAGATGGCGGCGAGCTTTCACCGACCAAGACTGTTGAATTGTCCTTTGACGCTGGCTTACGCATAAAACAGGTACGTGAGGAACTACATCTCAAGACGAGTCAATTCGCAGAATTATTGAAAGTGGCTAGTCAGCGTGAATACGAATCCATGGAGGCGGGGAGTAACGAAGTTTCGTTGCAAATTCTGGAACGAACAAGCGCAATTGCAGGGATAAGTATAGATTGGCTAAAGCATGAGCGCACACCAAGATACAGAAGCGAACACGTGTATTTAAATCCAGTGGATGAAGATTTAGCTTTTTGCAAGAGCTTAAATGCAAAAGAATATTTTCTGATACTTGATAAAAAGAGATTGAATATTGCTCTTATTGCCCAAACAGACACATTTAGCTATCAATTAATTACAACTAGTGTTACTCTTGATTTTTGGAATTGGATTGACAGTCATTGGGCAATTCCTGCATTTTACGAATTTTTACAAAGGCTTTCCGCTCCATGGCATGATATCGAAGGCGTGTTATTGCCTAGCAAGGTTTACAAGCAACTTGAGGGTGGAGAAATCCATTTTCTAGCTGCATTAGAAAGTTCGGACCGATACGGAAAAGATCTGCTTTACGATATTCTCGACATAGACGAACAAAGGAAAAGACCATTTCTCACATACACCAAAGCTTATGGTGGAAACTGGATGAATAAAGCGCATAAGAGCTATAAAGATATAATGGCTCAAATCGCTCTAAACAAAGATTTTGACGATGAATTTATAAAGTTGTGCAAGCATCTCAAAGATAAAAATGTTGATGTTTCTTATCTTGAGAAAGAATACTATCAGTATCATGGCGTTTTCGCAGCAAAGAGAATATTCTATTGGGAAAAAGGCTTTGAAGAATTGAAGATGATGCAGAAACTGGAATTACTACATCTATCCATCGAAGTCTTGGTTCTTAACAAAAAATATCGGACTCTATTCACTAAAGATGATATTAACGAAGCGCAACGCCGACTGAAAGAATTAGGTTATCTTGAAAAGTCGAAGCATGTATAAATATCATGAACTGGAGCACCGATAAACTTGGAACGTAATCCGCAGTTGAAGAAATAATATGCTTAAGGTGACAGTCATTTTTAAAGTGACTGTCACCTTAGACAGAAAGGTTTCCTATGCCCTGCAATTGTTGTGAAATGGAAAATAACACCTTCGGCGAAGCGGAAGCCAAGGCGAATCTCAAGGAGTACCGCAAACGCGGCCCTGCCAACCAGACCAAACTGATTCTCGAAGCGGTGCGGTCGCTGGGGTTGAAAGATGCCGCGCTGCTCGACATCGGCGGCGGGATTGGGGCAATTCATCACGAGTTGTTGAAAGATGTGGCGAGCCACGCCACGCACGTGGACGCGTCGTCGGCGTATCTCAAGGTCGCCACGGAGGAGGCAAAACGAATGGGGCATGAGGCGCGGGTGAAGTTCATCCATGCCGATTTCACGGACGTGGCGGAGGGACTTCCGCAGGCGGATGTGGTCACGCTGGACCGCGTCGTGTGTTGTTACCCGAACATGCGCGGGTTATTGAAAGCGGCGGCGGGAAAGAGTCGCGCGGCGATCGCGCTGACGTATCCGCGCGAGGAGTGGTACATCAAGGCGGGCATGGCGGTGATGAATTTCGTGCAAAAGTTGAGGAACGACCCGTTCCGCGTGTTCGTGCATTCGGTCAGTGAAATGGAAGCGCTGTTGAAGGCGGAGGGGTTGAAGCGAATGTCCACGCGCCGCCTGTTCGTGTGGGAGATGTCGTTGTATCAGCGTTAGGTTCGGTATAATCACGGGGACAAATCAAACGCGGAAAGGTATGGCACGATGTCCAACGTTCGTTTCCTCATTCTCATTTTTGTTCTCACCGCGCTGGCGTGCGGACTACCCACGGCGGTCGCCACACCGCCGGAGGCGGCAACCGATGCGCCGACCGAAGCGCCGACCCTGGTGACCGTCGTTACCGATGCGACCGAGGCGCCGGCTTCGACGATTGCGCCGGGCATCACGCATGTGGATGTGCCGGCAAACCTGCCCGAGTTGCGGAGCGCCTTCGCCACCGACCAGGAATCATTCGTCACCTCGCTCGAGAACCGCGCGCCGGGCGGCGACCGCTTCACGTTTGGGCGGTACGAGCGACCGTTCAACACGGACCCGATGGATACGTACCTCCCCCAAATTGACATCACCGAAACCAGTTCGTACCGCGACGATGCATGGGTCTATTTCACCATCACCCTGCGCGGACGGGACGCCAACCACCTGTTCAGCGGCAACTACGCCATCGAGATCGACACCGATATCGACGGGCGCGGCGACTGGTTGTTGCTGGTTGTGAACCCCTCGGCGAGCGAGTGGACGACGGACGGCGTTCAGGTGTGGTCCGACTCGAACAACGATGTGGGTGGGTCGCTTTCGGTGACGGCAGATTCTCAAAGCGGCGGGGACGGGTACGATCAGAAACTTTTCGAGAACGGCGCGGGCAACGACCCCGATCTCGCCTGGGCGCGCATCCCCGCCGACCAGCCGTTCACCATCCAGTTTGCGGTGAAATCGTCGCTGGTGAATTCGCCCACCTTCATGGCGGGCGCGTGGGCGGGCAAGGCACTGCTCGACCCGGCGCTGTTCGATATCAACGATCGTTTCACGCACGATCAGGCGGGCTCGTCGCTTGTGGAGTTCGAGGTGTATTACCCGATCAAAGCCGTGGCAGAGATCGACAACGTGTGCCGCGTGGCGATCGGTTTCCAGCCGGGCGGAGGCGAACCGGGCTTGTGCCCGTTGACCTCCAACGATGGATGCGCGCCGCCGGCGCGGGAAGTGTGCGTGGATACGATCTACGGCCAGCAATGCAGTTGCTCGGGACCCTAATTAACTGATGTTACGCACTTTGATGCTCCCGCAGGGTCTGCGACCCTGCGGATTACTCGAACGAGATAAAGCACAGGGCGAAACGGCGGTCACAGACCGCCTTAGAGCAAGTCTGCGTAACATCAGCTAATTAACGACTCTTTTTGGACACGGATAACACGGATTACGCTGATTTTCACGGAAAACCCTTTAAAAGATCCGCTCTTGTTCCGTGTGCTCCGTGAAACTTGTGCTGAGCCTGTCGAAGTATCCGTGTACAAGAGAATGACGATCTGGACTTTAAGAAATACTCTCTAACTCACAGCGGACGTTGAAAAACGTCCGCTTTTTTTATCACCCATTTGTAAGGTGTCGCATCCCGGGCGCGCCCGTATAATTTGATTACCTGCCCATGTTCACAGGAGCCTTCCCGATGAAGAAATTTCACAACCTCCTCTCGTTCGTCCTGGTGTGCGGATTCGTGTTGACCGCGTGCAATTTGGGCGCGACCGCCGAAGCGACGGAACCGCCGACGGAGCCGGGTCAGGCTCCCCTTGCGACGGAACCGCCCGCGCTGACCGAAGTCCCCGTCCAGCCGAGCGAGACCGCCACACTGGTGCAGGTGCCGCTCGACTTGAGCGGTCCGCCGATGGAAGTAGGCTCGAAATTTTTGTATGTGGACGGCAGTGTGCTGGTGGCGGTGCCGGGCGGTCCGTTCATCATGGGGCACGGCGGACCCGACAACCCCGAGCATGAAGTGAACATCAGCAATTTCTGGCTCTATCGTTCGAAGGTGACAAACTCGCAGTATGCCTTTTGCGTCACGTTGGGGAAATGCACGCCGCCGCATCCCGATAAAGGCGCGGGCTTCGGCGACCCGCTCAAAGCGAATCACCCGGTGACGGGCGTGAACTATCAGCAAGCCGCGGAGTATTGTTCGTTCGTGAACGGGCGCCTGCCCACCGAAGCGGAATGGGAAAAAGCCGCGCGCGGTCCCGAGGGCAACATTTACCCGTGGGGCGATGCCACCCCGCAATGCGACCTGGCGAATTACGGCACGTGCGAATTCGAGACCACCAAGGTGATCGACCACCCGGCGGGTCAGAGTTATTACGAAGCGTTCGACATGGCGGGCAATGTGTACGAATGGGTATCGGATTGGTACGACGCCAACTATTACAACAATTCCCCGGTGGACGACCCGCTGGGACCCGATCTTGCCTTCCGTCGGTCTGTGCGCTCCAGCGGATACAATTCCCCCGCCTACGAGACCGAGTCGGCGCGGCGTTTCTCGCTCGCCCCGGTCGAACAACTGGCAGACCTCGGTTTCCGTTGTGTGGTCGAAGACCCGACCTACTTTGCGCCGATGTGCACCGCCGCACTGGTCTATGGGCAGGATGCGAGCGGGAATATTTCACTCGGAGGTTTTTCGAACGAGGTCTGCCCCAACGTGGGCATCTCACAGAGCGCGTATTGCAACGGGACACTCCCCGCGACGAACGTGAACTTTACCGCGCCGCCCGGCGCGACCATCGACCCGTCCACGTGTGTGCCGACGGGCAACCCCGGTCAATACGTGTGCCAGCCGCCCGGCGGAACGGTGTCGGTCTCGGCGGATTGCCAGTTGACGATCGACGTGCAACCGCAATGCCCGCCCGGCTTCCAACAGCAGGGGAATACCTGCATCGCGCAAGGCGGTCAGGGACAATGCCTGCCCGGTTTCAACTATGACCCCGCCAGCCAGTGTTGCACCGCCCTGCCCGGGCAGGATGCGACGCTCGATGTGACGCCGTGCCCGGTCGGCACATATTTCCACAAAGTTCTTCTGGCGTGTGTGCCGGTGCCGGTCGCAAGCATCGTCTCTGTGACCCAGTCCGTCGGGTTTTTGGATTGCCGCCCGCCGGATAAGAGCGGGGGAGGAAATAATTCGTGTCCAGCCCAGGATTGTAGCGGAACTACATTCACTTCGACTTGGGACAGCCAACTCTGTTGTTGTTATGCTCCGTTCAAAGGATGTCAATAATAAACACCTACACTCCTCGCCGCCAACGAGGAGTGTTATTAAATTTTGTTATGAACAATACCGAACATCTCTTTCAGTTTCAAGAATGGTCTTTCAACGATTCGATAGGATATCGTGGAAAAGGCAACAGCGATCATCAAACCTGAGAAAAAAACAAACGTATTGAGTTCTTCAGGGCTACTAGCAGACAGGATTGCTTCACCACAACGAAAAGCCAGACCGATACCAATTACATGAAAAACATACAAGCCATATGATGTTTTTCCCAAGTATACAAGAAAAGGATTCAATAACAGACTTGATGGTATTTTATCCTTCTGGTGAAGGACGGCAAATAAAATTAATGTCATACCCGCCCCCACAAATAAATAACTTGCCATTAGGTGCCAGTTGGTTTCATAAATATTGGGGAGAATAATAACAAGAGAATTGAATACTCCGCCTGCTATAAGCATGATCCATGGATTAATCTTTCCCAGGAAATTGTCGAAAAGCCCTAAACCAATGACGATTCCACCTAGGGTTGACTCAAAGTGAAAAAAAGGTAATGAGTAAATGGCAGGGTGTTCGATTTGAAAATGAATAAATAGCGCTCTAAGTAATGTTCCTGCCAAAAAGATTGCCCCCAGAATGCCTAGTCTGTTTCTTGGTGTTGCGCGGGTAATTACACGGATCAACCATGGGCTAATTAGGTAAAACTGTTTCTCAAATGAAATTGTCCACAGATGAATGAACAATGTAGTTGTAAATGGGAATAAGTAAACGTAAATAATGTTGAAGGTGAATGTTATTAACCCGGCAACTTGTAGGAATTCATGTTCGGTGTAGTTTCTCTGAAAAAGATTGGGGAAAAGGAATATCAAACTGATGTAGAAAAAATACAATGGCCAAATTCGAAGAATCCGCCTGATATAAAAATTGCGAATATTAATCTTCCCCGTTTGCTCGTGTTCCGTGACGAGTAATTTTGTGATGAGGAAACCCGAAAGACAAAAGAACAAATCCACGCCGATCCATCCATACTCATGCAACGCCGTCCATATCTTGCTGGATGAAATGGACGGCGCATTGTGAATGAACACCAGCAGAAACGCAACGAATCGCAACCCGTCCAGTTGGGGGAGGTAAAAGCGGGAGGGCTGGGGGTGCATCACAGCACGGGGAAGAGCGTGTGCCACTCGGTCGCCTGCTCGTAGGCGTGACCGGCGTTCAGCGCTTTCGCCTCCGCCCACGCGCGCGAAACGATCTGCAAGCCGATGGGCAGTCGGCTGGGCGTGAATCCGCACGGGATGGACAGCGCAGGCAGACCCGTGAGGTTGAACGGCGCGGTGAAGCGCGTCAGCCGCGCGGCTTGCTCCACCGCGTCGTTGCCTTCGATGGTCGGCGCGGGGATGGGCGTCGTCGGCAGGATCAGCAGGTCGTACGACTCGAAGAACGCCTCGAATCGTTTCTTCATTTCGGCTTGCGTCCGCCTCGCCAGCGCGTACGCCGTGGACGTGGTCCGCGCGCCCTCCTCGAGCCGGCGGCGGATGTCCTCGCCGAACCAGTCGGGGTGTTCGCGCAGGCGGTCGCGATGAAAAGCCGCCGCATCCGACCGCATCATGGTGGCATTGACGAGGGCGGCATCGCGCAGGAAATCCATGTTGACCTCTTCGATCACGCACCCCATGCCCTCGAAAACCTTCGCCGCTTCGCGCACGGCTTGCAACACGTCGCCATCCGCGCTTTCGATGTATTCGCCGACGGCAAAGGCGATGCGCCTCCCCTGCATGTCGTCGTCGAGATGACCGAGATAATCGCCGTTCAACATCTTCGTGGAGGCGGGGTCGAGCGCGTCGTACGACGAGATGACCTGCAACAACAGCGACGCGTCTTTCACACTGCGGGCGAGCGGACCGACGTGGTCGAGGTTCCACGAAAGGGGGAACACGCCGCGCAGGCTGACGCGCCCGTAGGTGGGTTTGAAGCCGACGACGCCGCACAGCGACGCCGGGATGCGGATCGAACCGCCGGTGTCGGTGCCCAGCGCGCCGAGCGCCATGCCGGTCGCCACCGCAATGGCGGATCCGCTCGAGGAGCCGCCGGGGATGCGGGTCAGGTCGCGCGGGTTGCGCGCCGTGCCGAAGTGCGGGTTGTTCCCGGTGATGCCGAGGGCGATCTCGTGCGTGTTGGTCTTGCCGATCAGGAACGCGCCGGCGGCTTTGAGTTTTTCGACCACGAACGCGTCCTCGTCGGGGAGGCGGTCGGTGAAGAATTTCGAGCCCGCCGTGGTGCGGATGCCCTCCGTGTCGAACAGATCCTTGAGCGCGATGGGGATGCCGCGCAGGACGTCCGCATGAGTCGGGCGGTGCGCCGAGGTGGGGATCATGGTGGTCGCCACACTGCGCGTGAACGAATCCTGCACGGTGATGAACGCGTTCAGCGAAGGGTTGAGTCGCTCGATGGTGGCGAGGCAGGCGGAGGCGAGTTCCGAGGCGGTAAGTTTTTTATCCCTCATCAATTGCAGGGCTTCCTCGATGGTCTGCGCGGGGAGCGGTGTCATGTCCTCCATTATAATGAAAACATGAATTATTCAATGAATAAAAAGTACTTGTGGTTTTTGGTTGCAATCGCGCTGGCGGGCGGCGTGATCACGGCGCTGGTCACATCGAAGTATGGTCCCGGCGTGTCGGCGGATGCGACGAAATATCTTTCGATCTCGCAGAACCTGCTGGACGGCAAGGGCTTTTTCGATCACACCGGGCGTCCGTTGCTGTGGTGGCCCCCCCTCTACCCCGTCGCCATCGCCGCCGTGAGCGCGGTCACCGGGTTGGACGTGGTGTACGCGGGCGGCTGGCTGAACATCGCGCTGTTTGCGGTCAACACGTTTTTGCACGGCGCGTTTTTGTTATATGCGTTTCGCGATCGGTCGTTGTATGTTTATTTGGGCGGTTTGTTCATCCTCACCTCCGACATGGCGATCCGCATCCATGCGAATATTTCCTCCGAGCCGTTGTTCGTGACGTTCTCGATGCTCTTCCTGTTCGCCAGCGCGGACTACCTGCAAACGCACTCGCGCCGCGCCTTTTGGTGGATGGTCGCCATGTCCGCGCTCGCGCCGCTGGTGCGTTACCTCGGCGTCAGCCTGATCGCCGCGGGCGGACTGTTCATCCTGGTTGCCCATCGTGAGAAATTCTGGCGCGGGGTGCGCGAATCGATCCTGTTCGGCGCGCTTTCGATTCTCCCCATCGCGCTGTGGATCAGGCTTCACAACATCGGGCAATACGGTTCGTTCTGGGGTGTGACCGGCTCGATTGTGAATCCGCTGGAGAACTTGCGGCTGTCGCTGGCGAAGATTCTGCACTGGTTCCTGCCGATTCATCCCGCGCTTCAACCGCTCTTCGATAATCCATGGATTCTCGTTGCGGTTGGGTTGGTAATTCTCGCGGCGATCAACAAAAAAGAGAATTGGGGAATTTTCGCCAAGTCCTTGATGCAACCCTTGCCGTTGACGGCGTGGGTATTTTTTGTACTCACGATTTTGGGTTTGATGTATTCCGTCACCACCGAAGACCACGTGGACTTGTTCTCGGATCGGTACTACGTCGGTCTCCTTTCGCTGGTGTTGGTGATGCTTCTTCTGGCATTCGAGCACTTGGTCCGCCCGCATTTGAAATTCAACCCACAACTCGTTCGAAGATCGTTGACTGCCACTTTCCTTCTCTGGCTGGCGGTGTACCCCGGTTGGAGTTTGGTGAAATACGTTTCATCCTCCATCGCAAACGGGGAGTCGAGCGTGTACAACGTGTACAACAATCGCGCCTTCCACGAGAACCCCATCATCCAGGCGATGCAGAAGATCGCCGCAGAGAATCCGTCGGCTACGCTGTACAGCAACTACACGGATGGCGTGTGGTTCTTCACGCGGCGCGAGTCGCCGGTCACGCCGCGCTCGTTCACGATGGACATCAACGAAATCCAGCAAAACTACGCCGGCTGGCCCCATGACAAACCCGGCTACCTCATCTGGGTTTTGCCGAACAGCATTTATCGTCACGCCGTCCCGCCGAAATTGCTGGCAGAGATCGCGGACTTGGAGTTGATCCTCAAAATCGAGGAAGGGGAGATTTACAAGGTAACTACGAAAGACGTGTCACCCTGAGCGATAGCGAAGGGTCTCCAACACGCACGGGAGATTCTTCGCTTCGCTCAGAATGACACGGCTCATTTTAGAACAATCCTAACACTTTACCGGACTTCAAATCCAGATCCACATCGTAGAACGACGGGCGGGTGGGCAGGCCCGGCATGGTGCGCATGTCCCCGAGGATCGGGTATAGGAACCCCGCGCCCACGCTCGCGCGGATCTCGCGCACCGTGATGCGGAAGCCAGTCGGCGCGCCTTTCTTCGTCGCATCCGTGGTGAACGAAAGATGCGTCTTCGCCATGCAGATCGGCAGGTCGCTGAACCCAAGGCGGGTGTAGCGTTCCACCTGCGCCTCGGCTTCGGGAGAGTACTCCACGCCGTCGGCGCGATAGATCTCCTTCGCGATCGTTTCGATCTTATCCTTGATGGACTGCTTCGCATCATACAGGAATTTGAAGTTGCTCGGCTTCTCGGCGGCTTTGACCACCGCCTCCGCCAACGCCTTCGCGCCTTTGCCGCCATCCGCCCAGTGCGTGGACACGACCGCGTCCATCGCGCCGAACTCCAGCGCAGACTTGCGGATCAACTCCACTTCGGCGGGCGTGTCGGTGGCAAAAGAGTTGACCGCGACAACAACATTCACACCGAACTTGCCGGCGTTCTGGATGTGCCGCTCGAGGTTGGCAAGCCCGGCTTTGAGCAAGCCGAGATTTTCATCGGTGTATTCGGGGGCAAGCGGTTTGCCCGCCACCACTTTCGGTCCGCCGCCGTGCATTTTGAGCGCGCGGACGGTGGCGACCATCACGACCACCTGGGGAATCAAGCCCGAGTAGCGGCACTTGATGTTGAAGAACTTTTCCATGCCGATATCCGCGCCGAAGCCGGATTCGGTGACCACGTAACCGTCCTTGCCGACGAGTTTGAGCGCGATCTTGTCGGCGATGATGGAGGACTGTCCATGGGCGATGTTGGCGAACGGTCCGGCGTGAACCGTGGCGGCGTTCCCTTCGAGGGTTTGCATCAGGTTCGGCTTGATCGCATCCTTCATCAGCACGGTGACCGCGCCCGCCACGCCGAGGTCTTCCACGGTGACGGCTTCGCCGCGCTTGTTGGTGGCGACCACCATGCGCCCGAATCGCGCGCGCATGTCTTCCATGCCGGTGGTCAGCGCGAGCACTGCCATGATCTCGGAGGCGACGGTGATGTCGTAGCCCGACATGTGCGCATGACCGGCTTCGTCCTTGCCGCGGCCCACTTCCACTTCGCGCAACATGCGGTCGTTGATGTCCACCACGCGCCGCCACGTGATCGTGGATTCATCGATGTCGAGGCGGGCGAAGCGTGATCGTTCTTCCGGAGTAAGATCGTCGGGATTCGTTTTGTTGATGCCGAGTTTCTTCAAACGGCGGAGCATGGTCGGTGAGAACCGGCGCTGTCCCTTTTTGTTGGGCGGGCAAAGCGCGTTGAATAATTTTTCGTCGTCCTGGTCTTTCTCGTGCATCACGCGCGCATCGAGCGCGGCAGAGACGAGGTTATGCGAGGCGGTGATGGCGTGGATGTCGCCGGTCAGATGCAGGTTGAAATCCTCCATCGGGATGATCTGCGAGTACCCGCCGCCTGCCGCGCCGCCCTTGATGCCGAAGGTCGGTCCCATCGAGGGCTGGCGGATCGCCGTGATGACCTGCTTGCCGAGGTGCGCGCCCAACGCCTGCGACAAGCCGACGGTAGTCGTAGTTTTGCCTTCGCCGAGCGGGGTCGGCGTGATGGCGGTCACGTCAATGTATTTGCCGTTGGGCTTGTTCTTGAGGCGGTCGAGAATTTCGAGTTTGATCTTCGCCTTGAACGGTCCGTACAATTCAAGTTCATTATCACGGATACCCAATTCTTTCGCGATCTGCAAAATCGGCTTGACCTTCGCCGCCTGCGCGATATCGATATCGGACGGGACGGGTCGCACCAGTTTCAACTTGGTCGGCGCGAACGGGGCGGATTTCTTCACTGCTTTTTTGACGGTCTTGCGGGCGGGCTTGGACTTCTTCCCCCGGACGGGTTTCTTTGCCATGGCGGTTGCTCCTCGGTTTTTGAATTCACCCCAATTATCAAAACATTTGCCGTTTTTGGCAATGGTGGTAAATCACGGGTTTTCAGGAGAGGTGTCATTTCAAGGTTGCTTTGATGGTTGAGTAGGGACGGTGATTTTCCGTCCCGTATCGAAACCACCTGTAATCTGTAGGTGTATTTTGTTATTGGTGGTTTCGATACGCCCTCCGCTGTCGCTCCGGGCTACTCAACCACCAGGTTATTTACCCACCCGCGATCACCGTCCCCAACACCTCGCCGCGCAGAGCCTTCACCAAATTCCCCGGCGCTTCACACGAAAAGATCTGCACGCTGAGAGTTGGATGCCCCTCCACCAATTCCAACATCTGCTTCACTTTCGATTCCATACCCCCGGTCACATCCGCCGCGGCGGACTTGCCGACACCCGCCTTGACTTCATGGAACGAGGCAGGCGTAATTTTTTCGATCTTGCGCGTGCGCGCGGGGAAGTCCGCCCACACCGCGGCTTCCAACCCGGCAAGCAGGATGCGGTCCGGATGAAGCGCGTCCGTCAGGTGCATGAACAAATCTTCCGTGGAAAGAATCGTCCCGCCGCGCACCTCGTCGAAGACCGTATCGCCGAAGACCACCGGCACGATCCCCGAAGCCAGCGCCATACGGATCGGTGTGGTATCCCACACCGAAACCACACCGTTGCTCGAGACCACGGACGATGAAGGTGGCAAGGAAATGGCGCGCACGCCCGCCTTGTGTAACGCCTCCATCACGAAGCGGTTCAGCGTGGATGCCTGGAACCAGACCTCGGCAAATCCTTTCCAATAGTTGTCCTCCGTCTTGTCGCGTTCGCGCATGACGAGCGGCGTGGCTTGCGGAGGCAACCCATCGCGCGTTTTGTATTCGCTCGCGGGCACATGGCCGAAAGAGCCGGCGCCATGCCCGAGGATGAGGCGCAGGCCGGGGTCCGCTTGAAGCGCTGTGTATACTTGCAAGGCAAGATCGTCCATCACATCCAAAAGAGGCGTGTAAGGCTTGGTCTTGTCGGTGATCAGCGATCCGCCGAGTTTGAGGAAAACGAGTTCTTTCATGCGGCAATTGTACAGGAGGTGACAGTCACTTCGCAAGTGACTGTCACCTGCCAGATTCAAGCGTTATAATCTTCGGGCTATGAGTGCGGGCACGGTTGTCATTATCCTCGTTGTTGTCTTTTCATTGGTTGCGTTGCTTGCCGCGCGGGCAGGCATTCGTTCGATTCAGACCGCGCGCACTATGGTCTTCTATCGCAAACGCCAGTCGTACATGCGCACAGGGTGGCAATGGCTGACGGTGGCGTTGATCGCGACGATCGCCGGCGGCGCATCCGCGCTGTTTGGGAACACGATTGCGAATCAAATTTCTCCTCCTCCGCCCACGCCCACCGCGACGATCACCGCATCACCCCTGCCGACAACCACCCCGCTCCCCACACAGACATCGACAAAACGCCCCACTGCTACATCCTCCCCTGATGGGACGTTGACACCTTCGCCAACCTTCACGGTGACCTCCACCCCGTCCCCGAGTCACACACCGAGTGCAACTGCCTCGCCCACCTCGACATTGACTCCCTCCTCCACATCCACCTCCGCGCCGACGGCAACCCTTGCGCCCTCGTCAACAGTTTCGCCAATCCCCTCCTCCACACCCACAGCAACGCGCACGCCGCGCCCAACGTTGACGCTCACCTCCACACGCACACCACGCCCCACCCTCGCGCCGACACAAACGCGCACGCCGCGACCGACCGCCACATCCACCTTCACCGCGACGAGTTCATCCACACCGACCGCGAGCCTCACACCGACGATCACGCGCACGCCGGTCCCATCCGCGACTTTCACGCCGTCGCGCACGCCGGTTCCCACGTCGACGGTCATTCCCAGTAACACGCCGCGCCCCACCGCCACGCGCCAGCCGACGAACACCGTCACTCGCACGCCGACCGTTACCTCGACCCCCACACTGACATTCACGCCAACGCAAACTTTTACGCCAACCTCCACGTTGACTGCGACAGCGACGCCGCTTCCCAGCGCAACACCGACACCCACCTCCACGCGCACGCCTCGCCCGACACTGACTTCAACCTTCACCCTCACGCCTCGTCCAACTTCCACCAACACGTTGATCCCAACCGTCACGCCGAGTCAAACCGCGAGTCCAACGCCGACGAAAACTTTCACACCCAGCGTCACACCGACGTTGACCCCCACACGCACGCCTCGCCCAACACTGACCTCGACATTTACCAACACGCCGCGTCCAACCTCAACCAACACGTTGACCGCGACGGTCACGCCGAGTCAAACCGCGAGTTCGACTCCGACAAAAACATTTACTCCCAGCGTCACACCGACGACAACTTCCACACGCACACCGCGCCCGACACTGACTTCAACCTTCACCCTCACGCCTCGTCCAACATCAACAAACACATTGACTCCGACCGTCACGCCAAGTCAAACCGCGAGTCCAACGCCGACGAAAACTTTCACACCCAGCGTCACACCGACGACAACTTCCACGCGCACACCGCGCCCGACTCTGACCTCGACATTCACCAACACGCCTCGTCCAACCTCAACCAACACGTTGACCACGACCGTCACGCCGAGTCAAACCGCGAGTCCAACGCCGACGAAAACTTTCACACCCAGCGTCACACCCAGCGTCACACCGACGACAACCTCCACGCGCACACCGCGCCCGACGTT
>CAZGSB010000033.1:0-8849 GCA_964528275.1 uncultured Anaerolinea sp. | reverse complement strand
CCGAGTCAAACCGCGAGTTCAACGCCGACAAAAACATTCACGCCCAGCGTCACACCGACGTTGACCTCCACACGCACGCCTCGCCCAACGCTGACTTCAACCTTCACCCTCACGCCGCGACCCACTTCCACCAACACATTGACCGCAACGGTCACGCCGAGTCAAACCGCAAGTTTCACACCGACGCAATCCTTCACGCCGAGCATCACACCGACGTTGACAGCAACGCGCACACCGCGCCCGACGCTGACCCCGACATTCACCGTCACGCCGCGACCGACTTCAACCAACACGTTGACTCCCACAAGCACGTTGACGTCCACCCCCAGCCTGACGCCGACGATGACCCTCACGCCGACGATCACTCCGACACTCACCGCCTCGCGGACGCCGATTCCCACATCCACGGTGAGACCCAGCAACACACCGCGTCCGACCGCCACGCGTCAACCCACGAACACGATCACGCCCACCCCATCCATCACCCCGACGGTGACGCGGACGTTCACGCCCACGCAAACCTTCACGCTGACATCCACCTTCACCGTCACATCAACATCCACGCCAAGCAAAACGCCGACCTCCACACCGAGCCGCACCCCGCGCCCGACCCTGACGTTGACCTTCACTGTCACACCGCGACCCACCTCCACGAACACGCTCACTGCCACGGTCACACCGAGTCAGACCGCGAGTGCAACACCAACCCAAACCTTCACCCCGAGCGCCACACCGACGTTGACGCCGACACGCACTCCGCATCCCACGCTCACCTCGACGTTCACCGTCACGCCGCGCCCGACCTCGACGCGCACACCCACTCCTACATTGACCCTGACCGTCACGCCCAGCATCACCCCGTCACGCACGCCGACGCGCACACCGACCGCTTCGGTTACACCTTCGCGAACACAGACCGCGACGCGCACGCCGACCATCACCCCGACGTTCACCCCGTCTGCCACTGCAACGCTCACGCGCACGCCCACCGCAACACGGACGCCGCTCTTTGTCGAAGTGCGGGTGTACTTCACCGATAACAACCGCCTGATCAACGGGCAATTGCCGTATGAAGTCGCCGTCACGCGCTTCGTCTCCTCCGCCAATAACCTGATCGGCGCGGTACTCGATGAATTCTTCAAAGGACCCGGGGACGTGGAGCGCAACCAGGGTCTCACGCTCGTACTGAACGGCTTCACCGGCTACAGCAAAGTGGAATATGCCGACGGTATCGCCCACGTCTACCTCGCGGGTCGATGCCAGTCGAACGGCACGCTGTACAACATCGCCATCCCGCTCCTGCAAAACCTCAAGCAATTCCCCGAAGTGCAATTCGTCAAGATCTACGACGAGTTTGGGAACACCCGCGAACCGCTGGGGCGCGGCGACTCAACCCCGGTCTGTCTCGACCCGACCTACACTCCCAGCCCCACGCCATCGTTGACGCCGACGATCACGTCAACCTTTACAGCGACGTTCACCGTCACACCGTCTGTGACGCCGACAACGACACCGACCCGCACCTTCACCCCGACCTTGACTCCGAGTCGCATCCCCACCCGAACTGCTTCGCCCACTTCGACATCCTCCTCCACCCCAACCGCCACCGCGACGAAGACATCCACGCCGACGTTCACCGTCACGCCCTCGCCAACCTCAACAACAACGCGAACCTTCACGCCATCCCCAACTGCGACAGCGACGCGAACTTCCACGGCGACATTCACTGTCACGCCTTCTCCAACCGCAACACGCACCTTCACACCGACATTCACTATCACGCCGTTGCCCACCGCGACAGCAACGCGCACATTCACGCCGACGTTCACCGTCACGCCCTCGCCAACCGCGACAGCAACGCGAACTTTCACGCCGACGTTCACCATCACACCGTCCCCAACCGCGACAGCGACGCGAACATTCACGCCGACGTTAACCTTCACGCCATCCCCAACTGCGACAGCGACGCGAACTTCCACGGCGACATTCACTGTCACGCCTTCTCCAACCGCAACACGCACCTTCACGCCGACATTCACCGTCACGCCATCCCCAACCTCGACAGCGACACGCACCTTCACGCCAACATTCACCGTCACACCGTTACCAACCGCAACGCGAACCTTCACTCCGACATTCACAATCACACCGTTGCCAACCGCGACAGCGACGCGCACATTCACGCCAACATTCACCGTCACGCCGTTGCCAACCTCGACAGCGACACGAACCTTCACGCCTTTGCCAACCGCGACAGCGACTCGAACTTTCACACCAACATTCACTGTCACACCGTTGCCAACCGCGACAGCGAGGCGTACTTTCACGCCGACATTTACTGTCACGCCTTCGCCAACCGCGACAGCGACACGAACTTTTACGGCGACATTCACTGTCACGCCTTTGCCAACTGCGACAGCGACGCGAACCTCCACACCGACATTCACCGTCACACCATCGCCAACTTCGACAGCGACTCGCACTTCCACGGCGACATTCACCGTCACGCCTTCGCCAACCGCGACAGCGACACGAACATTCACGCCGACATTCACTGTCACACCATTACCAACTGCGACTGCAACGCGAACTTCCACGGCAACGTTCACCGTCACTCCGAGCGCAACGTTTACGCCTTCCGCCACTAGAACGCCACTGCCGACGCGCACGAACACGTTCACGATGACCCCGTCGAGGACGCCGACCCAGACGCCATCGGCGACACAGACCTCCACGTCGAGTCCGACGCGCACGCCCACGCGCACACCGACGTTCACGATCACGCCGTCCTTTACGCCGACCAATACCACGACGTTTACGCCGTCGCGCACAGCCACCCGCACACCGACACGGACGTTGACACCCACGCTCACACCATCGCGAACGCTGACACCTTCGATCACCCCGTCGCGCACACCGAGCCGCACGCCGACCGTCACACCGACGGTGACGCGCACGCCCACGCGCACACCTTTCCGCACCAGCACGCCGACGCCGAACCGCGGTTGCGACCGCATCGAGTTCGTGAAAGATGTGACCGTGCCGGATAACACGGTGCTCCCGCCCGGCTCGTCGTTCACCAAAGTGTGGCGGCTGAGGAACGCCGGCACCTGCGCGTGGACAACCTCGTATCAACTTGTGTTCGCCAGCGGCACGCAAATGGGCGGGCGGAATTTCACCTCCCTGTCAAACGAAGTAGCGCCCGGGCAAACCGTGGATGTTGCCTTGAATTTCACCGCCCCGCTCATCGCAGGCGATCACCGCGGCAACTGGTTGCTCCGTAACGAAAACGGCGAACTCTTCGGCACATCGGCGAACGCCAACCAGCCGTTCTGGGTTTCGATCCGTGTGCAGACGCCCGCGTTGACCGGCAAGGTCTACGATTTTTATGCCAACGCCTGCGCCGCGCAGTGGTTCTCCGGCGCGGGAAGCCTCGATTGCCCCGGCGCGAACAACAACGCCAATGGGTTCATCCTCAAACAAGCGAGGACGAAATTGGAGGACGGGGCATCCTCGACCAAACCCGGCTTGTTGACCGTGCCGCAAAATGTTTCGAATGGGTTCATCCGCGGCGTATTCCCCTCGATCCCTGTGCAAGCCGGCGACCGTTTGCTGGCGATCGTCAACTGCGAAGGCGGCGCAACCCGCTGTGGCGTGTTGTTCCGCATCGACTATCAACTGCCCGACGGCATCGTGCGTGAGTTCTGGGCGTTCGGCGAGCAATATGACCGGAACTATTTCACGCTGGATTTGGACCTGACCCCGTTGGCTGGGCAGAACGTGAGGTTCGTCTTCACGATCCTTTCGCTGGGCGATGCCAACGGCGATCGCGCCCTGTGGGTCGAACCGCGCATTGTGCGTACGCCTCCGTCGGTCACACCGACGCCTTAATACGCAGTACGTGGTACGAAGTACTTACCAGTACTGCGTAGCGCTTACTCCCCTGCTATAATCTTTTCCATGGATATTCGCGCCGGCATCCTTGCCACGGTCTTCTTCCTCTTCATCGCCGCGTTCCTGGTGATGCGTTCGGGATTTCGCGCGTTCCTCTCGGCGAGAAAACTTTCGTTTTATCGAATCAAGCGTCAACGGCAGAGAGGAGGCGCGGTCACCTTCCTTGGAGGGCTGCTGGTGCTCGCGCTCGCTGTATGGGCGTCCATTTTTGGCGAGCCGGTTGCCTATCGATATTTTCCGCCCTCTCCCACCATCACACTATCGCCCACCATCACCCTTTCGCCGACCATCACGCTTTCCCCAACCATCACCCTTTCGCCGACGATCACCAACACCCCATCCGTCACCGATACGCCCACCGTCACGCCGACGCCGTTCATCCCGCTCGCCATCGAAGCGTTGTTTGAAAGCAATGTCACGCCGAACCCCAATGCCGTGTTCAGTCCGCTTCAGTTCACCGAGAACTGCACGAACTTCCTCGAGTTCGAAGCCGCGACCGTGTTCCAGAACCCCGTCAATTACATGTGCGCGGTCTTCACCTATGCCGAAATGGTGCCCGGCGCGCAATGGACCGCGCTCTGGCTGCGCGACGGCGAACTCGTGCACTACGAGACCATCCCCTGGGACGGCGAAACCGGCGGCTACGGATTCACCGAGTGGGAGGCGCCCCCTGATCAATTTTTGCCCGGCGCCTACGAAGTGCAGATCTTTGTCGGACTCGAATACAAAGTCGTCGGTCAATTTTTAGTGCAGGGCGACGCACCTACGGCGGCTCCCACCCCCAGTGGGACTGCCTCGCCCACCCCAGCCGTGACTCAAACCCCGTAATGCATGCTGGTGGTCGAGTAGCGAAGCGTATCGAGACCACCAATTACAAGGAATGTTTCAATAACAAGATTTGGTCTGATTATCTGCTGGTTTTGACACTGCACCTGCGGTGGGTGCAGGTGTACGTCCCGCGACAAGCATCGCGGGACTAGTCAACCAGCGGGTTTCAAAAGCCAACGAAAGGAATCCCCATGACCCAACCCTCCTTCCAGGATCACTACCCCGACTCGTACGCCCACTGCTACGGATGCGGCACGCTTAACGAGCATGGGCATCACATCAAGAGTTATTGGGATGGTGATGAATCTGTCTGTCACTTCACGCCGAAGCCGTACCACATCGCGATCCCCGGCTACGTCTACGGCGGGTTGCTCGCCTCGCTGATTGACTGTCACGGCACAGGGACAGCCGCCGGGGTCGCGTATCGCGCCGCGAAAGAGGCAGACCCGAACTCCGAACCCAACACGCGCTTCCTGACCGCGTCCCTGCACGTGGATTATCTCAAGCCTACCCCGCTCGGCATCGAACTCGAAGTGCGCGGCAAAATAAAACAGCACAGCGGTCGCAAGGTCGTCATCGAAGAATGGATTCTTGCGAACGGCGTCATCACCGTGCGAGGGGAGGTCGTCGCCGTGCAGGTGCCCGAGTCGCTGGTGGATGAGTTGTTGAAGGGGAAATCGTAGCGTGTGTCATTGCGAGTGGCGCTGAAAGCGCCACGTGGCAATCTCGCGGCAGAACAGGAGATTGCCACGTCGTGGCGCCTTGGCGCCACTCCTCGCACTGACACTAACAATTTGGAGGGTAATAATCGGACAGTTTGACGTATAATTTCATCATTCAACCAAACAGGCGGAAGGCATGACCTCCAAATTTGCCCTCGTCATTGCGAATACCGAATATCAGGATGCGAGTTTCTCGAAACTCACCGCGCCCGGCAGGGATGCGGAAGAGTTTGCCCATATCCTGCGCGACCTCGCCGCCTTCGACGATGTGCAGGTTTTACTCAATGAAGGAGAGGGAAAAACACGACGTTCGATTGCGCGGTTCTTTGCCGAACGTAAGCGCGACGAACTGCTTTTGCTTTATTTTTCAGGACATGGGGTTAGAAACGATGTGGGGCAATTGTTCCTTGCCGCGAACGATACGGAAATCGGTATTCTCGAAGCGAGCGGAATCCCCGCCGAGTTTGTGACCAATTCCATGAACAACAGCCGCTCCCAGCGGCAGTTGTTGATATTGGATTGCTGTAACAGCGGCGCGTTCGCCCACGGGAGCAAATCCGCTTCCAGTGTGGGAAAAAGCATGGGCATTGCAACAGCCTTCGAGGGGAGCGGATTCGGGCGCGTCGTCCTCACCGCCACCGACGCGACGCAATACGCGTGGGAAGGGGATAAGGTCATCGGCGATACGCAAAAATCCGTTTTCACGCATTTTCTGATCGAGGGGCTCAAAGGCGAAGCGGATCGTGATGGGGACGGTCGAATCCACGTGGATGAACTATACGATTATGCCTACGAACAAGTCGTGCGCCGAACGCCGAAACAGACTCCGGGTAAATGGTCGTACAAACAGCAGGGCGAGATCATCCTGCGCGAGAATTTGCAACCGCGTGAAGTAAAGCCCGCGCCATTGCCATCCGATTTGCTCGAATTGCTTTCCCATCCAAATTCGAGCGTGCGTAAAGTGGGTATTCAAGATCTGATCAGTATCTTGAACGGGAAACATTTGGGTCTGGCGCGCGGCGCGGAAGAAAAACTGCACGAGATCGCCGAAAACGACGACAGTTTTAGTTTTCGTAAGACTGCCGCCGAGGCATTGAGCGCGCGAGGCTTGATCGTTGAACCGCCCGCGCCTGTTGAAATTCCAAAAGAAAAACATCAAGAAGAAAAGAAAAAAATCGAAAAAACTGTTAACGCGCCGCCACGGAGAGAATCTCCCTCTCCCAGCGGGAGAGGGCAGGGTGAGGGTGTTTCACCGCGCATACTTCCCGACTGGAAAAGCATTGCCTCCAGATTTAATCTTCGCGTGATTCTAGGTATTGGCGCGCTTCTCGCAGTGATTAGTCTCGCAACAGTCGCTTTGCCCACCCTAAGGAATTTGTTCGCGTCTGGCATTGGCTCAACGATGGTCTCCGACAAAGACGGTATGATTCTGCTCTACGTTCCCGCTGGCGAATTTACCATGGGCAATGACAATGACAGCGATGATGAAAAGCCGGTCCATACAGTTACCTTGGACGCCTTCTGGATTGACCAGACCGAAGTGACCAATGCCATGTATGCCAAATGTGTGGACGCGAATCAATGCGACGCGCCGTGGAATACAAGTTCGTATACCCGATCCGAATATTTCGGCAATCCTGAATTCGATGATTACCCCGTGATTTACGTTTCATGGAATGATGCCAACTCCTATTGTTCATGGGCAGACCGCCGCCTGCCCACCGAAGCCGAATGGGAGAAAGCCGCGCGCTGGAGTCCCCCTCTCCCTGCGGGAGAGGGCGGGGGTGAGGGTGATGCGCTTATCTATCCTTGGGGTAATGATTTTGATGGGACAAAAGTAAATTTCTGTGATGCGAGTTGCCCATTTGATTGGGCAGATAAAAACTCAGACGATGGCTACGCCGACACCGCGCCTGCGGGCAGTTACCCAATTGGAGCCAGCCCCTATGGCGCGCTGGACATGGCAGGCAACGTTTGGGAGTGGGTGGGCAGTTTATATCGACCTTATCCTTATGATGCAGGGGATGGGCGCGAGAATTTGAATTCTACGGACGCGCGCGCAGCGCGGGGCGGCTCGTGGAACTATATTGATTACGAAGTCCGTTCTACCCGTCGCAGCTGGCTCGTCCCAACGAATTCGGACCTCAACGTCGGTTTTCGTTGCGCAGTTTCAGACAATGAGCAGGCAAGATCAACTCCATTAGCGCAAATTGGAACGAACACTCCTCAGCCAACTACAACCGATCCGCTTTCGTCGTCTGAAACATCAATTCCTCCAACTCCTGCACTTGGGATAGGCTCAACCCTGATCGGCGAAGACGGCATGAACTTACTCTACGTCCCTGCTGGTGACTTCACGATGGGAAGCGATAGCGGCGTTTCGGATGAACAACCTGTTCATACAGTTACTCTGGATGCCTTCTGGATTGACCAGACCGAAGTGACCAACAAAATGTATTCCACATGCGTGGAAGCGGGTATATGCGAAGAGCCGACCAATAAGAGCTTCTCCAATCTCTACAGTTATTATGGGAACAACGCTTACGATAATTACCCCGTGATCTACGTGGACTGGACCATGGCAAAGACCTACTGCGAATGGGTGGGCCGCCGCCTTCCCACCGAAGCCGAATGGGAGAAAGCCGCGCGTGGAAGTGATGGCCGAATTTATCCTTGGGGCAATGAAATTCCCAGCCTAATGCGCCTGAACTATAACAATTCTGAAGGAGGTATTAAGGAGGTTGGTCAGTATCCAGATAGCGCCAGCCCGTATGGTGCGCTGGATATGGCAGGCAACATTTGGGAGTGGGTCGCAGATTGGTATGATGCCAGTTATTACGCAACACTCGGTGAGAATGCTCGTAACCCACAAGGTCCTGCCAGTGGACAGTATCGAGTTCTGCGTGGCGGATCATGGTACTACTATGGTAACAACGTCCGTTCCGCTTACCGTTGGAGCTTGCCCGAATTCGGGGATAGCCACCATGTCGGTTTTCGTTGCGCAGTTTCGGCAAATGAAGAGGGACAATCAAGTCCAACTCTGTCTGCACAATTCCCAACCCCAACACCTTCACCGATACTTCCAACTTTAACGCTACCGCCAACGTCCACTCCGGTTCCGACTCTAACAATACCCCCATCTTCAACACCAGTTCCGTAAGATCAAACCACAATTTCGAGGATCATTTCACTTCTTCATCGGCTTTGCCATCTCATCCTTCACGGCGTGATACAGGTTCTCCGCTTTCAACTCGCTCAGCGCATAACAGGGTGATTTGAGGTGGTTCGCCAGTTGTTGCGCGAGTCCCTGGTCGAAGGCGGCGTGTTCCATGTTGATGACCACGC
>CAZGSB010000032.1:0-31571 GCA_964528275.1 uncultured Anaerolinea sp. | reverse complement strand
TGACAGCCCAGCCTTCCTTGCGGGCTTTGTAGATCATCCAGTTATCCCAGCCTGCTCTTCCAATTGTAAAATCAGGAACATCCATATAACAGGATTTCGGGAACAGGAAAAAATCGCTTCCTGCTGGACGGTGAAGCTGGTTCTGTTTTCTGACAGTTTCTCTCAGCTGAGACTCCCACCCATTGGCAAAGTTGATCTGTTCCGTGACGTCATAGTCCCAGCGTTGACTGAGCAACACGTATTTGTCACGTTGCAAACGTGACCTACGAGCGGCTTCAACAAAATCAGACATGAGAATCATGTCCGCGTTGATGATGCAGAGGAGGTCGCTGTTTGAGTTCTCGCGCGCCAGTTGAAACATGGATGAGATCAACGGCGTGCCAGATTCGTTGCGCGCTACGTCAGGGATGTGCTTGACACGGAATTCTTCCGCGGCTTCAGCGAGACCTGTCTCTTGGCCCAGCAAGATGACTTCGACATCGGGAAGCAGAGTCCATGATTGGATCGCGTTGCGTTGAATCATCGCGATGTGAGGGTCGGTGAAGGGCTTAGGGGCGGAGAAGAGAGTGATTAAGGGCATTGGTTGGCAGTGGGCGGTTGGTGGTTGGTAGTGAACAGTGATCAGTGACCAGTGGCTCTTTCGTCAATATCCTTGAGCGTTTTGTGTTGGACACCTGCATTGATCTTCATCAGTTCAGGGTTATCGTGAACCAAATCCAACACTTCTTTCCATGAGAAATCATCGCGGCCATTGAAGCGAGCATAGATTTGACGCATGAATTCCAGATCTTCAGGGGTATCCACAGTCCAGCGATAGTCGCCGAAGTCTGCCGTGTGATGGAGGAGGGCGATATTATATCCGCGAGGGGAGATGCCAGTTTGTAGTTGGCGGTTGACGGTTGTCAGTTCAACGCCTTCGTAAAGATAGGGCATGGCATGTTCGCGGTGTTGGGGTTCTTTGGCTTCCTTCCATGCCTTGGCAAGGACTTTGAACGTGCAGGCTTCGACATCCAAGCCGATAGGATAGGTTCGACTCCACGGTGGTGGGAGACGATTACAGACGAAGTCATATTCGCCATCGAGGAGAGTATTGACTACGTTATCGATTAGTTCAGGGTCAATGACGGGACAATCCGCTGTGATACGGACAACATAATCTGCTTTGGCTTGTTTGGCAGTTTGATAGTAACGATCAAGCACATCGTAAAGACTGCCGCGCGTGAAGGGGATGCCGCTGAAGTCGCAGTATTCCGCGACGGGGTCGTCGGAGGGATCGGTCGTCGTGGCGAACAAGGATTGAGAAACAGAAGCAGACCGCGAGGTCCGCACGAAGACGCGCTGCAACATGGGTTGACCCGCGATGTCTGCGAGGATCTTGCCAGGCAAACGCGAGGAGGACATACGTCCCTGAATGATGGCGACAACTTTTGGTTTCATAATTTTTGTGTAGGGACACGATATATCGTGTCCCTACGAATTTTGCGCCTCCGATGGGATGGGAAGCGGAATCACAAATCCTTTCGCACGAAATTTTTCAACATAGTCGCGCACGGTCTGATAGTCGAGACCAACCTGCTCGGCGATGTCAAAGATCGTGTGCTGGCCTTCGAAGCACATCATGATCTTTTCGATGGCGCGGTTGAGCGCCCAGTTGTCGCGCCAATCGACCCAGAGACCGTGACCGCTGAGAAACACGGGACCGCGGAAGGTGCGCTTGGGGACGTAGTTGCTGGCGTAGATGCGGATGATCTCTTCGGCGGTTTGCGCCGCGCCGACGAGCATGTCTTCGTGCATGATGTCGAGATTGTCGTCGGTGGTGTGATACTCGTCGTAGGGGAAACGGTTGAGCGAGATGCACGGCACGTTGACGCCAGGTCCGTTGATGACGCGTTCATCGTTGGCGGGCGCGGCGGCAAAATCACGTTCGTCGTGAGGCGTATCGCGCAAAACATAATTTGTGATGCGGTCGAGGAGATGATCGTGTTGACGTGTGTGATGCCACGCGATTTGATTTTGATTGCCTGTCATTTCCATGAAGATGCCGCCGCGCAGATTCGGGATAAGAGACTCGTTATGCGCGAGCCAGGCGATGGTGCCGATGGTCTCGGGTCCAAACCAAAAGCGGACGCTCATCGAGCCAGCGGGAAGCGGATTCTCCGCAAGCCGCCGCGCCAACTCGATGGTGCTGACCACGCCCGCGCCGTCGTCATTGGCTTGCAAGGGGTGACAGGTATGCGCCTGCACAAGGAACTCACCCGCTTCGGGGTTGGGTCCACCTTGAGGATGGACAACCGCCGTGGCAACTTTGAATCCCTGTTTCGGGTCGGTGATGAATTCGGATTTGATGACCGCGTGATATTTTTTGTCGCGCCCTTTCGGGAGTTTGTCGAAGGTGTTCTTCGGTAAACAAAACCCCCAGTCGCGTTCGTAGTATTTGAAAACCCACGGTACGGTATGCGGACGTTTCTCGTTGAAATACAAGTGCGGCTGGAGTTCTTCAAAACTCAAAACGTTATCAACTGGCAATGAATACGACACAATGTGAAGCGGGTTGTCCTTGAAATCCACGATGCGTTCGCCGTCTTCGGTTTCGAGATACGCTTCGTGGACGACATATCGCTCAGGCACTTTCCACGTCCAGACGGGAGTCAGTGGCGCGTAGGTCTCGACGGTGTAGTTGGATAAATCAGGCATGTACGAGCCGACGATCTCCAACGTCTTGTCGTGGTCGTCAGAGGCGAGGGTGCGGTGCAGAGGGAAGAATTCTGCGAGGATGGATTTGAGGGAGGTGTAGGGTTTCATAAATTAGGGGTTACCATCATCAGTGCATGTTTGTAAGTCTGGATCCCAAACTTGAGGTGGGGTGCAGTTATTTCCGCCACCATCATCATTATTGTCTTTTGACTTTTGAGTCGGCGGTGGCGGGACGGGAGTGTTCGTCGAGGTGGGAGTATATGTCGGTGTTTGCGTAGCGGTTGGAGTGAAGGTCGCGGTTGAGGTTGCAGTCATTGTTGGCGTGAAGGTCGAAGTATTGGTTGCGGTTGGTGTATTTGTTTGCGAAGCAGTCGGCGTTGCGGTGCCGCTTCGCGAGAATCCGCCTGTGGAGGAGTCGTAGGCAAAATAGAAGAGCAGGGCAAGAAAGACGAGGGCGAGGAAGGAGATGAAGAGGTTTTTTGAATTCATGAGAGTTGCTCTTTCAAAAGCATTTTACCTGCTTCGGGATTCGAGAGGGGTTTTGTTTCATTTGCGCCCGCTGAATCGGCGGCGGGATAAATCCCTGCCTCAGTTCGTGAAAGTCCGCTAAAGCGGACTCGCGCAATTAGCCCGAAGGGCTTCCATGTACTGAGGAAGGACTTTAGTCCGCACCGATGCGGATTCAAGCCGTACACAAAAGATTTTCATTCCTCTTCATCCATTCGTTCATAGACGCCAATCGTTGTCCCGTTTTTGTGGTGTTCCTTTTGCTTTGCGGCATATTCCATGACCGCTTCTAATGACCTCTCTCCAATTGTCAACGCACCATAGCCTGCCTGCCACTTGAATTGACCGTCTCTTCCGTCCATATGATTGATGGCAAACGCGCCTGCGCCTTTGAGATGTCGAACGCAATCCGCAACAGCAATTTTAGGTGGAATGGACAAAACGACATGAGCATGGTCATCTGCATTGCCAGCAGAATGGATTTTCAAGTCCAATTCTTGGGCTTTTCCATAGATCACACCGTAAAACACTTTCTCAACCTTTGGAGTGAGAATCGGTTGGCGATCCATAGTTGACCAAATGAGATGGTAGTGAAGTCGCCAATAGGTCATGGTTAGATTCCTTTCACGGTTTCTTAATTGCCATGGTTCGGACGGCTACTCTAAAGAGTACACGTAAAGCCCTGCCTCAGTTCGTGAAAGTCCGCTTCAGCGGACTTATTGCGCCAGCCCGAAGGGCTTCCATGTACTGAGGGGGGATTTTAATCCGCACCGTTCCCCGAACGATCTCCAACGTTTTGTCGTGGTCGTCGGATGCGAGGGTGCGGTGCAGAGGGAAGAATTCCGCGAGGATGGATTTGAGGGAGGTGTAGGGTTTCATAATTTACTCGGTACCCGTACTAACACATGATTGCATTGCTTCATCCCAAGCCTCACCAGGCGCGCAATTATGATCTCCACCACTATCATTATTATCATTTGATTTTTTGGTTGGCGGTGGCGGGATGGGAGTATTCGTTGAAGTGGGAGTATAAGTTGGTGTTTGCGTGGCGGTGGGAGTGAGAGTAGCGGTTGATGTTGGGATCATTGTTGGTGTGAAGGTTGATGTATGGGTTGCAGTTGGTGTGTTCGTTTGCGAAGCAGTCGGGGTAGCGGTGCCGCTTCGCGAGAATCCGCCTGTGTTGGAGTCATAGGCAAAGTAAAAGAGTAAAGCAAGAAGGATGAGGACAAGGAAGGAAATGAAGATGGTTTTTGTGTTCATGAGGGTTGCTCTTTCAAGAGCATTTTACCTGCTTCGGGATTCGAGAGGGGTTTTGTTTCATTTGCGCCCGCTGAATCAGCGGGCTTAAGCCCTGCCTCAGTTCTGTGGAAGTCCGCTAAAGCGGACTCGCGCAATTAGCCCGAAGGGCTTCCATGTACTGAGCAGGCGGCTTTAGCCCCGCGAAGAATTCCGCGAGGATGGATTTGAGGGAGGGGTAGGGTTTCATTTACAAAATCTTTTCAACCAGCAGGTGGGCAACCCCAAATTGGATCTGGCTTACTGCCATCTGGGCATGTTCCTCCACCATCTCCACCATCATTATTATCATTTGGTTTTTGAGTCGGCTGTGGCGGGATGGGAGTGTTCGTTGATGTAGGAGTAAACGTCGGCGTTTGTGTTTGCGTAGCAGTTGGAGTGAATGTTGCAGTTAAGGTTGGGAGCATTGTTGGGGTGAAGGTCGGTGTGGATGTGTTGGTTACTGTTGACGTATTTGTGAACGTGGGTGTTGCAGTACGGAAGAATTCGCCTGCGTTGGAGTCGTAGGCAAAGTAAAAGAGCAGGGCTAGGATGACAAGAAAAATCAAAATAATGGCAACGATTTTTGTGTTCATAGGTTACTTCGCCTTCGGACCCATCCCCCAGCCCCTTCCCAAATGGGAAGGGGAAGCGGAGACAACGAAAATAAAAATAAAAAATCGTGATAATTCGTGAAATCCGTGGCTAAGGTTCTTTCTTCTTTCAATCTTTCTTTATATAATACAACAAAAATGGATCGCGCTTCATCTCGCGCGCCGTAAACTCATACACTTCATTTGCTTTCATCAATTTCACATCCGCATCGCCGATCTTGCGATTCTTGATGATGCCCGCCTCCTCCATCAACGCGCCCATCGGGTCGACCATCGTCATCACGCCCTTGTCAATGTCACGCACCAGCATCTCGAATGTATCCGTGTACGTATTCCCGTTCTCGTCCGTCACTTCGCCCGTGAACTGCTTCAAGAAGCGATAGTCCACGCCCTCCATCTGCTCGATGTGATGAAAGAACGTCATACTGTTGTTATACGACAGTCCGATCACCATGATCTTCCCATCCAGGTCGCGCAACTTCCCAAACACCGAGTTTCGTTCATACGCGCTCTTATATCGCAGGCTTCCCAGCATCTCGGCGTGTTTCCCCAAAACCGCAAACGAATAGAACGGATGAAACACCCGCTTCGCACGCGGGTCCATCCGCACGATCTCCGTCAACGCGCCCATCTTCGACGACGTGGTACGCACGTCCCACGGCGCGCCTTTGTTGAAATCAAAATTGAACGTCGGCATGATCAGCGTCCCCTCCGCGCCGAGAGCCGCCTCCAACGCCCGGACGACCGTCTCAGGTCCGCCGTCCACTTCGCCCAACGACTTATACGAACTATGGACAAGCAGCGTATCGCCCTCTTTCACACCCAACTCACGAAACCCCTCGACCAATTTTTCAAACGTCAACATAATAATCCTCTTATAATCCTTTAAGGCAAAAATTCCAACACTTCGACCTTCACCTACACTGACACACGCTTCTCCCCCAGCCGCTACCTGTTCGCCCCGGAGAATCTTTTCTCTCCCCTTATCTTTTTCTCTGTTCTCTCTGTGAACTCTGTGGCGTAAACTTCTCGTACACATCAAGTAGTTTACCAAAATTCTTCTTCCAATCCGCCCTCTCCTCCGCCGTCTTCCTCGCCAATTCTCCAATCCTCTTAAATTCTCTACGCCTTTTTATCGCAAACAAAATCTTCTCCGCCAAATCACCCACATCCCCATCACGGAAGGTCCACCCATTGACTCCATCCTCTATCCATTCCTTGTTGCCTGCGATATCAGACACCAAACATGGAAGTCCGCTCGCCATCGCCTCCATCAGCGTCACGGACGAACCGTCCACGTGCGAGGGCGAGATGTAAAGGTCCGCCATGTGATACCAGCGCGGCAGATCGCGTTGGCCGACCTGCCCCCCAAAATGGACTCGCTCCATCACGCCGCCATTCATCAAAATCTGACGGATACTCGCCCCCTGCGAGCCGCCTCCCAGCAAAATGAGATTCACATTCGGATTCTGGTTTGCCACTTTGACAAAAGCCTTCGCTAAAACATCAACACCGTAAATAGTCTCCCATGTCCTACTACAAAAAAGCGTGATGTCTTTTTTATTTTTTCTTGTAGATGGTTTGAAGTCTTTCAAGTCAATTCCCCACGGAAAGATAACTGTCTTTTCTAGATTCATCCCAAATGAGATCGCCTTTTCCCGCGAGACATTAGCATCACTCGTGAAATAAGCGCTTCGTTTCAACGTGTATCGTGTTACCCACTTCATCCACGCGCTCTTGTCCGCTTCCATGACAAGGTCATAACCCCACGACATCGTCAGCAAGTGGCGGAATCCGCTCAAGGCAACAAGAAACGCACAATTTTGGATCGGACCTGCGTGGATGATGTCAGGCTGAATCTCCCGAATCACTTTTCGCAGACTAGATCGATACTTCGGTACATCGCGCCAGCGGAATTCGCGTTGACCTCCAGCCCAAAGGATCTGCCGAACCTTCGCAGGGACGGGACGATCCTCCGTTTGGCGTTGGGTTGACTCCAATTGCAAAAAGAAAATTTCGTGTTTTGTCTTTGCCAACGAAGATAAGAATCGGTAATCGTGGGGAGTATAGGATTTTGAGAAATAGATGATTCGCATGAAAAAATTAACCACCAAGTGTCACGAAGGTACACAAAGGCTTTAACAAAGAATCCTTCGTGACCCTTTGTGGCACTTCGTGGTGAAAAATCTTTACGCGGCCAAATCCGTCCAGCGCAATTCTTTTCCCATTGGCATATCAATCAATGCCTTCGTGCCGACCACATTCTGAATTTCATGCGGCTTGATCGCTCCAATCGTGGCAGGACGCAGCACATCGATCATGTCACGCGTGAAGACTTCGCCAGCTTTGATATCCCGCGCCGCCCGCAGACAGCGACGTTGCACGACTTTGGTCTGTTGCTCGTTGCCAGCGATGAACTTGTCCGTTGACCCAAGCGCCCGTTCGAGTTGACGCGTCTCTTCGACCATGTGAGCCCAGTCCGCGGGGTTCAACGCAAACTTGTGGTCGGGACCTTCGCGGTCGTTGCTGTCCGTGAAGTGACGCTCGACCATGTGCGCACCAAGCGTCACTGCGCCGAGAACCGTCGCGTTTCCGTGGGTGTGGTCAGAGAGACCAAGCACCACGTCAGGGAACATTATCGCGTATGTCTTCAACACATTCAAATGGATGTGGTCATAGTTCTCGAGGCTGGCGGTGTAATTGGTATTGCACTGCATCAAACACAACTGCTTGTTGACCCTGAGAATCGCATGGACCGCGCGTTGCACATCGGCAATATCCGCCGCGCCGCTGGCGATGATCATCGGCTTGCCTTTGGATGCCATATGTTCGAGCGCCTCGATCCAGTCAATTTCGCCCGAGCCAGCCTTGAAGGCAGGGATGTATGGATTCACATGTTCGATGGAGTCGTAGTCATACGGCGAAGTAAAAAAGTGGATGCCGACCTTGTCACACTCTTCTTTCAGGATCGGAGTCCAACTTTGCGAAACGGATGCCGCTGCATACACCTCGGTCACGGATTTCTTCCACGTTGCCTGATGGCTGACCTTCGAGTCCATGTGGGTGAAGCCGTAATCTGAAACGATCTTGGGAGCCTGAAAGTGCTGGAACTTCGCGGCGTCTGCACCCGCTTCCTTAGCAAGGCGAATCAAGGATTTGGCGCGTTCCAAGTCACCATCGTGATTTGCCGCAATGTCAGCGATGAAGTAGGTCGGATGGTTCGGTCCGATCCATTGGTCTTGAATTTTGAAGTCCATTTGGTCCTCCGAGTAAGAAGTTTAAGTGCAAAACTACTTCAATCTGTTTTTGCCATCATAGAAGCTGCACCATCTTGTTTATTAAATCGTTTGTTGAAATTTTTGACCAAATCCTGGTTTTCATTCGGCTTCATAATCAGATCATAAAGATACATGATTTCGGCGCGACGAGCATCTTCAATAAAATGATATATAGAAAAAACAACCCTGCCATTTGCGTTTAATAAGTGATTGTTAGACTGTCTCTCTATGATAAAGGGTGTATTTGATGGAACCCAAGGATTCTGCAAAGTTAAATTATGAACTAAGCCCGATCTCAGATGATGATATATGTCTTTTGTATAATCCTTGTACTGTTCTGGGAAGTATCTATTCACAAACGCTATAAAGTCATTCGCTTGGGAGCTTTTCCCTGCAAAATAACCAGCCAGATAATCTACAATAGAAAAGCCAAGCAGCAAACCCGATAATTCCCCACCACCCGCTATAGCTTTTATGGCATCAGGAAAGATTACATCATGCAAATATCGCATTATCCAACTTGTTTTAACTACTAAAGGTGCATTTACAATCGGCCCTTCATAGTAAGTATCCTCAAAATCAACAAAATAATCTTCAGCTTTCCAACCTGGAAGTGTCATTTTTCCTCCACTACTATCTACCAATCATCCCTAAATGCGTGTTCTGGAACGCGTCTTCGTGCTTCAACCCATATCCGAGCACGCGGTCAAAACTGGAGTGACCGAGCAGGATCGTCCCTGCGAACATGAGCCACGGGGTGGAGAGCGCGGCGCCCAACGCGTACAGGGCGACGGAAACTCCCTTATGGTGAATCAGGTTATAAATCCAAGAACCGAAGCGGGGATTCGCCAGATAGCCGATCATGCTCAGGTCAGGCGCAAAAAACCACAGGGCGTACCATCCCCACCCGTAATCCAATCCAGTAAAAAGAAAAAGGGCAAAGCCGAACAAAAAGAGTTCTTCGAGTTTGAGCAGGTTTTTCATAGCGTCTCCTTCGTGGGGCGGATTGCGCGAAGCGGTCCGCCTTACTGTGAGCGGGATGCCATCCCGCTCCACGGGTGTTGATAACCCCTGATTTTCTGTGGATAACCCTGTTGGTACTGTGTATAAAACCCGTCCAAACCAGTGGAGAACGAGGGGATTTCGCGCCTCAAATCTGTGGACAATTTGTGGACAGACAGCCATAAATTGTGGGAACGTTTGGCGGTCAGCCCCGACCTTTCGACTGACTGCGGCGCAATGAGACTTTCTCTCAGCCCGAACTTGCGCGCCACCTCCACCCCGAACTGATACTTGTTCATCGCCTGCGCGCCGACGACGTGATACAAGCCGTGCAAATCTTTTTCGAGCATTTCGATCAGCAGGCGGCTGAGGTGATTGACCCACATTGGGCAAAAGATAACATCCGTAAAGCCATTGACGTTCTTGCCCTCGCTCAGGTTGTTGACAAAGAACTCGCCGAGGCTCCTCCGCCCGCCCAGCGACCAACCGAAGAAATTAACGCGTGCCACGATCGCCTGCGGATTGGCGGACAGCGCCGCCCGTTCTCCCTCCAATTTTGTCTGCGCATACATCCCCAGCGGATTCGGCTCGTCAGCCTCGGTGTATATTCCCTCTTTTGTGCCGTCGAAAACGGAATCGGTGGAGAGATGTATGAAGGGAAGATTCCTCTTTGCGCAAGCGACAGCCAATTCGCCAGGCAGGTCTGTGTTTAGTAATTTTGCCTGGATTGGGTCTTCTTCACATTTTTCGAGATTCGCCAATGCCGCGCAGTTGATCAACCCATCAGGGTGGGTTGAATCAAGAATGGAATTGATTTCATCCGTTTTGAGAATATCCGCTTGTATAACCCGAAACGGAGCAGACTTCAACCTGCCGCGATCAATACCGACGACTTCATGCTCGCGCATGGCATCCATTGCGAGGTTGATTCCGAGGAGTCCGCTGGCGCCGGTGATTAATATTCGAGCCATGTTTCAAGTCTCGGGTTACCCGTTACAAGATACGGGACACGCAGCACGCAATACGTAACTCGTATCTTGTATCCTGTATCACGCCTCACCCTTCCAACTTTCCCTTCCTAAACAACTCTTCAAACGGTGCAACAAATTTTTTTATACCGTCAATATCAAGCCATTCGGAGTTGTTGTCGCTGGTGTAGGTAAAGCCTTCGGGAAGCGGCTTGCCTTTGTCCTTCCACGAGTAGCCAAACCACGTCGCCTCGGCGGGTTGGATGACGTACATTTTCTCCAGCTCGATTGAATGACGTGCTTCATCGTCGGAAATCAGATCCTCGTGTAGTTTTTCGCCGGGGCGAATGCCGATGATGTTAATTTTCGCATTCGGCACGATGGCTTTGGCGAGGTCAATGACTTTGGTGCTGGGAATCTTCGGGACGAACACTTCGCCGCCTTCCATTTGCTCGATGCAGTCAATCACGAATTGCACACCCTGATCAAGCGACAGCCAAAAGCGGGTCATGCGGTCATCGGTGATGGTGACGGTTCCGCTCTCTCGTTGTTTGAGGAACAACGGCACGACCGAACCGCGCGAGCCGACCACATTCCCATAGCGGACGCACGAGTAACGGGTCGCCGTCCCTGCGGCGTAGGCATTGCTTTGCACGGTCAACTTCTCGGCGGCGAGTTTTGTCGCGCCATACAAGTTCGCAGGGCTGACCGCTTTGTCCGTGCTGATGGTCATCACCTTCTTCACGCCAGCATCCAGCGCGGCTTCGACCACGTTCGCCGTTCCCATAATGTTGGTCTTGATGGCTTCCATCGGGTTGTACTCGCAGGCTGGCACCTGCTTCAACGCCGCCGCATGGACGACAATGTCCACGCCGTGCATCGCGCGGACGAGTCGCTCGCGGTCGCGCACGTCGCCGATGAAATATCGCAGGGATGGGTGATTGAATCCGTGCACCTGCATTTCGTGTTGCTTCAACTCATCGCGGCTGAAGATAATGATCTTCTTCGGCTGTTTCTCCGCTAGCAACGCCTGCGTAAACTTCTTGCCGAACGAGCCCGTCCCGCCCGTGATGAGTACGACTTGATTTTTCCAGTCCATGAATACCTCTTGTTTCATCTGGTGGTTGAGTAGCGGCGACGTTCGTTGTCGCCGCGTATCGAAACCACACCACTACAATACATTTCTACTTCTAATTACTTGTCTACTTGTCATCGCTGGTTTCGATACGACGGCGAAAGAGCATCGCCGTCTACTCAACCACCGGAGTATCTTTGAAAATTACTTCTTAATCACAATCAACGGATACTGCCCGTTCTCGGCAAAGAATTTCGGGAAGACACCTTCCAACCAAAAAACAAATCGCAAAAACGCGCGGCCTCCAAACGGACGAACGAACCAGCGCAGGATGCGCGTGCTCATGCTTCGCCACGGCTTGATCTCGATGGTCATCTGCGAGCCGATCTCACGCTTGAGCCACGCGGGCGTCATTTTTTGTACGAACGTCCCTGTGGGGTCTTCCTCGTTGAGCCATTCTTTTTTCTTCTTTGCAGATTTACCAGACAGCCGACGCATCAACCCGATCAACGGTTCTGCCATGCGACTCAAGAACGGATCATGCCACCCATTGACGATGGCTCCCGTCCTTCCGCGTGCCAGCGCCCTGTGAATTTCCGCGTACGCCTTGGGGTGTTCGGTCAACGCGAGGTGATGGATTGCGTGCATCGAGACTGCGCCGTCGAACGCGTCGGCTTTGAACGGCAGATTGGCAAGGTCGCCGACAACGAACAGCCCATGTTCGCCGATGCGCGTCCGCGCTTCGCGCAAGGCTTGGATGGAAATATCGAGGCACACGCGCCTTTCGTAGCCACGCGAATACTCGAAGTATTCGTCGTATTGCACAGGACCCGATCCGGCATCGAGGATCAACCTCCCGGCGGGAATCAATCCGTTCAACACGCGTAAACGCGTCTTGTGGATGTATTCGCGCGAGACCGGGCGCAAGTCTTCGTAACGGGCGTTCTGATAGTTCCCGTCCTCTTCCTGTTGCCAGCCTATCTCGTCGTAAAACTCACGGACTTTTTGTTTGGTTTCGTTTGTCATAATTTGTATGTGTCACTCTGAGCCGCTGTAAGCGGCGAAGAGTCTCCTCACAACGTAAGAGATTCTTCGCTTCGCTCAGAATGACACGCCTTAGGTTTTCCACGTAAACGGCTCGCCAACAAGAAACTTGAACGTATTGCCAAAATGATTCATGCCTTCCTCGCTCAAAACCTTGTTCAGAGGCCATACTTCCAGGTCGTCCCAAAAGTTCATCAACCGCCACGGGAACGGACGCGGGTATTCAAAAAAGAAACGATACGCATAATTCCACGCTTTGGCAACCTGTTCCTCACTCAAACGATGCGTGGGCAAATCGGACAAGACTTTTTCGAGCGTGGAGAAATATTCGTCCCACGAGTTTGGGTCGAGAGTGAAGCCGCGACCGCGATAATGCGTCTCGCCGCACGAGATGACGGGGATGCCGTTCATCGCCGTCTCGACGCCGACAGTGGTTGTGTATGCCAAACCCAAATCGGCGATTTCGATCAAGTCATACGTGTTGACATTATCCAGCGCGCCGATGATGTGAATGTGGTTGGGGAGTTCGGGCAACGCTTCACGCACAACCGTTCCCATGGATTTCGCTTGCGGGACGATCTTCTCCCCAGGGTGAATTCGGACAATGAGTTGTACATCAGTTCGTTTCGCAAAGTATTGGACTGTTTTCGTGATCCACTCAGACATTGATTCGGCGAAGATATTTCGTCCGAGCGTGAGGCTGTCACCCAACACGTTTGCGGCGAGCAGGACAACAGGACGGTTATCGAGTCCCAAGGCTTTTTTGGTTGTCTCTGCACCTTGTGCTGAGACATATTGCCACAAGCGCTTTGACTTACCCCACACTCTTGCGCCGCGCCGCGCGTTCTCCAAATCAGCAAGACGCTCATACATTTCGTCGGTCATCGGCAGGGAACAACGCGCTTCGACGAGATAATCCGTGTCCTGCCGCATGATGGATGTGTTTTGCGCCAACCAGATCTGTTCGCGCTGGTCGTTGAATTCAAAAGTCACAGCGGGGATGTTCAAATACTTCGCAACACGGAAGACAATTCCCATTTCGAGAATGAGTCCGTTGGGAATCAACACCACATCGGGCTTGTTGACTTGCATCCATTCGAGGGCGGCAAGTGCGGCGAAGGTGTTGCGTTTGATGCGCAGGTCGTAGATGGCTTTGTCGCCTGCATTGGACATATCTACTTCTTCGCGCATGAGCGTGTATTGCGCGTCCCACAGGGAGATTTCGGCGACGTCCGCTTGGAGAGAGGCTGGGATGGCAGAGGCAGGTCGAAGGTCTAGAAATGAGGCGTGCTGAACGTAAGGGGCGAGCGAGGCAAGCGCGTCGCGCGTGTGCAGTCCGCGTTGTTTCTGAGTCAGTTTATCTTTTTCCTTGTGCCATTCGGAGTAGGGAAGAGTCATTAACGTGACTTTGTGTCCCAGCCCCGCGAGCGCGAGGGAGATGTACGCGGCTTGCTCGATCCAGTAATGAAGCGTGGCGAAGAAAAGAATTTTTTTGCCAGATGTTGCTTTTTCGATGAAGGGCTTTGCTTGTGCCACCGCTTGCGGAAGAGATTTCTGCAGGCGCGAAAGATTGTAGTGATCTTTGCGGGCGCGGCTCTTTTGCCGAAGTGCGTAATCGAGTTCGGCGGCAAGGGGCAGTTCGCCAAGAAAGTTGCGAAGGGACTTTTTAGTTAACATGTTTTTATCGGTGGTCGAGTAGGGCGAGTGATCTTCTCGCCCGTATCGAGACCACAGGTTTTCAAAGGTATTTTTGTATCAAGGATTGCTTTTGCTTACTGCTGGTTTCGATACGCGACGCCAACGAACGGCGTCGCTACTCAACCAGCGAGGGCTAATCAACTTTTTCAATCTTCCAATTCAAGCGCGGGCGAATCGGTCCCTGCCGAAGTTCGGGCCATTGCGTGCCGGGCGCGCCCGAAATATCCACGTTGAACGAGATGGCATTTTCATCCATGAAGTAACGCTTCACGCCGAATGAACTCGCGTTGACGCCGAGATAGTAACGACCCTCGTTGAAAAAATCGGCGGGGATTTCACAACGGCTCACATAACGCCCCGCCGTGCGCGCGCCGAATTGCTCGAACTGTTTCGCATCGTCGGTGTCGAACGCGGTGAACACATATTCACCGCGCATCGTGTTGAGATACATGCCCACGCGCAGACCCGTGACAGGCGCATCAAGTTGATATTCGAATTCGACGGCGACGGGTTCCGTCGAGCGGACGGTATCCACCACCTTCCCGCTTCTCTCCCGAATTCGGATTGCCACCGGTTTAAACGGCGCGCTCGCCGCTGGGACTTCTTCGGCATCCCAAACGCGTTCACCCGATTCGGCTTGCCCTGAAGAAAGGTAATAATCCACGGCTTCGGGCGTCGGGGCGCGCTTGATGAGTTGTCCCTTCCTCAAGACGATGGCTTCTTGTGTGAGACGCAAAATCGCGGACATGTTGTGACTTACAAATAAAACAGTGCGTCCTTGTTGCGCGACGTCACCCATTTTGCCGAGGCACTTCTTTTGAAATTCCGCGTCACCAACGGCGAGGACTTCGTCAACGACCAATATCTCAGGCTCGAGATGCGCGGCAACCGCAAACGCCAGCCGCAAGTACATACCCGATGAATATCGTTTGACGGGCGTATCGATGAACTGACCAACCTCGGAGAACTCAACCATCTCATCGAATTTCTTGTCAATCTCGGTGCGCTTCATTCCGAGGATCGCGCCGTTCATGTAGATGTTCTCGCGCCCGGTCAACTCAGGGTGGAAGCCCGTCCCCACTTCGAGCAAGGAGCCGACGCGTCCACGGACGGAAACAGTTCCCGTTGTCGGCTCAGTGACGCGTGAGAGGATCTTGAGCAGGGTACTCTTCCCCGCGCCGTTACGTCCGACGATGCCAAGCACTTTGCCCTCATCGAGATCGAACGACACATCCTTCAATGCCCAGACGAAGTTTTGATTCATCTTGCGGTCTGAACGACCCACAAGCGCCTTCGCCAATCGCACCGGCGCGTAGACTGTATCCACGAGCACGTCGCGGAGCATGTTGTAGCGGAATTTGGTCTCGGCCGCGCCGATCTGGTATTGTTTGCCGAGGTTGTTTACGCTTATCGCTGTTGTCATGGGTTGAGGGTAAGTGGTAATAGGAGACTGGAGATTAGAGATTAGAGACTGGTGGTCGAGTAGTCCCGCGTGATCGTTGCGGGACGTATCGAGACCACAATTAAATCGTATCTGCGAAAGTTTTTTCCATACTGCGGAAATAGAAGAGACCTGAAATTAAAACGAGAACAGAAATACTTGTCGAAACCCAGAGCGTGATGCCGGGACCCGTCCCTGAACCGAGCAACGCCCAGCGGAATCCGTCCACGACGCCAGCCATGGGGTTGAGGTAGTAGAGGTATTGCCATTTGCCGGTGATGATCTCGGAGGAGTAGGCTATGGGGGTTAGGAACAACCAAAAGCGGGTCAGAAACGGGAGGGCTTGGTTCACATCCCGGTAGCGGACGTTGATCGCCGAGAGCCACAGCGCCACACCGAGCGCGGTCACGATGGCGAGGACGATGAACAGCGGGAGAGTCCACAGCAGGTCGTACGCGGGCGAGATGCGATAGTAAAACATCAAGCCGATGAGGATGACGAAGGCGATGACGAAATCCACCAACCCCGCAAAGACCGACGACATCGGCAGGATGAGGCGCGGGAAATAAATTTTCGTCACCATGTTGTTGTGCGCCACGAGCGAGCGACTGCCTTGATTGAGCGCAACTTCAAAGAGACCCCACGGCAATAACGCGGCAAACGAAAAGACGGGATAGGGTATGCCGTCCGTTGCGACCTTAGCCACCGAGCCGAATACGAACGTGAAGACGAGCATGGTCATCACAGGTTGGATCACAGCCCATGCCATGCCGAGTAACGTCTGTTTGTATTTCACCTTCACGTCGCGCCACACCATGAAGAAAACAAGTTCGCGGTAAATCCACAAGTCGCGCAGATTGAGCGCGGCGAGTCCTTTGGTGGGTTTGATGTAGATGGTGCTGGGCTGATGTTTTACGATTTCAGACATGATTTCTTTCGTTGAAAGGCAGAGGTTGAAGGTGAAAAGTTGAAAGTGGAATGCAGATAACCTGCGACCTTTGACCTTAAACCTTCGACCTGTTTGCCTTGAACCACTCAATCGTCCGGCGCATCCCTTCCTCAAAGGGAACCTGAGCCACCCACCCGAAATAATCCTTCGCGCGGTTGACATCAAGCGCGCGGCGGGGTTGACCGTTGGGTTTGTCCGTCTGCCAGATGATCTTGCCGGTGAAGCCGGTCATCTTGGCGGTCATCTCCACGAGGTCTTTGATCGAGATTTCATAACCAGAACCGAGATTGACAGGTTCCGAGCCGTTGTATTTTTCTGCGGCGGTGACAATTCCATCCGCGGCGTCTTCCACATAGAGGAATTCGCGCGTCGGCGAACCGTCGCCCCACGCAGGGATTTCCTTGTCGCCGCGCTCGGTCGCTTCGACCGTTTTGCGAATCAACGCGGGGATGACATGCGATGTCTCCAAATCAAAGTTATCGCGCGGACCAAAAAGATTCACGGGCATCAGGTAGATCGAGTTGTACCCGTATTGCTGGCGATAGGACTGCGACTGGACGAGCAACATTTTCTTTGCCAAGCCGTAGGGGGCATTCGTCTCTTCGGGATAGCCGTTCCAGAGTTCTTCTTCTTTGAAAGGTATTGGCGTGAATTTCGGGTATGAACAGATCGAACCAACGGCGACGAATTTTTCGATTCCCTTTTGCCATGCCTGGTGCAACAACGGAACACCCATCATCAAGTTATCGTAGAAAAATTCAGCGGGTCTGCCCATGTTCGCGCCAATCCCCCCCGCCAGCGCGGCGAGGTGAATGACCATGTCGGCTTTGAAATCGCCCAAAACGCGGGCAATGCCTTCGGATTTTCGCAAATCGTATTGTGAACTACGCGGAACAAATATTTCTCCAACGCCGCGTTCCCTCAATTTTTCGACAACAAAGGAACCTAGAAATCCCGAGCCGCCTGTAACAATAACTCTTTTGCTCTTCCAAAAATTTTCAGACATTCATTTTCTCCAAGTTATTGCACGATGAATTGGGCATTGCGATAGCGCGTATCAGTCGGGTTTTGGATCAAACCCGTTTTCAATGCGAACAACAACTCACGGATACCATCGTCCACATCGAGGGTGGTATCAAAACCCAAAATATTTTTTATCTTGGCAAACGAGACAGTGATGTCGCGCATGTCGCCGCCGAAGGTCAGGTCTTTGTATTCGATCTCCACTTCAGGCATGCGCTTGCGAACCAGCGCAACAATCTCGTCCTTCGAATAGTTTCCGTTGTCGGTGCCGAGGTTGAAGACCTGCCCGCGAATCTTGGATTGCTCGGCTTCGAGTCCCATGATGACACCGCGCGCCACGTCGCGGATATGGACGAACGAGCGCGAATACCCGCGCTGGTATATGATTAATACACGCTTTGTAAACGCCTCCAGTACGAATTGATTCACGATCAGATCAAAGCGCGTGCGAGGGGATAAACCGTACAGCGTGGCAAAACGGAATAGCAATGGCGCGGTTGGCGAATCTTTTTGACTGAGTAAAAATTCCTCCGAGGCGATCTTCGTCTCGGCGTACAACGATTGCGGATTCAACGGCGACTCTTCAGTGACGGGTTTGCCGTCCGCGCTCAAGCCGTAATTGCTGTACGTGGACGCAAACACGAATCGTTCCACGCCCAGATCAACTGCCTGCTCAAAAACCAGTTTCGTCGATTCTACGTTGTACTTCCACGCCACTTGCTTTCCCACTGCCTGACAGGCGGGAAACCCAACAATCGCGGCGAGATGAATCACCGCATCAGGTTTTTGCCAATCATCTTTCAGCGCGTCTTTCACCGCGCGCGGCTCGGTCACATCCGCTTTCACGAAATGAAAGTTGGGATGATGTAAAAACGGGACAATCGCTTCCCCGCCGAAGAGCAGAGAGTCCACAATGGTGACGCGGTGTCCAAGCCGGAGCAGTTCGGAGGTCAGGAGCGAACCGATGTAGCCCGCGCCGCCGGTGATCAAAATATGTTTCATGAGTCCACTTCCATGTTGAGAGTCACTTTGAATCCGTCCACGTGAATCGTCGGGACGTTTTTATCGCTCACGATCGCAACACCCTGTTCGATGCAGGTCAGTTTGCACACATCCACCACATCGCCCTTGCCGACGATGCGCACGCGGTCATAACCTGCCGCGCGGACCTTTGCGATGTGTTCCTTCACACGCTGGCGCGTTTTGCGATAGATCGAAAACGAACGCTCGACGTAATCCACCGCGAGGCGGGCGCGCAGGGCGATGCCTTCGGGCGTGATGATGTAACGCAACTTCTTGCGCTCGGCGCGCTTGACCTTGACCGCGCCCTTGGCGATCAGCCGCTTGAGATGCCAATTCACGGTTCCCACCGCGACGCCAAGCTGGGTCGCCAGCGTGGACTGATTCACATCCGGATCGTTTTCTATATTTTCGAGGAGGGTGAGCTCGCGCAGTTCTTCGTTTGTGGTTTCCATGGGTTCAAAATTCAGTGACTGAATTATAACCGAGAAAAGGCGGCTGTCAAACGAAGGATTCCACGTTGCGGTGGATCAATTCGATTCAGAGAGCGGGCAAGTCATTTCAGGGATGGGCTCGCGCATGAAAAGACTTGTTGACTCCCCCACAAGGAGCACCGCCAACGCTTCCACATCGCCAAAATCGTTGACGCACCCCAGCACCATCACCTCCGCCCCGTCGGGAAATTTAACGTCGGACGATGGGATCGGCAGAATCACATTCATCGACTCGGGACCAACGAGATAAAAGACCAGCCGTGAGTACGGGCGCGGTTTGTAGGCGGGCCAGAAGTGGTTGACGGGACCGGACCCGGCTTCCAAATAATACGGGTAGATCGCCTGACCATGGACAATCTCCGCGCGGCTGTCTTGCAGGAACGCCTTCACATCGTTTTCCCCAATTGACCGGTCGAATGCCTGCGTCATGCGGATGTACTCCCCCGCTAATTGCGTTTCGGTTTGCATCTGATAGCGAGTGGAGAATGGCCAATTCCCGTAGGTGACCCCCGCGCCGATCAAGAGGAAGAAGACTGCGAAACCTGCCGCGCGCATCCGGGAGGCAGGCATTTTCTCAACTAGTTGATTTTCATTTTGCGATGAAACATCTTGCGGGATGCGATTCACGATATAGCCGACGATGTACGAGAGTTGCACCAGCCCGATGGAAAAATAGACGAGGGTGATCCAATCCGACGGGAGGATGAAGCGCCAGCCGGAGATGCGCCCCACCGAAACGCTGGCGATGTATCCCACGCCGATCGACAACGGGACGAGGGCAACGGCTTTGCGTTTATTCCACGCGGCGCCAAACCCCAGCGCGAGCAAGGCGAAGTTGACAGGCAACAACACCCAGCCTTGAAACGATAACTCACCGAACCACGCACCCCAGAACGGTTCTGTGGTCACGTATGCGCGCAGGCGTTCGATGCGAAAAGAGTGTGGCAGGTAGATGTAACTGAAGATCGTGTTGTGAAAGAAATGAGCCGAGACGAACCGCGCCACCTCGCCGGGCTGTTGAAGCACGAACTCGAACACCTGCTTGTTCTGCGCGTCGGACTGCGCCAGCGTCTCCTCGGAGACTTCTGTGGTAAACGCTGCCGGGTTAGCAAGGCGAGGAGTCAGGCTGTACAAGCCAGCCATGTTCGCGCTGTACGGCGAGACCGGGCTTTGCAAGGCAACCCTGCCGGTGGTTTCGTAGATCCGCCAAAGCCAGGGGATTAAGACCAGCGCAACGCCCGCGGCGAACAAGCCCGCGCGTTCCCAGCGTTGACGGGAATGTGTCGGTTTGAATAAAAATATGACAACCGCCAGGATCGGAAGCAACAGGATCGGATGCCCGCGCGTGAGTGTGAGCAACCCCAACACGCCGCCGATCATCAGCGGATCAACCCGACGTTCGTCTGGTCGCTCGAACCAGCGGAGAACCAACCAGACGAGGAGCACGACAAGCCCCATCGAGAACACGTCGCTCAGAAGCAATTTCAAGTGCGCGACTTGAATCACGTTGGACAGGGCGATCGAATTTTGTTCGCGCAGAATCACAAGCAGACTGGTGAGGACCCCCGCCGTGCGATTCCCAAGGAGGCTGACAAGCAGAAAAACCAAAACTGGAATGATGGCAAGAACCGCAATTTGCAAAAAGACCAGCAACGGGTAATTCTCTCCCGCCAAAAGATGCAGTATCGCCAAAAAAAACGAGTACAACGGCTTGACCCAGAAATCGTTGGGCAATGCCGTGCCCGTCAGGAATTCGTGCGCGGCGGTGTCGTACAGGATCGCGTCGCCGAACGGATATTCCTGAAAATTCGGAGGCGCGGGTTCGAGGATGTTGTAGGAGGCTCGCGCAGGCTGGCTCCACCAGAGAAAGACAGCCAATGCCCACAAGAGAATGCCCGCAAAAAGATTTAGCCTCCCTTGATTCGATTTTCCAACGCGAATGGCAAGAGTGTTGAACAACACAGCAGCAACAAAGGCAACGATCACTTGCGCGAACAACAACGGCACGCCCGGTCCCTGCCAGTAGATGAGGTCGGGAGTCAAACCGATTTTGGTGAACGCGATAAAAGCGAGGAGAAGCGAGAGGAAAAGAAGAGCAAACCCACCCGGCAGAAGGGAACCGCGATAGGTTTGAAGGATGCCCGAACCGTATCCCCTCACGAGGAGCAGACCGGCGAGGAATTGAAGCGTCGCCAGGCACAGCCAGACCAGCAACGGGTACAAACGCTCGCGATACGACGCGAACGCGTCTAGTTTCTGTTCCGATGCGAAGATTAGAAAATAGGTCAACCCAGCAAGAGCGAGCAAAACCCAGAACGTTTCTTTTTTGTCCCAATGACGAGCAACGAAATTTCCCACGCGCCAGTTTGACCGGAAGGTTGCCGCAAGAAAAAATAGAATTGCCAGCAGGGATATAAACACAACCAGCAACAGCATCAGCCGCAATGCAGAATATTGAAGAAAAACAACCGACTCCGCTTCGCTCGGCGCGGTCAGATAATACGTCCAAAGCACGAACATCCCTTCGACGAGAGCAAGGAACAGGCTTAGCCGCAGGATGGTGATTGTTCGTCGGGAGGGTATCGTTGAATCCATGGCAAATTTTTGAATGATAAAATATTACCATAGTCAAAAAGCCGATATGAAAACATCCACAACCTTCGAAGCCTCAGGCATCCTCTACCAACAATCCCGCATCGCGCACTGGGATGCGGTGGCGCACAAACGCGACGGCTGGCGCGGCATGGGATTCTGGTATCACCAGCGGCTTGCCGAGATCTATCGCTTTCACATCCCGATGAACTCGCGCGTGCTCGAACTCGGTTGCGCGGACGGGAGGTTACTCGCCGCGTTGAGCCCCGCGCGCGGCGTGGGGGTGGATTTTTCACCGGAGATAATCCGCCGCGCAAAGGTTAAACACCCCGCCCTCGAATTCATCCAAGCCGACGCGCACGACCTCTCCGCGATTAACGAGACCTTCGACATTATCATTCTCTCCGACCTCGTCAACGACCTGTGGGACGTACAGCGCGTGTTCGAGCAGATCAAAAAACTTTGCACGCCGCGCACGCGCATCATCCTCAATGTGTACAGCAGGCTGTGGCAGTTGCCTCTCAGCCTCGCGCAATCGCTGGGGCTTGCCACGTCCAACCTGTATCAAAACTGGCTGACGCGCGAAGACCTGCGCGTACTGCTGCGCCTCGCGGGGTTCGAGCCGGTCAAGATCACGCAGGAAATTTTGTTCCCCCTTCCGCTGGGCGGGCTGGCGAATAAATTTCTTGTGCGGCTTTCGCCCCTGCATCACCTCGCGCTGTCGAACTTCGTCATTGCGCGACCAGCCCCCCAACGCGCGTCAGAGCCGAAGGTGTCGGTCATCGTCCCTGCGCGGAATGAAGCGGGCAACATCAAATCCATTTTCGAGCGGACTCCCAAAATGGGACGCGAGACCGAACTCGTCTTCGTCGAGGGACATTCAAAGGATGACACGTACGCGGCGATTCAGCGGGAAGCGGAAGCGCATCCTTCCACCCCCAGCCTGATTCTCCAACAGTCGGGCGTCGGCAAAGCGGACGCGGTGCGACTCGGTTACGCCAAAGCCACTGGCGATGTGCTGATGATCCTCGATGCGGACCTCACCGTCCCGCCCGAAGACCTGCCGCGTTTTTACGACGCGCTCGTCTCGGGCAAGGGCGAATTCGTCAACGGCGTGCGGCTGGTCTACCCGATGGAAAAAGAAGCGATGCAGACGTTGAATTTTTTCGGCAACAAATTTTTTAGTCTCGCGTTCTCGTGGCTGTTGGGTCAACCCATCAAGGACACGTTATGCGGCACGAAAGTGTTGTGGAAAGAGGATTACGAACGCATCGCCGCGAACCGTTCGTACTTCGGCGACTTCGACCCCTTCGGCGACTTTGATCTGATCTTCGGCGCGGCGAAATTGAATTTGAAGATCATAGACTTGCCCATCCGCTACCGCGAACGGACGTACGGCTCGACCAACATCTCACGCTGGAAACACGGCTTGCTGTTGTTCCGCATGATCGCCTTCGCCGCGAGGCGGATAAAATTTGTTTAGTGCAAAAAATCCTGAAGGGATGTCAGGATTGTAGAAACAAGCATTCCGATTCCCTAATCCCGAAGGGATGACATTATTCGTTGAGGAATCTATGTCACTCCTTCGGAGTTGCGATTCGTGCGCAATTCAATCTTTAATCATTTGACCCCTTCGGGGTCTACAAGCAATTACAAATCATTTGCAAAGAAGCGTATCATGGGAATTAATTTACATCAGGATCTGATCAACAAAAATCACGAGTTGTGGAATCGCAAACCCGTCCTCCAAACCGCCTACAGGGACTTGTATCGTCTCGCGGCGGGACAATTGAGCGACCTGCCGAATCCCAGAATCGTCGAACTCGGCTCGGGCATGGGACACATCCGCGAGGTGATTCCGCAGTGCGTCACCACCGAGTTATTCCCTTTCCCGTGGATCGACCGAATCGAGAACGCGTACAAACTGTCGTTCGAGGATGAATCGATCTCCGATTTGATCTCCACCGACGTGTTCCACCACCTGAAATACCCCGGCACCGCGCTCGCGGAATTTCACCGCGTCCTCCGCCCGGGCGGACGGGTCATCCTGCTCGAACCGTGCATGAGCCTGCTGGGGTTGGTCGTGTACGGTCTTCTCCACGTCGAGCCAATTGCCATCACGAAAAAAATCGCATGGCTCGCCCCCGAGGACTGGTCGCCCGAGCATTTGGATTACTACGCCGCGCAGGGAAATGCGACGCGTATCTTCGTGGGCAAACGCTACCGCCCCCAACTCGGCGCATGGAAAAGCGTCAAAACCATTCGCCTCTCGGCTCTCACCTACGCCGCCTCGGGCGGATATTCCGGTCCGCAACTCTACCCGACGCGGATGTATGCGGTTGTAAAATCGTTCGAGAAGGTTCTCAATCTGTTTCCGTCTCTGTTCGCAACACGGTTGCTGGTGGTGTTGGAGAAGTGAGCAAGATGAATTTGTCTTATATTAACCAGCCTACGGACACACCCTCTCCCCATCATGCGGCAAGTACAAAGCGATTTCATCCTCGGGGAAAGACCCCCACTAGTAAGTCTCCGTCGGGACTTGCGATAGTTTCTCCTCTCGCGAAGCATCCCCGAAGGGGGCAAATACGAAAGAAAAAGTCAGGATAATTATCCAGACTACCCAGTTCGGATTTGGTCATGGAGATCGCCGGTAGTTTGCGTAACCTTCGAGTGCATCGCAGAGTCGAGCCGTTGAAGTTATGACCAAATCCTTATTTCCGATTGAGTCGACTATCTCACGCTACTGTTTTATCGCCTTGAACCCCTCGCCCAATACCTCATGCGCCACGCCGATGACCATGAACGCATGCGGGTCGCATTCATTGACGATGGCTTTGAGCGTGGATACCTCCGCGCGGGTGATGACGCAATATAACACCGGGCGGTCCGCGCCGGTGTACGCGCCCGAGCCTTCGAGCACGGTCACGCCGCGATGCAATTCTGCGAGCACGCGATGAGCAATCGAATCGGACTCGGACGTGACGATCATCGCCGTGCGGACGCTGGTGCCGCCCTCGAGGGTCGTTTCGGCAACAAGCCCGCTCACGTACAACGCGATCATGGCGTACAGCGCCTGCTTCCAGCCAAAGACAAACCCCGCGCCGAGGATGACAGCCGAATCAACGAACAGATAACTTTGCGTGATGGGAATCCCGCGCCAGTTGTTGAGGATGCGCGCCAGAATATCCGAGCCGCCGCTGGTGCCGCGCGCGCGATAGACCAGCCCATAACCCACGCCGCTGACGATGGCGCCATACAACGTGTTCAAAAACACATCGCCCTGCAGATCGTTGATCAACGTGGTCGCCGCGCCGTTCGCGCCGAACAACGGTGTGCGCAACAACAGGTCGGTGAACGCGGAATACGTGAAGACCGCGACGGCCGTCCGCAGGGCAAAACGATGACCGCCGAGGAAGCGCCAGCCCAACACAAAGAGCGGAACATTCCCGATCAGGATCATCAAGCCGAGAGACCAGCCGGTGAAATGGTTGATCAGTTGCGAAATTCCGCTCACGCCGCCCGAGGCGAGGTCCGCAGGGACGAAGAACACGCGCAACGAGAACGCCTGGATGAACGCGGCGAGGATAATGAGGAAGTAATCGAGCAGGGTCGGGAGGTGTTTTTTCATAAAATTCATCTCTTCGTCATTGCGAGGAGGGTCGAAGACCCGACGAAGCAATCTCCCTCCTCGTGTTGGAGATTGCTTCGGGCGATCCTTCGACTTTGCTACGCTCCGCTCAGGACGCCCTCGCAATGACGGGTTTAATCCAATATCCCCACCCCCGCCAGTTTCTCGATCACGCCGACCACAGCGGAGTTATCGAGATCGCCCATGCCGAGGTCGATCATCTGCTGAAACAGTTTCGTATTCTCGATCGCCGAGGAGATCGGCGCGTTGTATTCCTTCGCCGTGTCCATCACGATCTTCATATCCTTCAATTGCATGTGCGCTTTGAAGCCTGGGCTTCGATTCCCGTCGAACAAACGCGGCGGCTTAACGTCCAACGTCCAGCATTGCGCCGCGCCGCCTTTGATCGCCTCCACGACTTTTTTCGGATCGACGCCCGCCTTCTTCGCGAAGACGAGCAGTTCGCCCATGGCGACCATCTGCGCGGCGACCATGATCTGGTTGGCGGCTTTCGCCACCTGACCCGCGCCCGCTTCGCCCACAAGTGTGACTGTCTTGCCCATGGCGAGCAATACCGGCATGACGCGTTCCAGCGCGGACGCCTCGCCGCCGACCATGATGGTGAGCGTGCCGTTCCTCGCGCCGATGTCGCCGCCCGAGACCGGCGCGTCGAGCGCGAACACGTTTTTCTCTTTTAGTTTTTCCGCGATCATCCGCGCGGAGGCGGGCTTGATGGTGGAGTTATCCACGAGGATCAAGCCATCGTGCGCGCCAGCGATGATTCCATCTTTGCCGAGGGCGACCATTTCCACGTCCGGTGAATCGGGCAGGTTGGTGAAGACCACGTCCACGCGCGAGGCAACCTCACGGGGGGATGAAGCGGCGGTCGCGCCTTCCGCGATGAGTTCATCCACCGCGGCGCGCGAGCGGTTGTGCACCACGAGGGGGAATCCCGCTTTGAGAATATTCCGCGCGATGGACTTGCCCATCAACCCCAGACCGATGTATCCGACGTTGAGCATGGTGATTCCTTTTGAAACCAAAGATTTCAAAGATTATAACCTCCCCAAAATATTTGAACCTGCTTCCCATGGAGAAGCAGGTTCAAATGAGGAGAGATGCGCGAGACTTACTTGATCTCGTACGTTACGTTGACGGTCACGGTGAAGGTCAATTGCCCGGGTTGGATCGGCACTGCCGCCGCGGCATCACCGCCGCCACCGCCGCCGCGTCCATCGAAGACCGGGTAGAGCTGGCTGTCTGTGAAGCTGATGGTCTGGATCTCGCCGAGTGAAACGCCAGCCGCCGCAGAGAGTTCCTCCGCTTTTGACTTGGCATCGGCGAGCGCATCGGCGCGGGCTTGTTTGAGCGCCGAGTCTTTATCCGCTACATCGAACTGGATGCTGTTGACGGTGTTCGCGCCGGCGGTCACCACGGTATCGAGCAGGTCGCCGAGTTTGCCCAGGTCGCGGATGGTCACATAGACCGTGTTATCCACCGAATAATACTTCTCGCCCGTGGAAGTGCCCGTGAGAGGGTCATATTTATCGAACGGGTAGATGCTGAAGTTGGTCGTGCGGATGTCGCTGGCGTCGATGCCGAAATTGGTGAGCGCTTGAATCATCTGCTGGGTCTGGGCGTTGTTCGCCCGCACCGCCTCCGATGCGGAGGGCAATTCGGTGTGAACCCCCAGGTAGATGTAGGCAATATCGGGCACGAGGTTTGCAGTACCCGAGCCCGCCACGCTCAACGAGCGCGTGGGCGCGCCGCCGCTGACGGCGGGCGCAACGCCGCACGCGCTGACCAGAAGCGCCAGCAAGGCAACGACGGTAAAAAAGATGGTTCGTGATTTCATTTCTCTTCACTCCTTATGTGATGTACTGTAGATTGGACGCTGTGCGCGGCAAAAAGTTCCGCGCTGGTTCTTGAATTTTAACGTGTTTACCGGTACAATTCTGACACATTTGTTCTATGCCTGTCAATTATCAAGATTTGTACACGCGTATTAAAGCGATCGGCGCCGGGACCCGGGAAAGACGAAAGAAAAAGGAAGACGCTCAAACCCAGGCTCGAGAACTTTTCGCTTACTTTAATTCCAAATTGAACGAACTCCGTTCCAGGGCGGATCTTGCCAGGTCGGTGGATGCAAATATCCGTTGCGCCTACCCCGTGGATGAATGGATCGCCTCCTCCCACCCCGCGCCTGATTCAGGCATCCAAGCCACATTAATCGCCGCCGACGGTTCTCAGATCGTCCCAGACCGGCATGCGGCTCTGCAGTATTACGTGATCAACGTCGGAGTGATTGCCATGCGGGTGGGTTCTGGTCATGCTCCCGAAGTGATTACGCACACGGAACTCCGCCTGCTCGAGGAGTTTGAGGATACATTTTTCAATGACAGCCAGATTGCCTTGCAGCGCGATCTGGCAGAACGCAAAAAGCTACTGGAAGTTGCCCAAAACCACGATGGAACTGTCATTGCCCTCACCGAGGGACAGTTGGAACTTTGGTGCGCCGTGGACAACGAAAATTCCCGGGAGTTTGAGAAGAGCCTGCAAGACTACATCGACGCGCTCAGGGAAATGGAAAGACAAAAGGTGATCACATCGGGATACGTGGACAAACCGGGCGCGAACTGGGTGGTGCGATTGCTGGAAATTGCGATGATCCCACAGGATGAATTGCCCAACCTGAAAAAATATCATCCATTTCCCGGCGTCACGGATTTGTGGCTCTTTAGCAGGATCCTGGGGAAGCATGAACGCTCTGCGATATTCAAACTCCAGGCAAAATCTGCAGAAAAGTACGCCGATTCCATTGCGCTCCACTTCTTTTACATCAACGTGGGCGATGAAAAGAAACCCAAAATTGCCAGGGTTGACATTCCTTTGTGGGTCGTAAACGACAAGAAAGCATTAAATAACCTGCACAGCGCCCTGATCGAGCAGTCGAAGATCATGGGGAATGAACCATTCCCCTATTTGTTGCATAGAGCCCATGAGATCGCCGTTGTAACCCACAAGGATAAAGAAGAGATCGACCAGCTACTTGCCATTGAAATCAGAAACAATGGCGGAGACGTTGGCGAGAAATCCGGCAAACAGTCCGCGAAGGATTTGCAGGGAAGAACAAAGCGCTAATTCGTCATTGCGAGGGCGGTGATCTTCCGCCCGAAGCAATCCCCAACACAATGATGGAGATTGCTTCGTCGGGCTACGCCCTCCTCGCAATGACGGGAGGATAGGACATGACCCAACCCATCGAAATCGGACGACTGCTCCGCGCGGGGATTTCAGGATTCACGGCCGGGTGCCGCGTGAACCAACTCGACGCGCCGTCGTTTGGGGCGCTGGTGCGCGCGCCCTTGACGGAGAATTATCAGATCTTCGGCATCATCCACGATATTCACATCGACGACGACGGGCTGGTGCGGCAACTCGTCACGGCGGATGGCGTCAGCGAGGAGGTGATGCGCGATAACCGCGAGCGGCGCATCGTACCGGTCGAGATGTCGGTGCTGGCGGTGGGATATGAGCAGGATGGGAGGATCTTTCACCTCCTGCCGCCGCGCCCGCCGTTGAGTTTGGATGTGATCTACAAGTGCGATGAAAAAGACACGGCGCGTTTCACCCAGAAGTTCGGGTATTTCAGGCATCTTGTGAACAACCAGGAGATCCCCGTTGGCGAAGTGGTCGCGGCGCATTTACAGCAGGCTGGCGCGGCGCATAACAAGGAGGGCGGGAAGCAAGCCGAAGGGTGGAAAGAAGCGGCAACCCACGAGATCATCACCCTGTTGCGCGACGACTATCCCACGTTGATGTCGGTGCTGGGCGCGCTGAGCGATGTGAGCGCGTAGCGTGGGTCATCCCCATTCATGCATAACGAACACAGAGCCATCATGCCCACCTCCCTGAAATACCTGGCGACCTTCGGGTTGACGATACCCTCCAGCATCGTCATCCTGTGGCATGCCTATCTGGGCTCGTTCACCCGGCTGATCGCCGACGATTATTGTTCCTACTACAACACAGAAACGCTCGGCGTGTTGGGAACCGCATGGTTCTGGTATCGCACCTGGACGGGAGTCTATGCGCGGAGCGCGCTCAACGAAATTTTGCTTCTCGTGGGACCCTACAACATGGAAGTGATCGTGCCCGGTGTGTTGCTGGTCTGGCTGGTAACGACAGCGGCGGCGATCCATCTTTTGCTGGGTAAGGAATTCGGACCCGGCGACAGGCGCTGGATGTCCATCTCCTTCAGCGCGGTCTTTCTCTTCGCCATCCTGCTCCTCAGCCCACGGCTGACGCAATCGCTGTATTGGTGGGGCGGCTTAAGCGCGTATACCTTTCCGCTGGTCCTTACCACCATCTTTTTGATCCTCTTCCTCGTGGTTTCGCGGCGCGCGTGGAGCCAGAGAGGCATGATCGCCTGGGGTAGCCTGTCCTTCGTGCTGGCGTTCGGCCTTGGGGGCATCAGTGAATCGTTTACCCCGATCCTGCTGGTCATCATTGCCCTTGCCCTCGCATGGAAATGGTTGAAAAAACATGAAATCGGTTTCTGGTTCCTCGGTTCGGCGCTGGTCGGAGCAATGCTCGCATTGGCGATCATGATCAGCGCGCCGGGCAATGCCATTCGGCAGGCAAATTTTCCTCCCACGCCCGGCCTCGGTGAAATTTTTAGAATCGCCACAGTCGGATATTTCGAATTCCTCGCATCCCTGTTTGCGGGCGTTCCGAAATCGGCGGGACTCGTTGGAGCCTTGCTCGGGGCAATGACGATGGGCATCCACGCCAGGCAGGAACGACCGCCTCGCGCATGGACGATTCCCGCCGCGCTCTTCGTTGGGATGTCGCTTGCCTATCTGTGTTTTCCACCGACGGCATACGGCATGTCCAGCGTTCCGCCGGCGCGTGTGCTCATCGTCTCGGTTTTTTTCCTGGCGGCTGGGCTGATGGGTTGCGGTTACCTGGCAGGGAAGTGGATCTCCGCCCGCGCGACAGAGCGGCACCGGCGCGTCGTAACCACCGCCCCCCTGCTTGCCGCCATTCTGTTGTTGAGTTTTTCCTCGTGGGCAACCTCCCGCCATTTATATGAAAGCCGGCAGACGTTCATCGAGTTTGCCCGCCTGTGGGATGAGGTCGATGCGCAGATTTTGCAGGCAAAGGCAAACGGGCAAGAGTCGGTCAACATCCCCGTTTTGGGGAGTTGGACCGGACTCGACCGCCCGAATGACAACCCGAAATTCTGGGCGACGCGGTGCTATTCGGATTTTTACGGCATCCAGGTTTACGGTCCGCCCTATGGACCCTGACCACAAAGCAATCATGGAAAATTTTTCCTTCATCCAGATAACCGACCACCACCTGCTTGAATCCGAAGAGGCGTTACGCGAAGGGTTCTGCCCGGGTCATTCCCTGCGGATGGTAATGCGGCACATCGCGCAGAATACCGCGGACAAGGCGGATTTCATCATCTCGACCGGCGACCTGGTGGAGCCGGACACCGACGCGACGTATCGATGCGCGGTGAAGTTGCTGGGCGTCACCTCTCCCGCCGCCCTGCCGGGACCGCAGAGGGTGAACGTGGAAGGGCTGAAGGATTTCCCGATGTACTTTCTGCCGGGCAACCACGACAGCCGCGAGTTGATGACTCGATACCTGTTCCCACAGTCCCAGCCGCCGAAGTTGTACAACCTCACGTTCATGCACAAAGGCGTGCAGTTTGTGTTCATGGATTGGGGTCCCGAGTCGAAGGCGCACCTATTCCCGGAGACGAGGGAATTCCTCGCGCAGGCACTGCAAGCGGACGCGCCGACCGTGCTCATCACGCACCAGCACGTGAAAAGAATCGGCGCGCGCTGGCTGGATGCGTTTCTGGCGGACAACCTCAGCGAGTTTTGGGAGGTGGTGTTGCCGCACAAGGAGAAGGTGCTGGGAATCCTTTCGGGGCACGTGCATATCACGTACGAGGAGGAACAGCGCGGTATTCCGATTCTCGGATTACGCTCGACAGCGTTCCCGTTCGCGAAGACGGATGAAATTCAAATGATCATCGCCCCGCCGCAGTATCGGTTTGTGAGCGTGCAGAACGGCGTGTTGACTTCGAGGATTTATAAGGTGCCAATATGATCTTTCACCACCAAGGCTCACGAAGGATTCGATTACCACAAAGGAACACGAAGGATTTGATTCACCACAAAGGGTCACAAAGGTACACGAAGGAAGAACAAGGTTTTTAAAACCTTTGTGACCCTTCGTTTCCTTTGTGG
>CAZGSB010000031.1:0-31986 GCA_964528275.1 uncultured Anaerolinea sp. | reverse complement strand
AAAAGAATAATGTCGGCATTGTCGTTGGCGCCACTCATCCGCAAATCATGGAAATAATCCGCGCCGCCGTGCCTGACTTGTGGTTCCTTGCGCCCGGTGTCGGCGCTCAAGGCGGAGAGCTGGAAATCGCATTGAAGTCAGGTCTACGGGCAGACGGCAAAGGGATGTTAATCCCCATTTCGCGCGGCATATCACGAGCAGAAAATCCAAAGTTAGCCGCGGCGGAGATACGAGATGAGATTCTACATATAAAAACTCAATTGAACCGCTAAAGTGTATTCCCATTAGTCATTCGTTGCGGTACACTGTGACGATGGAAACTCTACGATACTGGAAAGAAGTTTACAAAGAATCCTTAGCAGAAGTACGCCAAATGTTTGGCGTTAAAGGCGATGCGGTAAAACTTATTGTTGGTGTAATAACCACTGCAATTGCCCTTGGTGCGTCTATTTTGTTGGGTTTAGCAAAGGGCTTCGACACTGCGTTTCAGTTAATATGGGCGATTTTTGGGGCAGATGCTGTAATAATTCTTGCACTATGGCTATCTACACCCATAATAGCGATATTTAGATTACCCTTGGTTGCTGCGCAGAGAGATTTGAGGAAATTGCATCAGATACAAATGCTTGAAGATAAATGGGGTAGTGAAAAAATCAAAACAGATAACGTGACATTGTTATCAGAAGAAGACAGCACAAACAAAGGGAATTTGCGTGCATGGTTAAGGGTGCAAAATGGAGAACCTCACGATTTAGAGGATTGCTACGGGAGTGCAATAAAAGTAATGGCGAGGTCAGGCAAGAACTGGGTAGATAAAACTCATGAAGTTAATAAGAGTGAGACAGATTTAACCTGGCCCGCACATGGAAGAAATACAAGAATAACTATTAGGAGGAATGGAAGGTCAGAGCGATTAAGTGTTGCCAATTTACAAAATGGGGTGATGTATTTCACACATTTACACACTGGCAATAAAGTTGGCAATGGTCTGCAAGATAGCCTCTACGTCGAAATTGAGATTAATGGGAATATAAAGGGAAAACAGATTCAGCCAATCGTTTTCAAAGGTTTTCTTGTACACAAAAAAACCAAAAAATCAGAACGAATCTATCTTGAGTCAGGGGAATTATGAATAAGGTTTAGTCCATGACACAACTTCCTACTCAATTAACCTCTCTCGCTGACGAGCTCCTCTTCGCAAGCTGTATCAAATTCGGCAAATTCACCCTCAAATCGGGACTCACGAGTCCCATTTACATTGACCTGCGTCAGATCATCACCTATCCCAAACTTCTGGAGCAAGTTGGCGCGGCATATTTGCCTTTGCTCAAAGACTTGAAGTTCGACCGCATTGCTGGCTTACCCTATGCCGCGATTCCCATTGCAACTGCGATTTCCCTCGCGGGAAATTACCCAATGATCTATCCGCGCAAGGAAGTGAAGATCTATGGCACGAAAGCCGAGATCGAAGGCGAATATCACGCGGGCGAGACAGTCGTCGTCATTGACGATCTCGCCACCACAGGCGGAAGCAAATTCGAAGCTATCGAAAAACTGACCGGTGCAGGCTTGATCGTGAAAGATGTCGTCGTGCTGGTGGACAGGCAATCTGGAGCGAAAGAGTCGCTGGCGCAGGCAGGCTACTCCATGCACGCGGTGCTGACGATCGGTCAATTACTGGAGTATTGGGAAGAAACGGGCAAGGTGGAGAAGAGTAAAATCGAGGGGACGAGGAAGTATTTATCGGAGGCGAAATGAAAGTCAAAAAACACACCTTCAAAGCCCCTATCCAGAACGCAGGCGGAGGCGGCGCGTTCGTGGAAGTGCCGTTCGATGTGGAGAAAGCCTTTGGCGCGAAGAAGCCCAAGGTCAAGGCGGTGATCGAGGGCGTTCCGTATCGCGGGATCCTGACGCGCATGGGTGGACCGAATCACATCTTGATCATCCTCAAAGGCATCCGCGAGCAGATCGGTAAAACCTTCGGCGACGATGTGAAGATCACTGTCGAGTTGGATACCGAAGAGCGCGTGATCGAAATCCCCGAAGACCTGTTGAAGGAACTGAAGAAGAACAAGGATGTCAAAGCCGTCTTCGAGAAACTCTCGTACACGCACAAACGGGAATATGTGATGTGGATCAACGAAGCAAAGAAGGATGAGACGCGGGCGCGGCGGATCATCCAGACCCTGGAGCGACTGAAACCGAAGAACAAGTGAGGTTCGGCAGGCGTAAAGAATCTCATGCAAAAGTATATGTGAGTCCAGAAATTGGTTGTATACTAAAGCGACCAGCTGGCTGGGCGTAGGCGCCAGTGGAGGGTGTATCGAATGGAAAGGGGTGGGAGGAATTTGGCGATGGTCGACCGTCTAACGCTAGCGTCATCCCGGGTAGTCACGCTCATGCTGTTCACCAGTTTGATTCTTGCTTCCTGCCTTTCCACTGCTCCTGACAATACTGCCCGAGCTTCCCTGACAGTGACCCCTTGTGTATCCCCAACCTGGGAAGCCAACCCGTATTCCTCCCAGCCAAAAATTGGCGCTTCCAGCCTCTACGCGGAATCCAGGAACAACACCGAAACTGTCAGGTTGAAGGCGTTATCCCTGTTGGGCAGGTATGCGGAACATTGGTCAGGTTTTGTCGACCTGCCGATGGACGATATTCGATACCTTCGGATTACCGTGACGTATATCGACCCCGTCCTCCTCCAAACGATTGTCCTGAACAATTCGTTGTCGATCGGGACGAACATCGATCCCCCAAGTTTCGATGCCCAATTGACCAAGGTTATGGACAAGCTGTCGCAGCGTAATGAACTGCTCTTTGTGGTTATCCTTACCGTATCCTCCGCGGATGGACCGGCGCTCCAAGCCAACCCGCTGTACGTCACCTTGCCGATCACACAGATGGAGCTGATCAATTCTGTTGGCGCACACATCCCGCCTGGTCACATCGACCCGATTCTGAATCAAAATATCGTTCTGACGAAGGGACATGTTGCCGGCATTATTGGGTACCCGATCGGCATGTATATTGATCACTCTTGTGTCTGGATGATGGATGCGACTTGGAACACCACACTCACGCTCAGCGTTCCGTCGGTGGACATCGGTCCCCAACCGTACGCCTCTCAATCCTGGAGCATTCCATATCGATCGCTGGTTATGCAGGATGTAAATCTTCCCATTACCCTTGGGGTCACTCCGTTCCCAGCCTACGATGCCGCCTCCGATATATTCCGCACCAGTCCGCTTGCCGCTCCCCCATTTCCCGGGGAAAATTTCGAAACGTCCAATCGAAAACAATACTGGGAAGATTTGGGACGATACCTTTGGTATTTTCTCATTCCAGTGATAAACCAATAGCCGGATGGAGAAAGGCGAATCATGAACCTGAAAGATTCTATGGTTGAACTGTACAATTACAACTACTGGGCAAACAAACGCTATCTCACCGTTGCAGAAACATTGACCGAAGAGCAACTCTTCCGCAAGCAGGGGCATTCCTGGGACAACGTCCACAGCGTTCTTGTCCACATGATGAGTTCCGAGCGGATGTGGCACCAGCGTTGGCGCGGCGAAACGGGCGAGTTCCTCGATGCGAAAGATTTCCCGACCGTTGCTTCGATAAAAGAATACTGGGTGGCGGTTGAGGAGAACATGCGCGAGTTCATCGCCGAACAGACCGAGGAGTCGCTGGCGCGCGCCGTTTCCTACACCAACCCCAAAGGCGAGACGTTCACCCTGCCGTTGTGGCAGATGATTGTCCAGCCGCCGAACCACAACACGCATCACCGCGGCGAACTGGCGGCGATGTTCGCGTTGATGAACGTGCCGCATCCCGAGGAGGAACTCGTGCAATATTTTCTGGATAAAAGCGGGCAGAAAAAGTTTTGAGGTGTCATTGCGAGCGATGGCGCCTTGGCGCAAGAGCGTGGCAATCTCAACTAACATGTACACAATAGTTACGATGAAAACACGAGATTGCCACGGCGGCTTCGCCGCCTCGCAATGACACATGAAAATTATGTATTCCCTCTTTCGTCATCTTCTCTTTCGACTTGACCCCGAAACATCACATGCAATCACGCTTCAACTACTACGCGTTGCGGGGAATTTTTTACCTTCCAATTTTCTGCTCAGCCAACTTTACAAAACCGAATCAAAACTTGTTCACGCTTTCGGTTTGACGTTCAAGAATCCCATCGGTCTCGCGGCGGGTTACGACAAGGACGGCGTCGCCATCCGTGGACTCGCCGCGCTGGGATTCGGTCACCTCGAAGTGGGCACGGTCACACCGGAACCTCAGCCTGGCAACCCGCGTCCGCGCGTGTTTCGGCTTGTGGAGGAGGAGGCAGTGATCAATCGGATGGGGTTTCCGAGCCGAGGAATGAATTTTGTTGCACGGAGATTGCCACGTCGCTCCGCTCCTCGCAACCCCCTGAAAGGGGGTAATGACACAATACTTGGTGTAAATCTCGGCAAAAACAAAGATACTCCTCTTGAAGAAGCGTCAAGTGATTACATCAAATTGATGAAAGTCTTTGTTTCGCTGGCGGATTATTTGACGATCAATATTTCCTCGCCGAACACAGTCGGGTTGCGACGGTTACAGGGGCGGGAGATGTTGGAGGGGTTGTTGGGGGCAATACGGGATGCGAGATACGAGTTGCGAGTTACGTGTCCCATCCTTGTGAAGATTTCTCCGGATATGACCGAAGAGGAATTGGACGATGCCGTCGGTGTGGTCCTCGATAAAAACATGGACGGGATCATCGCCACAAACACGACTCTTGCGCGTGACGGATTGACGTCGGCGTTGAAGGGCGAAGCCGGCGGGCTCAGCGGGAACCCGCTCAAAGGGCGGAGCGATGCGGTGTTACGTCAGGTGGTGAAACGTGTGGATGGGAAAGTCCCAGTCGTCAGCGTGGGGGGAATCATGAGCGCGGATGATGCAAAGAAAAGACTCGCGCTGGGCGCGAGTCTCGTTCAGGTGTACACGGGGCTGGTCTATCGCGGACCGGGATTGGTCAAACAGATTTTGAAGAATCTATGAATCACGGCTGGTATGGGCGGAAGACCGGTAACGGCGAATCGTTGCGCCGCGTGAAGAAACCATCGGGGATGGGCACGGGTTCGAGCGCGCCCTCGGTGGTCAGTGAGCCGGTGGGGATGTAGTACAGCACGATCGGTCCTTCGGTGCCGAGGTTGATATCCTGGAACGCAAAGATAATGTAGGTGCCATCGGGGCTGAAGGCGGCATCGCGGTAACAGCATTTGCCCTCCACCGGCGCGGCGGGTTCGGCTTTGTGGGTGAACGTGTTGTAGAACACGAGATCGCCAAAGCCGCCGTTGCGGATGTTGGTGTTGAGCGCAAAGAGCAGGTCGCCATCCCAGTGGAAGCGCACGATCTCGAGCGGGAACTGGAAGCGCGCCGCCGGGAATTCATCGAGGCGGATGGGTTCGGACGATTGGCAGAGGTGAATGTCTATGACGCGGACCGTATCGGCAACGTTCTCACCGGAGGGGGCTGAAAATTCCACAGCAAGTTTCTGCCCGTCTTTCGACCACAATACATCCTTGATGCCGATGTCGTTGTAGAAAATACAACCTTCCATGGCAATCAGGTCCGCCTTGGTGGTGTTGGCGGGGAAGGCGCCGAGATCGAACGGCACCACGTGCAATTCGCGGTTGACGCTGATCGCAACCTGTTGACCGTCCGGCGAGATGCGGAATGCGTCGAAATATTCCGCGGCGGCAAAACTGGTGAGGATCTCTTCGCGCAGGTCACCAATGTTCACGGTTTTCACGGTCTTGCCGGTGACGTACAGGATTGTGTTGCCATCAGGGAGCCATTCCACATTCGATTTTTCGCGCGCATCGGTGGTCACCGAACGCAGTTCGCTTCCGTCCACGTTCATGATCCAAATGTCGTTGTTGCGCAGGAATGCGACCATGTCTGCGCCGCCGATGAGCGGCACCTGCGGCGCAAGCGTTTCCGTCGGTGGCGCGAGGGTAGGCGTTTCGGTCAGTGGGATGGACGTGGCTGTCAACGCGAGAGTGGGTTGAAGCGTCTCGGTGGGCGGCGCAATGGTGGATGTGGAAGTCGCCGCTTCGATTCCCAGTGGAAGGCTGTTTCCCGATAGGAAGTAGTATCCGCCTCCTCCGAGAACGACGAGCAAAATCACCCCGAAGACGTATCGCCACGGCGAGCGCGATTTGGTCGTTGTCACCTTTGTCTGCTTCAGCGAGGTGCGCAACGCGGTGAGAGTGGCGGTCTTTTTCTCTGAGCCGAAATCCCCGGCGAGTTCCTTGAGGGTTTGCACCATCTCCACGGCGGTGTTGAAGCGTTCGTCGCGGCTCTTTGCCATCGCCTTTTGGATGATGAGGTCCATATCGGCGGGCAGGTTCGGGTTGACCGTGAGGATGCGCGGCACCGGGTCGGTGACGTGTTTGATGGCGATCGCCATCGGCGTATCCGCCTCGTAGGGTTGTTTGCCGGTGAGCATTTCGAAGAGGATGATGCCGAGCGCGTAAATGTCGGCGCGGCCGTCCACTGCGTCGCCGGTGGCTTGTTCGGGCGCCATGTACGCGGGCGTGCCGATGATGCCGCTACCGGTCATGGTGCTCGTCCCCTGGCTGATCTTGGCAATGCCGAAATCGGAGATGTAGGGAATGTTACTGCTATCGAAGAGGATGTTGCTGGGTTTCAGGTCCCGGTGAACGAACCCTTTTTTGTGGGCTTCGTCGAGGCCGGGGGCGATCTGGTCGAGGATCTTCGCGGCTTCGGCCACGGTGAGAATCCCTTTTTTGATCCGCTCGGAGAGCGAGCCCCCGTTCATGTATTTCATGACGAAATACGGCTGGTTGTTTTCTTCGCCCACATCGTAGACCGGCACAATGGATGGGTGTTCGAGCTGGGCGATGATCTTCGCCTCGCGCTGGAAGCGGGTGCGGAATTGCGGGTCGGCGTGGAGCAGTTCGGGTGGCAGTACCTTGACGGCAACCTCGCGTTCGAAGCGCGGGTCGTATCCCCGGTAGACGGTTGCCATGCCGCCGCGCCCCAACTCGGATTTGATCTCGTATATCCCGATCTTTTCAGGTTGCATGGGTCTAGTACTCCAACAAGGTTAATTTGGATGGCGACTACATCGAAACATCGAACAATGTACTCTACAGTTTTAGGTTATCCGAGTACTAGTATACCTATCGGCTACCCCAAGCGCAAGCGCTCTGCCCGACAATTTGTTCAGGCGGCTAGTTGCGCGAACTCCAACGATTGTCTAACACAATCGCAACGCGCCGAAAAAAACTTTTATGGTATATTGACCGCACTATGGACGATAAAATCACTATCATCGAAGGACCGCCGCCCGTGTTCGAAGCCGTCAATGACGGTTGGGCTCTGGGGTTGAACGAACGCACACAATTATCGGTGCCGGCGCTCACCCGCCTGCGCACCTTCAACGGACCGGCGCTGGTGGAGCGTTGTTACCAGGCATGGAATTCCAAAGCGCCCATCCACCTGCACTACCGCAACGATGCGGGGATGGAACAAACCGCCCCGATCTTTGCCGCCCGCAATGTCGAAACTGCCGATGGGCACGTGCTTCTCTTGTGGGTGCATCTCGACAGCGACAAGGTGGAATATGAGTTCGACCACGGCGACGACGAGACCGACGAGGACAACTACGAATAAGCCAAACAGACCGGGCGGGTTGCCCGGTCTGTTCGTTCTGCCTGCCGTGTATCCCGATCAATTGACCGTTGCCTGAGTTCCGGCTTGACGGTACAATCAGGGCGAACGCAACAATGGAATCACTTTGCAGGCTGCACGGCGTCAACCCCGAAATGAAAGCGGGCTCCCTGTCCGGGATGCCCGTTTATATTTTAATTTCAGGAGAAGAAGTTCATGGCTGAATCAATCAACGCTTTCAAGATCGCACAGTCACAATTCGACCACGTGGCGGAACAACTCAACCTGGATCCCGGCGTGCGCGAGGTACTGCGCTGGCCCACCCGCGAGTTCACCTTCCGCATTCCGGTCCGCATGGATGATAAATCGCTTCAGGTTTTTACCGGGTTCCGCGTCCAGCACAACGATGCCCGCGGACCGAACAAAGGCGGCATCCGCTTTCACCCGGAAGAGACGATCGACACCGTGCGCGCGCTGGCGATGTGGATGACGTGGAAATGCGCGGTGGTAGATATTCCGCTGGGCGGCGGCAAGGGAGGCATCATCGTCGACCCGTCCAAGTTGTCGGCGAACGAAAAAGAGCACCTTTGCCGCGGCTGGGTGCAACAGATGATCAAGAACCTCGGTCCCCGGCAGGACATCCCCGCGCCGGACGTCGGCACCACCGCCCAAATGATGGGTTGGATGATGGACGAATACTCGAAATTATCTGGCGCTTATGCGCCCAGTGTATTCACCGGTAAACCGGTCGGCGGCGGTGGGTCGCAGGGGCGCACCGAAGCGACCGGCTACGGCGTGGTCTACAACATCCGCGAAGCAATGAAGTACCTGAATATCGACCCGAAGAATTCGGTTGTGGCGATCCAGGGCTTCGGTAACGTGGCGCAATATGCCGCCATCGGGTTTGTCGAAATCCTCGGCGGAAAAGTCGCCTGTGTATCTTGCTGGGATCGCAACGAAAAAAAATCGTTCACCTACAGCCATAAAGATGGTGTGGACGGACGCTTCCTCTTCTCGATCACCGATCAATACGGCACGATCGACAAAAACAAAGCCATGGACGCGGGATACACCGCTGAAGAGGGCGATACCTGGATCTCGAAAGAAGCCAATGTGCTCATCCCTGCCGCGCTCGAAAACCAGATCAATGCAGACACCGTGGGGAAAATATCGAAACAGGTGCGGATCGTTGCCGAAGGCGCGAACGGTCCCACCACGCCCGACGCGGATGTTTATTTCAATGAGAAGAAGATCTTCATCATCCCCGATTTTCTCTGCAACTCCGGCGGCGTGACCACCTCGTATTTCGAAGGCGTGCAGAACGACATGAACTTCTACTGGTCGAAACAGGAAGTGCTCGAGCGCCTCGATGCCAAGATGACCAACTCCTTCAACGATGTGCTGAAAATGGCGGAGAGTAAGAACGCCTACATGCGCGACGCGGCTTACATGGTCGCCATCCAGCGCGTGGTGGATGCGATGACCATGCGTGGCTGGCTCCACGGCGATTGGTAAACTCTGAACGAACAGCAAGCCCTCGCAATATGCGAGGGCTTTTTATTTTGGATGACGTTCCGGTTCATTCCCGATTTGGGGCTGATTCGCCCTCTCAATTTTTATGCCCCTCCAAACAGACCACGCCTTGCGCGCCGACTTGTGCGTTATGCACAACCCCGGCAGGCAGGTCGAGCCGGTCGCCGGGGTTCAACGTCAACTGCTCGCCGAGCTCCGGCAGACCGAACGTGATCGAGCCGCTGACCACGTAGATCACTTTATCGAAGCCATGCGAGTGCGCCGCGTACACATCCCGCGGACCGTTGGACCAAACATACGGGTGCAGACCCTCATCCGCATAGAGTTGCCGAAGCGTGGATTCGGTCGGGGGTGTCGAGCCAGCCCAACGGGTGACATGAGGCGAAGTCATCATACTGCTCTACGGTTCGACCGGGCACCCGGCGTCGATCCACTTGATCTACAATTCGCAAAACCGATCGATCCGTTTGCCGATGATGGCGAGGCTATCCTGCCAGAATTTTTTGCTGGTGATGTCGATGCCGAAGCGTTTGGCGAGTTTTGCCGCCGAGGCTTCGCCGGTGGAGGCGAGCAGGTTCATGTAATCGAGCACGAAATCCTTGCCGCGTTTCTGGTAGATGGCATACAAGCCGGTGGAAAACAACAAGCCGAACGCATACGGGAAGTTGTAGAAAGCGAAGTTCGGCGAGTAGTAATGCGGCTTCCACGTCCACATGAATTTTTGCAGGGTGGACTCCTCGATGCCATCGCCGTAGGTTTCTTTCTGCGCGCGGAGCATGATGTCGCTGAAGTCGTCGGCGGAGAGTTCCGCCTGCTCACGGCGTTCCAGCACTTCCTTTTCGAAGAGGAAGCGTGAGTAAATATCCACGATCACCTGACCGGCATCCTGGATCTGCGCTTCGAGCACAGCCAGTTCCTCATCGGGGTTCGTGGTGGTGGCGAGTACGGCTTCGGTGATCATCGTCTGGCACATGATCGAGGCGGTCTCGGCGAGGGTCATCGGCGTGTTCTGTTGCAGTTCGGTCTTGCCGGCGTTGTACGCACAATAATTATGGAACGCGTGCCCGAGTTCATGCGCGAGCGTGCTGACGCCATCGAACGAACCGTCATAATTGGAGAGGATGCGGCTCTCGCGCACGGCGGGCACGCCCATGCAAAACGCGCCGCCGCGTTTGCCTTCGCGTTGTTCGGCGTCGATCCAGTTATTTTTGAAGGCGGTGGCGGTCATATCGTGCAGGTGAGGTGAGAACTCGGCAAAATATTTCAAGATGAACTCGCGGGCTTCATCGTAGGTATAGACCTTGCCTGTTTTTCCAAGCGGGGCGAAGATGTCGTACCACGCGAGCTGATCCTTGCCCAGTTTTTTCGCCTTGTGCTTGAAATACTTGCGGAACATCGGGAAGGAATCTTTCATGGCGCCCATCATGGCGTCGAGCGTTTTGCGGTCCATGCGCGCCGCATCGATCGCGCCGTGGAGCGCGTCCTTGCGCCCGCGTTTCTTCCATAGGGCGTTTGTCTCGCCCTTCACCCCGTTCAAACATGCCGCCAGCGTTTCTTTTACTTCCTCCCATGCCTTGTTCTCGGCTTCGTAGGCGCGGCGGCGGACATCTGCATCCGCGTGCGAGCGCAGGTTGATCAGCGCAGGCATGGGTAACTTTTGAGTTTTGCCGTCCAGTTCAAAGTCCACAGAAAGTTGCGAGGTGACCGTCCCTTGTAATTTGCCGAAGGCGTTGCCGCCGCTGAGCGACAATTCTGCGGCGAGCATCTCCTCCGCTTCGCTCATCAGGTATTTTGCCTGATCACGCGTTTCTTTCAGCGTGAAGGCATGCGCCTTTGCAGAAGGATTCTTGTCCAATGCCTGGTCGAGTTTCTTGCCGAGTTTCCCCACCCAGGCGCTAAACTGCGTGACCAGGTTGTTCTGTCGCAGTTGCACCTGTTCGAGTTCCGAAAGCAGGCGCATGGCGGTCTTGTCGCGCGAGTCGGTGGTCACGTACGAGTAGATGAAGGCTTCGATGGTGCGTGAAAGTTCGAAGATATCGTTGAACTGGTCGGTTGCCTTGCCGAGCAGAGTTCCCAGTTCTTTGGATGACGATTTTGCGCCGGCTTTCGCGATCTTGCTTTTGTAATATCGCTCCAGTTTATCGATCCTGCTCTTGAGTTCATTCACCGCTTTCTTGAATTCCTTCGATTCAAGCGACGGATAGACGTTGGTGAGGTCCCAGCGAGGGGCGGAAACGGTCATTGGAAATCTCCTTGAATGGGGTAGTAAGCCAAGTATACTCTGTTGTGGAACGCACGTTATGAAGTAAAATAAGCGCACTCACCAACGAGGAGCCGTATCATGAAAGTAACCATCCTTCAGGAAAATCTTGCGCGCGGATTGAGCATCGTTTCCAAAGCGGTTTCGCCGCGCAGTACGCTGCCTGTGCTTGCCAACGTGTTGATCGCCACCGACGAGGGGCGGTTACGGCTTTCTGCCACGAATTTGGAAATGGGCATCACGTGCTGGATCCCCGCCCGCATCGAAGAGGAAGGCTCGACCACGGTCCCTTCGCGCACGTTCTCCGATCTGGTGAGCACATTGCCGAGCGATCAGGTACTGTTGAAACTCGATGCGCAAACGCAAACCCTCAACGTGCGCGGCGGCACATCCACCAACGATATCAAGTGCATTGACGCGCAGGAATTCCCGCCCCTGCCGGTGCCCGACCTCGAGGGCGCCATCCAGATCAACACGGGCGACTTCCGGGAGATGGTTCACCAGGTTGCCTTCGCCGCCTCCACCGACGAGGCGCGCCCGGTCTTGATGGGTGTGCTTGTGCAGGTGGAAAAAGACAAACTGACGATGGCGGCCGCGGATGGATTCCGACTCTCCGTCCGCAAAGCGGTTCTTTCCACCCCTGCGCCTGCTCCAGTTTCCTCCGTCATTCCCGCCCAAGCTCTCCGCGAATTGGCGCGCGTCGCCACCGACGCCGAAGAACCGATTTACATGGTTTTACCGAAGGGACGCGGACAGGTCGTCTTCCGCGTCAAAGACGTGGAAGTGGTCTCGCAACTCATTGACGGAACGTTCCCCGATTACCAGCAAATCATCCCTCGCAAGTATAACCAGCGCACGTTGGTCTCGACCGCTTCGTTGTTGAAAGCCTGCAAACAGGCTGAGATTTTCGCGCGCGAAGGCTCGAACGTGGCACGGATCAATATCAAAGGCGCGCAAAGCGATATGCAACCCAGCGAAGTGGAGATCTCCGCCACCTCTGAAGAGACCGGCAAAAACGAAACCATCGTCGAAGCGACCGTAGACGGCGGCGGATTGCTTATCGCCTTCAATGTGAAATTTTTACGCGAAGCCCTCGAGGTGATCCGCACGCCGAACGTTGCGCTGGAAACGTCCGCGCCTAATGCGCCGGGGGTGGTCAAGCCCGTGGGTGATGACCAGTTCCTGCACGTGATCATGCCGATGCATTTGGGGTAGAAGAACAGAAAATTTGAAACTGGAGATTGAATCGTTCCGCCAATTTAGCGGGACGATTTTTATTTTACGATCTTGTATATCACGAACCTGCGGTTTTCCAATTCCTTATCCAACAGCAAGTTGCACGAGTCAATTTCGTCGAGGGGGACCTGGTTGTTTCTTTCAACTTTTTTACTCAGAATCAAGTAGTCGCCTTTGAGCATGCCCTCGCATTCGTTGATCATGATCGAGGGGTGATCAGTCATCAACCTCATCACGCGGGCTTTGTAGAAGATCAACACGCTGTCCGGCGGTGTCTTGCGATCGATCCAATCGTAGACTTCCACGCTGAAAGGGTCGAAGGGACCGTTGATCGCCCGTCCATTTTGCAGGTTGTTTATTGCCCTGTTGCCGGAAACAACCAGAAAGTAACCAATAATCAAAAGCCAAAATGCATGAAACATGCGTTGACCCATCTGTTGATTTTTTTCAGGCAACTTGGCGATCAGAAATTTCATCCCTTGAAAGGCAAAGTAGATGAAGATGGGCAGTAGCGGAAAAATATAACGCGGTCCCTGCCAATAAGGGTAAGTGATGTGGACGATCATCCATGCCGCAAAAAACCAGAGAAAGAACGGCTCGTGTTTGCGTCGAATCCATGCACCGAGCACAGCAAAGACGAGTATAAAATAGTATACATATTGCCAACCTGTCCCCTCGCCAAAAAACCAACTATAGACGATGAAATAAGCGCCGATAAAACTTCTGACTAATTCGACGGTCAGGTTTTCATATTGCGTAAGGTATGATTCGCCGCCACCGGGGAAGATCAGGATATTGGCAAGCCATAATCCAGCGAACACCGCACAAACAATAAACGAGTTCAGGATGATGCGCTTCACAGCATCTCTTTCCCTGCGGTGGGCGACCAGCTTGAAAAATTCAACCGCGAGAAAGCTGGCGAGCAAAAGCAACCCTGTCGCGCGTAAAAATGTAGTCCAGAAAATAGCCCCGCCGAGAAATACATAATGCCATTTGCTCCGCGGTTCATCGCGAGTGATGAGATAGAGGGTCAATGTGGAGAAAAATAGAAAGGGGATGTCAGACAGTATCTGGTCGAGAAAGAGAAGGAGTAGGGGATTGAAAGCGAACAGGGAAACGAGGAGCAGGCTTTCCGTCTGCGTGAAGCGGGATTTGGCAAACAGGTAGAGGATGAATAAAAATCCCATATAAAAGATCAACCCGGGAATTTTTAATGTCAGGGGACTGATGCCATTCAGAATGTAAAACGGAGTAAGGATGAGAGGATATCCCCACGGGTAGGCGAGCGGACCCAGATGCGTTGTGGATTGATAATTCGTAAAGTCGCTGATCTCGATGAACTCAGCCAATGATCCTTCCGCGATGCTCTTCGCCTGCAACACATACCATGCCCAATCATCGCCCCATTCGTGTCCGCGCCGCAGCGTCCCCGCGCCCAACACAAGCGAAACCAATAGGATGATCACCAGCGGACGCCAGAATTTTCTCATGCATCGATTGTACTCGTGATGGAGATGAACAGGACTGATTATTTGTCTATACAAATAATCAGTCCTGTTCATCTGGATGAATAACCCGCAACTTGCCCCACTTCAGCCTGATTCTGTTTCGATGCTCTTATCCCATCTGCGGCATGGATCGCATCCGCCGCGCGCGTTCAGTCAATGGACGTTTTGCAACCATGGTGATCTTGCCGCTTCCATACGGCGTGTAAACATTAATAGCCTCCCATCCTTCCAAACCCCATTCGTCAAGTTTTTCTTGTATATCTTCATCTTTAGTGCCAAACATACCGCCGATCGATTGAACGCGATATTCCCATTGTTTGATTTCATCTGCCATTTTAATCTCCTATAGTGCAAGTATTACATGTAAAACAATATCGGCTGAAAAGTGAGCGATCATCGCGGATTCGAGTCCTCGCTTCCAATACAGAAAACCAAATGCGATGCCGCCTATTCCATTCAATATGATCGCCCGCGCGACGACCAACGGTGTAAGCGGAATGATGGTTGCGGTTGCGGGTAAATGCCCAAGCCCGAACAGGATCGCGGCGAGGATGTTTGCAATCCAAAATACCGCACTAGTTGGTCTTCCTTCGGATGTTTTGCTGAGAAATAAACCCAGCCAGGCAAAGAGGGACATCACAAACAATCGCAATAAGATTTCCTCTGCGATGGCGCCATAAAATGATGCGAGAAATCCTTTCCACGCGGCGGGCTGGGAGGTTTGTAAACTCAGCCCATTGGCCGAATCGCCAAGTTCGCGGAACAATGTGGGTTGGAAAAAGAACCAGTCCAACCCAATGATGAGCAGCGCTGCGATCACTCCAAGGGCAATGCTGATGGGGAGGATGCCGCGCAAATTATCGGATGTGGATTCGCCTCGGGTGGCTGAATCAAGTATCGAGGTGGAGAGACCGATGCGCTTCATCAAAAGCATTCCGCAGAAAATGATGATGGCGAAGAGCACTCCACTTTGCGCGATCTGTATCGCAACCAACGCAGGGAGCGGGATGGGAATCTGTGCGATGATGGTAGATTGCAATTCGAACGCATAGGGCAGGACAGCAAGGGTGGCGAGAATTGCCGCCAGCCAGAGAGTGAAAAAGACTTTCCAGTTGATGAGCGTTTTCATGGTTTTTCGTTTCACGTGAAACGGAGAGTGCCGCAGCGCCTCTCCGTTTTGATTTACGCTTTTGTCTCTCGTTGATACAACACGTAGGAATAGACCAGCAGGAAGACCACAGACCCGATCAACGGAACGAACAACATCCAGAACGCAGTCATGCCGCCGAACAGACCGCCGATGAATGCCAGTACGCCCGAAGCCATGAACAGGACCGCGCCAAGTTGGTGCGTTTTCTCCCAGACCGTATCGCTGGAGAGTGTCCACGGTGTGCGGATGCCGATGAAAAAGTTGCGTTTTGCCCTGCGGAGCATGAAACCGATGAAGATGAAAAGCAAGCCCATCGCGGGTAGCAGAGCATTGCTGAGCTTGAAGCCCGTGTACCCGAGGCTCCATGCCAGGGTCAAGCTGTGGACGTAGAGCATGAACGCAACAAACAACACGATGAACAGGTTGAACGACTCGCGAAATTCGGCGATATTCGCCTTGTTGGGGTCAATGTTTGGGATGACCAGAAACAGCAGGAACAGTCCCAGTGTAACCAGCGGCATCAGAAACACGCCCCAGACTTTCGGCATGTAGCCATCCACCTCGTCGTTGACGTTCCAGTGAGAAGCCATTTGGTCGGGTAATTGGTTCCAGAGCAAGAGACCTGCCACAGTGGCAAAGAGGATCATCATTAACACAAGGATGGTTGTGAGTTTGGTAGACATTTTGTTTCCTTTCAACAAACGTCCCGCAGGTTTCTTTACACACAGGAGGATTTCAAACCAACCTGCGGGATGGTGTAGTTCTGTTATTTGTTATCTTTTGGCAGATTATTCTGCGCCAGCGAAACCATGCCGCTCAAGCCGCCGAGATTCATTGTGTCTATGGCTGAGCTTGGCACGATCACGAGCGCGCCTTTTTCTTTCAAGCCTTCAAAGAGCATGTTCATGGCTCGCAGATGCAACGCGGTGGGATTGTGAATATATGCTTTTGAAGCCTCCGCAAACGACTCGGCAATCTGCTTCTCCGATTCGCCTAGAATCACACGTGCCTGGCGTTCACGTTCCGCCTGTGCCTGACGAGACATGGCATCTTCCAGATCCTGCGGGATGACGATGTCACGGATCTCCACCGATTGCACAGTCACACCCCAGGGTGTGGTGCGCTCATCAATCACTTGCTGTAACTCCTTGTCCAGCGAACTGCGCCCAACAAGGATATCTGCCAGCATCATGCGACCGATAATGTCCCGCAGGGCTGTCTGTGCCGCCCAATCCACGGCGGCGCGATAATTTTCCACTTCGAGCGCGGCTTTCTCGGCATCCCATACAACCCAGAACAACACAGCATCCACATCCACGGGCACAGTGTCTTTGGTCAGCGTTTTTTGTGCGGCAAACGGCGTGACCATCACTCGGTGGTCAATCCAGGTTGGAATGCTATCAATGATCGGGATGATCCAAAACAACCCAGGTCCAGCAAGTTTTTGGAATTTTCCGAGTCGCAACACGACTGCTTTTTCCCATTGATTGGCGACTTTCAGCGCAAACAAAATGGATGTGCCGATCAATGTCCAAAATACAACCCATGCGCCCAGCACAGCGTCGCTATAGTTCCCATCACCAATGACTGCGCCCACTATCGCAACCAGAAGGAATACACCAAAAAACGTCCCGGCGATTGCTGAAATGTGTTGATCCGGTTGTTGTTTCTTTGCCTTTTCATTTAACTTGATGAATTTTGTGTCCATTTGATTCTCCTGATCATCGTAATGACGACTTCCATCGTCTGCCATGTGACGAATCGATTCGTCACTCCATTATTCGTCGGCCCCTTTCGCTTCGCTCCACGCTTTGAGTTGGTCGCTGACCATCTGCCGAATCTCAGCCCTGGCAAATTCCAGTCGCATCGCTTCACTAATAAACCGTTGCGTGAGCGCTTCGAGCGTTTCTCGCCTCAACTTCTCGGTGATTTTGGGCGGGGGAATTTCGGTGATGAATGTGCCGCGTCCCTGTTGCGTGGATATGATTCTCGCTTCGTCCAGGATGCGATACGCACGTGCCACTGTGTTGAAGTTGACTCGCAACTCTTCCGCCAATGCCCGTACTGTCGGCAGTTGGTCGCCTTGTTTCAATAATCCGCCGGCGAGTTGTGATTGCACTTGATTCACGATCTGGGTGTAGATGGGCAGCCCGGAGCGGAAGTCGATTTGAAGGGTGAGCTTTTTATCTGCCATATTGGCTCTTTGCGTTATATTGTACTAATTGTATCATTGTCATAATTGTATGCAGACGCGGGAGTTTGTCAAGAGGGGAAATTGCGCTCCCCTTCCAGAGAGTGGAACTTCGACGGTGCGGAATCAGCCATCCCTGCGTGTGAAGCGTTTTGCCCTGCGTGGTAGAATCCCGGAGCGTACATAAAGTCATCGCGTGGACGTAGAACCACGCACAAAACTCAAGGAGTCAAAATGCAAGTGAAGACTGGAACTTGGACCGAGAAAAAAGGTCTGGCGCAAATGCTCAAGGGCGGCGTTATCATGGATGTGGTGAATGCCGAGCAGGCGAAGATCGCGGAAGAGGCGGGCGCATGTGCGGTGATGGCGCTGGAGCGTGTGCCTGCCGATATCCGTGCGGACGGCGGCGTGGCACGCATGAGCGACCCCGATATGATATTAAAAATCATTGACAGCGTTTCCGTCCCAGTGATGGCAAAGTGCCGCATCGGGCATTTTGTGGAAGCGCAGATTCTTGAGTCGCTGGGCATTGATTACATTGACGAGTCTGAGGTGCTCACGCCCGCCGATGAAGAACATCACATCTTGAAGCATAACTTCAAAGTGCCGTTCGTGTGCGGATGCCGCAATATCGGTGAGGCGTTACGTCGCATCGGTGAAGGGGCGGCGATGATTCGCACGAAGGGCGAAGCAGGCACAGGCGATGTGGTCGAAGCGGTGCGCCATGCCCGCTCGGTGATGGGTTCGATCCGTCAGTTGCAGACGATGGACGATGAGGAGTTGATGACGTTCGCCAAGAACAACGGCGCGCCGTATGAACTCGTCAAAGAGACGAAGGAACTCGGTCGCATGCCTGTGGTCAACTTTGCGGCGGGCGGTGTGGCGACTCCTGCGGATGCGGCGTTGATGATGCAACTCGGCGTGGACGGCGTGTTCGTGGGTTCTGGCATCTTCAAGAGCGGCGACCCTGCCAAACGTGCGAATGCCATCGTTAAGGCCGTGACGCATTACAAGGACGCATCCATTCTCGCAGAGGTGAGCAAGAATCTCGGTGAGGCGATGGTCGGGCGCAATACATCCACCATGCCTGATGCGGAAAGACTTGCAGGGCGGGGTTGGTAAGCAGACCACGGACGATGGACAATAGACCATGCATTGGTGTATCGTCCATCGTCCGTGGTCAATGGTCAATTTATGAAAATCGGTGTCTTAGCCTTACAAGGCGATTTTTCTGAGCATATTGCCGTACTAAAAAAATTAAACGTTGAAACCAGCGAAGTTCGATTGCCCGAGCACCTCAACGGGCTCGACGGTCTCATCATCCCTGGCGGTGAATCGACGACGATTGGAAAGTTAGCGGTAACGTATGGGTTGATCGAGCCGCTCCAGCAGTTCGGTCAGCGTCATGCGATCTGGGGCACGTGTGCGGGGGCGATCTTTCTCTCCAAAGATATCAGCCGTGACCAGCCGCTGTTGAAGTTGATGGACATCAAGGTCCAGCGCAATGCGTTTGGGCGACAGATCGATTCATTTGAAACAGATTTGGATATTCCTGAACTCAAACAAGCGACGGGCACGACGGAAGATTATCATGCCGTCTTCATCCGTGCGCCGATCATCGAATCGGTCAGTGGGGATGCAAAGATTCTCGCCTCGATTCCCGACGGGAGGATTGTTGCGGCGCAAGAGGGACATCTGCTCGCCACCTCCTTTCACCCCGAATTGACGGACGACACGCGCTTCCACGAATATTTTTTGTCGCTGGTGGATTGATATTTTAGAACCACGAAGGGTCACAAAGGAACACAAAGGATTTCTTTGTTTTCCTTTGTGACCCTTTGTCTCCTTTGTGGTAAAAATACTACATGCCTATTCGCCCATTGGCATTGCTGGATCTACCGCAACTCTATCGCTTTCGCGAGGAGGTAATAGGGTTGGACACCGCGCGCACGTTGACTCGGGGGAATCCGCTCGGCGCGGTGGGGTTGTTCTCGTACGTGAATCCTGCGCGGCATATTTATTCAGCATTGGCGAATGGGATTGAACGCAGTGTGCTGGGTGGAATCATTCATTCACGCAGTGATACGTTTGCCAAACTTTTATATCTTGCGCCCGCCTCGCAATTGGACCATCCCTCGCTCCCTGAGTTGATCGAGAATCTCACTTCACAGGCTGGGGCGTGGGGTGCCTTCCACGTGCTGGCAGAAGTGGATGAAGTAAGCGATGCCTTCGTGCCGCTGCGCAAGTCGGGGTTCTCCGTCTATGCATGGCAGAGGATGTGGGATGTGACCGAGTTGGCGAATCAGGTTTCGGCGGAGAGCGAAGCGTGGGCGAGAGTCCGTTCGATCCATTTGCCTGCGGCGCAGAGTCTGTATTATCAAATTGTGCCGCCGCTGTTGCACCCGATTGAGGCGCAACCAAAGAAGCCGATTGGCTGGTTGAGCAACGACGGGGCAAAGTGCTACGTCGGTGTGGCGCACGGCGTGTATGGGATTGTGCTGACCCCGCTCATCCACCCTGAGGCAACGGATGTGAGCGCAAAGCTGACCGCGTTGATCGGTCATTTACCCGACCGACGCAACCGACCCGTATATGTGTGCGTGCGTTCGTATCAGGCATGGCTCGAACCCGTGCTTGCCGATTTGGGCGCCAAGGCGGGACAACGCCAGGCAGTGATGGTGAAACACCTGGCGCGGTTGGTGAAGGACCCTGTCACTGCATCTGCCGTGCCGACAGGTGTTAGCGTACAACCATCGAGAGTGAGTCGGGTGACGGGGGAGAAGTGATTTGCTTGGTGATAGGATTGACCCATGAGAACGAATTTTGTGGAGCGCAAAGGAAAACTGCAGGATTTGGACAGGTCGTTTGACCTGAAATTCTGGCAAGCACAATCACCCAAAGCACGTTTTGACGCGACTTGGGAACTCATCGCTCACGCCACGAAAGTGAAGGGGCGCGATGTTGTTCGTCAACTCAGACTTCAACGACTTGTTACGAATTTTCAACTTGAATGCGGCCTCCGGCGGGCAAACGAATAATTTGCGGCTGCTGCATCGGGTTATTGTTCGACCACATACATCGCATGGCGGAACACCAGGGCATAGCTTGCATATTCGCGGTGGATCACGTTCAACCCCAACCTCTCGAATACAGCCAGCCATTCCGTATCGCTTTTGTTGGTGTGCGGCTGGTTGTCGAATTCGAGGTTGATGAGCATGTCTGCCACGGCGGTGACGCGTTTGTGCAACGGGGAAAGGACAATATCTTCGTACACGATGATGCGCGAGGAGACCCGCATCGCCTCCTCCAGCAGTTTCTCCGGTTCGGGCGTGTGATGTAAAACGAACAGGATCAACGACGCGCCGAATTGACCATCCCTAAACGGAATAACCCCTCCGTTGTACAAGATCGGCGCGACCGATTCCACGATGCTGTAATTTTGCACATCCAGCGGCACGACCTGCACTCCCTTTTCCATTAGCAGTTCGGGTACGGTGCAACTGGCGGGACCGATATCCAATATAAGTTCGCCTGCCGGCAGGTGTGGGGCAAGCCGATCCACGAGGCGTTTTGCCCGCGCCTTCAACCCCCGGTAAATCAAAAATTTTAAAACACGGAACCCATATAAAATTTCCAGCAATTTGTTGGTATGATTCGTCGTCACGTCGCTCCTTTTGAAAACGGATATTCACTCGAAGGTTATTGTAATTCATGGAAATCACCATCGTCTCCGCCGGCTCGCAAGGGGATATCCAACCCTACCTCGCCCTCGCGGTCGGACTGCAAAAGGCGGGGTACCGCATCCGATTTGTAGCCAACTCGAACTTCGCGGGATTCGTCGAACGCTACGGCATCCCATTCGTCCCCATCCATGTGGACTCGTACCAGGTGGCTCAAACTCCGCAGGGAAAAGCCTGGCTCGAATCGGACTCCATTTTGGAGTTGGTGCTCACCACCGGCAGAGTCGTCAAACCGGCGGCGCGGCAGATCGCCGCGGACGTGCTCGACGCGTGCCGGGGAAGCGAAGCGATCATCTACCACGCGTTTGCACTGCCGTTCATGTATTTCATCGGCAAACACCTCAACATCCCGTGCATCCCCGCCAGCATCGACCCGCTCCCTACCGGCGCGCACCCCGCCCTGCCTCTCGACCTCAAGTGGCATGGAAGCCAAGCCTTCAACCGCCTCACGCATCTTGTGGTCGATCATTTTGCGTGGCAGGTATATGCGCCCATCGTGCGAAAATCATGGAAGGGGAAGGTCGATGTCCCCGCGATCAACCCCTACCGGCAAATTCTCAAAGAGAAAGAGTTGATCATCTCGGGCTACAGCCCCTCGTTCCTGCCGCGACCCGTTGACATTGCAGACCATATCCACCTCACCGGGTATTGGTTCCTCGACCCCGACGCGGGTTGGGCGCCGGACCCCGTGCTTGTACGGTTCATCGAGGGCGGCGAATGCCCGATCTACATCGGCTTTGGGAGCATGGGGAATTCGGATAAAAAACACAGCACCTCCGAAATGGTGTTCGACGCGCTGGCACAGACGAAGCAGCGCGCCGTGCTGGGCGCGGGCTGGAGCGACATGGGAACGGGACAGAACTTGCCGAAGAACGTGTTTTTGCTCAAGAGCATTCCACATCGCTGGCTGTTCCCGCGCATGTCGGTCATCGTCCACCATGCGGGACCCGGCACAACCTCGGAGGCATTGAGCAGTGGTGCGCCCAGCGTGACCGTGCCGCATTTTGCCAGCCAGTATTTTTATGCGGACCAGTTAGCCAAGTTGGGCGTAAGCCCGAAAGCGATCGCGCGCAGGCATCTCTCCACCGAACGACTCGCGGACGCGATCTCGACCGCACTGACCGACCAAGCCATGCGGGCGAGAGCAAATTCGCTCGGCGAATCGATCCGCGCCGAAGACGGCATTGGCAACGCGGTGAGCGCCATCGGAAATTATCTCAACGCAAGAAATCCCACAACCTGAAATCGAGATCGCTTCCCCGCACGGCGACCGCACTGGCATATCCTGAATCCACTTCCATGGATTGCATCGTCCATTGCGCGGCTTCGTTTGCATCGGGACGCGTGGCGCGGAGCAGGGCTGGTTCGCCAAGCGACACATCGAAACCCTCGAGCGGAAGCGACAAGCCCAGCCCCTGCGCTTTGATGTACGCCTCCTTGCGCGTCCAGCAATTGTAAAAGGCGACGATGCGCTTTTCGGAGGGTAAAGCCATCAACTCGGAAACTTCTCGCAGAGAAAAATTGCGGCGTGCGAGGCTTTCGATTTCAACGTCCGCGCGGATTTGCTCCACATCAACGCCGATGTTTCGTCCGCGTGTGACCGCGATCAGGGCGTATTCGCCGGAGTGAGAGAGGTTGAATTCAAGATCGAGTTCAGGTAGAAACGGCTTGCCATACGCGTTGACCGAAAACTTCAACTCCTTCGGTCCGGTGTGCAAATACCGCGCAAGGGTTTCGCGCAGGCTGGCATGTGAAACGATGTAACGATTGCGGTCTTTGTCGAAGTGAAATTTCGCGGCGTGTTCATGCTCATCCGGTGAGAGGATATCTTCCCTGGGGTTGAATGAATCGACGCGAACGCGCCACACATCCACGCTGTTGGGTGATAACGTCAAAGTTTTCGAAGGGGCGAGCCAAACCATCATAAATCCGCCGAGATGGATTCAAGGATTGCATTTCGAGAGTTGTTGATGAAAAAATGGTCGCCGGGGAAAAATTGCGATTCGAATCCTGAAGCGGTTTGCTTCGCCCACCCTTCGAGTTGTCCGCGGTGGACGCGGGGATCGTCGAGCCCGCCAAACGCAATAATCGGGATGTCCAGCGGATCGCCATCGGTGTAGCGATAGGTCTCCACGGCTTCAAGGTCCGCGCGCAGGATGGGGAGGAAAATTTTCAAGGCTTCAGGCTGGTTCAAAATTTCAGCGGGGATGCCGTTGAATTTTTTCAAGGCTTCCAAAAATGTATGCTCAGGCAAGGCATGGATTGGCGGGTTTGAGTCAGGGATGTGCGGCGCGGAGCAAGCCGAGACAAATAATTTTTTCGGCTGAGACAAAGTCTGTTTTCGCAATTTCCGCGCCAATTCGAAAACGATCAACCCTCCCATGCTGTGTCCGAACAATGTAAACGGTTTATCAAGCAGGGGCTCGATTTCGCGCAAAAAATGTTCAACCAAAACATCCAGAGTTTTTATCGCGGGTTCGTTGAATCTCGAGCCCCTGCCGGGGTAGTGGGCGATGTGTGTTTCAATCTTATCCGCTGTCCACTTGCCAAACGCGGCGAGGCTTCCTCCTGCGTAGGGAAAAATAAACAACCGACTCTCCGCGGAGGAATTAGGTTGCGGACAAACGAACCACTTCGCTGAGGTCACGTTGTTTTTGATTTTTCTTTTTCGAGGAACCCGCGTGGGATGAAGTAATTCAAATACGCGCTGAACAACGCATCGTTCACCGGGTGACAAACGATGCCGCTACCGTCCAGGCGGGTGAGGGTGTTGGTGAGGTCGAACTCGGGCATGAAGACCTGCGACTCGTCCACTTCTTCGAGCAGGGGCAAATACGGCGCCCACTCGTCGGAGGGCATGTGGGGAATCTGGCTGAACAGTTCCTCGCGCCACTCGTCGAACGAGACGGTCCGAGCTTGGAGTCCCTGCGAGGTGAGCCAGCCAGCCAAATGTTTGAAATGAAGCGGGTCGGGGTTGTCGAGGTGATAGATGCCGCCGAAGTTCTTTTCATCTTTTGAAAGTTGCACGATCGCCGCGCTGACGAAATCCACCGGCACGATGTTGACCATCACGTCGAGGTTCGGCACACTGCCGAGCAGAACGCAGGCGCGAGTCATGCTGGAGATAAGGTTGTCGGTGTTCCACGCGCCGGTCACGCTGTGACCCGACACGAGCCCTGGGCGATAGATCGCGCACGGGATGCCGCGTTCGATTGCCTGCATGATTAGTTTTTCCGCGACCCATTTGCTCTGGGCGTATCCGCCGAACGGCGCGCCGACCTCATCGAGATTCGCATCTTCGCGATAGATACGCCCGTCGTTGACTCCGCGCGAATACAAAATGGAAAGCGTGGACACATGATGCACGGGCTTCAACTTCACGCGGCTGGCAAGGCGCAAAATTTCCTGCGTGCCCAGCACGTTCGCGGCTTTGTGCGCGTGATACGGGTACACAAAGTTCACCATCGCGCCGTTGTGGATGATGACGTCCATTTGATTCGCAAGTTCGTTGAACGCCTCATCGCTCAAGCCGAGGCGCGGCGAACCCAGATCGCCCAACACGGGTTTGATTCGATGCGCGAGCGATTCGTCCCACAACTGATACGAATTCAAATTACGCTTTAATCTCTGCAAGCCTTGTTCGATGTCATCGGCGCGCAACAGACAATAAATTTCCGCCGAAGTCATCGTGAGCAGATCCTTCAACAGGAACGCGCCGACGAATCCTGTTGCGCCTGTGAGCAGAATCTTTTTCGGCTCGGCGTGTTGATATTTCAAGTCGCCTGCGGTGATGTCCGCGTCGAGTTGCGCCTCGGCATTCAACGCCTCCAGACTCAACTGTCCGCGCTGGATGAAATCACTGCGCGTGCGCGTTAGGCGTTCGCCGCGCCGTACGCGCTCGATGGTCAACGCAAGATTCGCCACGGTCGGGTTTTCGAACAACGCGCGCAACGGCAGGTCAGCGGCTTGCAAACCGAATTTCTCGCGCAACAGGAACACCAGCCGCGTGCCGAGCAGTGAATGCCCGCCGAGATCAAAGAAGTTATCGTTAACGCCAACCTGCTCGACGTTCAAACCCAACACCTGCGCGCACACTTCGGCGAGTTGGGATTCCAGCGGCGTGCGCGGCGCGACATACTGCGCGCGCAGATCCGCTCGCGATTGCGACGGGGCGGGCAACGCTTTGCGATCCACTTTTCCGTTTGGCGTGAGCGGCAATGATTCAAGATTGACGAAAATGGATGGAACCATGTACTCGGGAAGTTTCGTCCGCAAATATTCTCTGAGATGGACATGCTCCGCTTCCTCCCCAGGGACGGCTGGCACCACGTAGGCAACGAGGCTCGCGTCTGACGACCGCTCCTTCCACGCGACGACGACCGCCTGCTTCACCGACGGATGCCCCATCAACGCGACCTCGATCTCGCCCGTCTCGATGCGATACCCGCGGACTTTTACCTGCTGGTCACTGCGCCCGAAGAATTCGATATTGCCGTCTGCGAGATAACGCGCAAGGTCGCCTGTTTTGTACACCCTTTGCTCCTGCGGGGTCTGCGACCCCGCAGTTTTTTTCATGGCATCGGCGGTCATACGCGTACCCTTTAGGGCAGACCGCCTCGGGGCAAAAGAAGCAATCGGATTGGGAATGAATCGTTCCTCCGTCAACTCGGGGCGATTCAAATACCCGCGGCTGACGCCGTCACCGCCGATGTACAGATCGCCGATCACGCCCACAGGAACGGGTTGAAGATTCGAATCAAGGATATAGATCTGCGTATTAGCAATCGGCTTGCCGATCGGAACCGTATTTGAAATTCCCGCTTGAACCGACTCCACCTTGTAGAGCGTTGACCAGATCGTCGTCTCGGTGGGACCGTACACATTCCACAATTTTTGTCCGTGCTGGAGGAGTTTCTCGGCGAGATCGTTCGTCAATGCTTCGCCGCCGCACAGAATCTTCAAGTCAGATTTTCCCTTCCAACCCGCTTCGAGCAGGAGTCGCCAACTGGCAGGCGTGGCTTGCATGAACGTGATCTGCGACTCTGCGAGAGATTGCGCCAGCAATGCTCCATCTGAAACGACTTCAGTATTTGCAATCACAACTTTCGCGCCGACCGTAAGCGGCAATAGAAGTTCAAGAACCGCGATGTCGAACGAAAGCGTCGTCACCGCCAGCAACGAATCGGAGGCGGTGATTCCCAAATCGGTTTGCATCGAGCACAGGAAGTTGACCACCGCGCGATGATGGATCTGCACGCCCTTCGGCTTGCCCGTCGAGCCTGATGTGTAAATGATGTACGCAAGGTCATCGGCGGAGGCTTTCACTTTTTTCCCGCGCTTGCCTTTCACCTCACCGAGAGTGTCGAGGCAGATGACCTGCGCGTTGTTTTCTGGAATTTGCGACAACAAACTTGTGAGGGTCAAAATGATCGAAGCGTTTGAATCCGACAGCATGAACGCGAGACGTTCCGAGGGGAAGGACGGGTCAAGCGGCAGGTACGCGCCTCCCGCCTTCAATACGCCCAGCAAACCGACCAGCATTTCGGCAGAGCGACTCACGAACAAGCCAACGAGAGTCCCTGGTTTGACTCCGTTTGCGATCAAAACTTTTGCCACATCGTCCGCGCATCTGTTCAGTTCCTTGTACGTCAGTTGTTGATCTTCAAATTGAACGGCGATGGCATCGGGTGTACGCTTTGCCTGCGCTTCGATCAATTCATGAACGCAAGACTCACGTGGGTATTCGACTTCTGTCTGATTCCATTCGATCAGAATTTTTTGTTTTTCCGATTCGTCCAACAGCGAATACGTTGAAACTGGCTTCGATGGGTCAGCCGCGACTTCGTGCAACAGTAAGCCGAAATTCTTCAACATGCGTTCGATGCTCGCCGCGTCGAACAAGTCCACGTTGTATTGAAGCGCGGCGGCGAGACCGTCACCCAACTCAGACATCATCATCGTCATATCGAACTGGGCGGGTTCGCCTCCCAGCGCAATGGATTCCAAATCAAGCCCGCCCGCTTGCATACGCGCGCCGTCTAACCCGAGCGCGAACGGACTGAGCATTTGCACGTCCGCTTCGTGCGCTTTTTGCAGGATGAACATGGTCTCGAACAGCGGCGGGCGGGAAGAGTCGCGTTGGATGCCGAGTCGCTTCGCCAGTAAAGCGGGCGGATAATCCTGGTGCTCGAACGCGCCGAGAGCCGTCTGCTTCACGCGCTGGATAATTTCATTGAAGGATGGGTTGCCCGAAAAATCCGCTTTGAGCGCAATCGGGTTGATGAAGTAGCCGACGAGATTCGACAACTCGGCATGGCCTCGTCCTGCCGTCACTGAACCAACCAAAAACTCCTCTTGATTCGAATAGCGATGCAGTAAAGTCTGGAACGCGGCGAGCAGGGTCATGAACATGGTGGCGTTGTTTTCTTGCGCCAACGATTTCAACTGCGCATACAGGTCGCCGTCCATGAACAGATGCGCCGAGTCGCCGCGATAGGTTTGCAGGGACGTGCGCGGGCGGTCGGTGGGCAGGTTCAACGCGGGGAGTTGAGAGCCGAGTTGTGTTTGCCAGTAGTTCCATAATTTTTCGTCGCGCTCGCCTGCAAGCATGGTTGCTTCCCAATGTACGTAATCGGAGTAACGCGCAGGCAGGGCGGGCAGTTCGATCGGCGCGTCCGCCTTGTTCGCTTCATACAGCATCAACAACTCTCGCGCGAGAATCGTCATGGACCAGAAGTCAGTGACGATGTGGTCCATTGCCAACAAGAGGATGTGTGATTTGTCCCGCGTACGGTGAAGCGCGGCTCGGATGACTGGACCCGCCTCAAGGTCGAAGGATGCGTGGGCTTCATCTGCCAATAATTTTTGTAACGCGTCATCCTCCAGCGTGGAGGAATCTGTCACGCGGAAAACCGCATCCATCGCATCATTCACGCGTTGGAGCGGCTCGCCGTTGACCGTGTGAAATGTACTTCGCAGTGACTCGTGTCGCGCAACGAGTTGCTCAAAAGCGCCTTGCAGTGCGTTTACATCGAGTTCGCCGTGAATGCGAACCGCGCCCGCCACGTTGAATGAAAGTTCAACGGGCATGAGTTGATGCATGAACCACAACGCCTGTTGACCCACCGACAGCGGACTCTCGTTCGACGCGTTTTCCGCGACAACGAACGGCGCATCATCCCTCCTTTTGGCTGAATCCAAATTCGCCATCGCCTCCGCCGCGAGGGACGCGATGGTCGGTCCTTGCAAGAGACTCGCCACCGAAATTTGCGCGCCGAGTTTCGACTCGAGCGAGTTCTTGAGTTCCATCGCCATGAGCGAATCGAGTCCCAGCGTATCGAGCGGCGTGTTGAGACTCAAACGCGAAGCATCCATGCCCAACACGCGCGCGGCGTGTTGTTGGATGAAATCTTCAATCATATTCTTCGCCAGCCGCTGGTCGAGTAGTCCCGCATGTTCCTCGCGGGACGTATCGAGACCCAGCGGCGTTTTTGCTTTTCCATTCTTTCGTTCAACAACTTTTTCTTTTGGTTGTGATTTTCCATTTGAACGCGACGAGACTGTGTTTACCTGTTTACGTGCGTCGCCGTGGCGCCGTGGCGACATCTCCTTGTCTACATTCGAAGGTTCCAACCAATATCGCTGGCGGTCGAACGGATAATTCGGCAGTGCAACTTTCTTGCGCGAGTACCCAGAATCGAATCCGATCCAATCCACATCTGCGCCTTGCACGTATAGTTTGCCGAGGCTGTCGAGAAGCACCTGCCATTCGTCTTGATTCTGTTTCACCGACGGCAACCATGTGGATTGTGCTTCAGGCAGGCAACGTATGCCCATGCCGATCAACACAGGCGCAGGACCGATCTCGATGAATGTGTCTGCACCCAGGGTGGCGAGTGATTTCATGCCATCCGAAAATTTCACTTCCGCGCGGATGTGTTCGCGCCAGTAGTTGACAGAGATGGCTTGGGTGAGAGGCTCGCCAGTGACGTTTGAAATCAGGGGGATTTGAGGATTGGAGAATTTTGTTTTCTGGGCAAACGATTCGAACACATCCAGAATCGAATCCATCAGCGGAGAGTGGAACGCGTGCGAAACGGCAAGCGGCTTGGAGGCGATGCGTAATTTGGTCAGCTCATCCACAACGGATTGGACGGCTGTCTTTTCGCCAGAGATCGCCGTGTTGTCGGGTCCGTTCGAGGCGGCGATGGAGACCTGGCTTGCATATGGCTGTATCACATCGGCGATGCGGGTTGCATCGGCAAAGACAGCAACCATGCTCCCGTTGTTGTGCGGCAAGTTGCCCATCAGCCGTGCGCGTTCGGCGATGAGGCGCAGTCCATCTTCGAGGGTGAACACGCCTGCGATGCACGCGGCGACGTATTCGCCGACGCTGTGTCCCATCATCGCGTGAGGCTTGATGCCCCAGGAAAGCCACATCTGCGCCAACGCGTATTCAAAGGCGAAGAGGGCAGGCTGGGTGTAGGTGGTTTGATTGATAGTCAAATTATTTTTATCAGCAAAAATGATTTCTAGCAGGGAACGCCCAAGAATGGGGTCAAGAATCCTTGCGCATTCATCCAACGCGGCGCGGAAGACGGGTTGCGTTTCGTACAGTCCTTTGCCCATCCCCGCGTATTGCGATCCCTGCCCTGTGAAGAGGAAGGCGACCTTTGGTTGCGCGTTTGGTTTTACGTGAGCTGCTGATACGAAAGGCGATTCTGATACGCTGAGAAAATCTCCCAGTCCTTTGAGCAACTCAATGTTTGAACCCACTTGAATGGCGAGCCGATGCTCGAAGTGCGTGCGGGTTGTGTTGGAGGTGAAGGCAAGGTCAGGTAATGCGTACTGCGTATCGCGTATTGCGTAACTGAGAGATTGGGATAACTCGCGAAGGGAATTTTCGGTTTTGGCAGAGAGGGACAGTAGATGGCGCGTGCGTTCAATACCCGTGGACAGCAAGCTGTCCGACTCCAAAGTCGGCGCATCAGACAGAACGATATGCGCGTTCGTGCCGCCGAAGCCGAAGGAACTGACGCCAGCAATGCGCGGAGCGTTGCGTCGCTTCCACGGGCGAAGGTAGGTCCCAATTTCGATGCGCGAGTTTTCAAGTGAGAGATACGGGTTGATTTCTTTTAAATGAAGGTGCGGCGGTATGGATTCGTTCCGCATTGCAAGCACAACTTTGATCAGCCCCGCAATCCCCGCCGCGGACTCAAGGTGACCGATGTTGGTCTTCACCGAGCCGACGATCACGCGCTGGTTCGAATCATCATTCAACACGGCGTTCAACGACGCCATTTCGATGGGGTCGCCGAGCGGCGTGCCCGTGCCGTGGGCTTCGACATAACTAATTTGATTCGGCGTCACTTGAGCCTGAGTCAACGCAGTGCGAATGACATCTTGCTGTGCCAGCCCGTTCGGGGCGGTGAGTCCATTACTGCGCCCGTCTTGATTCACCGCCGAGCCGCGAATGAGCGCAAGGATGTTGTCGCCGTCGCGCATCGCATCGGACAAGCGTTTGAGAATTACAACCCCGCATCCCTCGCCGCGCACGTAACCATCCGCGCTGGCATCGAAGGCTTTGCAGTGACCATCGGGCGCGAGCATCCGTGCTTGCGAGAAGGTGATGGTCAATTCGGGCGTAAGGATCAAATTCACACCGCCCGCCAACGCCAGATCCGATTCGCCGCTTCGCAGACTCTGGCATGCGAGATGCACCGACACCAACGACGATGAACACGCCGTATCCACCGCCATACTTGGGCCACGTAAATCAAAAACATATGACAATCGATTCGCCGCGATGCTGTGCGCGTTGCCCGTGCCCGCATACGCATCGATCATTTCGGGGTCATCGAATTGCAAGCGAGAGTAATCGTAACTGCTGATGCCCACGAACACACCCGTGCGCGTGCCCGCCAAACTGTCAGGTGCGATAAAGGCATTTTCGAGCGCCTCCCAGCTTACTTCAAGAAGGAGGCGTTGTTGTGGATCCATGCGCGCGGCTTCACGAGGGGATATCCCAAAGAAGTGCGGATCGAACAAGTCAACGTTATCGAGGAATCCCCCAAAGCGCGTCAACGTCTTGCCTCGGGCTGGTTCGTCCGCGTGGAATTGGTCCACGTCCCAGCGGTCGGGCGGGACTTCGGTGATCGCGTCCACACCGTTGCGGAGCAATTCCCAAAATGCCTGCGGACTGTCCGCCTGCGGGAAGCGGCAACTCAAGCCAACGATGGCAATCGGTTCGTTGATGTTGTTGAACGTCGGCTGAGGCGTTGCGGGCGTCGATGATTTCGTTGGGTGCGAATCGCCTGCCAGAAAATTCGCCAGCGTTTCAACGGATGGATAATCCCAGGCGAGGGTGGGTGAAAGTTTTTTATTGAGGAGCGTTTCAAGATCGCCTGTCAGGCTCACGGCTTGCACGGAACCAAGCCCGTAATAGGTGAACGGCTGGCGCGGGTCAATCGCGGAGGCGTCCATCTCGAGCATGGAGGCGATGCGTGTGAGGAGGAAGGATTGGATGGTTTGGGAGTTGTGTTTAGGTTGTGTTGACTGAGGGCTTGAGTCCACCCACACCCCCATACCCAAACCCGAAAGGTGGTGGGGGGTGTGGCTCACGTACCCCCGTGGGGGGAGGGGGGGGGGTGTTGGGGGAATATTACACAACACCCCAA
>CAZGSB010000030.1:0-33949 GCA_964528275.1 uncultured Anaerolinea sp. | reverse complement strand
ACCGCGCCGTCCGGTCCCATCACGGCGATCTCGGCGGTGGGCCAGGCGAGGTTCACGTCGCTACGGATGTGTTTGGACGACATCACGCAGTACGCGCCGCCGTATGCCTTGCGGGTGACGACGGTCAATTTCGGCACGGTCGCTTCACAGTACGCGTATAGCAATTTTGCGCCCGAACGAATGATGCCGTGATGCTCCTGAAATGTGCCCGGTAAAAAGCCCGGTACATCCTCGAAGGTGACGATGGGGATATTGAACGCATCGCAAAAGCGGACGAAACGCGCGCCTTTCTCGCTTGCATCGATATCCAGCACGCCAGCCAACACGGCAGGCTGGTTCGCCACAATGCCCACCGAATGACCGCCCAGCCGCGCGAACCCAACGACAATGTTCGCGGCATAATTTTCATGAATCTCGAAGAACTGCCCGCCGTCCACGATCGGGCGGATCACATCCTTGATGTCATACGGTTTGTTTGCGTCGTCGGGGATGATACTGTCGAGGGATTCGTCCATGCGCAGGGGATCGTCGGTGACCATGAACGGAGGGTCTTCCATGTTATTCTGCGGCAGGTAACTGAGCATCTTGCGGATGAGGAACAATGTGTCGGCTTCGCTGTCCGCCGCCACGTGGCACACGCCAGACTTTTCAGAGTGCACGCTGGCGCCGCCGAGTTCTTCCTGCGTCACTTCTTCGTGCGTGACGGCTTTCACCACATCGGGACCCGTCACGAACATGTACGAGGTGTTGCGCGTCATGAAAATGAAATCGGTGAGGGCGGGGGAGTACACCGCGCCGCCGGCGCAGGGTCCCATGATCGCAGAAATTTGCGGGATCACGCCCGACGCCATCGTGTTGCGTAAAAAAATATCGGCGTAGCCTGCCAGCGCGACCACGCCCTCTTGAATCCTCGCGCCGCCCGAATCGTTCAACCCGATGATCGGCGCGCCGGACTTCATTGCCATATCCATCACTTTGCAAATTTTTTCCGCGTGCACTTCGCCCAGGCTTCCGCCGAACACGGTGAAGTCTTGCGAGAAAACGTACACCAGCCTGCCCTCGATCGTGCCCCAACCGGTCACCACTGAATCGCTGATGAATTTTTGCTTATCCAACCCGAAATCGTGCGTGCGGTGCTGGATGAACGCGTCCATCTCGCGGAACGAACCCTTGTCCATCAGGAGGTCGATGCGCTCGCGGGCGGTCAGGCGTCCCTTCGAGTGTTGCGCCTTGATGCGTTCCTCGCCGCCCCCCAAACGCGACTTTGCCTTGAGATCATGCAGTTTTTGAAGATTGGTCTGCTTGTTCATGTTCCTCGCTCATTGAAAAATATCGAATTGTATTTCCGTCCAGGATTGCGACTGCGACGACGGCCAGGAGCACTGCCGAGGCAATCAACGCGAACGCCAGGTTGGATCGTTCGGATTGATAAAAAACCCGTTCGATCCACCATTGCGCCTGCCACAAGCCAGCGGCGGATGCCAGCCTCCACCGCGTCGCCCCGCTTCGGGCAATGATACTCCAACACAGGGTAATGCCCGCGATGGTCCAGACGAGCCCGGTCACGGCGAAGTATCCGGGGCTGAGGCGCGAACCGAACTCGACCAGCACATCCCACCAGCGCAGTGCGGCGGCGAATCTCGTCGCGCCCCATGCTGAGAGCATTAACACCAGCGACAGGAGCAGGGTTACACTGAAGGGGCGGTTTGGGAACATGAGTCGGTGGAGGGAACTGAATCAAGTTGAATGGCGGAATAATGCGCGGCGAGTCTCATTTGGGACTCTCGTATTTCAGCAATTGCTTCCCGCCATACGAAACGCCGGTGGGTTGCAGGTATGCGTCGAATTGCCCATCGTAGGGTTGGTGATCGAGGATGTTTGGATTCGCCAGTACATAATCCAGCCCGATCTCGTCGAGGAACTCCCCTGCGCGTCCCTCGCGAAGCGCCAGGTAATACTCGTGGCTGTTGATGAGCCCGTCCATGTTGAGGATGGTGCGGTCTTGAATAAAGTAACCGACGTTGCCGCCGCCGGTGAAACCGATCAGACTGCCGGGTTCGGTGTTCGCTTCGAGCAGGGTGGCGATCTCCATCATGGGCACATCGTCGGACCAGCGGTCGTACTGCATGGTGAGGCGGATGCCCGCCCAGTAAGTCTGCCACATGTTGAAACCGAGATACAACACAGCCACCCATGCCAGCACGTGACGAACTTTAATTTTGCGCATCAATGTTAATCCTATGCCAAGCGCGATGCCCAGCACAAGGACGGATGTCACCCGTTGCGTGACCCAATACCACTCTTTGTATGCCGAGTAACCGCCGGAGTGATAGTAGATCGCTTGCAGGAACGACCCGGTGATCAAGGGAATGAGCGCGAGGTGGGAAACCGCGAAACGGCTTTTGTTTTTATTCAAGAAGAGCAGGAGGCAGGCGAGCAACGCCAGCCCGGTCAGCGCATACAAGTAAAAGGATTGCAATTCGCGTGTCTGGTTCGAGAGCGGAGCGACCCACTCGCCGAGGGTGTTCGTGATCGGAGTCCATGCCAACCCGTCACCTTGATAGTCCACGCCGAAAAACTCGAAAGGACTGCGCGTCGCGCCGCCATAGACGCGCGCCGGGAACGATCCCCACCAGCGCTTGATCTGCCCGCTGACGGGGGAGAATGTTCCAAAAGTGAATTTATTCGACAGCATGTACCCGCCGAGCGCGCCGAACGCGACGGCGAAGAAGGCGAGACCGTCTTGAAGCCATGCTTTCCATTTTTGAGTCAGTTCGGCAAACGGGGAAGACAAAACTTTATCACTGTCGCTTCGATTGTGGAGAAAAAAATAAATGATTCGCGTGACGCCAAAGAAGAGCAGGGTGAAGCCGAAATCCATCAACGCTACCGCGCGTGGAAACCCTGCGAAGTGTTGAGTTTGAGAAACCAGCAACATCAGCACCCCGAGAATAGTTGAACTGGCGATGGTGGATAAAAAGAGCAGGGTAATGGTCTTGCGAAAATCCGAAAGGATGTGCCGTTGGTACAACCCGAACGCGAAGATGGATAATAGTTTGAACGCGAGTCCCAATCCAGCCATTGTCAACGCAACATTCGAGTAACCGTAATATTCAGGCAACCCGAGCCTAATGACGAAGGACAGAAATACAGAAACGACCGCCGCGAGGATGTCCAACGGAAGGAAATATCGAAGCAAATGACCACGAAAGACAACCCAAATCCCCGCCAGCGCGACAAGGAAGACCAGGTCGAGGCGGCTGAGGATGGTCAACGCGCCGATGATGCCGAGGTGGATCAGTTGCTTTCGTTGGTCGTCCGATTGCCGCCACGAGGTTTCGAATTGATACAGTTTGTAAACGAGCAATACGACAAAGAACGCGGCGATGCCCGATTCCAGCCCTTGCATGTAGAGGTTGATGAGAATATCGAAGTTGAAGATCCAATACAACGCGGCGAGCGCGCCGATGGCGGGCGCGAAAACCTTTCCGAGCAGGCGATAGAGCAGAATCGCCGTCGAGACCTGCAAGCCAGCCATCACGATGAGCAGAATGCGGAGGGGGAGCACCAGGTCGAAGCGGGCAAGAGCGAAGATCGGGATGCAGACCAGCATCCAGAGCGGATGATATCCGTTGGCGAGGTTGATCCCGTCGAAGGTGGAACCGTGCCCCTCGCTGATATTCTGCGCGACCTTGAAATAGTAATACGCGTCGTCGCGCGTGAACCAACGCAGTGAAAAATTCTGCGCATCCGACAGCGCGGCGTAGGCGCTCACAGACATCACGACAACGATCAGGATGATTTCGAACCAGGGGAGTTTTTTGAGCGCAGACAATCTACTTGAAACCCAATTCGCTGCGTGAGATCACGTGACGCTGAATCTCGCTCGTGCCTTCGTAAATTTCAGTGATCTTCGCATCGCGGAAGTATCGCTCGACGGGCAGTTCCTTGCTGTAGCCCATGCCGCCGTGAATCTGCACCGCCTGGTGCGTGACGTACATCGCGGTCTCGCTCGCGAACAATTTTGCCATCGAGGCTTCGAGCGAGTAACGGCTTCCATCCTTTTTGGATTTTTCCTTCGCCATTGCCGCGTTGTAGATGAGCAAACGGGAGGCTTCGATACGCGTCTTCATGTCGGCGATCTTGAACCCCGTCCCCTGAAATTGACCGATGACCTGCCCAAACGCTTCGCGCGACGCCGCGTACTGTCTCGCCGCTTCGTATGCCGCTTCGGCAATCCCCAGCGCTTGTGTCGCGATCCCGATGCGGCCCGCGTCCAGCACGGTCATGGCGATCTTGAATCCTTCGCCTTCCTTGCCGAGCAAGTTCGCAACAGGGACACGGCAATCCTCGAAGATCAACTCGCTCGTCGCCGAGGCGCGGATGCCGAGTTTCGGTTCTTTCTTGCCGCGCACAAGCCCGGGCGTATTCCCTTCCACGAGAAAAGCGCTCACGCCTTTTTGCTTTTTCACGGGGTCAGTCACCATGAAGACGACGAAATACTCGGCGACGGGTCCGCTGGTGACCCACGACTTGCGACCGTTCAGGATGAAGTGATCGCCGTCGCGCACCGCGCGTGATTTCATCGTCCCGGCGTCCGATCCGCTTTGGGGTTCGGTGAGCGAATACGCGCCGATGGCTTTGCCCGAGGCGATGGGCGTCACAAATTTTTTCTTCTGCTCCTCCGTGCCAAACTTCATGATGCCGTGGCAGTACAGCGAATTATTGACCGACATGATGACGCCGTGCGAGGCGTCCGCTTTGCAGATCTCTTCGAGGGCGAGCACGTAGGCGAGCGTGTCCATGCCTGCGCCGCCGTACTGTTCGGGGATTTCCAGCCCCATGAAGCCTAGCGCGCCCATCTTCTTGATGGTCTCATGCGGGAATTCGCCGCTTTCATCGAACTGCGCCGCAACCGGGACGATCTCTTTTTGAGCAAAATCGCGCGCGGCGTTTTGAATCATGTTGTGTTCATCGCTGAGCGAAAACATGGCAAGGTCGGTCATGGAGCCTCCGGGAAATTTCATATGAGATTATACCTGTTCAACGAACAAACCTTTTTTTACGACTATTCGCTCGCCAACACGTGCCGCGCAATGACTAACCGCTGAATCTCGCTCGTTCCCTCGCCGATCGTCATCAACCGCGCATCGCGATAAATTCTTTCCACGGGGTACTCGCTCGAATAGCCGTACCCGCCGTGGATCTGGATCGCGTTGCGGCACACGCGCTCCGCCATTTCGGTGGCAAACATTTTTGCCATGGCGGCTTCCTTGTTGTAGTTGCGTCCCTGTTCCTTCAACCACGCGGTTTTGTACAGCATCGTGCGCGCCAGTTCGATCTCCGTCGCCGCGTCCGCCAGCATCCATTGGATGGCCTGCTGTTCCGCAATCGCCTTGCCGAATGCCTTGCGCTCGCGCGCGTAATTCACCGCATACTCGAATGCGGCTTGCGCCAGCCCCAAGGCGATCGCGCCGATGCCGATGCGCCCGCCGTCCAGCGTGGACAAGGTCTGTTGCAAGCCCCTGCCTTCCTCGCCGATCAAATTCTCCAACGGCACGCGCACGTTTTCGTACGTCACGGCATGGGTGGGGGAGCCGTGCAAGCCCATCTTTTTTTCCGCCGCGCCGATGCGCAACCCCGCCGAATCCGTCGGCACCAAAATCTGACTCAACGACCGCGAGCCGCCTCCCGCATCCGTGCGGACGAGCGTGATGATGTACTCCGCGATGGACGCGTTCGTGCACCACATCTTCGCGCCGTTGATCACCCACTCGTTCCCCTCCCTCACCGCCTTCGTCACCACGCCTCCCTGCAAATCGGAGCCTGCGCCTGGCTCGGTGAGCGCCAACGCGCCCAATTTATTTTTCCCGCTGGATACCAACGACAGCCATTTTTGTTTAAGCGACTCGCTCCCGAACATCACCAGCGGACTCGTCCCCAGCCCGTTGTGCGCCGCAATCGCCAGTGCGGTTGATCCACACCCCCAGCCGAGTTCCTCCAGTGCAATCGCCGCGCTGACAGCGTCCACGCCCGCGCCGCCATATGCCTCGGGGATGTTGAGTCCCAGCAACCCCAATGGACCCATCTTGCGCGTCGCCTCCCAATTGAACTCCGAGGTCACGTCCACCTCGTGCGCCCTCGGTTGCACCTCCCTCGCCACGAAGTCATGCACCGTCTTCCGCCACAATTTTTGTTCATCGGTCAGGTCAAAGTTCATTCATTCTCCACTGTAGGTGACAGTCACTTCGCAAGTGACTGTCACCTCGGGTCGTCGTTCTCCAACGCCTCGAAATATTTCACCATAAATTTTCGCGCCGAATCCAGATCTTCCCTGCTCACAAAAACCTCCACGCGCCCAAACATATCGAGGTTGGTCGGAATCAACTGCCCGATCGCTTCCTGCACGAGATACGAATCAATGCCGTGCAGGGCGAGATAACCTTTGACCACCTCCGCTTCGCCGCGGCTTTGAATTTCAGTGAGGATTTGCCAATTCGATTCGGTCATACTATTTCATACTGGTGGTCGAGTAGTCCCGCGATGCTCGTCGCGGGACATATCGAGACCACACTCAGATATCATCTCCAAACCGCAATAAACAAGGCAGTCCACAACGTGGACACGACCAGCTGGCGGACTCCGATGCGCGTGGGTTTCCATCCCACCGCTGGATGATGGATGCCCCAGAGAGTCTCTGTCCATTGTAGCAGGTAGGGGAGGAAGAGCAGGCTGGGGAGAAAGCCGAGCAACCCCAACAGGAGAGAGGAGGCGAGGTTGAACGAGGTGTACCGCGCGGCGCGGAGTCCCATCCTCCACGATTCGCGGCGCGTCGGCATCGAATCCAATACGCGCTGGTCGAGTCGCAGGTATGCATGGACAATGCTCGCGGCGGTTTGCATCCAGACGAGAATCCACAACCACCAGCCGCCGGGGTCATACCTGCCGACGCCGATCCAATAGGCGGCGGGCGCGGCGAGCGAGATCGCGCCGGTCGCGATGATCTCCACGCCAGCCTGGCGGCGTTCTTCGCGGCGGCTCACCAGCCACAAATGCCAGCCAAACACCAACGCGCCGGGTGGGACGAGCGTGAGGATGAAGCCGAACCCCTCGAGGATCAATGCCAGGACCGCTACCCCGGCGAGCAGGGCATATACCGCGATCCAAAACCCGGCGATGGAGAGTTCGTCCTTCGCCCGCCGCCCTGAAAGCATCTTCACCAACATGGTCACCGGCTGGCGGAGCATGAACACCGCCATCGCCGCCACGAACAGGTTGAACGAGGCGTAGTTGAATCGTCCGCCCGCGAAATACCCGATCAGCAACGGGCTAAGGAGGAACACCCACGAGCCGTGGTCTTGCGGAATGGCGATGTGTTTGAGAAACAGTTTTCTTTGCATAATCGATTCAGTGCGGCAAACTTCAGTTTGCGAGTCGTGCGAAATTTATTTCGCACCGCGTTCTCTCATTGCGCCCCCAATTATATTCGCCTTTGACTGTGCTAAAATCGCAACAGCCATGACCCGCGAAAAACTCATCGCCCTGTTGAAGATTCGCCCGGACGAAACGCGGCTTGTTGCGCTGATGGCTGTGCTGTTCATGTGCGTGCAGGCGGGGCAGGGCATCGGCGAGAACGCCGCCTTCGCGCTGTTCCTCTCGCGCCTCAACGTCGATTTTCTCCCGTACATGTACATGGGGTTGGGCGTGATCGTATTCGTCGGCTCGATCTTCTTCTCGGCAAGCCTCAGCCGTTTTCAAAACGCCAGCGTGGTCACCTATCTCTTCGGCGGTATCTTCCTGCTCTTTTTCGCGGAATGGATCGCCATCGAAGTGTTGCGCCTCGCGATCTACCCGCTCCTCTGGCTGACCACCTTCGGTATGAGCGTCATCCTCGGCACCATGATCTGGACGACGGCGGGCGAAGTGTGCGACACGCGACAGGCGAAGCGGCTCTTCCCGCTGTTCACCAGCATGGGCATTTTGGGGAGCGTGCTCGGCAACGCCTTGACCGGTGTCATCGCCACCCTCGTCGGGACGGAAAACCTCATCCTGTTTTACGCGCTGTTGCTCGGGATCGGTTTCCTCGTCACGCGCATCGTTGCCCGCGACTATTTCAAGGTGGAAATAATTCTGCCCGGCGCAAAATTCAGCCCGCTCGACGATGTGCGCACGGGGTATGAGTTCGTCTCGCAATCCGCGTTGTTCAAATTGGTGGCGGGCACATCCATCCTGTACTCGGTGCTTTTCTTCGGCGTGGATTTCCCCTTCAGTGAAACGCTCTCGCTCCAATTCGCGGGGGATGAAGCGGGGCTGGCGGGGTTCAAGGGCGCGTTCACCGGCATCACCACGCTCGTCACATTTTTGGTTTCGCTCCTGCTTGCCAACCGGCTGTATACGCGGCTGGGCATCGTCAACACGATCCTCATCATGCCGCTTGCCTACATCGCCGGCTTCACCGTCTTTTATCTCAACTTCAATATCCAGGGCGCGGTGTTCGCGCGCTTTGCGCAACTGGTGGTGCTGGGTGGTCTGCTCGGCACGGCATGGAACGCGCTCTTCAACGTGGTACCCACCGAACGGCGCGGGCAGGTGCTCGCGTTCAACAATGGCGTCCCTGCGCAGATCGGTGTGATCGTTTCCGGTCTGCTCATCCTGCTCAGCCGGCAATTTCTCGATACGCGAGTTGTATTGCTTCTCGGAGCGGTCGTGGCGCTTGTCACCGCGTTGCTCACGTGGCGCATGATTCCCGCGTATGGGCAGGCGCTTGTCGATGCCCTGCGAGCGGGGCGGTCCGACGTGTTTCATGAAGACGAGGAATCATCCAGCGGATTTCAATCCGACCCGGCGGCAATGCAGATCCTGCTCGCCGCGCTCGACGACCCTAGGGCGTTTACGCGCCGCCTCGCCATCGAAATGCTTGCGAAGGCAGATAACGTCCTTGCCCTGCCCGACATGCTTCAACGCCTTGCCGACCCCGATGCGACCGTCCGCGCGGCGGCGGTGCTGGGCGTGGCACGCTTGGGATCGAAATCGGTTTCATCGCACATCATTGCCGCGCTGGACGACCCCGATGATTTTGTGCAGGGACAGGCGCTCACGGTTCTTCCCCAACTTGGAGTTGATTCGTCTCCCCAACTGGTCCGCACCCTCGAGCGCCTCCTCAAAGACAACAGTGTGGAGATCCGCGCGCATGCCGCGGTGGTGCTGGTGTACTTCAGCAACAGCCGCCGCGCGTTGAACCTGCTCGCGAAACTTATGCAATCAGAGGATGCGGACGAACGTCGGATCGCTGTCGAGGCATACAGTCACGTGTTGGATACGATCAAGAATGACTCGACCCTGCACTTCGACCCGCGTCCGATTCTGAATGCGCTGGCTGATCCTTCGCCTGTGGTCCGGCGCGAGGCGGTGAAAACGACCGCCAAGCTGAACTGGAACGATGCCGTCGAAGCGCTGGCGGCGCGTCTGGAGGACAGCGATGCCGAGGTGCGGAAAGCCGCCTCCGCTGGTTTGAAGCAGTTGTGGGGGCGGGCGCGAAGCGTGGTCGTGTCCATCCTCGAAGCGCGGGAGGGGAATATCCTCGATGCCGCGCTGGATGCGGTCCCGCCCGGCGACCCGGAGATCCAAGCCACCCTGCGGCGATACATTCAAGGGGAGGTGGCGAACATCCACCATGTGCGCGTCCTGCTGGTTTCGATTCCTCATGACCATGAAGGCGCATGCACCCGCCTGCTTGAGCAGACCTTGCGGAGTCGCGAACGGGCGGCGGAGGAGCGGTTGATCAAGGCGGTCGGGCTGTTTGGGAACCCTCAGGCGATGAACCTGGTGCGTAAAAGTTTGAACGCCGGGGATGCCAATGCGCGCGCCGCCGCGCTCGAGGCGCTCGAAACGCTCGGCGACAAGGAAGTGACGCGCGAGATCCTTCCCATTTTGGACCGCGGGGGAATCTTTCAGGTGGAAAGCAGGGCGGAGGTCCCGTTGCAAGAGACGATGCTCCAACTTTTGCGAGACGGCGATTATTGGTTACGGGCGCTTGCCGCGCGCGCCGTTCCGGAGTTGGGCTTGAAGGAACTCAAGCCGGTCTTGCGAGTGTTGCAGAAAGACTCGGTGCGCTTTGTCCGTCATGCGGTGCGGAACGCGCTTGCTCATTTGGATGGCGAGGTGAAAATGAAGACACTGAACACGCTTTCGACGTTGGAGAGAATCCTGCTGTTGCGCGAGATCCCCATGTTCGCCGACCTTTCGCCGGAAGACCTTGAGCGCATCGCCGATGTCGCGCAGGAACAACTCTTCCTGAACCGCGCGCAGTTGTGCCGCGAGGGCGACCCGGGCGACACGCTGTTCATGATCGTGACGGGCCGCGTGGATGTGGTGATCGCCTCCGGGAAAAAGGAAACGATAATTGCCACGCGCGGGCCGGGCGAATTCGCCGGCGAGATGGCGATCCTCGAGTCTGCGCCGCGTTCGGCAACCTTGCGGGCGCGCGGCGAGGTGCGTGTGCTGGTGCTCGATGGCGGTTCGTTCACCTCGATCATGCTCGACCGCCCGGCGGTGGCGATCTCGGTGTTGAGGCATATGTCCAGCCGGGTGCGTGAATACAATGAAAAGATCGGCATTGCCGCAGGTTGACGACTCATCCGCATGCCGAAACCCTTGCGAAATAAAAACGCGGACCGCTCGCGATACGTCGTGGTTGCCGATCTGCCCGGGCGCTGGCGGGCGGAAATTATTGCCGTTGTCCTGCGGGAAGAGGGGATCGATGTGATGCTCGTCGAAGAGGCGATCCATCGTTTCACACATATGAGCGCGGTCTCACCGGTGCAGGTGCTCGTTCCAAGAGAAAGCCGCAGGAGGGCGCTTGAATTGGTGAGGCCTTTTTATCGAAACCAATACCAGGAAGATCCGAAGGAGAGTTCAAGTATGGCAAACAAGAAAAAGATCGAAGAACGCGAGAAGGTGTTGCAGGCGAAGCAAACGGAGCAAACCATTCAACGGGTCGGCATTGTGGTGATCGTGCTGGTGGTGGTGGGCTTGATCTACATGTTCGCCGGGAACCGCCCGACTGCGACGGAGGGCGTAGCAACGGGTAAACAATACAGCGCTCCGCCCGAAATGACGATCGACCCCGGCAAAAACTACTTCGCCACGTTCAAGATGCAGAACGGCGGTGAGTTTGTGGTTGAGTTATTCGCCGACCAGACCCCGGTGACAGTCAATAACTTCGTCTTTCTCGCGCGCGATGGTTATTACGACGGTGTGACCTTCCATCGTGTGTTGGAGGGGTTCATGGCGCAAGGCGGCGACCCATCGGGTACGGGAGCCGGCAGTCCGGGCTATGCGTTTGAAGACGAGATCGTCGAAGGATTGGTATTCGACCGCGAAGGTTTGCTCGCGATGGCAAACTCGGGTCCCGGCACGAACGGGAGTCAGTTCTTCATCACCTACGCCCCCACTAGCTGGCTGGACGGTCTGCACACGATCTTCGGTCAGGTGATCGAGGGGATGGACGTGGTGAGAAGCCTGACGCCGCGCGACCCGAACGCCGCCCCGGCTTTTCCGGGCGATGTGATCGAGACGATCGAGATCACGGAAGAGTAAATCACAATCAGTAGATCACGAAAACGTAGTAACCGCTTCGCGTCAGTCGTCCGCTAAAATGCGACTAAAGTCGCCACTACGAAACCTTTCCGTGAAGTAATGACAATGAAAAAGACGCTGTCCAATCGGTCAGCGTCTTTTTTGACGATCCAATTATTCGACTACTACGCGTACATTCCCCAATCAAGCGCAGATGGGTCTTCCATCATCGAGAAGTCCCAGACATCCATGCCCATTTCGATGGTTACCGGCATGTTGAGTCCCTCCACCGCTTTGGCTTTGGTCATTTCGATCATCGCGGGACCGTATGGGCAGAATGGTGTGGTGAGGATCATCTTGAGGCGGGCAGTGCCGCTTTCTTCGATGATGACGTCACGCACCAGTCCGAGCTGGATGATGTGCATCCCGATTTCAGGATCCACCACTTCCGAGAGTTTCTCCCGGGCGGGCTGGACCATCTCGGGATGCGTATCGTGAATGGTCCACTTGATTTCGTTGATGGTTTCTTCGGTCATAGTTCCTCGTCAGGGATTTGGAATCGGGACTTGCTCCCGTGATGCCTTCCAAAAGTTAGTTTTTTGCTGTTGCCGCCTGCACCACATACGTACAATGCGCGCCGCCGTCGAGTATGCACTGGACTTTGTTGACGGGCAGGGCGAGCATTTTTGAAATGAGGGTTTGGTCTACGGTGCAGACTTCGGGGTGTGCCACACCGATCTGGTAATACGGGCATGAGATTTCGTGGATCTGGTACTCTTTGCCTTTCTTTTCCCATTCCACCGTGAAGCCCTCGTGGGCGAGCATGTCTTTGAGGAAGTTGAGGCGTTCTTCCATGCTCAAGTCTTTCAATTGATTTGCGTAATCGCCAGCCATATCTTCGGCGATCTGGGTGAATAGTTTGGCAACCGCGGGTCCGGGCATGGATTCTTTCATTTGCGCCAGGAGTTTCGTGGTCAGGCGCAGATACTTGGTGGGGAAGCGCTCCATGCCGTCCTCGGTTAGCGAATACATCAAACGAGGTCGCCCAACGCCATGCCGCTCCTCCTCGGCGGAGATCAGCCCTTCCTTTTCAAGATTGGAAAGATGATGCCGCACGGAGATGGCGTTGATCCCCACCGCTTCCGCTATTTCGTTGATCGTGATCTTCGGCTTGCGCAGCAGGGCTTGAAGAATCCGGTCCTTCGTGCTTTTCATGCGGCGGAGTATACCCGCCTGCCTTGGTATTGTCAATATACTAGAAAAATATCATAAATATTGACTTTTCGTTTCAGCCCTGCTATAATGCCGCCGACTTGATAGAAACGCCAGTCGTGGCTTAATTCATTAGGAGCAAAATTCGCATGTCGCAACTCGAAATCAAGAATTTACACGTCAGCATCGAGGATAAGGAGATTCTCAAAGGGCTGTCGCTCTCGATCGATCCGGGTGAAATTCACGCCATCATGGGACCAAACGGTACGGGGAAGTCCACGCTGGCATATACTTTGATGGGGCATCCCAATTACACAGTGACGCAAGGGGAGATTTTCTTCAAAGGGCAAAATGTGCTCGAACTCGAACCGGATGAGCGCTCACGCCTCGGTATGTTCCTGGCATTTCAATATCCCGTTGCCATCCCCGGTGTGACAGTGGCAAACTTCCTGCGGACGGCGATCAACGCCCGCCGCCGTGCCGAAAACCCCGAAGACAAAGGCATTCCCATCCCTGAGTTCCGCAAACTGCTCAAGGAAAAAATGGCAATGCTCAAGATGGACCAAAACTTCGCGGGCCGTTATCTCAACGACGGTTTCTCGGGCGGCGAAAAGAAACGCGCCGAAATTTTACAACTGGCGACACTCAAGCCCGAGATCGCCATTCTGGATGAGACCGACTCCGGCTTGGATATTGACGCGCTCCGCATTGTCGCGGAAGGGGTCAACGCTCTTTCAGGACCTGAACTTGGCGTGCTGGTCATCACTCACTACCAGCGCCTGTTGAATTACATCAAACCACAGTTCGTCCACATCATGTTTGGCGGACGCATCGTCGAATCGGGCGGACCCGAACTGGCTCTGCATCTCGAAGAGCAAGGGTATGATTGGGTGCGTGAAAAGCATGAGGAAGTTGCCGCCTAACTAATTGTTGGATGTGAATCCCGGAGGATTCCAATGACCGAGAATACAAAGACTGAAGATACCAAGATACTAGACGAGATCGGCGAATACAAGTATGGGTTCCATGACCGCGATGACAACTACGCGTTCAAATCCGAAAAAGGCTTGAGCCGTGGCGTTGTCGAAAACATCTCGCGCATGAAGGGCGAACCGCAATGGATGCTTGACTTCCGCTTGAAAGCACTTGAGCATTTCATGAAACGCCCCATGCCCAATTGGGGACCGCAACTTGAGGACCTCGATCTGGACAATATCTACTACTACGTCAAGCCCACCGAGAAGCAGGAAAAATCCTGGGACGACGTGCCCGATGATATCAAGCGCACGTTCGATAAGCTCGGCGTGCCCGAAGCGGAGCGCAAGTTCCTGGCGGGATTGGGCGCGCAATACGAATCAGAGATGGTCTACCACTCCATTCAGGAGCACCTCGAGAAACAGGGGGTGATCTTTTTGAGCATCGAAGATGGCTTGCGTCAACATCCGGACTTGTTCCGCGAATATTTTGGCACGGTCATCCCGATCGAAGATAACAAATTTGCCGCTTTGAACTCTGCTGTCTGGTCGGGCGGTTCGTTCGTGTACGTGCCCAAAGGCGTGAAGGTGGATTTGCCCCTGCAGGCGTACTTCCGCTTGAACACGGCGAACGTCGGTCAATTCGAACGCACCCTTATCATCGTGGATGAAGGCGCAAGCGTGCATTATGTCGAAGGTTGTACTGCGCCCCAATACACCACCGACTCGTTCCACTCGGGCGTGATCGAGATTATCGTCAAAAAAGGCGCGCGCTCGCGCTACTCGACCATCCAAAACTGGTCCACCAACGTCTACAACCTCGTGACGCAACGCGCCAAGGTATTCGCGAATGGTACGCATGAGTGGGTGGATGCAAACATCGGTTCGAAGGTCACGATGAAATATCCCTCGTGTTACCTCATGGAGCCCGGTGCGCGCGGCGAAATGCTGTCGATGGCTTTCGCTGGCGCAGGTCAGATTCAGGATGCGGGCTCGAAGATGGTTCACTTCGCGCCCAATACATCGAGCAAGATTACATCCAAGTCGATTTCAAAATCGGGCGGACGCGCTTCGTATCGCGGTTTGCTTAAAGTCTATAAAGGCGCAAAGGGTGTGAAGTCGAACGTGGTGTGTGATGCGCTTTTGCTTGACCCGCAATCCCGTTCCGACACGTATCCCTACATCGAGATCGACGAAGACGATGTCACCATCGGTCACGAAGCCTCCGTCAGCAAAGTGGGCGAGGAGCAACTCTTTTACCTGATGTCTCGCGGTCTCAGCGAGGAAGAAGCCACCACCATGGTCGTTTCTGGTTTCATTGAGCCGCTCGTCAAAGAATTACCGATGGTATACGCCGTCGAAATGAACCGCCTCATCGCATTGCAGATGGAAGGGTCGATCGGATAATAAAACCCGTCATTGCGAACGAGCGAATGAGAGTGAAGCAATCTCCTGCATACCGTGGAGATTGTTTCGCCCTTCAGGCTCGCAATGACGAGAGGATAAAGCATGCAGGAAAAACCAAAAGTAGTTGTATCTCGGACTCGTCGCGCCGACTCTGCCGCAAAAGATTTTGGATTCGCCGAATCTGACATCCGCCACGGGACGGACGCCATCGCTACCTACCGGACCTCAGCCTGGTCGGCATTCAAGAAGCATTCCCTCCCCGACACCTCTTTGGAAGCCTGGCGCCGTACGGACATTCATACGCTTCCGGCTGAAAAATTTAAATTTGCCAGCAACGGCGCTTTCCATGACCTGCCAACCGTGCGCGAGGATTTGCTCAAACCTCTTACCGGCGACCAGCACGGCGGACAGATCATCCTCGTTCCCGGCGGCTCGCGCGTCGAGTTGGATGCAAAACTCGCGGGGAAAGGCGTCGTCTTCACCGACCTCAAAACCGCCGAAGCGAAATACCCCGAACTGTTGGCGAAAATGCTTGGCAAGACCGTCAACGTGGAGGAGGGGAAATTCTCGGCGTTGGCTGGGGCATTCGCGCAAAACGGCGTGGTGTTGTACGTGCCGAAGAACGTCATCGTGGACGAACCGCTTCACTCCGTGTTGTGGGGTCCAGGGGCGGATGTGTCTCACGTTTCGCATATCCTCGTCCTGGTGGAGGAAGGCGCGTCTGTGACGTACGTCCACGAGGCGGCATCGCCCGACGAAACCGGAGCAAATTCAATGCATGCGGGAATCGTCGAGATCCAGGTGATGGCGGGCGCGTCGCTGAAATTCGTCGAATTGCAGTCATGGGGGCGACACGTCTGGAACTTCAGTCACGAGCGTGCGCGCGTGGAACGCGGCGGGAATCTCGATTGGATCTTCGGCGCGATCGGTTCGCGTCTCACCAAAAACTTTACCGAACTCGATCTGGCTGGCGAAGGCGCGCAGGGACGCATGTCGGGTTTTTATTTCACCGATGGCAACCAACATCTCGACCACGATACGCAACAAAACCATTTCGCGCCGCATTGCACCAGCGACCTGCTGTTTAAAGGCGCGCTCAAGGGGAAGAGTCGCTCGGTGTGGCAGGGCATGATCTATGTTGCCCCCGGCGCCCAGAAGACCGACGGCTATCAAGCCAACCGCAATCTCGTGCTGAGTGACCAGGCTCGCGCCGACTCGATCCCCGGGTTGGAAATTCTTGCCGATGATGTGCGCTGTACGCACGGTGCAACCGTTGGTAAACTGGAAGCGGAGCCGCTCTTCTATTTGAAGTCGCGCGGCATTCCGCAAGCCGAAGCGGAAAAGATCATGGTGGAAGGCTTCTTCGACCCGATCTTCCAACGCATCCCGTTCGAGGGTGTGCGGGAGCGCTTCCAGCAATATATCGCCGACAAAATGTCGTAAAGAATTGAGATAACCATGGTAAAGACGAACACCAAAACAAAATCGAAACCCTCCGCGGGAAAAAAGAAGGCAGGCGCTTCGAAAGTGAAAGCATTGCCCCGGCTTGCGCCCGCCAAGAGCGTAAAGGAAACCCGCCCAAAACCGAAATCGATCATGTTGTCGAAATCGAGGGAGGCAACTGCCGCCAAGCCCGGGTCTGCGGGAACAACCAAAGTTCGTGTGGTGAAAAAGATCGCATCGCTGGGAGCGTCCACGCGCAAAGACCGTCGGCTTTCAAAAAGCCTGCGCCTGCCGCAATACAATTACATGAAGCCACCCGGCGCGACGCATGACTTTCAAGTGGGCGATGTGGTGGAGGTATATTGCGACCATGAGAAGAATCGCGACCGCGTCCGCGGTTGGATACAGGGGATTGTCGTTCAGGTGGATAACAAGTTGGTCGCGGTGCAGTTCCGTTCCAACGTCTTCCTGACCGACGGCTGGATGGTCCCCGACCGCATCCTTTGGTATCCGCTCAACTCCGAGCATATGCGCCCGGTGCCCGGCAAGAAATCAGCCCGAAAAGAAAAAGCCATCCCTGAATATTAAGAAGCCGGCAGAAATGCATGTAGACACGAAAACGTTACCACGTGTATATCGCCACGTGTATGGATTCCATCATGCTCAATGTAAACGAAATCCGTAAAGATTTTCCCATTCTCCAGCGCGAGACCGCCAGCGGCGCGCGCGTGGTGTATCTCGATTCGACAGCCACCTCGCAGAAGCCGTTGCAGGTCATCGAGGCGATGAATGAGTATTATCGCCGCTCGAACGCGAACATCCACCGCGGTGTGCATACGCTGGCAGAGGAAGCGACGGCATTGTACGAAGGCGCGCGCGAGAGCATCGCGAAATTTATTAATGCGCCGTCGGCGCGCCAGGTCATTTACACGCGCAACACAACCGAATCCATCAACCTCGTTGCCTATTCATGGGCGCGCGCGAATCTCAACACAGGCGACCTCGTCGTTCTCACCGAAATGGAGCATCACTCCAACCTCGTGCCATGGCACATGCTTCAGGCGGAACGCGGCATCGAATTGGATTTCATCCCGGTGACGGAGTCTGGCTTGCTGGACCTGGATGCATACAAAACGCTTCTTTCCCGGACCCCGAAGCTGGTCGCCTTTACCCATATGAGCAACGTCCTCGGCACGATCAATCCCGCCGCGGACATCATCCGCATGGCGCACGAGGCTGGCGCGATCACGCTCGTGGACGGAGCGCAATCGGTTCCACATCTCAAAGTGGACATGCAAGCCCTCGACGCGGATTTCTACGCCTTCTCGGCTCACAAGATGTGCGGACCCACCGGCATCGGCGCGTTGTACGGCAGGGCAGACCTGCTCGAGAAGATGCCTCCCTTCCTCGGCGGCGGCGACATGATCAAAGAAGTGAAATTACGCTCGTTCAAACCGAACACGTTGCCGCATAAATTCGAGGCAGGCACACCCGCCATCGCGGAAGCGGTCGGTTTTGGCGCGGCAGTGGAATATCTGACTAACGTTGGCATGGAAAACATCGCCGCCCATGAGCACGAGATCACCGAATACGCCCTCGAACGGCTGGAGGAAATCCCCGGGGTGAAAGTTTTCGGTCCGGATGCCGGGCGTAAAGGTGGAGTCGCGGCGTTCACACTCGAAGGTGTGCATCCGCATGACGTGGCGCAAATCCTTGATCGAGATGGGATCGCCGTCCGAGCGGGGCATCACTGCGCGCAACCTTTGCACGAGAAGTTCGGCATCCCTGCGACATCACGCGCTTCGTTCTATCTGTATTCCACAAAAGACGAAGTAGATTTGCTGGTGAATGGGATTTACAAGGTGAAGGAAATGTTTGGGTAATTAGTCGCATCGTTCCTTAGTCGGATCGTCATGTAGTTTCTTCGTCAATGACTGTCCGAAAGGGACTTGCTGACTATGAGACTATCCAACTATAGGACTATCATGGACGACCTCTATCGCGAAGTCATCATCGAACATTATAAGAATCCTTCCTACAAGGGACACCTCGACCCGCACGATATTCAATTTGCGGATAACAACCCGCTGTGCGGCGACCACATTGAGATCACGCTTCAGACCGCCGCCGATGGGACGGTGAAAGACGCGCGCTTCGACGGGCATGGCTGTGCCATCTCACAAGCCTCCGCCGACTTGTTGATCGAGTCGGTGATCGGCAAGCCGCTCGAGGAAGTGAAGCAATTGGACAAACAATACATCCTCGACATGCTCGGCATCGAACTTGGACCCGTCCGTTTGAAATGCGCGTTACTCTCGCTCAAGGTGTTGAAGGCGGGGGTGTATGGGCTGGGCGAGGCGAGCGATGAGTTGGTGGAATAATCAGATGATAGACAATAAACCATGGGCAATTTAATTCCGCGATTGTAAATCGTCCATCGTAATGGTCAGAAGATGTTCAACTATACCCAACAGAATGACAACATCGAATACTTTGAAATTGCCCCCGCCGCCGATCTGCCGAACGGAGAGCGTCTCTTCGTCGAGATCGAGGGCAAATCGTTGGTGATCTTCAATATCGCGGGTCAATACTTCTCGATTGCCGACATCTGCTCACACGACGACGGTCCAGTAGGGGAGGGCGATCTCGAAGGCTTCAACGTCGTGTGCCCGCGGCACGGAGGCGAATTCGATGTGCGCGATGGCAAGGCGGTGCAACTGCCTGCTGTTGTGGATATTCCTGCTTATCCCGTGCAAGTGCGCGACGGAACAATTTTTGTCGGGATTCCGAAAGAATAGTTTTTACCATTCCCCCGCATATTGAATGTGATACGGCTTGACAATCCTCTCGATCCTTGCCCGCCTCAACTCCGTCAACTGGCGGATGTGTAAATTATCGTGCGCGACCCACGAGGCGAACATATCGCCTGCGCGCATCGTACCGAATTTGCTTTTGTAGGCAATATTCCAATCCGAGTTGCGGATTTTTCTCAGCCACATCAGCGACTTTTCCCGCTCGTTGAAAAACTTTCGTCGTGTTATTTTGAAGTTCTGTTGATTGTACTTCCGCAGTTTGACCCACGCCTGCGGCGCAATGGGATGCCACTCGTCTTTTCCTTGGCGGTGCAAAATGAAATCCATATGCTCGCGGAAGTCCTCGCGCTCCTCATCGTAGAGATGGCACGTGACTTCTAGAATCGACCACGAACTTTTACTCGGCTTGACCTGCGCTTCTTCCTGACCTACGCCTGTCAACAACGCCCGAATTATTTCCGTGCTGTAGATGAGTTCCTGGTAAAAGGCTTTATATTCCATTGCAGTCTCCAGTCTCTGGTCTCGATACGCCCTCAAAGAGCATTCGGGCTACTCGACCACCAAGTCTTCGATCGCTAATAATCTCCACTCCTCCCAATTCTCTGACTTTACCCCTCAAACTTCCCCACAATTCGTAAAATATCAAACCCCTCCGCAAACGGACGTTCCGCCAGCGCGCCGTGACGCACCATGATGGAGCGCGTCAGTTCGCTATTGAAGTAGTATCGGTCGCTGTAGGTTTCGTATTTGGACAATGCTTCGATCTTCTTGTTCACATCTTCTTCGGTGACCTCGACGAGGAAATGGGGGAAGAACCCGTACGAGGAGCGGACGACATCAAAGCCCAACACGGTAATTCCGCGAAAAGCGCGCAGGGCTTCGTCGGTCATGGTGTTATGGTCCTGGTGCACGTCCTGCCTGGAATGGGTGAAAATCAAATTCGGTTTGAAATCCTTGCGGAGTTTGAGGAAGTATTCGAGAATCTCCTGCCGTGAATCAGGAAATACGCGAGTTGTGAATGGACCTAGAACGATTTTTTCGTTCGGGACGCCCAACACGGTCATTGCTTCATGATGTTCGCGCTTCACATTTTGTAGATCGGGATTCTTTTGGTTATCCGAGAGCGTAACACATAGCACGTCGGTTTTGTTCGCGATGTTGTGGAGCAAGGCTCCGCATCCCAACTCGATATCGTCAGGGTGCGCGCCGAGGAAGAGGACTCGTTTACCGAAGAAGTTCATGGGGAATTGACCATAGACCATTGACGACAGACCATCCATTGTCTATGGTCAATCGTCCGTTGTCGAGATTATTTTGTCGCCAAAATTCCACCGACAACTTTCGTCATCACCAACCTGCCGTCCCGCTCGAACCAGCGCGCAGCCACATCCGTGATCTTGCCGATGAGCGCTTCGTACTCGTCCTTGCCGTTGAACATGGAGGTCCATAGCTTGCGGTCTTCGCTCAACGAAGCGCGGACGTACTCGATGAACGGCGCGACTTCGGGGAAGGTGAGGTGGTTCTCGAACTTGTGAAGTTCGGTCTTGGCGAAGATTCGATCAATGGTGTTGAAGATGTCGCCCTTGAAGCGGGATGAACCGGGCATGGGCGGTATGGCCGCGTTTGTGGCTTCCTTGATGATGTCGTAGAACATCTGCTTGTTCTCGGGGAGGGGTCCGGAGACGAAGAGCCGTCCGCCGGGTTTTCCCGAAAGGGCATCGGGACTTCGCAGCACCCGATGAGCCTCACCAAACGTAACGTCGAGGTTTGACGCGTAGTAAATGGCGAACGCGGAGGTGCACAGGTCGAAGGTGTTATCCGCAAAGTTGAACGGCTTGTTGAAATCCAAAAATTGAAAATCAATCTTCGAGCCGCGTTCCTTGTTCCTGGCGCGGGCTTTATCCAGCAGTTCTTCCGAGAAGTCGCCGCCCGTGATTTTCGCCTGACCTTTAGTATAATCGTCGAAGAGGAATGAGAGTTTTCCCGCGCCACACCCGACATCGAGAATGCTCATGCCCGCCTGCGGATGGAGGAGTTCGTTCGTCCACGCGTCGATGTTGGCGGAGCCGTATTTTTCGTGAATGTCGATGCGGGTGAGCAGGTCTTTGCTGGTTTCTTGGTAATTGATTTCCATGGTGTTCTCCTAACGTAGTGGCGACTTCAGTCGCTAAAAATTTGAACGACTAACGCACTTCACAGAGTTGTTACTACTGTCTGAAAAATTATACCAAAAATAAACTAAAATTCAACAACTGAATTTTGAAGAGATGCGATGAAAAAGACCATTCAACCGGTAAAAGGCACGCGCGAGTTTTATCCCGAACAAATGGCGTTGCGTAATTTTCTCATGGATAAGGTGAGAAACGCTTCGCAGGCTTTCGGCTATCAGGAATGGGACGGTCCGTTCATCGAGCCGATTGACCTCTACGCGGCGAAGTCAGGTGAAGAGTTGGTGAAGAAGCAATCGTTCACGTTCGAGGATCGCGGCGGTGACTTGGTTACACTTCGCCCCGAACTGACACCCTCGCTGGCGCGTATGATCGCGGCGAAGCAGGGCGAGTTGAGTTTCCCGGTGCGCTGGTGGTCGTTCGGTCCGTTTTGGCGGTACGAGAGTCCGCAAAAAGGACGGTCTCGCGAATTTTTCCAGTGGAACGTGGATATGCTCGGCGTAAACTCGCCGGAAGCGGATGCGGAACTCATCGCGGTGGGGGCGACCTTCCTCCGCTCGGTCGGGCTCACCCCGGAGCGGGCGCGCATTTACGTGAATAACCGCCGCCTGATGGAATCGGAATTCGATGCGTTGGGGATTGCGCCCGAGAAGCGGCTGGACGTATCGAACCTCGTGGACCGCCGCACAAAAATGGAACCCGCCAAATGGGACGCGAATGCGCTCGAACTCGGACTTACGCAAAGTCAACTGGATGGGTTGAAAAACATCCTCGGCGATTTTGACTTGTGGAAAAAGAGCGACGAGTTGACCCGCCTCTTTGCCGCGTTGGACGCGCTCGGCGCGCGCGAGTATGTAAAGTTCGATCCGAACATCATGCGCGGATTGCTGTATTACACCGGCACGGTCTTCGAGGCGTTCGATACCACGGGTTCGCTGAAGCGCGCCATCTTCGGCGGAGGTCGCTACGATAACCTGTTGGCTGATGTGGGCGGACAGCCGCTCTCCGGGGTGGGCTTTGCAATGGGGGATGTAGTGATCGGCATCATTTTGCAGGAGGCGGGACTCGTCCCTGAATTTCAGCCCAGCGCGGCGCAGGTGCTCGTGACCGTGTTCGATGAAAAATTATGGATGCAGTCCTTTTCGCTGGCGGCGGAGTTGCGGAAGTCGGGAGTCAACGTGATGGTGTATCCCGAGCCGACGAAATTGCCCAAGCAGTTCAAGTTCGCCGACAGGATGAAAGTGAAAGTAGCGCTGGTACTCGGTCCTGACGAGGCGGAGCAGGGGCTCGTGGTCGTGAAAAACCTGACGACGGGGGAGCAGGCTCAAGTGAAGCGCGAAGCGGTTCTCGCATCCATTCAAAAAATCATCGGATAGTTCGGGAAATAAGAAGAGCCAGTCAAGAAGCGACTGGCTCTTCGTTTTGTACGCGGCTTACATGCCGTTGTCGTGGTCTTTTGCGCCGTAGCCGGGACCGCCTTTGAAGAAATCGTAATTCGGTTTAATATCGGGTGTGAGGTCGAGCACTTCGCCGGCTTGCAGTTGGCGGGCGACATCGGCAACCACGGGATGACCGTGGTGGTTCGTGCCTTCGTAGTGACCGGTCTCGCCGACTTTGAAGATATACTCGCCGCCCTTGGCGGTATACGCGGTGGGCACTTCATCTTCCGGGAAGATGGCGGCAAACGGGCACTCGGGCACACAGGCGCCGCAGTCGATGCAGGTGTCGGGGTCGATGTAGATCCAGGGCCACTCATTGAGAGGCGCGCCGGGGATCATACACTCCACGGGGCAAACGTCGATGCAACCTCGGTCTCGAACGCACAAACTGGTAACGATGTGAGTCATAAAACATCTCCTTTGAGAAGTACTACCCGACTGGGCATGATATTTTTCGATGGGCTGATTATATCTGCCTTCGATTGCCTTGCAAGGTGTAATTTGTCATTTTGCCGCGAATTTGGCGGCAACCGCGTCCCAGTTGATCACATTCCAAAACGCGGCGATGTAATCGGGGCGGCGGTTCTGGTAGTTCAGGTAATACGCATGCTCCCACACATCGATGCCGAGGATGGGGGTCGCGCCATCGGAAAGCGGAGTGTCTTGATTCGCCGTCGAGACGACCGCCAAGCCCGATCCTTTTTTGACGAGCCACGCCCAGCCGGAACCGAAGCGCGTGGTGGCGGATTTGGTGAACTCCTCCTTGAACGCATCGAACGACCCGAAGGCTGATTCGACCGCTTTCGCCAATTCGCCGCCCGGAGCGCCGCCGCCTTTGGGTCCCATCACCTCCCAGAACAGGTTGTGGTTGTACGTCCCGCCGCCGTGATTGCGGACGACCATGCGCACGCCCTCAGGGACCGCGTTCAGGTCGCTGAGCATTGCTTCGAGCGATTTGCCGGCGAGTTCGGGAGTTTTATCCACCGCGCCGTTCAGGTTGGTGACGTACGTCTGGTGGTGCTTGGTGTGGTGGATTTCCATCGTGCGCGCGTCGATGTGCGGTTCGAGCGCGTCGTAAGCGTACGAAAGTTTCGGAAGTTCAAAAGCCATGTCGGTCTCCTCTGTGGGTTAAGTGGGTAGGCAAAAATTGTAGCCCCGTGAGGGGTGGGTGTCAAGAAAAATATTCAATTCTCGGCTGTAGAGCGGGATACTATCCCGCTCTACGAATGTGTGCGCTCTTGCCGCAATGCTGCCGTATCGGTTATCCTTGCGCCATGAGCAAAAACAGACTGGAAGCCTTCAGCGACGGCGTCATCGCCATCATCATCACGATCATGGTTCTGGAGTTGCAAGTGCCCCACGAACCGACCTTCGAAGCCTTGCGCGAACTCGCGCCGGTGTTTTTTAGTTACGTGCTGAGTTTTGTGTACGTGGGAATTTACTGGAATAACCATCACCACCTCTGGCAGGCGGGCAAACAGGTCAACGGGCGGATTCTATTGGCAAACCTGCATCTGCTGTTCTGGATGTCGTTGATGCCCTTTGCCACCGCGTGGAGCGGCGAGACGATGTTTGCTGAATTACCCATGGCAGTTTATGGTTTCGTCTTGTGGATGGCGGGCTTTGCCTACTTCCTGCTGGTTCGCGCGATGATCTCGCACCACGGAAAGGATTCCGCGCTGGCGACGGCGATCGGGAGCGACTTTAAGGGATATGTTTCTCTCGTCGGCTACATCGTTGCGATCGCTTTGGCATTCTTCCAGCCCATGCTCTCGCTTGCCTTGTATGTGCTGGTGGCGGCGATCTGGTTCATTCCCGACTCGCGCATCGAAAAGACACTCGTCCGTTAGCGATTAAAACCATGGCGCTTACCCTCTCTCAGCGTGACCTTGAAATGTTGCATGGCGACCACGGACCTGCCACAAAGATGGCAATGGCGATCGTTGTGCGCATGGCGGATGTGGCTGGGGTGCGGGAGTTGCTCGATATCGAAAGCGCGCATATCGACAGCACGGTCTACATCGGCGACGCGGGGTTGGAGTTTGCCGAGCGGCTGGCAGGGTTGGGTGCGAAAGTATCCGTGCCGACCACGCTCAACGTGAGCGGACTCGACGAGCATCACTGGCGCGAATGGGCGGTGCCGGCAGAGTGGGCGAGGCAGGCAAAACGTCAGATGGACGCGTATGCGGGGATGGGGACGATTCCCACGTGGACGTGTGCGCCGTATCAAACCGCACAACGTCCGCAGTTCGGTCAGCAAATTGCGTGGGGCGAGTCGAATGCCATCGTGTTCGCCAACTCGGTGATCGGCGCGCGCACCGAGCGGTATCCCGACCTGTTCGATGTGTGCTGTGCCGTCACGGGCCGCGCGCCTGCCATGGGGTTGCATCTCACCGAAAATCGCGCGGGTCAAATTCTTTTGCAATTGACGGGCATCCCGACCGCTCTGCAACACACCGACGACTTTTACCCGGTGCTCGGGCATTTCATGGGGAAGATTTCACTGGATCGAATCCCGGTGATCGGCGGGATGTCTGTTTCGCCCAGTGAGGATCAACTCAAGGCGTTGGGCGCCGCTTCGGCTTCGTCGGGTGGAGTTGCCCTCTTTCACGTGATCGGAGTCACCCCCGAAGCAGGGACGTCCGAGTCGGCGTTCCAAAACAAACCACCGCAGGACGTGATCGAAGTGACGATGGACATGTTGCGCGCCGCCCGCCACGAATTGACTCATACCGACAGCGACGCGCTGGAAATGATCGTGTTGGGTAGCCCGCATTTTTCGTTGGCGGAATTTAAACTTCTCGCGCCGCTGGTGAAGGGGAAAAAGAAAAACGCGAATGTGAAATTTTTAGTCACCTCCAGCCGCGCCATGACTCAACTCGCAAAGCAAGCGGGGTTTCTCGATGCCCTGCAGGAATTCGGCGCGCAACTCACCGTGGACACCTGCATCCTCACCACGCCGATGCTCCCGAAAGAGATTCAACACTTGATGACCAACTCGGCGAAGTTTGCGTACTACACGCCGGGCTTGCTCGGCAGAAAAATCGCGTTCGGCAGTTTGCGCGATTGCGTGAATTCGGCAGTCGAAGGCAAAATTGTGCGGGATGATTCTCTATGGCTGAGTTGATTCTCACGGGCAAACCGATCATCCCCGGCGCGGCAAAGGGACTCGCCCTCGTCAGCCGCGAGCCGCTTTCATTCTGGGGGGGCTACGATTGGAAGACCGGCGAGATCATCGACCGCAGGCACCCGCTTTCGGGCGAGGTCGCCAAAGATCGTGTGCTGGCGATACCATTCACGCGCGGGTCGTCCACGACGACGGCGGTATTACTCGAAGCGATCCGCGCGGGGACCGCTCCCGCCGCGATCCTCACCACCGCGGCAGATTTTTTCTTCGCCCTCGCCTCGGTGGTTGCGGATGAGTTGTACGCGAACCCGATTCCGCTGGTGGCGTTGTCGGAGTCTGATTTTGCGAGGTTGCGGACGGGTGACGAGATTGAAATCCGCGAAAACGGAGAAGTTCTTGTAGCTCATATTGGCGTTCAAATCCCGAAGGGATGAAAAGATTCTAGAATCGAAATCCATGTGTTTCCAAATCCCGAAGGGATGACATAACTTGTCAACTCTATGACACCCCTACGGGGTTCGAATTAATTCCTCGCCAAATCTATAATCATTTGACCCCTTCGGGGTCTCTCGTGATTAGGGCGAGCGTGTCAAGAAAGGTGAAAGGATATGTTGAAATTTGACTCTGCGCTGAATTTCACCCCTCCCCCCGATTGGCTCAAAATCACCGCCATTGACGCGCACACCGGCGGCGAGCCGTTCCGCGTGATCGTGGATGGATTCCCCGAGTTGCATGGAGATACCATCCTCGAAAAGCGGCGATACGCCAGGGAAAATTACGATCACCTCCGCACGGCGTTGATGTGGGAGCCGCGCGGGCACGCGGACATGTACGGGTGCATCCTCACGCCGCCCGTCACGCCAGATGCGGATTTTGGAATCCTGTTCATCCACAACGAGGGGTTCAGCACCATGTGCGGGCACGGCGTCATTGGCATTGCGACGGTCGTGCTTGAAACAGGCATGTTGCCAATGACCGCTCCAACAACGAAAATCAAAATTGACAGCCCCGCCGGGCGGATCACTGCGTTCGCGAACATCGAAAATAACCGCGTGAAAAGCGTTTCGTTCCACAACGTGCCGTCGTTCGTCGCGGAGTTGGATGCGGTTGTGGATGTGCCGGGGTTGGGACGAGTTCGTTACGACCTTGCCTACGGCGGCGGGTTTTACGCCTACGTCAACGCGAAAGATGTGAACGTGACCTGCACCGACAAAGACTTTCGCACGCTCATCGAAAAGGGCATGGCGATCAAACGAGCGGTGATGAACAGCCGAAAGATCATCCATCCGTTTGAAGAGGATTTGGGATTTTTATACGGCACGATCTTCGTGGACGAACCAAAAGACGCCGGGTCGCACAGCCGCAACGTGTGCATCTTCGCCGATGGGGAGGTGGATCGCAGTCCCACAGGGACCGGGGTGAGCGGACGGCTGGCGATCCATCATCGGCGCGGTGAGATTCGAGTGGGCGAGTCGATCATCATCGAGAGCATCGTCGGGAGCAAGTTCAGCGGGCGCGTCGTCGAAGAGGCGACGTTCGGCGTCTATCCGGCGATCATTCCGGAGGTGCGGGGCGAAGCGCATATCGTCGGCAGGAATGAATTGTGGCTCGATCCGAACGATCCGTTCAATCACGGATTCCTGTTGAGATAACATGGTGGTCGTCGTGATGGGCGTCGCCGGTTCGGGCAAAACCACCATCGGCGCGTTGCTGGCAAAACGCCTGGGCTGGGATTTTTACGACGGCGACGATTTTCATCCGCCCGCCAATACCGAAAAAATGAAGCGCGGAATCCCGCTCACCGACGAAGACCGCGCCAGTTGGCTGGATTCACTCCGCGCGTTAATCCATGCCCGGGTGCAGGCGCGTCGTCCGCTCGTGCTGGCTTGCTCCGGGTTGAAGGCGGCATATCGCGAACGCCTGAGAGTGGATGGGCGGGTAAAATTTGTTTATCTGCGCGGAACCTACGAACAGATCGAAGCGCGGTTGAACGCGCGCAAGGACCATTTCATGAAACCGAACATGCTCCGCAGTCAATTTGAAATTTTGGAAGAACCCGCCGACGCCGTTGCCGTTGAAATTTCTTTTTCGCCCGCCGAAATCGTGGAAACCATTTGCAAGGAACTCAGCCTATGAAACTCCCTCCGCATCTTTATCTCGACGAACGGAACATCCCCTACGAAGCGCGCAGTTTTCCGCCCGAAACCGAAAAAGGAGCAGCGAACGTCGCGCACGTGCTGGGATTTTCTGAACGCCAAGCTGTGAAGACCCTCATCTTTCAAGCGGACACGGGCGAGCGCGTGCTCGTCATGCTCGGCGGCGACCAGAACGCGGTCTCGGGAAATTTAAAAAAAGCCATCGGCTCGCGCAACATTCAGATGGCTTCGCCCGACGCAGTGAAAGAAACGACGGGATACATCATCGGTTCGATCCCCGCGTTCGGCTGGCAACCCAGTGGATTCCGCTCCTTCCTCGAAGCGACTCTGCTCGACGAACCCCTCCTCGGGACCGGCGCGGGCGTGTGGGGCGAGGAGATCATGATCACGCCGGGGAATTTGATCCGGGCGAGCCATGCCATCGTCGTTAATTTGACGCAGAAAATCACGTAATACTCGCTTAAGGTTTTCCCGGGTAATGTGTGACGATGGACGCTCGTCATATCGGTGTAAACCCAACAGGAGGCAGACATGAAAGACTTCAAGAAACCCGCCGATGCAGAGTTGCGCCAGAAATTATCCCCGCTCCAATATCAAGTGACCCAGCACGAAGGCACGGAACGCCCGTACTCCAACGAATATTGGAACAACAAGCAGGACGGTATTTACGTGGACGTGGTCTCCGGCGAGCCGTTGTTCAGTTCGCTCGACAAATATGACTCGGGCACGGGCTGGCCCTCCTTCACCCAGCCGCTCGCGCCGGAGAACATCGCGTCCAAGACCGACTTCAAGCTGTTATTCCCGCGCACCGAAGTCCGCTCGAAACACGCGGACTCGCACCTCGGTCACGTCTTCGAGGACGGTCCCGCCCCGACAGGTCTGCGGTATTGCATGAACTCCGCTTCGATGCGCTTCATCCCCGTGGAGAAGTTGGAGGAAGAGGGGTATGGGGAATACCTGAAGTTGTTCAAGTAAAACGAAGGTGAGTGCCCCGAATATAGGTTCAAGCGCCTAGCCACGGATCCTTCGACACGGTGAGCGAAAGACGAACCGTCAGTACAAGTTTCACGAATTTGCACGAATAAAAGCCGACCCAGTGACGACTGGTCGGCTTTCGTTTTGATCTTTCCAGGCAAAAAAAATCTGCGAGAATCTGTGAAATCCGTGGCTGAGATCTTTGGTCTTGGTTGATCGTGAAATTCTTTACCTCAAATACAACCAATTCAACTCGCGGAGTTTATCCCCCAGTTCCGCGGTCAGATCCCCGTCGTTCATGCGCCATTCCCAGTTGCCGCCGAGGCGGGAGGGGTAATTCATGCGCGCCTCGCCGCCGCAGTTCAACACATCCTGCATCGGCGCGACGGCAATGACCGCCACCGAAGCCCACACCGCGCGGATCAAATCCCACACGAACGTGTCGTGAATGCTATGTAGATAGTTCAGGGCGAATGCGCGTTCGGTCTCGCTGGCGGTTTCCAGCCAGCCGCGCGCGGTGTCGTTATCGTGCGTGCCGGTGTAGGCGGTGCAGTTCTCGGGGTAGTTATGCGGCAAAAATGGATTATCGGGTCCTGAAAAGCCGAACTGCAACACCTTCATGCCGGGCAGGTGAAACTCTTCGAGCAATTCGATCACGTCCGGCGTCACCAAGCCGAGGTCTTCGGCGATGATGGGCAGGCTGATCTCGGCGGTCGCCAGCCCGTCGCTCAACCCGGCATCGAGCGCGCGGAACAGGTCCGCGCCGGGACCGGGCACCCAATGTCCGTTTTCAGCGGTGGTTTCGCCGGCGGGAATTTCATAGTAACCGGCAAAGCCGCGAAAGTGGTCGAGCCGCAGAATATCCACCGAGCGCAATGCGACCTTGATGCGTTCGAGCCACCAGGCGTAGCCGGTCTCGTTGTGCGCATCCCAGCGATACAGCGGGTTGCCCCACAGTTGCCCCGTCGGCGAAAATCCATCCGGCGGCACGCCCGCCACCACCGTGGGATTGCCCGCCTCATCGAGGTAAAACAACTCGGGATGCGACCACACGTCCGCGCTATCGTAGGCGACGAAGATCGGCGCGTCGCCGATGATCTTGATGCCTTTGTCGTTGGTATATTTTCGAAGCGCGTCCCATTGACGATGGAACAGGAATTGATAGAACGAATGCCGCAGGATGCCTTCGGACAAATCGCGCTTCGCGACGTCCAGTGCGGTTGGTTCGCGCCGGCGGAGAGATTCGTCCCACGTGTTCCAGGCGTTACCGCCGTGCGAATCCTTCAGCGCCATGAAGAGCGAATAATCGTCCAGCCAGGCGGCGTGGGATGCGCAGAAATAGTGGAAGTCTTTGTGAAGCGCTTCATCGTGACTCCCCCGTGATGTTGATTGCGTAAAGTTCGCGAAGGCGCGTCCGAGTAGATTCAACTTCCACGGGATGAGCAAGCCGAAGTCCACGCGTGAGGCGGAGAAGGCAGGCGCATCCGCAAGATCGTCTCGGGTGAGCAATCCATCTTGAATCAACGAGTCGGGGCTGATCAGGTACGGGTTCCCGGCAAACGCGGAAAAACACTGGTACGGCGAATCGCCGTAGCCGGTGGGTCCCAGCGGAAGGATCTGCCAGAGTTTGATATTCGCGCCTGCCAGCCAATCCACGAAGCGATAGGCTTGCCCGCCGAGGTCGCCGATGCCGTAGCCACCGGGCAAACTGGAGGGGTGCAGGAGGAGTCCGCTCGCGCGTTCAAATTTCATTGGGCTGTCTCCGCGTGATGATGGATTGACCGGCGCGGATGGTCGAGTCCGGGTAGTCGCTTTGAATGACGTCGGTGCCGATCTCCGCTTCGGGTTCGATCACGTATCCCGCGGGGACGGTGCTGTTTTTGCCGACCAGCGCGATGCGAATATTTTGGTCAGTGACTCCCCACCCGACGCGCGCGCCTTCCTCGACGATGACTTGTTTATCGAGCACCGCCCGTTCGACCACCGCGCCGGGCTTGATCTCGGTGTCGTTGATCAGGATCGATTCTCGCACCACAGCGCCCGAGCGTACGATGACCCCCGGCGAGAGCACACTGCTTTCCACCACGGCGCCCTCCTCGATGAAGCAACCGTCGCAGATCATGCTGGCGTAAATGTTGCCCTTGGCGGGGAAGCGCGCCGGCGGGCGTTCGGCAGTGCGGGTGTGGATGATCCAGCTTCGGTTGTACAACTTGAGGGCGGGCGACGGCGAAAGCAGGTCCATGTGCGCCTGCCAGTATGATTCCAGGGTCCCCACGTCCATCCAATAGCCGCTGTAGGGGAAGGCAAACACGCGCGCATTCGATTTGATCATGCGCGGCAGGATATCCTTGCCGAAATCGTGTTTCGAATCTTTTCGCTGGCGGTCTTCCCACAATACCTTGTCGAGCACATCGCGGTTGAACAGGTACACGCCCATGTTGGCAAGGGTTGACGGCGGTTTTTTCGGTTTTTCAACGAACGAGGTGACGCGGTATTTGTCGTCTGTGGCGAGGATGCCGAACCGCGACGCTTCTTCCTTCGGGACAGTGATGACGCCCATGGTCAGGTCTGCCTCGTGGTCGCGGTGGAACGAGATCATCGGCTCATAGTCCATGGTGTAGATGTGGTCGCCGGATAGGATGAGCATCAGGTCGGGCGAACCTTGCTTGATGAAGCCGAAGTTTTGTTGCACGGCATCCGCAGTGCCGGCGTACCAGTCCGAGTCGTTGCGGGCTTTGTACGGGGTGAGGATCTTGATGCCGCCGGTGAAATCGCGGTTGAGGTCCCAGGGCGCGCCGGCGCCGATATGCTCGATGAGCGATTGCGGCCGGTATTGCGCCAGCACCATCAGGTCGATGATCCCCGAGTTGACGCAGTTCGAGAGAGCGAAATCGATGATGCGGTATTTGCCGGCAAACGGCACAGCGGGTTTGGTGCGCTTGACGGTGAGGGCGCCGAGGCGCGAGCCTTCTCCGCCGGCGAGGATGATCGCGCGTGTTTTCATACGGCATCTCCGTGGGTGGGTTCAACGGTCTCTTTGGTCTCGCGGATTCTCCGCCCCTTTGGTTCCTTCGGCGCCGGGTAGGGGACAGGCGACTTTGATTCTTCCATCAATTTTTTATACAGGGCAAGGTATTGTTCGGCAGACTTGCGCCAGCCAAAGTTCAACGCCATGCCGGCTTTTTGTATATTTGCCCAGCGGGAGTGATACGGAAGGAGTTGCAACGCGCGGCGCAGCGCATCGTTGAACGACTTTACCTTGGTGTCCACGAAGGCGAACCCGGTCTCGCCATCGGTGACGGTGTCGTGCAACCCGCCCACCGCGCGGACGAGCGGCACGCATCCGTAACGCATGGCGATCATTTGTGAGGTGCCGCACGGCTCATAGCGGGACGGCATGAGGAAGATATCCGCCCCGGCATAAATCTGCCGCGCCAGTTTGGCATCGTAACGGGTCTCCACGCGGACGCGGTCAGGGAGTTCTTCCTGAAGTTTTTTCGCCGCGGCTTCGAGTTTGGGGTCGCCGGCGCCGAGCAACACGAACTGCCAGTTTTGCTTTTTCAACATGCGCAAGCCTTTGAGGGCGATGTCTACGCCTTTTTGCACGTCCATGCGGGTGACCATGCCAAGCAGGGGAACATCCGCAGTTTCGGGCAAGCCGACTCGCTGTTGCAGGGCGGTCTTGTTTTTAGGGCGGAGCGAAAGAGTTTCAGCGGTGAAAGTTGCCGCGAGGGACGAATCCGTTTGAGGGTCGAATGAAGCGGTGTCCAACCCGTTGAGGATTCCGCTCAGTGTGTCGGTGCGATTCTTGAAGAAGTCCTGCAAGCCGCATCCGAATTCCTCGTGCAGGATTTCATCGGCGTAAGTCGGCGAAACGGCGACCATCGCGTCCGATGCCCACAAGCCGAGCGGCATGGGGAGCACGCGCGCCCAGTCCGGCAAGTCGGTGTTGGCAAGCGGCAGACCGTACTCCTCGAGCAGTTCGCGGATGTCGGGTCCTAAAAACGGAAGGTTATGGATCGAGACCACCGATGCGATGCGGTTCTTTTTATCCTCCCAGCGGCGCACGAGATTGCCGTAGGCGGCGAGGGCGGTGTGCCAGTCGTTGCAATGCAGGATGTCCGGCGTCCAGTTCAGGTGGCGGGGCAGTTCGAGGGCGGCGAGTGAAAAGAACGCATATTTTTCCGCATCGAGTTTATTGTTGGAGGAATACACCGAGCCGCTTGCCTTGATCGGGTCGCCGCTGATGAAATACACGGGCACGCCGTTCAACGCGCCTTCGAACGCATCCACCTGAAGTTCAGTTTTCCCTTTGGTAATGGAATAGATCGCCAGCGGTTTGAGCGTGTCGGTTTTGATCACCGGGTGCAGGGGGAGCACAAGCCGTACATCAACGTTCGTTTCCTCCCCCGATGCATCGTGTAATTCGCGCGGCAGGGTCCCCGCCACATCGCCCAGCCCTCCGACTTTGACGAACGGTTCGGCTTCCGCCGCAAGAAAGAGGACGTTGATGGTTTGGGACATGAGAGTATTATACGATGAGACCCGAAAGGTTGACGAACACCTTTCGGGTCTTAAAGCTGGGAGCCTGATGGGTTTCGAACCCACAACATCTACAGCCACAGTGTAGCGCTCTGCCGTTGAGCTACAGGCTCCAT
>CAZGSB010000029.1:0-34121 GCA_964528275.1 uncultured Anaerolinea sp. | reverse complement strand
ACGATGTGGGCAAAGCCATGAACCCGATGTTCTTCATCGAGAACCAGCCGCAGGGACAGGTGAACACGCACGAGGATATGAATCCCGCCGATGCCGCGGCGACCATCATCGCCCACGTCACCGACGGAGTGGCGCTGGCGCGTCAATACCGCCTGCCGCGCCGTATCGACGATTTCATCCTCGAACATCACGGCACGATGATCACGCGCTACCAATACAACCAAGCCATCGAAGCCGCCGGCGGCGAGGCGGCAAACGTGGATGTGGATAATTTCCGCTATCCCGGCCCGCGCCCGCGCTCGCGTGAAACCGCCCTGCTCATGCTCGCCGACGGCGCCGAGGCGCGCGCCCGCGCCGAACGCCCGCAGGATGAAGAGTCGCTTCGCAAGGTGGTGCTCGCCACCATCGATTCCGCCCAAAAACAGGGACAACTCGATAACACCCAACTCACCTTGCGCGATCTCGGCATCATCACCGAGGCATACGTCAGCATTTTGCGCGGCACGCATCACCCGCGTGTCTCCTACCCGAACGAAGAGTCTGCGGTGCCGAACGTGAACACCGCGCCGCGAAAATAAAATGATCCACATCGAATCGAAATTTAAATTCCCCGCGCGGTTGCTACAACGCGCCGCGCGCGCCGCGCTCACGCACCAGAAAAAATCGCCCGAGGCGGATCTGTCCATTGTGCTGACGAACGACGCGCGCCTGCAACAACTCAACCGTGACTTTCTGGGAATCAACGCGCCGACCGACGTGCTGTCCTTCCCCGCCTCGGAAGCGCACGGCTCAGAAACCGACCCGCAAACTGGTTTACCCTACCTCGGCGACATCCTCCTCTCGATCCCCCGCGCGCGGGCGCAAGCGAAAGCCGCCGATCATCCGCTGGAATCGGAAGTGCAACTGCTCGTGGTGCATGGCGTGTTGCATTTGCTCGGTCACGACCATGCCGGCGCCAAAGAAAAAAAGCGGATGTGGAAAGCGCAGGCGGAGATTTTGGCGTCGCTGGGTTTGGGTACGATTCATATCCGTGAGGAGTGATACCTGCGTAATCAAAATTCGTATTACGCAATACGCAGTACGTAGTATAAATACCGGCAATGAACGGAATCAAAACCTTCACCCTCTCCCGTATCGCCGCCATTGGACACGCCCTCCGCGGGTGGATGTACGTGCTGAAAACACAGCAGAATGCCTGGGTCCATTCGCTCGTGGCGACGGTCGTCATTGCGCTCGGGTTCTGGGTGGGGCTTCCGGCGCGCGATTGGGCGGTGCTGGTGTTGACCATCGCCATGGTCTTCACCGCCGAATTCATCAACACCTCCATCGAAGCCGCCGTGGACCTGGCAAGCCCGGAGAAACATCCGCTGGCAAAAGTGGGCAAGGATGTGGGCGCCGGTGCGGTGCTGGTGGCGGCGCTTTCGGCGGTCTTGATCGGGTTGTTGCTCCTCGGTCCGCCGTTGTGGTTGAAGATGAATCTATTGATTGGAAAATAAAAGTGAATGGTGTCATTGCGAAGGCGCGTAGCGCCTGTGGCAATCCCGCAAGGGGATGGTATCTCAACGAACCTTCAAACAAGTTTTGAGTGGCGCGTCGGGATTGCCACGTCGCAATGACACGAAAAAATAAGAGGAGCTAACATGACGCTTTCTTTTCAATTTGGCACGGTCGGTTCGCCGATGGGCACGCCCAAGAAACCCGGCGGGTCGGTGGGGGCGATCGGGTTCAGCAAATCCATCGGGTTGAATACGCTCGAACTCGGCTGGGTGCAGTCGGTGCGCGTGTCGGAGGAGACGTGCGCTTTGATCAAGCAAACGGGAACGGAGCACGGTGTGACTTTGAGCGTCCATGCCCCGTATTTCTTCAATTTGAACGCCACCGATGATGAGTGGCCCAAGTCACGCAAGCGTTTGATGGACGCGGCGCATTACGGCAACCTCGCCGGCGCCACGGATATCATCTTCCACCCCGGCTCGTACTTCGAACGCCCGCCGGCGGAGGTGTTGAAGGTTGCCATCCCACGTTTGAAGGGCGTACTCGATGAACTGCGTAAGAAGGGCAACCCGGTGACGATCCGCCCGGAGACGATGGGCAAATCCGCGATGTTGGGGTCGTTGGAGGATACGCTGGCGATGAGCAAGGCGATTCAAGGCGTGCAACCGTGCCTCGACTTTGCGCACTTGCACGCGCGCCCCGGCGATGGAACGATAAACACGGTCAAAGAGTGGACGTCGCTGCTGGAGGCGTACCAAGCCGCACTGGGGAAGGAAGCGTTGAAGCATCTGCACATCCACCTCTCCGGAATCGAATACGGTCCGAAGGGCGAGAAGAATCATCTCGCGCTGGCGGAGTCCGATCTGAAGATCAATTTTCTGTTTCAGGTGTTGAAGGAATTCGGGTGCGCCGGGCGGATATTGTGCGAAAGCCCGATCATGGAGGACGACGCGCTGAACATGAAGAAGGCGTGGAAGAAGATCAGCGGCGAGAAGGAGTGATTTTCTTTCTCTGAGGCTCTTCCGATCTTTCTTTGTGGGTCACCTCGCGTAGGATTTTATCGATGAAGTTTGGCACCAGCCCTTCGGAGAACCCGGCAATGAACGCCCACAGGATGGCTTTGGCGGTATCCTGATTGGTGGCGGGGTTCGCGCCTTGTGAAAATACTCGGAAGGATTCGTACCCGTCTTTCATGACCGGGTCGAAGGCGGGGAAGAACGTCCCTTGCAGGAAACCGGACATGAAGATCAAGTAGAGCACGGCGGCAAAGATTCCTCCCGCCAGCGGGGAAATATAGATCTGGAAGGTGATCAGTTGACTTGCCATGATCGATTGCGCCTCGATCATGTCCACGGGCATGCGCATCAACCTGCGATAGTTATTTGCCACTCCGCCCGCCGCGCCGGTGAGGAAGATGATGAGTTCAAGGGTGAACGATGGCGGCTGGGCGGATTGAGTCGCTACCAGCGCCGCAGCGGTGATCCCCGCCACGATCAGAACGACCGTGATGGAGATATGCAAGGCTTGTTTGCGGATCGCATCCATGGGAATCTCCTGTCAACCTTTCAACGGCGGCGCGTCTTTATTGTAGACGAACACCTGAATATCCATGCCCTCTTTGTTCAACAGATCGAGCGCGGGTTGAAAGGTCGCGTCCTTGATTCGTTGCATATCGCCCGCAGGCGCGTACACCGAAAGCCGCGCCTCTTCGTCGGACATCTTCGCTGTCTTCACCTCCGCGCTTGCGCACGCGGCTTGGATGGTTTTGGTCATTTGATTGATCGCATCATCGAGAGTCATGTCGCCTCCGCTATTTCGCAATCATTGCCACGGTCACGCCCGCGCCGCCTTCGTTTTCCTTCGGCTCCTCGAACGACGTTACGTATTCGCTTTGCTTCAACGCATCGCGCACCGCGTCGCGCATCTTGCCCGTCCCTTTGCCGTGCACGATCCGCACGAACAGCAACCCCGCCGAATACGCGCGTTCGAGGTATGTATTCAACTCGTCGAGTCCATCGTCCACGAGTTTGCCGCGCAGGTTGAGTTCGAGACCTGGGGACTTGGAATTTGGAATCGTGGAACCCTTCGACAAACTCAGGGCATCGCTTGAAACCTGAGACTTGAGACCGGTAACTGATAATTGTTCACTGCTCACTGCTTGACTGGACTTCCTCACCAACTCCGACATCCGCGCCCGCACGCGCAGACTCCCCACCTGCACCTCCGCCTCGGACTCGCTTACGGCTGTCACCACGCCTTCGGCATTCAACGTGCCGACGAGGACGCGCTCACCGAGCGACAGTGGACGATGGACGATGGACGATGATGGTTCATGGTCTATCGTCTGCCGTCTTTCAACCGGCGCTTCAACTTTCTTCTCAACCTGTTCGATCTTCTCTTCAATGGATTTGATTGCTTCGAGCGGTTGCTTTGCCTTCTTCAGTTGCGACTTCAGCGAGTCAATGTTGCTTCTGAGCACCGCCACTTCGAGTTCGCCCTCGGCGCGGGCTTTGGCAAGGACGTCGCGGCGTTCATCTTCGATCTTCTCGAGCCGCTTTTGCAGTTCGGCGTTCTGCGCTTCGAGTTTATCGCGCGCTTTCTCCAACTTCTGGCGTTCGCGCGAGGTACGGTTGCGCTCCTTGCGGATATCATCGAGCAATTTGTCGGCGCGGATGCTTTCGGGGTTGACCTCGTTGCGGGCGGCTTCGACAATGTTCCCGTCGAGCCCGAGGCGTGTGGCAATGGCGAGCGCGTTCGAGCGGCCGGGGAGTCCGAGGGTGAGGTGATATGTCGGTCGGAGTGTCTTGATGTCGAACTCCAGCGAGGCGTTGACCACGCCTTCGGTGGAGTGCGCGAAGTTTTTGAGTTCGGGGTAGTGCGTGGCGACGAGGGTCATGCAACCCGTTTCGAGCAAATGACTGAGGATCGCGCGGGCGAGCGCCGCGCCCTCCTGCGGGTCGGTCCCCGCGCCGAGTTCATCGAGGATGACGAGCGAACGCGAGTCGATGTGCTTGAGGATGCGGATGATGTTCGTGATGTGACCACTGAACGTGCTGAGCGATTGTTCGATGGATTGCTCGTCTCCGATGTCGGCGAAGACGCTGTGAAAAAACGGAATCTCCGAGCCGCTCTGCGCGGGGATGTGCAGTCCGCTTTGCGCCATGAGCGCGAGCAAGCCGACCGTCTTGAGCGACACGGTTTTCCCGCCAGTGTTCGGTCCTGTGATGACGATGGCGCGTGTGCCTTCCTTCGGGTCGATGTCAATCGGCACGACGGTTTGATGATCGAGGAGAGGGTGGCGGGCGTGGATAAGATCGATTTTCGATTTTCGATTTTCGATTTGCGATTGGTCTGATTGCTTGCTGTTCACTGATAACTGATCACTGATCACTGGTTCACTAGCTTTGAGTTCCTCCGCATACTTCGCCTTCGCAAAGATCAGGTCGAGCATGGCGAGATTTTCGACGCCGTATTTGAACTCTTCGGCATGTTCACCAACTTGCGCCGAAACTTCAGCAAGGATTCTTCGCTCTTCATCGCGGGCTTTCAATTCGAGTTCGCGCAGTTCGTTGTTGAGTTCGACGACGGGCAACGGTTCGACGAACAGCGTCGCGCCGCTGGAGGATTGATCGTGGACGACCGCTTTGATACTCCCTTTGAATTCGGCTCGGAGCGGAATGACGTAACGCCCATCGCGTTGAGTGATGATCGGTTCCTGTAATTTGCTTGCCGACTCGGTGAGGTAGCGTTGCAGGCGCGACATCAACCGTCCGTGCGCGATCTTGATCTCATGGCGCAGGTCGGCGAGTTTGGGTGACGCGGAGTCCAGCACTTCGCCGCGGTCCGAGAGGATGCGCGTGATGGCGTCCACGATTCCGTGGGGGTCGGGGAGTCCAGCCGCAATTTGGGAGAGACGCGGGAATTCGTCGGTTTTGCGTTCGAGGGATTTTTTCAACTCGCGGCACGAGATCAGCGTGGACTTGATGTCCAGCAGTTGTTCGGGGTCGAGCACACCGCCGCGCGCGGCGAGGTCAACGGCTGGGCGGATGTCGTGCGCGCCGCCGATGCCGATGTCGTTGGTGGAGAATATCAGACGCGCTTCAGTAGTCTCGGCGAGGCGGGCGAGGGCAAGGTCGTGCGAATCTGTCGGTTCGAGCGCGAGGGCAAGTTGCATCGACGCGGAAAAATCGCAAAAGCCTTTGAGCCGTTCGCGGATCTTGTCATATTCGAGGACGTGCAGGGTCTTTGAATCCATTGCTGTGGAATTTAACCACAAACCCCAAAAAGGCACAAAGGGAAAACAAAATGCTAGTGCAGTCAGCCACAGTGATCACTGAGATCTTTGAGAAGAAACTCTGATGACTCTGTGCGCTCTGTGGCTAATGATTTATCCGCGCAGGACCCGCACGCGGACGGGTTCGCGGATGCCCTTCAATTCCAGACTGCGCGATTCGAACGCGCTTGCGTCTGCTCCCGCTTCGTTCAACGCTTTCTCACTGACGATGATCTCACCCGCCGCGGCTTTGGAGGCGAGGCGCGCCGCCAGGTTCACTTCATCGCCGATGGCGGAGATATTGATGAGCCCGTCCGCCGCGCCCATCGCGCCAAAGAAGGCGACCCCGGCATGGACGCCGATGCCGACGGGGATGCCCCGCCCTTTCATGACGTTCGACATTTTCTGCGCCGCGTCCAACGTTCGTTTCACGTATTGCGGACCCGCAAAGCCGGCGCCCCAAAACGCGGCGACCGCGTCGCCTGCCAGTTTTTCCACCAAGCCATCCTCGCTCGTGATGACCTTGGTCGCCTCGACGTAGAACGAGTTGATCAAACGGCTGAAATCCATTGGGGTCATCTGCTCGGAAAGAGCGGTGGAGCCGCGCACGTCCGCAAACAGCATGGACATTGCCACTTCCGCGCCGCCCGGAAATCTGGCGGCAAAATCTTCGCAGACACTGCAAAACCTCGGGTTGAGGCTGGATTGCTTTTTTCCGTATACGGCTCGGACCAGAACACTTCCGATTCCTTGAAAGGGCGCGTTACAAAATTTACAACGCGGCTCGTGCGGGAGGTAGCGCAACATACGATGGACTCGCTTCTCCGCGCTGTATGCGCTGGTGGTGAACCACTCGCGCCACAATTCTTCGGTATTGAACGGCTGTTCGTTGCTCATGAGGTTGTTCCTTTCCCGTCCTGTCGAGGAGGCATCTGCGGCAAGATTGTTTCCAAAACCACGCCTGCCAAGAAGACGATGAAAACAGATTGCAAGCCGATCAACGGCACCTGGTAGCGACGATAGAATGACGCGAGGATGTATGGGGCAAGGTATGTCAGGTAGAGCGCGAATGAGATCGCAAAGATTGGGTTTTTGCGAATTTTGCTGATGAACAACCCGATGAGTATGCAAATGGACGGGAGAATGGACAGGGACAAGGTTTTCAAAACGATCTTCCAACTCTGTTTGTGCGATTCGAGCGCGGCACGCTGGTTCAGCCAATCGTTGAGGACGCCGGGAGGGTCGCCGAGGGGCAGGCGTTGAATCCGATCTTCGAACTCGTTTTGCGGAAGGGAGATGGATACCCAGTACACCACAAAGGATTCGTCCACGTACACCAGCCCCTCCTGTTGCAGGAGGAAGAGGTCTTCCGGCGATATCGCACCCGGGGTCGTGTGCGGGATGTCCTCCACGTAATGCGAGTAGATGAACGCGCTGAAGGCGCGCCTGCCGATATTGGATAGCAAGCGGGAGGGGTGGCTTGTGATCCACTCCTTGGATAACGCTTTGTACGACTCGGTGAACTCGGCTTCGCCTTCGCGCAGGTACTTTTCCTGGATCTCGTTCGGGTTGATCAGATGATATTTGGCGAAGGTCTCGTTGGTGGTCAAGCCGTCGTCGTCCAAGCCGTTTGCCTGGTAAAAGTCGTACCAGAAATTGGATTTGATGGGGATGAAGGCGTCGAAGACCCGGTAGTTCCTTGCCGTCCACACGAGCGTGGAGGCGGCGAGAAAAACAAAAACCAGCGCGGCAGACCGCCATGTCTGGGCAAATGATCCGTTACCCTGCCGCTTCAGGAGTATAGCGCACTCGGTGATGACGAATGACAACGTCAACACGGGGTTGGTCAGAGGCAACAGGATCGCCAGAAGCAGCAGATGGACGCGGGCGGTTCGGATGGATTCGGCAACCTGTAGTGAAAAGGCGTACAGCGCCCAGCAGGTAAAGAACAGAATTACCCAATCATCGTGCAGGGAACGGAAGAAAGCATCGCGGTTGAAGAAGACCAGCGCGATGTAGATCAACGATAGCAGGTATTTGAATTTTCCATGTCCCGTGTATCTGAGAGTGGAAAGCAGAAAGGATAAGGAGGCGGCTAGGGCGGAATATTTGAACAGGAACACCACCCACATCGACGCGAGGGTCTTGACCCCGAAGACTTTGAACACGCCCGCGAGGAAAAACACGAATAGCGGTGGCATCCACGCGGTGGGACCGCTCTGCGGTGTGAAGGCGTTGGCGAAGCCATGACCGCGGACGAGCGACTCGGCGATGTTGCCATATTCCCAGCCAAATTTTGTGTTGAGGAACTCGGCTGTGGGGATGTTGTAATAGGCGGCTGTCGCAAGGAAGAGCAGGAATACCCCCAGCGGAACGAGATGCTCTTTTTTGAAATTATTCAAGCGAAAGGACGAGGAAATCATCGAAGGTCACATCGGCAGACGGGGCTTCGAAGCCGCTCCAGGTCATCAGACCCACGCCTCCGCTGGTGTACGAGGCATCCGAGACCGAATCGATCACCGCGCCGTCCACATAGAGGGTGAGGGTGCCGTTGCCGCAGTCCGCGCCGACGCGGTAGGAGGCGGCGTTGCGGGGGATGCGGTCGGATGAGCCCCATTGATCGTCGTTGGTCAGGAAAACGTCTGTCTGTCCATCTTCGGATTTGGCGATGACATATTCCTGGCTGGGGGTGACCGCCATGTAGTAATACGATTCGTCCGCGTCCTGGTGATGGCAAAGGATTCCAAAAGCGGTGTTGGGTTGTTCGTCGTTATTGACGACGGTCACTTCGACGTGGATGTTTTCATAGGTTTCGGTGTTGGGCGTCGTCCAAACGAACCAGTTGTCGCGGAAGATGGTCACCCGCAGGGATTCGCCGTCGTATTCGATGACGTTATCCGAATCGGCGAGCGTGCCCCAGACCACCTCCTGTTGGGAGAAATCGTCCTGCAATAGCGCGGCGCCGGTGAGCGGGGGTGAAATCTCCGTGGGCGGAGGGGGCTGGGTGGGTACGCTGGTGAGTGTGGCATGGGGAGTCAGTGTGGCGGGAGTGAGGAAGGCGGGTCCTTGCCAGTTGAAGAAGACGATTCCGATGCCTGCCACGGAAAATACGAGACAGGCGATCACGAGGCAGCCTACGAGCAAGCCGGTTCGGTTCTGCGCGGGCTGGGGGACAGGCGCGGGCGGCGGGGCAAACGTCCCTGCGCGAGAGGCGGGCGCGGGTTTCGGTTCGGGCACGCGTGCGGCGGTGTCCGTTTCGGTGAGCGCGCGCTTCCAGGCGGTGAGGAATTCCTCCGCCGAGGCATAGCGGTCCGACGGTTCCTTGGCAAGCGCTTTGAGGATGACGCGCTCGATGGGTTCGGGGATGTCCTTTTTGACGATGGACGGCGGAGGCAGCGGGTCGCTGATGTGTTTGAGGATGACGGCGAGCGGCGTGTCGGCGACGAACGGCACACTGCCAGTGACCATCTCGTAGAGGATGATGCCGAGCGAATAAATGTCGGAACGCCGGTCGACGGATTGCGCCTTTGCCTGTTCGGGGCTGATGTAGGCGGGCGTGCCCATGATGGCGTCGGTCTGCGTGAGGCGCGGGGAGGCGCTTTCCAGCAGTTTGGCGATGCCGAAATCGGTGAGGAAGAGATTCCCGTGTTCGTCCACGAGGGCGTTGGCGGGTTTGAGGTCGCGGTGGATGATGCCTTGCGCGTGCGCGTACCCCAGCGCTTCGGCGAGTTGGGTGAAGAGGCGGTCGATCTCGTTCAAGGAAAGCAAGCCCGATTCCATGCGGGTCTTGAGCGTGCCGGCTTCGAGATAGCGCATCGCAAAATAGGTGACGCCGTTGCTCTCGCCGAAATCGAAGACAGGCAGGATGTGGGGGTGTTCGAGGCGGGCGATGATACGCGCCTCCTGCTGGAAGCGCGCCGCAAATTCAGGACTCTCCGCCAGTTGCCTCGGCAGGACCTTGATCGCCACGTTGCGGTCCATGGATGGCTGGTATGCCTTGTAGACGGTTGCCATGCCTCCCTTGCCGATCTGGCTGATGATCCGATAGGGTCCGAGCATTTGTCCGGGGATGAGCGTATCCATGCGTTATTCCTGATTGCCCCATTCTACACGGTTTGGATTGAATCTAAATTGCGGATTCGATGCGTGGAAGTGTTGGAAAGCGTGTTATACTCCCGTCGCTGTAATACATCTCGGAATAGTTTTGATCACTCTAATCGAACGCCCGATGAAGTTGACTCGGGCTTTTTTGTTGGGCGAACCGATCTGAAAAGAAAGGTTTTGTTTGCAAGAAGGAAGTGAAACGGAGTCATCAAAACCTGGTCGCGTAGTTGGTTCGTCTTGTAGTCTGATAGTCCAGACCAACCGCCTGCCGACTACCCGACCATCTGACTAACGACTATCAGACCAAAGGAAAACGATGACAACCGAATTTACCTCCCTCAACCTGCGTGACGAGATCATGCAGGCAATCACCGAACTCGGCTACGCCGAGCCGACGCCCATTCAAGCCGCGTTGATCCCCATCATGCTCACAGGGGCAGATGTGATCGGGCAGGCGCAGACGGGCACCGGCAAGACCGCCGCGTTCGCTTTACCCATCCTCCAAAATTTTCAACCGCAAAAACAACCGCAGGCGTTGATCCTCGCGCCCACGCGCGAACTCGCCCTGCAAGTCGCCGATTCGATGACCGAATATGGCAAACACCTGCGCGTGCGCGTGCTCGCTGTCTACGGCGGGCAACCGTACGGACCGCAGATCGGCAATCTCAAGCGCGGCGTGGATGTGGTGGTGGGCACGCCGGGTCGGTTGAACGACCTGCTCGAACGCAACGTGCTCAACCTGACGGAGATCAAAACCGTGGTGCTCGACGAAGCGGACGAAATGCTCAACATGGGCTTCATCGAGGATGTGGAAAAAATTCTGGGGACGACTCCTCCCGAACGGCAGACCGCCCTCTTCAGCGCGACCCTGCCCCCGCGCATTCGCTCGCTAGCCAGCCGCTTCATGCGGGACCCTCAGCCTGTCACCATTAAACGAAGCACGCTCACCGCCTCGGCGATCGAACAGCGCTACTACCTCGTCCACGAAGCGGACAAGACCAACGCGCTCACGCGTCTCTTCGAGATCGAGCCGATTAAAAGCGCATTGATCTTCGCCCGCACCCGCGCTGAGACCGCGACCCTCGCGAACGAACTCGTCGTGCGCGGCATCCCTGCGGAGGCGATCCACGGCGATCTCGACCAGAACGCGCGCGAGCGTGTACTTGGGCGGTTCCGCGCCAACCAACTGAAGGTGCTGGTCGCCACCGACGTGGCGGCGCGCGGGCTGGACATTGACGATATTTCGCACGTCTTCAACTATCACTTGCCGGACGATGCCGAAGTGTACATCCATCGCATCGGGCGGACGGGTCGCGCCGGCAAAACAGGTGTCGCCATCACTCTGCTCGCGCCGCGCGAGAAACGCCGCCTGCGCGAAGTGGAGGCACTCACCAAGCAACAAGTCGCCAAACTGGAAGTGCCGACCGTCGGCGAGATTCACCGTCACCGCGAACAACAGGTGGTGGATACGTTGAAGATCTGGCTCGGGCGCGGACGTTTCAAGCGCGAACTCGAAATGGTGCAAGAGTTGATCGAAGCCGGGCACGATGTGACCAACATCGCCGCGGCGGCGATCAAGATCGCGCGGGCGGATGAAAAGCAAAGACCGATCGCGGAGATCGGCGAGGTGAAGGCTGAGTTCAAAAGGAAAGATGAACCCTTCGGGGCAGCGCAAGGCAGGCGAGGAAAGAGAGAAGCGTTCGGGAGGCGAGAAGAGCCGGGGAGGGGAGGCAAGCCGCCCCTGCGATCGCGAGGCGGCTCGTCGCATGAGGAGGGGATGGTGCGCTTGAAGTTGAACAAAGGCAAGTCGAGCGGAATCCGCCCGAACGATATCGTCGGCACGATCGCCTTCCATGCGAATATCCCCGGCTACACCATTGGCAAGATCCGCATCGAGGATACGTTCACCTTGGTGGACATTCCCGAGGACCTGGTGGAGCAGGTGTTGAAACACAACGGGAATTACCGGGTCGGCAAGGAGAAATTCAGCCTGGCAAAGGCGAAGTGATTTCGTTGACACATCCCCCCGCCCATGCTACACTTGCGGGCGTAGGATACCAGTAGTTTGCTTTGGACGCACCAGAACGGCTCACGGATCATCCGTGAGCCGCTTTGTTTATCGCCGTTGAGGCGACTCCGATGCAATACCCAATGGTTACCTCCATATTTTTTCTTTGCCAAGGAGGCAAACATGTCGGAACGTATCAACGGTACAGTCAAATGGTTCAACGGGACGAAGGGCTACGGCTTTCTCGCCCGCGATGGCGGACCGGACGTCTTCGTCCACTTCTCCGCCATTCAGGGTGAAGGCTTCAAAAACCTTCAAGAGGGACAGAAGGTCGAGTTCACCGTCGAGCAGGGACCGAAGGGTCCGCAAGCCGCCAACGTCATTGTGCTTGGCTAATTGACTGGAACCCAGTCTGACGAAAATCCCCGTGAGGTCAACCTCGCGGGGATTTTTATTTCACACCCTTGCTGTGTTGCTGTTAGATAAATCTTTGCAACGCCTTATAAATCGCCTGCGTGCCGAAATCGATCGCCGCGGCGGGCACGCGCTCGTTCGCCGCGTGGATAACCTGCGCGAAGTTCATATCTTCCGGCAGGGTCATCGGCAGGTAGCCGTAGGTCTGGATGCCGAGGCGTGAGAAAAAGCGCGCGTCGGTGACGCCGCCCAACAAGAGGGGAATCGGAATTCCATCCGGGTCTGATTCGCGCAAGACGTTTGCCAGCATGTCGAACAGCCCCATATTCGGCTCAGAAGGACCCGGGTCGTGACGGACGATCTCGATCTCCACATCATCCCCGACGATCGGGCGAAGTTCCCTCAACATATCGTCCGGCGTGAAGCCCGGCAATAGCCGCCCGTCCAGCTCCACCGATACCTCACCGGGGATGACGTTGATCTTGTTGCCTCCGTGCAGGATCGTCGGGCTGACCGTGTTATGCAGCAGGGGCGAGAATAAACGTCCGCGTTCGCCAAGCACATTGAGCACAGACTTTGCCAGCGCGGGGTTGGTCAACTGCTTCAGGATCATGCCGCTGATGCCGCCCACCGCCCGCGCCATCGGTTCGATCATCATGCGCGCCGCAGGCGTTACGTGGATCGGGAGCGGGTTTTCATCGAGTTGTTTCAACAATCGTGCGAGGTTAGCCATCGCGCCGCCGCGTACCGGAATCGACCCGTGTCCGCCCTGCCCGCGAACGGTCATCTTCATCCAGCAGATCTGTTTCTCGGCGACCATGATCGGATAAAAACGCTTCCCGCCGACGTGGAGGCTGAATCCGCCAAACTCGCCCAGCGCGTAGCGGACTCCTTTGAACAGGTCCGCGTGTTGTTCCGCAAGAAATTTCGCGCCGTCATCGCCGCCCGCCTCTTCGTCGCTGACGATGGCGAGGAGTATATCGCCGGGCGGTTGCAATCCCTCCGCGTTGGCGCGCAGGAACGCGGAGACCAGCATCGCCACGCCGCCCTTCATATCGAGCGCGCCGCGTCCCCACACCATGCCGTCAATGATCTCGCCGCCGAACGGATTCTGTTCCCACTTTTGATTCTCGGTCGTGACCACGTCCACGTGACCGTACAACAACAGCGGCGGCGCCTTGCCCGCGCCCGGCAGACGCGCGATCAGGTTGGGGCGGTTCTTCGTCCGCTCGAGTATTGTTGATTCTATTCCCGCTTCGGTCAACAAGCCTCGAATGTACGCGACGCACTCCGCCTCGTCACCGGGCGGGTTGGTGGTGTTGAAGCGAATCAGTCGCTGTAAAATTTCGATGGGGCGCTTATAAATGGAAAGGTCGGGTTGCATGGTGTCCTCCTCAAAACAATTCAGGATGTTCTTCATTTAGCAATCGTTCGAGATACGGCGTGACGCCCCAGAACGATTTCATCTTTTTATATTCCTCGAGCCAGCGCGCGTTGTCCATCGAGGAATTCTTCACCGCGCGGATCATCAAATTCTTTGCCGTGTGCTCGATGGGGATGAACTGCGTCACATCGGTGCGGTAGCCCACAATGCGCAGGAGGTTGGCGCGGAACGCGTCGGTCAGGATGTCGCCCATGCGTTCGAAGAGGATGCCATCCTCGAACACCGACGAGAACTGCGCGGGCATCGGCGCGCGCGCCATCTGCGCCTGTAGTTCGTGCTGGCAACAAGGCGCAGCGACGATGAGTTGGCTCTGCCATTCGATGCCCTTGGCGAGCGCGTCGTCGGTGGCGGTGTCACAGGCGTGCAGGGCGAGGACGATGTCCGGTGTGTGTTCGGGGATGAAGCCCGCGATCTCCCCGGCGTGGAAGTTGATTCGGCTCCAGCCGAGCGACTCCGTCTTTTGCTGGTGACGTTCGATCAGTTCGGTTTTCACGTCCACGCCGGTGACGTGCGCGTCGAGGTTTAGGATTTCGTTCAGGTAATAGTAGACGGCGAAGGTGAGGTAGGCATTGCCGCAGCCAAAGTCCACGACGTGGACGGTGCGGGTGGGCGAACCAGCCAAAGATGCGAAGGAGTCGGTTTCATCCAGCAGGCGTAAAAAGTCGTTGATCTGCTTGAACTTGCTTTGCATATCCGCTTTGATCCTGCCATCCTGAGTCATGATGCCGACGGCTTGCAGGAAGGGCGCGGCGTTTTCGGCGGTGAGCAGTCTGTTTTTTTGGCGGTCATGGGAGATATTTGCAACCGCTGTTGCAGGTTTGGATTCCTTGACGACGGCTTTGCCCTTTTTCGAAATGTTGACCTGCACGTTGCCCGCGTTGCTTTCAATGAAAATATTTCGGAAGGGCAGGGCGAGCAGTTCGTCCATCGCGGCGGGCGCATCGTCGAGGTGATTTTTGGTGAAGTCCTGTTTTTCGCTGAAGCGGGTGATCTGCAAATGAAGCGCTCCCTTGAGTTCGACGGGACGCACGGTCACGCGCACCCACGCCTGAGACTCTCCCTTTTGCGCCCCCGTGAACACCGCGCGGATGAGCGACTCGCGGTCGAGGATGCGTTCGCGCACGAGTTGCTTGTAGTCTGACTCCATGAGCGGGAGTATATCATTGCAAAAGGAATTAGCCTCTTGCGTAGTTGGAATGGAACGTGCCTAGCCAGTTCTTTGCCACGGATTGCACGGATTCTGTACCGGTCAGATGAGACACTGAGTCACGGAGTTTTATTTCTTGATCTTCTCTGTGTCTTCGTGTCTCCGTGGTTCAAAAGTGTGCAAAGTGATCTTGACCAAGACAACATCCGTGAAATCTTTCGCAAGGGGCTAATGATTCACCTTACGCAGTTTATGCTCCCGCAGGGTCTGTGACCCTGCGGTGGCGGCTTGCAAAACACGGCGGTCGCAGACCGCCTTTGAGCAAGTTGCGTAAGGTGAGTGAGTAATAAGAATCAAAAAGGGGCGGACGCGCAGGTCCGCCCCTACTGATGACTGGTCACTGATCACTGTTATACTGCTCTACCCATACCTCTTCATAAACTTTTCCATACGATGCAGTGCCTCTTCGATCTTTGTGTATTCGGTGGCGTAGCACATGCGCGCGAATCCCTCGCCGCCCGGTCCGAAGGAGTTGCCCGGCACCACTGCGACCGATTCTTCGCGCAATAATTTCTCGGCGAAAGTCTCGTCGTCCATGCCCGAAGCGCGGATGTTGGGGAAGGCATAGAACGCGCCGCGCGGCTCGAAGGTGTGCAGACCGAGGCGGTTCAGCCCCGCCACGAGGAGTCTGCGGCGGCGGTCGTATTCCACGCGCATCTCCTCCACGTGCGGGTCGCCTTCCTTCAGGGCGACGAGGGCGGCGTCCTGCGCGGTGGTCGGGGCAGACATGATGGTGTACTGGTGAATCCGCACGAGACCCTGGATCAAGTCCGAAGGTCCGCAGGCGTAGCCGATGCGCCAGCCGGTCATCGCGTAATCTTTCGAGAATCCGCCGATGAGGATGGTGCGATGCTTGAGGCTTTCATCCAATGATGGGAAACAGACGTGTTCGAAGTCGTACACGAGGCGATCATACAGTTCATCCGAAACGACGAGCAGGTCGTGCTCTTCGGCGATTCGTGCGATCTCCATCATCACCTCGCGCGTGGCGACAGCACCGGTCGGGTTGGATGGATAGCCGATGAAGATCGCTTTGGTGCGCGGCGTGACCGCTTTGCGGATGTCCGCGGGGTCGATGCAAAAATCATTTTCCTCACGCGCCGGAACTTCGATCGCAACCCCGCCCGCCATGATGACCTCGGCTTGATACGAAACGAAACACGGCGTGGGTATGACGACCTCGTCACCTTCGTTGAGGATCGCGGTGAACGTGAGGTACAGCGCCTCCGAACCGCCCACGGTGGCGATGATCTCATTGGTCGGATCGTACTTCACGTTGTATAACCGCTGAAGGTTTTCAGCGATCGCCTGGCGCAACTCCATCTTCCCCCAATTCGAGGTGTAATGCGTTTCGCCGTTTTGCAGGGATCGGATGCCCGCCTCAAGAATCGGTTTCGGTGTGGTGAAGTCCGGTTCGCCGATGCCGAGCGAGATCACATCCTTCATCGTCGCGGCGATGTCGAAAAATTTACGAATGCCCGAAGGCTTGAGTCCCGCCACCCGTTTCGAGAGCCGTTGCACGTTCGTCACTTCCTGCATGGAACCTCCGTTGGTTTTCCGTCATTGCGAGCGATGGCGCTGAGCCTTAAACGGCGAGTGCGTCAGCGCGTGGCAATCTCGTGTTTGGATGTTCGTTGAGATTGCCACGTCGCCGCTTCGCAGCTCCTCGCAATGACACATCAGATCGGTTGCACGACCCATTCATCGGGGATTTCCCGATACGTCAGATCGAACGCATACCCGTTTGCCGTCTTCACGCGGAATCCCTTTTCGCTCGGACCGCGCCAGCGCGCCACGATCTCCGCGATCTCGTATTTGTATCCCTCCCACGTGAGCGCGAGCGGATACTCTGCGTATTCCGAACCCGAATGACATTCGACCATGTTCATATTTTACGACAGGACGACATCGCTCGTGTCGCCGACATTCAACTGGAGCACATGCCCATCGCCTCGCCCCCGGACCTTTGCCTGCCTGCCCACCATCGACCGGTTCAACGCCGCATCTTTGACCTCGCATCCCGGTTCGAGGATACTTTCCGCGATTGTGCTGTTCTCTATTTTGCAATTCGCACCGATCGAAACATGCGGTCCGATTTTGGAGTTGCTGATCTCCGCGGTTTCGTCGATCGCCACCGGCTCGATGATCTCAACGTTGGAACCTTTGAGCGTTCCAACCTTTGAACCTTGTTTATCCAACAAAATCCGGTTCGTCTCCAGCGTGGCTTCGATCGTCCCCGCGTCCAACCAACTCAGCCCGGTATGCGTGCGCACTTTGGCTCCGCCCTCGATCATCACCGAGATCGTGTCTGCGAGGAAATATTCGCCTTTCAACGTGATCTTGCGTTCCATCTGCTCTTCGATGGCGGCAAGCAACTGCTCCGCGCTCTTGAACCAGTAACATCCGATTACGACGAGATTGTTCTCGAGCGATGTTGGCTTCTCGATAAAGCGCTTCACCCAACCGTCGGCGCCGACCTCCGCTACCCCGAAGCGGCGCGGGTCGGGGAATGGCAGCACCCACGCCACGCCGTCTGACTGCTCAGTGTTGAGGAAGGTGAAGTCGGTTTCGATGATCGAATCGGAGAACACCACCATCATCGGTCCGCGCATGAACTCGCGCCCCAGCCAGAGAGCGTGCGATTGTCCCTTCATCTCATGCTGGACGACGTAATGCGCTTTGATGTCCGGGTATTTTTCCTTGATAAAAGAGGGGATCTGCAACTCACCGAGGTACGGTCCCACGATGAACACGTATTCCACGTTGCCCGGGTCGGGGAGCGTTTTGAACATGTCCATCAGGTGTTCGAGCGCGGTCTTGCCCGCCACGCTGACGAGCGGCTTGGGCTTGCTCCACGTGTGAGGGCGCATGCGCGTCCCCCAGCCTGCCATGGGGATGAAGATTTTGAGTGTTTCGGTCATAAGCCAATTGTACCGCGTGCAATGATGAGACCAAAGACGATGGACTATGGACGGTAGACCGTGCCCGTCGTCTATGGTCTATGGTCCATTGTCTGCCGTCAGGAATGCCCCAACACGGGATGCGGCTTGTATGGCTCTTCGAGTCGTTTCACTTCCTCTTCCGTGAGTTTGATGTCGAGCGCGGCGATGGCTTGCTCGAGGTGATCCATCTTCGTCGCGCCGATGATGGGTGAAGCGATCTGCGGTTTGTTCAGCAACCACGCCAGCGCGATCTGCGAAGCGGTGACTCCGTGTCCCTGCGCGATCTCGTCGGCGCGTTCGGATACCGTAAAGTCTTCCTCCCGGTAATACAACTCTTTCGCGAACGGGTCGCTTTTCCCGCGGGAGGTCTCGGCTTCCTGCCCGCGTTTTTTGGCGAAAAATCCGCGCGCCATCGGGCTCCATGGGATGAGTCCCACGCCCTGATCGAGGCACAGCGGAATCATCTCACGCTCCTCCTCGCGGTAGACGAGGTTGTAGTGGTTCTGCATCGAGACGAAGCGGCTCCAGCCGTGACGTTCGGCGGTGTGCTGTGCCCCGGCAAACTGCCACGCGTACATCGACGATGCGCCGATATACCGCGCCTTCCCCGCGCGGACGACATCGTTCAACGCTTCCATCGTCTCTTCGATGGGGGTTTCATAATCCCAGCGGTGGATCTGATACAGGTCCACATAATTCATTTGCAGGCGTTTGAGCGATTTGTCGATCGAGTCCAGGATGTGTTTGCGCGAAAGCCCCCGGGCGTTGATGTCTTCGCTCATCTGCCCGTTGACCTTGGTGGCGACGATCACATTCTCGCGGCGCACGCCGAAGAATTTGAGCAAGTTCCCCGTGATCTTTTCGCTTTCGCCCAGGGAGTACACATCGGCGGTGTCGAAGAAGTTGATGCCCGCATCCAGCGCGCGGCGGACGAAGGGTTTGGCGCCCTCTTCATCTAATACCCACTCGCGCCACGATTTCGCGCCGTAACTCATCATGCCGAGGCACAAACGCGAGACTTTCATTCCGGTCCGGCCGAGGTTGGTGTATTGCATGGGGGCTCCTGTGTCTATTCTGCTCCCTTCGCCGTCCTCGGCGAAGGCGTTTCTGTATCGATAATCTGCCAGAAACACACTGATGCAAGCAAGTTGGTATTTAAATATATGATAGAAGATAGAAAAATGGAATTGGCGTCACGAATGATAAACCTGAAAGAAGTGCTGCCAGCCAATTTTTATAACGAGAGAATGCGACCCATGATCCGGTTACTAGGGTTAGTGGAATAACCGGGTAAAAACCTGCAAGAATTGCTTTGACCCAAAATACAGGGATTGTTTTGTCACCAGATACCAGGACAAAAGTAACGCCAATAACGATTACCCATACTAGGAGAGTTGCAAGCATAAGAAACTGTGAAAATATCATCCAAATAAACAATATAATGGGGTGATTGGGATGGACTTGGTTTCTGGACATGAAAAATTATTTCCTTTTAGATGCAATCTCCTAAATCACATCTTATATAATCTTCAAATTCGCCAAACTCGCCGACAATCTTTTAATTCCTACACTATTAAACACCACATCCACGATTTCGTCGTTGTCCTGAAGTCGGCTGTCGAGCACAATGCCTTCGCCCCAACTGGGATGTTTGACGCGCGTCCCGGCGCGGTATTTGGCTGGGGCGGCTGTGGCAGGCTGACCCTGCGAATGATGCGTCTGCCATTTTGTTGCGGCGTCACCCCAGCGGGTTTCGGGAACTTGTCCGCGAATCGTCCGCCCCGTGCGCGTCTTGCCGACGAGTAAGTCTGTCGGGATGTCGTCGAGATAACGCGAGGGGAATGTTTCTTCGCTGGCACCGCGCCCGCCGCGCTGGATGGAGCGCAGGAGGTAGAGGCGGTCTTTGGCGCGCGTGATGCCGACGTAGAGCAGGCGGCGTTCTTCTTCCATCGATTCGGGATCGTCGAACGAGCGGCTGTGGGGGAGGATGCCATCATCGAGCCCGACAAGGAAGACCGCGCCGAATTCAAGTCCTTTGGCGGCGTGCAGGGTGAGGAGTGTGGGCACGTTACCCTCGGCAATCGTGTCCTGATCGGAAACAAGCGCGATGTTTTCGAGAAACTCGTCGAGCGTGCGCGTGGAGTATTCATCGGCGAGGCGTTTGAGTTCGAGCACGTTTTCCCAACGGTCTTCGCCTTCTCTACCACTCGCACTTGTACTTAGAGTGTCTGAGCTGTCGTCAAGATATTCCTTGAAGCCAAGGTCTTTGACGATGCGATCGAACAGTTCGGGAACGTTGAGAGTCAGCGATGCGGTTCGCCACGTGGCGAGCAGTCCGCCAAAATCGGAGAGGGGAAGCGCGGCGCGTCCGGTGAAGGAGGCGTAGTATGGCGATTCGTTTCCGCGGGCGAGGTCGAGGAGCACCTGGCCGGGTTGCATGTTGTTTTGCCGCGCTACCAGATGTAATGTAGTGAGGGTCTTCTCGCCGATGCCGCGCGGCGGGACGTTGACGATGCGGTCGAGGCTGGCTTCGTCGGCGGGGTTGTGGACGAGGCGCAGGAAGGCGATCACATCCTTGACCTCGCGGCGGCCGTAAAAGCGCTGCGCGCCGACGAGGCGATAGGGGAGCCGCGCTTGCAGGAAGGCTTCTTCGATCAGGCGCGACATGGCGTTGGTGCGATACATCACGGCGCAATCGCCCGGCTCGAATTGCCGCGAGGCGACGAGTTGGGCGATGCTGTCAACAACGAAGGAAGCCTCCGCGTAGTCGTCGGGTGCTTCGTAGAAGAAGATTTTTTCGCCTGAACCGCGGTCGCTATAGAGTTGTTTTTTCTTGCGGTTGCGGGCGCGGTCAATGACGCCCGTTGCGGCATCGAGGATGTTTTGATGCGAGCGGTAGTTTTGTTCGAGCAAAATTGTCTGCGCGTCGGGGAAGTCCTGCTCGAAGCGGTGGATGTTGCGGTAGTCCGCGCCGCGCCAGGCATAAATGGATTGATCGGGATCGCCCACGCAAAAGATGTTTTTATTGAACGATGCCAGATGCTTAACTAACGCATATTGCGCAAGATTGGTATCCTGAAATTCATCCACCAGCACATGACGAAAGCGCTGGGCATATTTATCGCGCACGCTCGGGTTATCCTCCAACAACCGCGCAGAGTACACGAGGATGTCGTCGAAGTCCACGGCGTTGCTGGCGATGAGTCGCTTTTGATATTCGACGTACACGCGCTTGACTATTTCATCGCGATAGGTGAGCGTAGGGTAATCGTCGGCGGGGATCAGTTCGTTCTTGGCGCGCGAGATCGCGGCATGCACGCTGGCGGGGCGGTATAACTTTTCGTTGATGTTCAGTTCACGGATGACGTTTTTGACGATCCGTTCCTGGTCGTCTGAATCGAAAATCACAAAATTTGATTCGATGGGGAGATGTTCTGCTTCACGCCTCAATATCCGCGCGCAGATCGAGTGGAACGTGCCGAGCATGATCCCCTCGGTCGCCTGGTCGGGCAACAACTTCTTGACGCGCTCCTGCATTTCTTTGGCGGCTTTGTTGGTAAAGGTGACGGCGAGAATCTGCCACGGGCGGACACCCTCCTCCGCGATGAGATACGTGATGCGCTGGGTCAGTACCCGCGTCTTTCCGGACCCCGGACCTGCCACCACCAGGATGGGTCCATTCCCCGCGGTGACGGCGAGGCGTTGTTGCGCGTTGAGTTGATCGAGGAAGGAGGACATCATAAAAAGTAAGGGCGGGTCTCAGACCCGCCCTTAGCGTGGGCTAGAGTTGCGATGTGCAGTTCGGGCAGCGATGCGCCTTGATGGGAATGGAGGTGAAACAATACGGGCATTCCTTGGTGGTAGGGTCGGCGGGCGCGGGTTGTTTCTTCATCCTGTTCATGGTACGGATGATGAAGAAGATGACGAAGGCGATGATGAGGAAATCGATGACGGATTGGATGAACAGCCCATAATTGACCTGCGCCTCGCCCACGTTTGCTGAGAGCGTGCTAAAACTTACGCCGCCCAGCAACACCCCAATGATCGGGACGATGATATCGTTGACAAGCGACGCGACGATCTTACCAAACGCGCCGCCGATGATCACACCGACTGCCAGGTCGATGACATTGCCGCGCATGGCGAAATCTCTGAATTCTTTCAACATAACCTTGCCTCCTCAGGGAGTTTTACCGACGAGTCGTATTCTACCGTTGCGAGGAGGGGATGTCAACGCGAAAAGAGAATCTGCCCACATGAATGATATTGAGCCTTCCGATCAGGGCTGACCGGTACTTTAGGGTTGTTCGATATAGTTCTCCAGGACTGTTTTTTTCGATGAACGGCTTATTTGGAAGAGTCCGGCGGTATTGCCGTTGACGCTCCTAAGGAATTAGGTATAATTACCCAGCGTTTTACCATGGTCACGGAAAAGCAACACCAAATTGTAAAATGCATGAACAAAATCCAGTACTTGAAGGTTGTTGCTCATGAAGAAAACCCATATTCTGGAAGGAGGTGGTAAGGGGAAAAGCCCAAAATAGAGTACACCCCAGGTTTCACCAAAAAGCACGTCTTAACTTAAACCAAATGTAGGAGAGAAATCCAATGTTTAAAAACCGAATGATGATCGTTCTCGGGTTGCTCGTGGTCGCAAGCATGGTCCTTACTGCCTGCGGTGCGCCTGCCGCTCCTGCGGAACCCGTCGAAGTCGTGGTGACTCAAGAAGTCATCGTGACCGAGGTGGTGGAAGTCGAGCGCGAAGCGTTCACCACGCCGCACCCCATCCTGAGCGACCTTCGCGTCCGCCAGGCGCTTTCGTACTGCACGAACAAGACTGACCTGCTCGCCTCGGTCTACCCGCTCACCAGCGAAGAGACCCGCGCGAACCTCGTCATGCACACCAACATCCCGCGCGATCACTGGGCGTATGCTGGCGATGACAACATCACCATCTATCCCTTCGATCCGGCTGCCGGTCAGGCGCTTCTCGATGAAGCCGGCTGGACCCTCGGCGAAGGCGCGACCTTCCGCACCAATGCCGATGGCGATGAACTTGCCTTGCAGTTCACCACCACCAGCGCCGCCTTCCGCCAGACTTGGGCTGCGATCTGGGAACAGCAGATGGCTGACTGCGGTGTTCGCATCGTCCGCTTGCACGCTCCCGCTTCCTGGTGGTTCGGCGACACGACCGGTGTTGCACGCCGCGACTATGAACTCGGCGCGTTCGCCTGGGTTGGTACCGCCGATCCCGGTGGTCAAACCCTGTATGCCTGCGATCAGATCCCCTTCCCCAACAACGGTTGGGAGGGTCAGAATGCCATGGGCTGGTGTAATGAAACTGCCAGCACGAACATCAAACTGGCGAATAACACCCTCGTGAAAGATGAGCGCATTGCGGCTTATACAGCCTTCCAGGCTGAGTTCACCAAGGACGTCCCGAGCATTCCGCTTTTCAACCGCACCGAAACCTTTGCGTACAATGCGGCTCTGAGCGGCATCGACCCGAAACCGGGTGAACCGTACTACACCTACAACGTTTCCGATTGGACCGTTGAAGGCTCCGACACCATCATCATGGGCTTCACGCAGGAACCTGCCTCGCTCTTCACCCTCGTGGAAGATGCGTTCGTTGCCCAGCTTGCCTATACCCTCATCCGCCCGAACCAGTCCACCGGTTTGAACTACGACTTCCAGGCGCAGTTGGTTAAGCAGTTGCCCACCATCGAAAACGGTGGCACCACCAATAACGATGTGGAAGTTGCCGAAGGCGCCAAGGTTGTGGATGTCAACGGCGAAGTGGTCGATCTCGCTCCCGGCGTAACCGTCAAGAACGCGGCTGGCGAAGATGTTGAATTCACCGGCGGAACCGTGGTCATGAAGCAGTTGGTCTCCCGCTTCGACCTGATCGACGGCCTCACCTGGGAAGACGGCACACCCGTCTCTGCGGCTGACCTTGAACTGGGTTACAAGATCTCCTGCGACCCCGAATCCGGCGCCACCTCCTTCATCACCTGCGACAAGACCGCCAGCGCCACATTCGATGGCGTTGGATACACACAAACCTGGCTCCCCGGTGTTCAGGACCCGCTATACTTCATCCCCGTGTGGCCCATCTACCCCGCTCATCAGTTGGGTGATGTCCCCGCGGCCGAATGGGCGACCAATCCTCTCGTCGCTGAAACCCCGCTTTCCTACGGTCCGTACAAGATCGTCAGTTGGGAAAAGGGCGTCAAGATGGAATTCACCGCCAACGAATTCTGGCCCGGTGGCGTTGCCACCCCGAACATCGTGATCCAGATCATCACGCCTGAATCGCAGGAAACCCTCCTGCTCGGTGGTGAGATCGACATCCTCGATGCCACCTCCCTCGTCGGCCTGACCGAGACGCTCGTCGCCGCGGAAGCCGAAGGCAGCATCAAGACGCATGTGAGCCCGAGCGCGACCTGGGAACACATCGATATTGCCCTGTTCGTCCGCTAATTAGCACGATTGCACGTGTCAGTAACGAAGGTGTGCCTCGCAAGAGGCACACCTTCCATCATATCTCGAGGTTTCAACCATGACAGCCTATTTCATCCGGCGTATTTTTCAAATGATGATCGTTGTGTTGGTGTCGGCAGTGGCCTCCTACGCATTGCTTAACCTTGCGCCGGGTGGACCTCTTCAAGGCTTGCGGCAAGTTCAACAGGGAGGGCGTTTTCAGATCACCGAGGATGACATTGCGCGCATCCGCGCCTATTTTGAGCTGGATTTATTTTTACCTTATCGTTTCACGCGCTGGCTGGTTGGCGAGCCGCGCGGTCCCATCGTGATCGGCGGACAGGAATACTTTTCCGACCTGAAAGTCGGTTGCCGAAAACCCATCGAATCGGAAATTTTGAATGAAGACACCGGTGAATACGAATCGATCATCACCGGATGCAAGGAAGACGTTTTGATGAGCGACCTGGTGGGCCGCCGCACCAGCCGCGGGGTTCTGCTCGGCGATTTTGGTCTCTCGTGGAAGGTCTTGCGTGACCGCCCGGTGACCGAACTGTTGGAAAGCCGCCTGCCAAGAACGATCCAATTGATCGGATTGCAGACACTGCTTTCGCTTATCATCGGCATTCCGCTGGGGGTGTATTCCGCTGTGCGGCAATATTCGCGTTTTGATTATATTTTCACCTCGCTGGCATTCATGGGTTCCGCCATGCCGACGTTTTTCTTCGGCATCATCCTGATTCTTGCCTTTTCCATCCTGCCGAAAGACGCCGGTTGGATCTATCTCCCGGCGGGGCTATCAGAATCCATCCGTGATTATTCCATTCCCATCATCGGCGACGTAGAGGCGGGTTCGCTCAAAGATCGCTTCCTTCACCTGGTTTTGCCGGTCACTGTGTTGACCATGGTGAATATCGCCACCTGGAGCCGCTTTGTGCGCGCCAGCATGCTCGAGGTGATGCGGCAGGACTACGTCCGTACGGCGCGCGCCAAGGGATTGTCCGAACGCATTGTCATCATGCGGCATGCCTTCCGCAATGCGCTCATTCCCTTTATTACCATTGTGGTTTTTACGATCCCAGGTCTTTTCAGCGGCGCGATCATCACCGAAAGCATCTTTGCCTGGCCCGGCATGGGGTTGTTGTACATCAAAGCCCTCGGCGACTTCGATTACCCGGTGGCGATGTCCATCTTCTTCATCCTTGCCGTGCTCACCGTGATCGCCACCCTGCTAAGGGATTTGCTGTATACGCTGGCTGACCCGCGCATCCGCTTGTCTTAACGAGGCATTTTCATGACCGCCCAAGTTGCATCCCTTTCCCCCGAAGCCGTCACCATCGAGGAACGCTCGCCCTTCCAGATCATCCTGCGCAGGTTTCAGCGCCATCGCCTGGCGATGATCTCGCTGGTCATCATGCTGGCGATGTTCACCATCACGATCCTCGCCCCCTACATTGCCCCCTTCGAAATTCAGGAACTTTCCGTCAATAAATATTTCGTCCCCTGGGGAACGGTGGATGAAGAAACGGGCCGCGTCCATCACATGGGCACGGATAACATCGGTCGCGATTATTTCTCCCGCCTGATCTACGCCGGACGGATATCGCTCACCGTCGCCATCCTCTCGGTGCTCATCTCCGAGACGATCGGCATTGTGATCGGAGCCATCTCCGGCTTCTTCGGCGGGTGGCTCGATACCGTCCTCATGCGGTTCGTCGAATTCATGCTGACGATTCCTCAACTGCCATTACTGCTGATCATTTCCTCCATGTTGTTGCGGAACGAGGAATTGATCGCCATCCCCGACCCCGTTCTAAAATTCATGGGCGATATCCTCCTGCTCAGCCCGCGCGACTCGCGCAATGCGGTGCTCATTGTGTTGGTGCTGGCAGGCTTTGGCTGGTTGAGCGCCGCGCAATTGATGCGCGGCACCGTCCTCTCCTTGCGTGAGCAGACGTTCGTTGAAGCCTCGCGCTCGCTCGGCGCCTCCAACGTCCGCATCATCCTGCGCGACATGATCCCCAACGCGATGGCGCCCATCATCGTGGATGCGTCGCTGGGTCTGGCGGGCTATATTGTAGGTGAAGCCGCCCTTGCCTTTTTAGGGTTTGGGATTTCAGACCCGGTGCCCACGTGGGGAAACATGCTTGCCGCTTCCCAACAGTTCATGCTCGACCGCCCATGGCTGCCGCTCGTGCCGGGCTTGCCCATTTTCTTTTGCTCGCTTGCCTTCAACTACATCGGCGACGGTTTGCGCGATGCGCTCGACCCGCGCTTGAAGTTGTAATCCCCATATTCCGGAGACTCCCGTGACAGAACAAACGGATACGCAAAGGCCCCTGCTCGAAGTAAGGAACCTCAAAACGTATTTTTATACCGAAGACGGAGTCGTCAGGGCGGTGGATGGCGTGGACTTTCACGTCAATCCCGGCGAGGTGCTCGGCATCGTGGGCGAATCGGGGTGCGGCAAGAGCGTTACCTCGCTCTCCATCATGCGGCTGATCGGACAGCCCGGCAAGATCCTGGAAGGCGAAATTCTTTACGAAGGCAAAGATCTGCTAAAGCTCACCGATGCCGAGATGATGCAAATGCGCGGCAACCGGATTTCGATGATCTTCCAGCAACCGCAAACCTCCCTCAACCCGGTCTTTCGCGTGGGCGAGCAGATCGGCGAAGTGCTGAACATCCACCAGGATTTCGGCAAGGAAGCCGCCCAAAAACGCACCATTGAACTGCTCAAGCAAGTTGGTATTCCAGACCCTGAAAAACGTGTGGAAGCCTTCCCGCATGAACTATCCGGCGGCATGGCGCAGCGCGTGATGATCGCCATGGCGTTGGCGTGCGTCCCCGACCTCCTGATTGCGGACGAACCGACCACCGCGCTAGACGTCACGATTCAAGCCCAAATCCTGGACCTGATGCGGAATCTGCGCACCCAACTGGGATCAGCAGTCATCCTCATCACGCACGATCTCGGCGTCATTGCGGAAATGGCTGACCGCGTCGCCGTCATGTACGCCGGCGAAATCGTCGAGCAGACGAACGTCCGTAGTCTATTCAAGGAGCCCCTGCACCCTTACACCAAGGGATTGATCGGTTCGACCCCGGTGCTTGGGCGCGTGCGCGAAAAATTGGATGTGATTCCCGGTTCGGTTCCCAACTTGGTCAACCTTCCGCAGGGCTGTCGTTTTGCCCCCCGCTGTGCCGCGCGCATCCAACACAACCTCGCGGTCTGCACCGAAAAGGAACCCGACCTGATTCAGTACAAGGAGGGTCACATTGTTCGTTGCTGGCTCTACCAGGATTCCGATCAGCACACCGCCCCCTTGAAAAATAAATCCAACTAGAGTGATGTCCATGCAGATGAATCCATCCAACGATAAGTACGACCTCGTGGTTGTCAAAGATCTCGTAAAATACTTCCCCGTGCGCGGAGGCGTGTTGCAGCGTGTAAAAGCGCATGTGCAAGCCGTGGACAAAGTCAGTTTTACGGTGAAGGAAGGGGAGACGCTTGGCATGGTCGGCGAATCCGGTTGCGGCAAGACCACCGTCGGGCGGACGATCCTGCGCCTGATCGAACCTACGTCTGGGTCGGTCTTCATCAACGGCGAAGATATCGTCCAAATGCGCTCGCAATCGCTCAAACAGGCGCGGCGCAACATGCAAATGATCTTCCAGGACCCCTACGCCTCGCTCAACCCCCGCCTACCCATCGGCGAATCGGTGATGGAAGGGTTGCATATTCACAGCATCGGTCATCCCCGCGAACGGTGGGATATTGCCATCAACATGCTCAAGAAGGTCGGGCTCGAGGATTATCACGCTCGCCGCTACCCGCATGAATTTTCCGGCGGTCAACGCCAGCGCATCGGCATCGCGCGCGCGCTTGCCCTGCAACCCAAATTCATCGTCTGCGACGAACCGGTCTCCGCGCTGGACGTTTCGATCCAATCGCAGGTATTGAATATCCTTAAGGATCTGCAAGGCGAATTCGGTCTCACCTATTTGTTCATCGCCCACAACATGAGCGTCGTCGAACACATCTCGGACCGCGTGGCGGTGATGTACCTCGGCAAAATGGTGGAACTCGCCGAACGCGAAGAACTCTTCCGCAACCCGTTGCACCCGTACACCAAAGCTCTGATGTCGGCGATCCCCATCCCCGATCCGGAAGTGAAGCGCGAACGCATCATTCTCAAGGGCGATGTGCCCAGCCCGTTGAATCCGCCGAAGGGATGTCGCTTCCACCCGCGTTGCCCGGTGGCGATCGGCATTTGTTCGCAGGAGGAACCCGAATTCAAGGAACTCGCGCCGGGTCATTTCGTCGCCTGCTGGGTGGCGGAAAAAAATATGTAGCCGAAATAGTAACCCGTGACGCCGCTGCGCCACGGGTTTCGTTATAATGGGGCAATCAATGGATTGGACTTCCACATGAAAAAACTCATCTCGATTGTTGTCGCTTTAATGATCTTCTCCGCGTGCGCGCCGCAACAGCAGACGGAGATCCCAACCCTGCCCGACGCGCCGACGGAGGAAGCCACGCCTCTTCCCACCCTGGCGCCTGAGCCGCGCGCCCTCAACATCTGCCTCGGGGAGGAGCCAACCACGTTGTATCCGTATGGAAGTTTAAACGCCGCCGCGCGTAGCGTGCTTTCCGCCATTTACGACGGACCGATGGATGTGCTCGAGTATGGGTATGAGCCGGTCATCCTCGAAAAGATTCCCAATTTGGAAGACGGCGATGCGCAGATCGAAACCGTGACCGTGACCCTCGGCGACACGATCGTGGATGCGACCGGCAATGTGGTCAGCCTCGCCAAGGGCATGGAACTCTACCCCAGCGGTTGCCGCAGCGACGGGTGCAAGATTCAATACGACGGCGTCAGCGACATCGAAATGGACCAGATGGTCGTCACGTTTACCATGCTGGAGGGGTTGCAGTGGTCCGACGGCGCGCCGCTGACCGCGGACGATTCGATCTATTCGTTCCTGCTCGCCTCCGATGACGGCACGCCGGTCTCGAAATTCCTGATCGACCGCACCCAGATCTACGAAGCCGCTTCCGATGGCGTGACGGTTCAGTGGTGGGGGAGGCCCGGTTTCATCGACCCCGATTACTACACCAACTTTTTCACTCCCCTGCCGCGCCACCTGTGGGGTGATCAAGACCCCTCAGATCTGACCCGCCTCGATCTCTCCGCGCGCTTCCCCGTTGGTTGGGGACCCTACATCGTGCAGGAATGGACCGCGGGCGAATCCATCAAGCTCACCAAAAATCTGAATTACTTCCGCGCGGAAAGCGGACTGCCTCACTTCGATGAACTGAACTTCCTCCTCATGCCCGATGCGAATGCCGCGCTCACCGCCCTTGTGGAAGGGGCGTGCGATATTCTCGACCCGTCCATCCGCCTCGATGGGCAGGTGGGTTTGCTTCAAGAAATGGAAACACAGGGGCGGGTAAAACTCTTCACCGCGCAAACGATGACCATGGAATGGCTCGGCATTGGCGTATCCCCCTCCGCCTACGATGACGGTTCGAAATCGCAGACCGCCCGCCCGGACTTCTTCGGCGACGAGCGCATGCGGCAGGCGCTGGCTTATTGCCTCGACCGGCAAAACGTGGTGGATACGGTATTGTTCGGCTTATCGCAAGTGCCGGATAGTTACCTGCCGGCGGATCATCCGCTCCACAACGGAAACATTCAAACGTACACCTTCAACCCCGAAGCGGGCAGCGACCTGCTGGAAGCGGTCGGCTGGCTCGATTCGGATAACGACCCCGCCACGCCGCGCCTGGCATTCGGCGTGACGAACGTCCCCGCGGGGACGGCGCTCGTCCTCGATTACTATACATCATCCGCGACCCAACGCCACCAGGTGACCGAGATCTTCGCGCAATCGCTCGCCGAATGCGGGATCGGATTGAACACGCGGTTCTATAACGCGTCCGATTTTTACGCGCAGGGACCGATCGGACCGCTATTCAGCCGGCAATTCGAACTCGCGGAATACGCCATCGGCGTGAACAGCCTCGAACCGCAATGCGGTTGGTTCACATCGTCGTTGATCCCCACCGAAGCCAACAATTGGATCGGCACAAATATCAGCGGTTATGAGAATCCCGAATTCGATGCGGCGTGCGCGCAGGCGCTGCGCTCGTTGCCCGGCGAACCCGAATATACATCGCACCAGCAGGCGCAGGCGATCTTCGCCGCGGAACTTCCCTCCATCCCGCTGTACCTCAGGCTCCGAGTTGCCGCCGCCCGCCCGGACCTCTGCGGATTTTCCCTCGACCCATCCTCCAATTCCGCCCTGGCGGGAATCGAATCCTTCGATTATGGAACGGGTTGCAAGCCGTAAGCGATACGCCCGCTTCCATTCGCCGTTCGACCTGATTCCGGTTCTTCAAAGTCCTCTCTCGTGAAGTTTCTTTGCTATAATCCGCCCATCCTTGAACGTCGGAGTTATTGCTCATGACCACCACCCAGCCTCTGCTTGCCGTCAAAGAACTCAAGACCTATTTTTATACCGAGGATGGGATCGTCCGCGCAGTGGATGGCGTAAATTTCGAAGTCTACCCGGGCGAAGTGCTGGGGCTGGTCGGCGAATCGGGGTGCGGGAAGAGCGTCACCTCCCTGTCCATCATGGGGCTGGTCTCCAAGCCCGGCAGAGTCGATGGAGGGGAGATCCTGCTCGATGGCAACGACCTGGTCAAATTACCCGAGGAGGAAATGGTCAAGATACGGGGCAACCGCGTTTCCATGATCTTTCAACAACCTCAGTCGGCGTTGAACCCGGTCTTCAAAGTGGGCGACCAGCTTGCCGAAGTGCTGAACGTGCACCAGGACCTCGGCAGGGACGCGGGTTGGAACCGCGCGATCGCCCTGCTCAAAATGGTCGGGGTGCCCGACCCGGAACGGCGCGCGCACGCCTACCCTCATGAACTCTCCGGCGGCATGGCTCAACGGGTGATGATCGCCATGGCGCTGGCGTGTGTGCCCGAACTCCTCATTGCCGATGAACCCACCACCGCCCTCGATGTGACCATTCAGGCGCAGATCCTCGACCTGATGCGCGACCTGCGCCGCGACATGGGCACAGCGGTCATCCTCATCACGCATGACCTGGGCGTGGTCGCTGAAATGGCGGACCGCGTCGCGATCATGTATGCAGGCGAAATTGTGGAACAGACCGATGTCAATTCCCTGTTCGATGAACCCATGCACCCATACACACAGGGCTTGATCGGTTCGATCCCCATCCTCGGCGAGATCAAAGACAAACTGGATGTCATCCCCGGTTCCGTGCCGAATTTGGTAAACCTGCCGCCGGGCTGTCGTTTTGCCCCGCGTTGCGAGGCGCGCGTCAAACATTCGTTGAACATTTGCACCGAGACCAAACCCGAACTTGAAGATATAAAATCGGGCCATAAAGTTCGTTGCTGGCTGTATCAGAATGGCGCTGGTCATTCCGCGCCGCTCAAGGCAAACTAACCCCTTCGTGGAGTAACCATCATGTCAGACAACGCGACCCAAAAAGGGGAAACCCTCGTCGAAGTAAATAACCTTGTCAAATATTTCCCAGTCCGCGCGGGCTTGTTACAGCGCGTGGTCAACCAGGTCAAAGCCGTGGACGATGTCAGCTTTTTCGTGCGCAAAGGCGAAACGCTCGGCATGGTGGGCGAGTCCGGGTGCGGCAAGACCACCGTCGGGCGGACGATGCTGCGCCTGGTGGAACCAACCTCCGGCTCGGTGAAGTTTGGCGGCAAGGATGTGTTCGCGCTCAAACAGAACGACTTGAAGCCTGTCCGCCGCGACATGCAGATCATCTTTCAGGACCCGTATGCTTCGCTCGACCCGCGCGTGCCGATCGGCGAATCGGTGATGGAAGGGTTGCACATCCATCGCATTGGCACACCGAAAGAGCGCGTGGAGATCATGCTCGAAACGCTCAAGAAAGTGGGGCTGGAAGATTATCACGCCCGGCGCTATCCGCATGAGTTCTCCGGCGGTCAGCGTCAGCGCATCGGCATTGCGCGCGCGCTGGCGCTGCGCCCCCAGTTCATCATCTGCGATGAGCCGGTCTCCGCGCTGGATGTGTCGATCCAGTCGCAGGTGTTGAATATCCTGAAAGACCTGCAGAAGGAATTCGGCCTCACCTATCTTTTCATCGCCCACAACCTCTCGGTGGTCGAGCACGTCTCGGACCGTGTGGCGGTGATGTACCTCGGCAAAATGGTGGAACTGGCGACGCGCGACGACTTGTTCCGCGAAGCCCTGCACCCGTATACCAAGGCGTTGATGTCAGCCATTCCGGTGCCGAACCCGCGCTTGCGGCGTGAGCGTGTCATCCTGAAGGGCGATGTGCCCAGCCCGCTCAACCCCCCGAAGGGTTGCCGCTTCCACCCGCGTTGCCCGGTCGCCATCGAGAAATGCTCTCAGGAAGAGCCGCAGTTCAAGGAACTCAAACCCGACCACTGGGTGGCATGCTGGGTTGCCGAGCAGGGTTTGCAATAAGCGCTGGAACTGTGATGGCATCGCCCTGCGTTTTGCTTGTTGATGATCAGAAGGATATTGTGCGGCTCTTGCATTCGACCCTGCAGACGCTTGGGCATGCGCTGGATATTGTCGATGCGCCCTCCGGGGAGGAGGCATTGCTGGAAGCCTCGCGCCGCAAGGTGGACCTGCTCGTATCCGATTATCTTTTGCCGGGCATCTCCGGCGTGGAGTTGATGCGCAAAGTGAAGGCGCGCAACCCCGAAATGAAGGTGATCTTCATCTCCGGCATGACCGAACGCAAGGCGCGCGACGAAATGCTCTCTGCCGGCGCGGTGGCGATCTTCGACAAGCCCATCCCGCTGGCGGATTTTCTGGACGCGGTCGAACGCAGTTTGGGGCTGGTCCGCACCATCTTCCCTCCCGAAGCCGCCAAAGAGACCGAGGAACACCGCCAGACCCTTTCCGAGTTGTTGACCGGGTTTCGGCAAAAAGTGAAAGCCGATGCCGTGTTCCTCATCAACGATCGCGGACGCGTGCTCGCCCGCGCCGGTGACCTGTATGATTCCAGCATGGAAGTTTCACTGCTCTCCGCATTGATGGCGATCTACAGCGCCGGGTTGAAGGTCTCGCGGTTCATCCGCCAGGAGCATCTCGAAAATTATCACGTCTTTCGCGGCGGCGACCACGACCTGGTGCTCATCCCGGTCAACGCCTCGCACGCCTTGTTGCTCGCGGGGAAGGAACTGGCGGGCAGGGAGCGCATCATCCAGACCGTGGAGGGCATGCTGTTCGTGCGCGCCGATGTCGAGAACATCCTGCAATCGCTGGGGGTGGCGCCGGCCCAGGTGGTGGAATCAGCTGTCCCTGCGGAGGAAGCGGACATTCGCGTGCCTCCGTTCATCACGGAGGAGCCGGAACCGGACGTGGATGTGGATGCCCTGTTCGCCTCCGCCGGGAAAAAGTCGAAAGTAAAAGATGTCAACGCGTTTTGGGACGATGCGGTGGAAAAAGCCGGGAACCTCCCAATCAGTCCGGATGTGATCTCGTTCGAGGAAGCGAACAAGCTGGGGCTGGCGCCGGGGCAACACGGCGCGACCATCCCGCGCCCCGTCACCGGCACATTGAAATCGAACGCCGCGAAAAAGAAGTGACATTGCCCGCCGGTATTTGCCGTGATACAATGTGCGCCTTACAGGGGCATGGTGCAATGGCAGCACACCAGCCTTTGGAGCTGTGGATCTTGGTTCGAATCCA
>CAZGSB010000028.1:0-35409 GCA_964528275.1 uncultured Anaerolinea sp. | reverse complement strand
GTTCGTGGTCGGTCTTCGACGCGTTCATCTACGCGTTCTTCTCGATCAATCTGGTGACCCTGGGTTTCTACAGTTTCAGCCAGATGTATTACTTCGGCGGAGGGATGATACCCGCGTTGATCATCAGCGCAGTGTTCATCATCTTCGAAGTCGTCGTGTATGCCTCCCTGATCGCAGTCATGCCGCGCTCCGGCGGCGATTATGTCTGGCAGACGCGCGTCTTTGGCGGCGGCATCGGCTTCATCCTTGCCATCACCGGCTGGTGGTTCACGCTCTGGCTGTGGACTCCGATCTACGGTGACATGCTTCGCCAGATCGTGATCACGCCTCTGCTCGGCGCGTTCGGGGCACAAGACCTGGCAGTCTGGTTTGCGGGTCAGGGCAACGCCCTGTTCGTTTGCTCCCTGCTGACCCTTGGGTTTGTGGCATTGGTCATCTTCCTCGGCATGAAATCGTACGCGCGAATCCAGAAATATTCATTCTATGCCGGCATGCTTGGGTTGTTGATCGTGATCGTCCTGTTGTTCACCGGTTCACCCGACGCATTCCGGGCAGGACTCGCTTCCAATTCCGCCGCATTTTTTGGGACTCAAGGCGACCTGGTCGACTCGACCGCCCAAGCCGGCGTGGACGCCTTCGCCTCGACCCCATTGATGGGTGGTTCGTTTGCCCTCATCATGGTCACCCTCCCCTACCTCGTCTTCTTCAACTTGTGGCCCAACTGGGGCGCGACTTTGTACGGTGAGGTGCGCGGCGCGACGGATTACAAGCGGAATTTTGCCGGTATGGCATGGGCATTGGTTGCAACGACGATTCTCGGCATTGTGTTCTTCCTTGGTGTCAACCGTACCATTGGCTGGGATTTCTACGTTCAAGCAAACGCCGCATGGTGGAATTACGCCTGGGGTTACGTCACCGAAGCGCCTCCCATCCCTGTGTGGCCCAACCCGGCGATGCTGGCAGTCTTCCTCACCGATAACCGTCTCGTGCAGATCGTGGTCTTGTTGCTGATGAGCACGTGGTGGTTCGGTTGGGCAGGGACTCTGTTCCTTTCTTCCACCCGTGTGATCTTTGCAGCGGCGTTTGATCGCCTGCTCCCGGAAAAAGCCGCCGAGTTGAACAAGAACGGTACCCCGGTCAACGCGATGTTGTATATGGTGATTCCTGCCGTCTTCGTTTCGGCGTTATATGCGTATAACATTGCCGGCTTTCGGTCGATCACCCTCGCCGCCACGCAAGGCATTGCCATCATGTACTTTGGTACCGCGATCGCCGCCATCATACTGCCGTATAAAAAGAAGGAACTGTACGAAGCGTCGCCCATCGCCAAGATGAAATTCCTCGGTTTCCCGGTCATTACGGTTGCTGGCGTGATCTTTGGCGGATTCCTCCTGTTCCTGCTGGTGGAGTGGTTCTTTGATCCGTGGTTGAATACCGCTGGTGTGCCTCCCGGTTTATACGGCATCAGTATCGCCAACACCAACTCGATGATCTTCCTGGGGGCGTGTTATGCGATCGCCGCTGGAATTTACTACGGCTTCAAATCAAAACGCAAAAGCGAGGGAATTGACCTCGATAAGGTCCAAGCCGAAATTCCGGTTGAGTAGCCTAAAAACAGAGGGTCACCTTCATAGTGACCCTCTGTTTTTATTTTTGCCAGATCGAGCCTGGCGTCGCCATCTCGGCAACGATATCAAACGAGGAGATCACTCCAAGCGGGAAGCTCTCCGGATGCTTGTCGTCTACCACGAGGATGCGGTGCTTGTGCTCGCGGATCATGATATCGGCGGCTTGTTGCAGGGATGCGTGGATGTCAATCGTGATCAGGTGGCGGTTCATGACGTCCGTGACCGTGAGATTTTCATCCACTGATTTGCCAGCCAGGCGCATCAGGTCATTTCCGGTCACCACCCCAATGGGTTTTCCTTCCGGATTGACGACAACGATGGACCGCCAGCCGGCTTGCGTCATTGTCCGCGCCGCGGAGATGACCGTGGTTTTATCCCGGCACACCAGGAACGTATCGGACATCACATCCCCGACGATTTCGCGTTTTGCCTTCTCCTGTGCGGCGATGTTCGCCACAAAATTGGAAACGGAGATCACGCCGACAGGTCTGCCCTTTTCGCTGACCAGCATTCGGTGAATTTGCTTTTCGAGAAATTTATTCGCCGCCTCTTCCACAGAGGTATTCGCTTCGATGGATTCGATGGGGGAGGTCATCAGATCGCGCGCCGTCATTTTTCGCATCGTCTCGAGGCTCTCTTGATCCACCGAGAGCCACTCCCCGGCGAGCAGGTCGAAATCGGAGATGATGCCGAGGGGCTCGCCCGCGGGTTCGGCAACGATTAATGCGTGAACATGATGTTTTGTCAGTCGATCAGCCACTTGCCCGAGCGATGCGCCTGGGGGGCAGGTAGCCAGACCTTTGTGCATTAAATCCATTACTGAAAGGCTCATATGAAATTCCTTCCCGGTTTTTCGGGGATTGCGGTTAAAATGGGATTATTATTTTGCAGTTGTACCAGCCATTGATGGCTATGTCAATTTTACCCGACCTCCTCGATGAAACAACCCGCCTGGTGTCCGCCGCACAGGCAAGATCCATTCTCATGCGCGTTGTTGGCGGCATTGCCATCAAGGCGCATTATAAAATCGACCACCCGTTTTTTACCCGCGCCTATGGCGACCTTGATTTTGTGGTCGATGGGAAGCATCGACGGGATTTCGAGACGTTCATGCCCTCGGCGGGGTATTCCCCTCACAAACAATTCAACCTGCTGAACGGCGCGCACCGGCAGATCTATTATCATAACGAGACCGAGATGAAGGTGGATATCTTCATCGGCGCGTTCGAGATGTGTCACAAGATTCCATTGGAGGGGCGGTTGCACCTCCATCCGCTGACGATACCGCCTGCTGAGTTGTTGTTGACCAAGGCGCAGATCGCAGAATTGAACCGCAAGGATGCGCTGGACGTTGCATCGTTATTGTTAAACGTGGAGACCGGGGATGACGATCTAAGGATCAACCTGAAGCGGATCGCAGAGTTGTGCGGCGCAGATTGGGGGCTGTACAAGACCACGTCTATCAATTTGAAAAAAGTCGAGGCGATCATCGGGGGCGAATCCGCTGGGTTGGACGAACCCGATCGAACTTTAATCCTGAAGCGCATTGGCGATATCCTGAAAACGTTTGCGACCATGCCCAAATCGCTTGCCTGGCAGATGCGCGACAAGGTCGGGACGCGCGTCCGCTGGTATGAAGAGGTCGAGGAAGTTGCGCGTTAAAGTGGTCTTTACAAATGATTAACCGTGTTTGATGTGTTCGGTATATAATCGGTGTTGACAGAGGGCGTGTGGCTCTCTGCAAGAAAATTTTAAAGGAGAAGAGAATGAAGACCCGAAAGAATATGTTCCACCTGCTTTCCCTGTTGGTCCTGGCAAGCCTCGTCCTTGCGGCATGTGGTGGCGGTCCCGCAGCAACCGACGCGCCTGCCGCGTCAACCGATGCGCCTGCCGCCGCAACCGACGCGCCCGCTGCAGCAACCGACGCGCCAGCCGCCGCCGACCCGATGGCTGATCTGGTTGCCGCCGCGCAGGCAGAAGGCATGCTGACCACCATTGCGCTCCCGCACGACTGGTGCAATTACGGCGAAGCCATTGAAACGTTCAAGGCAAAGTACGGACTCGAAGTGAACGAATTGAATCCCGATGCCGGCTCCGGCGACGAGATCGAAGCCATCAAAGCGAACAAAGATAACCCCGGCCCGCAAGCCCCGGATGTCATTGACGTTGGTTTCGCATTTGGACCTTCTTCCAAGGCGGAGGGTTTGATTCAACCGTACAAAGTTTCCACGTGGGACAGCATCCCAGACGATGCCAAAGATCCAGAAGGTTATTGGTACGGTGATTACTATGGCGTATTGTCGTTCCTCGTGAACACCGACGTTCAGCCGGACGTTCCCGCGGATTGGGCTGACCTGCTCGACCCGAAGTACAACGGACAGATCGCTCTCTCCGGCGATCCCCGCACATCCAACCAAGCGATTCAATCCGTCTTTGCGGCGTCTCTCGCCAACGGCGGTTCGCTCGATGATGCCCAACCCGGACTCGATTTCTTCGCGCAGTTGAACTCGGCTGGCAATCTCGTGCCCTTGATCGCGAATAACGGCTTGGTCGCCACCGGCGAGACCGCCGTCCGCATCACGTGGGACTACAACGCCCTCGCCGCGGTGGACTCCTTCGAAGGCAACCCCGCCGCTGAAGTGGTCGTCCCCGCTTCCGGTCGTTTCGCGGGTGTGTATGTCCAGGCGATCAGCGCGTATGCGCCGCACCCGAACGCCGCCAAATTGTGGATGGAGTTCCTCTACTCAGATGAAGGTCAGACGATCTGGATGAAGGGCTACTGCCATCCGATCCGCGAAGGCGATATGCGCGAACGCGGCGTGATCCCGGCGGACCTGCTCGCGAAACTGCCGGATGTATCCGGCGCTGTGTTCCCGACAGTTGCCCAATTGGATGCCGCCAAGGCGCTCATCACCGGTAATTGGGATGCCGCCGTCGGCGCTGACATTCAAGCTGCCCCGTAAGTAAACCTATTTGCTCGAACGTAGCGAGACCCTGCCATCTGGCAGGGTCTCGCTCCAATAGCATGAAGATCGTTTGAGGATAATGGCATGGCTCAAACTTCAATGACTCTCCCGCGTGCGAAGGAACCCTCCAACCTCAAAAACTGGCTGGGCGTTTCCCCATTCTTTCTCTTTGCCATCATGTTCATCATTTTTCCATCGATCTACCTGGTGGAGGGCAGTTTTTTCAACGCCGAAGGACAATTCACGCTCCAAAATTACGTTGAATTATTCCAAACCCCGGCTATCGTCAGCGCGTACAAACTCAGCTTGGAGATCAGCGCAGCCACTGCCATCGGCGGCGGACTCTTCGGCTTCCTGCTGGCATATTCGATCACTGTGGGCGGCTTGCCGCGGCAACTGCGCTCCGCGTTGATCACCTTCTCGGGTGTTGCTTCGAATTTTGCCGGCGTTCCCCTCGCGTTTGCCTTCATCGCCACATTGGGGCGGCGCGGATTTGTCACCTTGTTGTTACTGGAACGGTTTGGAATCGACCTGTATAAATCGGGGTTCGATCTGTACACATTCTGGGGACTGACCGCGATCTATATGTTCTTCCAATTCCCCTTGATGGTCCTGGTGATGGTGCCCGCCCTCGACGGCTTGAAAAAAGAATGGCGTGAAGCCGCTGAAAATTTAGGCGCGACCTACTTCCAATATTGGACGCGCGTCGCCATGCCGATTTTACTCCCGTCGATTCTCGGCTCGATGATCCTTTTGTTTGGCAACGCCTTCGGTGCCTATGCCACCGCCTACGCGTTGACCGGCGGAAGACTCGGCATCATCACCATCCAGATCGGCGCGCAGATCCGCGGCGATGTGCTCCACAACCCCGGCCTTGGATACGCCATGGCGATGGGAATGGTCATCATCATGGCGGTTTCACTGCTTGGGTATTCGTGGCTTCAGAAGATTTCCGAAAGGTGGTTGCGATGAGTCGTAATATTTCCGTGGATGTTTCCGTTGGAACCGGAGATGGAAATCGGAAACGTTGGTCGTTGTCGCGAGTTGGCACACGTTTCTGGAGTTGGGTTTGGTTCATCCTCGGCGCGATCTATTTCCTCGTGCCGCTGTTTGCCACCCTTCGGCATTCCCTCCGCATGGAAAGGGATGTGATCGGCTTCAAAGCCTACGTCCGCGCATTCGAAGATAACGACTTTTGGGAGACGTTTCTGCTCTCGAACGGACTGGCGGTTGCCACGATCGTTTGCAGTATCATCCTGATCGTCCCAACGGCATACTGGATCCGCCTGCGTCTGCCGCAGGCTCGCCGCATTGCCGAATTTATCACCTTGCTTCCCTTCGTCATCCCGGCGATCATTCTCGTATTTGGGTTGATTCGCACCTATAGCGCACCCATCGGCATCCCGTTTACCGACATAAAATTTTTCGATCCGTTGACGACAACGAAATTTGGGACGTATGCCTTAATCACCGCGGGTTACATGGTGTTAGCCATGCCCTACATGTATCGCTCGGTGGATACCGGTATGCGCGTTGTGGACATACGCACATTGACCGAAGCCGCACAAAGCCTCGGAGCGGGCTGGTTTACGATCATCACCCAGGTAATCCTGCCGAATGTACGGTCTGCATTGTTGAGCGGCGCGTTGCTTACGTTTGCCATTGTGGTCGGCGAAGTGACGCTCGCCTCCTTCCTCGGGGTGGACGCCTTCGGTCCCTATTTGTTCCTGATCGGCCAGCATCGCGCGTACGAACCCGCTGCCTTGTCGTTCGTCACCTTCCTGATGACCTGGTTTGCCATGGGTATGATCCAGTTCGTCACTGGCGGGCAGGGGCAAGCCGCCGGCTCGCATTAATCCATCACCGGAGAATCCGATATGGCATATTTATCCCTTTCCAACATAACCAAGCAATTTGGTGAAACCGTCGTGGTGGATAATTTCAACCTCGACATCGAAAAAGGCGAGTTTGTTTCGTTCCTTGGTCCCTCGGGCTGTGGCAAGACCACGACCCTGCGGATGGTCGCGGGGTTTGAGCTCCCCACGACCGGGCGAATCACGCTGGGCGGCGTGGACATCACCGACAAAGCCCCGAACCAACGCAATGTGGGCATGATCTTTCAGGCGTATGCCTTATTCCCGAACATGACCGTTGCCCAGAACATCGGCTTCGGTTTGCGCCTGCGGAAAATGTCGAATGAGGAAGTGCGCGGGCGCGTCGAAGAAATGATCAACCTGATCAACCTCGAAAAACACGCGAGCAAATATCCCTACCAACTCTCCGGTGGACAGCAACAACGCGTCTCGCTCGCGCGCGCGCTTGCCATCCGCCCCGAAGTGCTCCTGCTCGATGAACCCCTCTCCGCGCTGGACGCGAAGATCCGCGTTTCGCTTCGCGCTGAAATCCGCGCCATCCAAAAGCGACTGGGCATCACCGCCATTTTCGTCACGCATGACCAGGAAGAAGCGCTTTCGATATCCGACCGCATCGTGGTGATGAACGTCGGCGAAATGGAACAGGTGGGAACTCCGTTCGAGATCTACAACTTCCCCAAGACTCAGTTCGTGGCGAACTTTGTCGGCTCGCTCAACAATGCCGATGCCGAAGTGATCGACCCTGCGAACGGCATCCTCGCCATGGACGGCGTCCACTTTAGAACCGCGGAAGAAGATTTCGGAAAACGCCAGCGTGGCGAGAAGGTAAAAATCTCCATCCGTCCGGAACGCTTCAGTTTCGCCGCGGACCCGATGAAGGACAACGTTGTCGAATCCATCGTCGAGAATATCACCTTCCTCGGGTCGGTCGTCCGCATCCAAATTTCCATCGGAAACACAAAGTTCAACATGGATACGTTCAACAACCCCTTCCTCGAACTGCCTGCCATCGGCGCGAAGGAAAAAGTGATGTGCTCCAAAGAAGCAGTGCTCGTCCTCGGCGCTTCGTAACGAACTGAAATACAACCAAACACGGAAACAAGCCTGCGCCGATACGCTTGTTTCCGTGTTTACGTATACACAAGAGGCTTTTCATGTCCATCATCGAAGACGTTGCCGGCAAAATCCCTGAATGGCAGGGCAGGCAAATTTCCATTGCGCCGCTCTCCGGGGGGCTGACCAACTCCAATTTCAAGGTCGAGGTGGATGGCACGCCCTATTTCGTCCGCGTGCCGGGCGAAAGCACCGACCTGCTTGCGATTGACCGCAACAACGAATATCACAATACCAAAGCCGCGTCCGTAGCGGGCGTCGCGCCGAAGATTTTTTTCCACTTGCCAGAATACAATGTGATGGTGATCGAATTCCTCAACGGCAAAACGATGTCGAAGGATTTACTCAACGCGCCGGGGATGCCGACACGCATGGCACAAGCCATCAAGCGACTCCACGCCGGTCCGCGCTTCTTGCTGGACTTCAACATGTTCCGCCTCACGGAGTATTATCTCAGCCTGTGCCGTGACCGCGCCATCAAGATCCCCGATGGCTACCTTGACCGCGTCCTCACGATTAACAGCATCGAACATGCGATGAACGCCAAGCCTCTGGCGACTGTCCCATGTAATAACGACCTGCTCGCCGAAAACTACATTGACGACGGCACACAACTCTGGCTCATCGATTACGAGTACAGCGGCAACAACGACCCGACCTTTGAACTCGGCAACACCTGCCAGGAAATGCAATTCTCCGACGCTCAAATCGAAGAAGTTTGCGCCGCATACTTTGGCGAAGTCAAATCGAATATGATCGCCCGCATGAAACTCAACATGATCATGTCCGATGTGGGGTGGGGACTGTGGGCGGCGATTCAGGCAAAAATTTCCACCATTGACTTCGATTTCTGGGGCTGGGCGATCGAACGCTGGGGCAGGGCAGTCGAGAAGATGGATTCGAAGGAGTTTGAGGGGTGGCTGAGGGATGTGCAAAGTTAATTTGCCAATCCCGCAGGGATGGCACGATTATAGAATTCGGCGATAATGGAATCAAATCCCGAAGGGATGACATAACTCTTCTTGATCTGACACCTCTTCGGGGTTCGGAATTCGATCTGGCATTTTCTATAATCATTTGACCCCTTCGGGGTCTTTAACTTGAAAAGGTGAAAATGAAAAGTCACGCAGAAATCGTCGTCATCGGCGGCGGAATTTACGGAACGAGTGTTGCCTATCATTTGCATAAAATGGGCAGGAAGGATATTGTCCTGCTGGAAAAAGGCGATATCGCTAGCGGGGAATCGTCACACGCCGCGGGTGTGGTGACCCAATTCGCCACGTCCAAGACCATGATGTCGTTCCGCAAATACTCCATCGAATTGTGGAGCGAACTTGGTTTGTTCAGCCACGTCGGGAGTTTGAGAGTGGCGTCCAGCCCGGAGCAACTGAAAGAGTTGGAGCGAAGCGTGAGTCGGGCGCGGGCGATCGGCATGGAGGTGGAAATCATCTCCCCCGGTGAAGCTGTCAAGGTTATGCCGCAGATCACTGACAAGGAATTATACGGCGCGATCTATCTTCCACGCGATGGGCATTTAATTCCATACGACACCACCACATCGATGGCGCGCATCGTCAAAGAGATGGGCGTCGAAGTCAACACGCATACGCGCGTCACGGGGTTTGAGTTGTCGCCGAAAGGTGAGATCGAAGCGGTGATCACCGACAAGGGCGTCATCAAGACGAACCTTGTCGTCAACGCCGCGGGCATGTGGGCGCCGCGACTCTCGGCGATGGTGGGCGTGTCATTGCCAACGACACCAGTAGATCATCAACACATCACTTTGAAGGCTGTGCCCGGACACGAGTTTCCGAAGAACACACCATGTTTGCGCGACCCCGATAATTTGGTGTACATGCGCGAAGAGGCTGGCGGACTCGTGATCGGCGGTTACGAACCGAACCCGCCCGCGCGCTGGATTGACGGCGCGCCGTGGGAACACGGCAATGCGACCCTGCCGCACAGTTACGAACGCTTCGAGATGTTGCTTGAAGGCGCGATTCGGCGCATCCCATTTTTGAAAGACGCGGGCATCATTGACATTACCTGCCACCCCGGCGCGTACACGCCCGATTGCCAGCCCATGCTGGGTCCCATCCCCGGTGTGCGCGGCATGTGGATGCTGGCGGGCATGTCGCTCAACGGCTATGGCGGCGCAGGCGGCATGGGCAAACTGCTCGCCGAATGGATGATCGAGGGCGAAGCGCCGATGGACGTCAACTCTTTCCGCGCCACGCGTTTTGGAAATTATTTCACCGATCCGCAATATGCCGCCGAGCGCACCGTGGAGAGTGTCAAATATTATTATGCGATTCGATTTCCCAACGATGAAAATGAATCGGCGCGACCGCATCGTGTCAGTCCCGTCTATCATCGCACGCAGGAGGAAGGCGCGGTGTTCGGCGAAAAATTCGGTTGGGAGCGCGCCTTGTATTATGAGCCGAACAAAAAGTGGCGGCGCGCCGGTGCCGATCAAAAAGCATGGGGGTGGGCAAAGCCGCCGTACTTCGATCGCCTCGCCGAAGAACATCAAGCCACGCGCGAACGCGCCACACTTTTCGATCTCACCTCCTTCGGCAAGATCGAAATCACCGGGCGCGACGCGCTCAGACTCCTCCAGCGCGTCACCGACTCGAATGTGGACAAGCCCATCGGCTCCACCACCTACACTCAGTTCCTCAACACGCGCGGCGGCGTCGAAGCCGATGTCACCGTGGTGCGTTTTGAGCCAGATAAATTCTGGGTCGTCACGGGTTCTGGTTTTATTGCCAACGATCTGGCATGGTTGCAGATGCACACCGAACAGGATGACGATGTGACACTGCGTGACATCACGACGGACTATGCCTGTCTCGCCCTGATGGGACCGAAATCCCGCTCGATCCTTTCCAAAGTGACGACTGACTCAGTTACCAATGAGTTTTTTCCCTACCTGACAGCGCGCTATGTCACCATCAACGGCGCGAAAGTCTGGGCGCAACGCGTCAGTTATGTAGGCGAGTTGGGTTGGGAGTTATACATCCCGAACAACCGCGCTTCGATGGTGTGGGATTTGCTCCGCGCGGCGGGCAAAGGCTTCGGCATGGAAGTGGGCGGCTATAAAGTGCTTGACTCGCTCCGCCTCGAAAAAGCCTATCGCTACTACACCACCGATGTGACTCAACTCGAAACGCCGTACGAAGCGGGCTTGGGATTTTGTGTGAACATCGATAAAGGCGATTTCATCGGCAAGTCCGCGTTGATTGCCAAGAAAGAAAAAGGGTTTGCAATAAAACTCTGCACTCTGGTTTTGGAGGGGGAAGACTTCACCCAAATCTACGGCGGTGAAGCGATCTACCACGAAGGCAAAGTGCTTACCCGCGTCCGCAGTGGGGGATATGGATTCACGGTCAAGAAAAATATTTTGCTTGCTTATCTGCCGCTTGAGTTGGCGAAGGTTGGCTCCCGCGTGGATGTCGAGTTGATCGAAGGTATGCGCGTGGCGGAAGTAACTTCGTCTGTTTTGTATGACCCGAAAGGGGAGAAATTGAAGGCGTAAAGGCGTTTACCACGAAGGACACAAAGCACACGAAGGTATTAATCTCTAAACCTTTGTGCCCTTCGTGTCCTTTGTGTTTAAAAGATATAATACCCCCATGCCAAAATCCCCTCCTGAATACGTCGGCTTTGGGATGCTGACGCCCGTCGAGATCATGGTGCTTGAGAAACTCCCCCGGCACAACACCGGCGCCATCGTGACCGAAGTCAACGAGTTTGTCTTCGACGATGCCGCGATCGTGGCTTGTTTGTTGCGCCAATGGGACGTATCCGCGGCGATGATCGGCACCGCGGTCGGCGACGACGAGCGCGGTCACTCGCTGGCGAAGCGCTTGAAGGAGTGGGGCGTACAGGGGAAAGTCCGCTTTACGAAAGAATATAAAACTCCGCTTGAGGTGAACGTCTCAGATCGTAAAGGCGCGCGGACGTATTTCTGGCAGCGCACACCACAAATCCTTTCCACCTTGGATACGGCGGATTTGTCCCTGCTCCGCAATTCGAAGATCCTCTACACCGACTGGTACGACGGCGAACACATTCTGCGCGCCATGGATGAGGCGAACCGTCGCGGCGTCCCTGTGTTCGTGAACCTCGAACACGGGCACAAAGACCCCGATATTTTGAGGCAATACGCCAAACGCGCCACCTTTTGCCAGGCGGTGACCGATGCCGCCCAACTCGGCGGGAAACGGGCGTTGATCGGCACGGCGCGTAAACTGTTGAAGTCCGGCATTGAGACCGCCATTATCACTCTTGCCAAAGGCGGATGTCTCGTCGCGCGGGGGGAGGAAATTGTACGGGTGTACGCCCCAAAAGTACGGGCGGTCGATGCGTGCGGCGCCGGCGCGACGTTCTCCGCTGGGTTTATCCATGGCTACCTCAAAGGCTGGGACCTGGAAAAGTCTGCGCGGTTCGCGACCGCCGCGGCGACTCTCAAAGTCACACGTGCCGGGTTGCAGATGTTTCCCGCAAGCGAGATCCTTGTCCTGGCGAACCAGCTGAGAGTGGAACACTGGGCGTTCCGCAACAACCGTTTCGAGATCATCGATCGGATTCTCGAAATTCCGCGGCAGGTGGCGGCGCAAGGCAAGCGTGCCCAGCGACGAATTTTGTCCGAGTTGAAGATCCCGCCCAAGCAGGTTTCTCGGCGGGTGGAGGGTTCGCAGGTGAAAGCGAAGAGGAAGACCGCTTAGGAAAATATCTGTTGGTCGAGTAAGGGCGATGATCGTCCGCCCTGTATCGAGACCATCTGCTATGATTATATAATCTTGCAACAAAAATTTGCTTTATGGCGTAGTGGTCTCGATACGTGACGCCAGCGAACGGCGTCACTACTCGACTACCAGACTAAAAAAAAACGAGGAAAAGCCATGTCATTCGCAGAACTCCTTACCAAAGATCAACTTGAACGAATCCACGAAGCCTCGCTGGAAATTTTGCAGGAAACGGGCTTGAAGGTCCGCTATGCGCCGGCGCGTGAGTTATTTGCCGCTCACGGTTGCTCCGTGGACGGCGAACGGGTGAAATTCCCGCGCGAGATCGTTGAAAAATATCGCAAGATGACGCCGCCCGATTTCACCTTTCACGGGCGCGACCCCAAGTTTGATAAGACAATTCCGCAGGATAGCCCGGTGATCGTTACAGCAAGTTCCGCGCCGGACATCATTGACCCGGAGACTGGCAAGGAGAGACGCGCCGAGTCTGCTGATATTGCCCGTATCGCGCATTTGATCAACGAATTACCGGGCTACGATATGTTCTCGATCTCCACGCTGGCAGACGACGCGCCAAAGGATCAATTCACGATTTCGCGCTTGTACCCCGCGCTCAAATATTGCCTCAAACCCATCCGCGCAACGACGACCGACCACAAGGATACGCTGGCAATGATGGAGATGGCGTACATCGTCGCTGGCGGAAGGGAAGCGTACAAAGAGCATCCATTTCTCACGCATCACTATTGCCCGACTGTTTCGCCGCTCACCATGGATGTCCTCTCAACCGAGAATGTGATGTTCTTCGCGGGGGAGGGATTACCCGTCTACCCGACGATCGTGCCGAACGCGGGGTTGACCTCGCCCATGTCGATGGCGGGGACGTTGGTGCAGGGCAACGCGGAATATCTTGCAACCTGCGTATTGATGCAAATGGTGAAAGAAGGCACGCCGACGATCTACGCCACCCTCGCCACCGTCGCAGACATGCGGAGCGGCGCGTACACTTCCGGCGCCATCGAATGCGGGATGTTGCACATGGCGTTCGCTCAACTTGCGCGGTTTTACAACGTGCCGTGCGGCGGATACGTCGGGTTGACCAACTCCAAACTCAACGATGCGCAATCGGGTTACGAGACCGGCATGTCGGGTATGGGCGGCATCCTCGGAGGCATGGACATGTTCAACATCGGCGGCTTGATCGACGCGCTCAAGACCTTCGACTTTGCAAAAGCGGTGATTGACGATGAAGTGGCGCAAATGCTGAAGCGCGTCAAGCGCGGCATATCGTTCAGCGAGGAAGACCTGGCAGTTGACCTCATCAAGGAGGTCGGTCCTGGCGGTTCGTACATCGTTGCCAAGCACACCATCAGCCGCATGAAAACCGAAGCGGTGATGACAAAGATTGCCGATCGCGATGCGCGCACCATCTGGGAAAAGAAAGGCGCCATGGACATTCACACGCGCGCGATGAACAAGGTCAAAGAGATCATGACAAAACACCCCGAGTCGTTGATCTCGCCCGAGGTAGACGAACAACTCCGCGTCGCGTTCCCCGGTCTGGTGGCTGGCGAGTTGGCGCCGATTGCATAACTTCGTAGTGACGACTTTAGTCTTCATAATTCGCGACTAAAGTCGTCACTACAGGTAAAACATGTCCCGCAGAATCCGCGTTCTTCTTGGAGTAATCATCCTCGCGATCTCCATTTCGCTTTTGATCTGGGGATTCGCCCCAGTGCGCCGCGAGGTGCGGACTCAGCCTGTCCAGCCGGCGGACCTGCAACTGCCGACGCCGGAGTCGTTCCGTCTCGACGCACCTTGGGAACTCAGCGCTTCGCTTTCCCCGATTGAGATTGGTTCATGAAACCTTCGGCATTTTTCCTGCGGTTCATTATTATCGTCACCATGGCGGCGCTGTTCTCTGCCTGTGGACCGATCATCGGGAACACGTTTTCCACGATCAGCAACGCATTGCCCGACGAAGAGCCGGCAGCGGAAGAACCGCCTGCGGAGGAACTTCCCGTTGTGGAATACGCACCGACATTGGGAGTGAATGTAGCGCCGCTTTCTCCGCCGATCATTGTCCCTACCAGCGGACCGCAACCCGCCATCCCGGAGCAACGCCGCCTGACGCTGGAATTCCCGCCGCAGATCCGCGCCGGGGATTCAGACCGCGTCCGCCTGACGCTCGAAGTGGATGACCTTGGCAACCTCACGCCAACCGCCGAAGTGGCGGGAAACGTCATTGTAGGCGAGGTCGTTGAGATTCCCAATTTATACGAAACACATTCCGTGATTGCCGAAGCGCAGTTCGATATCACCGGCTTGCAAGTTTCTCCCACGGGGACGGTCAGTCAACCGCTTGCGCCGGGAGAATCGGTCACATTCTTTTGGAGCATCCTGCCCGAAGGTGTCGGTGTGTATCGCGGGACGGTGTGGCTTCACCTGCTGTTCGTGGATAAATCCACAGGCGAGGAAAGCCGAAGGGCGGTATCCGCCTCACTCGTCGAGATCGAGGCGGTGAATTTCCTCGGGTTTTCCGGCAGTCTGGCGCGGTCGTTCGGCGTGGTGGGGTCCATCGCCGGCACGATCATCGGTTTTCCATTTTTGGAAGACATCGTCAAAATCTTCTTCCGTCGGCGCAAACGTAAATAGGACGAAAATCACCAAAAAACATACACACCGTCAGTGGGGGAGCGTTTGTTCTTTATGGTACAATTTCGCCGCTCGTAGAAAAATTTCAGGAGTCAAGATGAATTCTTGGGTGTATATCGGGTTATTCCTGGTCGTGGGAATGATCATTCCAATTGGGGCGATCGCGGCGGCGTGGGTGTTGGGACCGAAAAAACCGAACCCCATCAAGCAGACCACCTACGAGTGCGGCATCGAAACAGTGGGACCCGCGTGGGTGCAATTCAAAGCCCAGTATTATATTTTTGCGCTGGTGTTCCTGATCTTCGATGTCGAGACCGTTTTTCTCTTTCCGTGGGCGGTGAAACTCGGCTCACTGGGAATGTTCGCTGTGATCGAAGGCATCATCTTCATTCTCATCCTCATCGTCGGTTTGGTGTACACCTGGCGTAAGGGGATGCTGGAGTGGGTGTGAAATTTATGGAACGCACGGAAAAGGCTGAATTGGATTAACCCGTTCAGCCTTTTCTTTGTCTCTCACGAGTTCCCTCTCCCTTCGGGAGAGGGTTAGGGTGAGGGAGTTTCAGGAGCAATAATGGATTTTTTCAAAGACCCTCTTAAACTAGCGGCAGACTGGTTGCTCGGAATTTTTACAGGCTGGGGCATGCCCGAGTTGTGGGCGAATATCCTGATCGCCTTCCTCGGCATCTTCGTATTGATCAGCCTGCTAATGGTGCTCGACATCGTGCTCGTTTGGATCGAACGCAAGGTGGTCTCACGCTTCCAAAGCCGCATCGGCCCGAATCGTCTCGGACCCTTCGGGTTGATCCAGCCCTTCGCCGATATTATCAAACTCCTCATTAAAGAAGACACCACCCCCGAAGGCGCGGACAAGGTGGTCTACAACCTCGCGCCGATCCTCTCGATGATGTCGGTGTTGATCCTGTGGGCGGCGGTGCCGCTGGCGCCGAACATCCTCGGCGTGGACTTGAACGTTGGCGTGTTGTACATCATCGCCGCAGGCGCGATCGGCACGCTTTCGATCATCATGGCGGGTTGGTCGTCGAACAACAAATATTCGCTCATTGGCGCGTTCCGCGAAGTGGCGGTGATGCTCTCGTTTGAGATCCCGATGCTGACCACCATGCTCATCCCGACGATCTTCGCCGGTTCGATGGGCGTCGGTGCGATCACAGACGCGCAGGATGTGTGGTTCTTCTTCCTTTCGCCGCTCGCCGCGGTCATCTTCCTCATTGCCGCGATCGCCGAACTCGGGCGCGCTCCGTTCGACATGGGCGAAGCGGAATCGGAACTGGTCTCGGGCTACAACATCGAGTACTCAGGGATGAAGTTCGGCATGTTCTACGCGGGAGAACTCTTGCACGCCTTCACCTTCGGCGGGTTTTGGGCGATCATGTTCTTTGGTGGCTATCGCTTCTTTGGGTTGGAGCAGGTCAGTCCGTTCCTTGCCATTGCAGTGCTGTTGTTCAAGGCGTTCATCGGCTATTGGATCATCATGTGGGTGAAGTACACCCTGCTCCGCATCCGCATCGATCACATGCTGGCATTCAATTGGAAGTTCCTCACCCCGGTCGCGTTCGTTCTCTTGATGGTGACCGCCTTCATGAACGCGCTTCTCGCCGATTCCCCGACCTGGCTCTACGTGGGTGGCATGTTCCTCTCGAATGTGCTGGTCGCGTGGATTTCACTCGAAACCGCGCGCGCGTACAGCCGCAGAGAACGGGAGAGGGTGGAAGGAACGAAGGTCGTGGAGATTGCACATTCGTAATTGGTAAGTGGTAATTACCAATTACGAATTACTAAGAGGTTTTATGACCGTTGACCAAATCATCTTTCTACTTGTTGCGCTTCTTACGTTGTTCGCCGCCTCGCGTGTGGTGACCACGGGAAACCTCATCCATGCCGCGTTGTGGCTGATTGCCACGTTGTTCGGCGTGGCAGTGACGTTCGCCATCTTGCACGCGAGTTTCCTAGCCGTGGTGCAGGTGGTGGTCTACATAGGCGCGATCTCGATCCTGTTCATTTTTGCCGTGATGCTGACCCGCAAGGACATGCGCGACCAGGGTCCGCAGATGAATCGCAACTGGTGGCTCGGTGCGATACTCGCGGCTGGGACGTTTGCCGGGCTGTACTTCCTCCTGCAGGGATGGAGCGGCGTCTCGAAGACTGCGGCAGACTTCCCGTCCGATTTTGACGCGGTGGCGGCATTGGGCAACGCGTTGACCTCGCCGAACGGATACGTCCTGCCATTTGAAGTTGCGTCGGTCTTGTTGGTCGCCGCACTCGTCGGCGCGGTGTACGTGGCGTTCAACAAAAAATAAAAGAGGCATCATGGTTCCCCTTTCATGGTATTTGATCTTTTCCGCAGCGTTGTTCAGCATCGGATTGTTCGGCGTGCTCTCACGTAGAAATGCTGTCGCGATCCTGCTCGGCGTGGAATTGATGTTGAACTCGGTGAACGTCAACCTCGCCGCTTTCTGGCGCTACGGTAACGTGACTGACATTGCCGGACAAGTTTTTGCCGTGATCGTGTTCGCCGTCGCCGCCGCGGAAGTGTCCGTCGGGCTTGCGCTGGTGATTTCCATTTACCGCAAACGCAACACCGTGATTGCGGACGATATCGATATGTTGAAGTTCTAAAGAGATATTCGATACTCGATATTCGAATACCGATTATCGAATATCGTTCCTGGAGGCTTTGTGACAACAGAAACCCTCATTTGGCTCATACCACTCCCTCCCGCGCTCGCGTTCTTTTTGATCGTGCTGTTCACGAATCGGAACAAGGCGCTCAGCCACACGGTTGCTGTCGGCGCGGCGTTGCTTTCATGGCTCGGAAGCATGATCGTTTTCGCGCGTGCCATCGGGGTGGAGCATTTGGGCGAGCATCCGTTTGAATCGTCCATCAACTGGTTGCCGCTTGGCGACTCGTGGTTCCGCATTGGCGTGTTGGTTGACCCGCTCACCGCGGTCACGTTGTTCTTCGTGGCGTGGACGGTGTTGATGATCTTCATCTACAGTGTTGGTTATCACAATTTCGGTCAGCCCGCAGGCGACCATGACCACAAGGGATTGCCTCCGCACGGAGCGACGTTGGAAGAACATGGACACAAACATACGGTTCCCTCTGTTGAACCGATGTACTCGCGCTTCTTTGCCTTCATCGGCTTGTTCGCCTTCGGCATGTTCACGCTCGTGGTGTCGGACAACCTGCTGACCCTGTTCGTCGGCTGGGAGATCATGGGCTTGTGCTCGTACCTCCTGATCGGTTTCTGGTACGGAAAGAAATCCGCCCGCGATGCGGCGGTCAAGGCGTTTATGACGACTCGCATTGGCGATGTGTTCATGTTGTTGGGCATTGCCTACCTTTATTATGTGACGGGCACACTTTCATTTCGAGAAATTTTCACAGAGACAACTCTGCATACGCTTGCTATAGTTCCTAGCGGCGTGCTTGGGTTCTCCGCCGCAGGTCTGATCGGCTTGCTCCTCTTCATTGGCACGGTCGGCAAGTCGGCGCAGTTTCCTCTGCACGTGTGGTTGCCCGACGCGATGGAGGGTCCAACCCCAGTCAGCGCGATGATCCATGCCGCGACGATGGTCTCGGCGGGCGTGTACGCGGTCATCCGCATGTTCCCGTTGCTGAGCCTCGACTCACAAACGATGTCCATCGTCGCTTTCATCGGCGCGTTCACCGCATTGTTCGCCGCCACCATTGCCCTCGCGCAAAACGACATCAAGCGCGTGCTGGCATACTCCACGATCTCGCAACTTGGATACATGATCGCCGCGCTCGGCATCGGCGCGTACGTCGCCGCGGCTTTCCACCTTATCACACACGCGTTCTTCAAAGCATTGCTCTTCCTCGGTTCAGGCTCGGTCATCCATGGCATGGAGCACGGTGTGCTTCACACGGGTAACCACAAGGTTGACCCGCAAGACATGTTCAACATGGGCGGCTTGAAAAACAAAATGCCCATCACGTTCTGGACATTTCTCATCGGCGGCTTTGCGCTCTCGGGCTTTCCGCTTGTCACCGCAGGGTTCTGGTCGAAGGATGAAATCCTTGCGGACGCGTTCGGTCACGGTCACACGTACGTCTTTGCGACTCTCGCCCTCGCCGCCTTCCTCACCGCGTTTTACACGATGAGGCAGATCACGCTGACCTTCCTCGGCGAACCGCGCACGAAAGAGGCTGAACACGCGCAAGAGACTCCTTGGACGATGACCCTGCCGCTCGCCATCCTCTCGGTCTTTGCCATCGGGTTTGGCTGGGTCGGCATCCCTGAGCATTTCCCCTTCCTTGGCGGACTCGTCCCGAACTGGCTCCACGATTTTGTCGGCGGGACACTCGCCGAACACCCCGAAGCGGTTGAATTCAACATCGTGCCGTTGCTCACTTCATTGGTTGTCGCCCTCGGTGGACTTGGTCTTGGCTACCTGATGTATCGAAATGTCAACTCGCCAGCCGAAGACAAACTGCAACTTGGTTTCCTCAAAAATAAATATTACTTCGACGAAATCTACGATGCAGTTTTCGTAAAGCCCGTCACTTGGTTTGCGGATAAAGTTGTCTACCAGATCATGGACAAAGGCTTGATTGACGGAATCCTGCACCTCTTCGGTCCCGGCACCCAAGGCATCGGCGATGGCATCCGCAATTACTTCGATCTGCCCTTCATCAACAGGTTCCTGGGCGATGGCTCTGCCAATGTCACCTACTCTTCAGGTGAAAAATTGCGCGTCATGCAGACTGGGCGCATCCAGCAATATCTCATGCTCGCGCTGATCCTCTTCCTTGCCATCGGCGCGGTCTTGTATTTCTTCGTGCTGGCTTAGGAGCGAACCATGGACTTCATAGCAAATCACTTCCTCTCGCTCATTCTCTTCGTCCCTTCCCTCGCGGCGGTGGTCATGCTCTTCCTGCCGGGCGGCGAACACAGACTTCTCCGCTGGTTTGCCTTCGGCGCGAGCCTGTTCGCGTTTTCACTGTCGCTTTCGATCTGGTTCCAGTTTGATTCATCCCAGCCGGGCTTCCAATTTGTCGAGCAATACGATTGGTATTCCGCGCTCGGTTCCTCCATCCACCTCGGCGTGGACGGGCTTTCGCTCACGATGGTTTTGCTGACCACGCTCCTCACGCCGCTTGCCATCCTTGCCTCGTTCGGCATCACTGAAAAAGTGAAGGCATACATGATGCTCTTCCTCTTTTTGGAGACCGGCATGTTGGGCGTGTTCATGTCGCTGGACTTGCTCGTGTTCTTCGTCTTCTGGGAGGTCGGTCTCGTGCCGATGTACTTCCTCATCAACCAGTGGGGGAGCGCGAACCGCAATTACGCTTCGATGAAGTTCATGATCTACACCATGGGCGGATCGCTGGGACTTCTGCTTGCCATCCAACTCCTCGGCGTTCTTTTCGGGACGTATGACCTGCTCGCCCTCACGCAGCAATGGACTTCCCTTGATCCCGATTCGACCCTTCTTGGCATGTCGGTCTCCACGGTGAAGACCATTGCCTTCTGGGCGTTCGCGATAGCCTTCGCGATTAAAGTCCCGGTCTGGCCCTTCCACACCTGGCTCCCCGATGCGCACACCGAAGCGCCGACGGCTGGCTCGATGATTTTGGCAGGCGTCCTGCTCAAACTCGGCGCGTACGGATTCTTGCGCCTCATCCTCCCGCTATATCCGCACGAAGCAAGGATTTTCGCCGGCGCGCTCGCGATCCTTGCCACTGCGGCGATCGTCTTTGGCGCGTTCGCCTCGTACGCCCAAACGGACTTCAAGCGGCTGGTCGCGTACTCGTCCGTGAACCACATGGGCTTTGTGGTGCTTGGGATTGCCGCGGCAGGCTTGGCGTCGGGAACGACCGATGCGACGATCGCGTTGAACGGCGCGATTCTCCAGATGTTCAATCACGGGTTATCCGCCGCTGGCATGTTCTTCCTCGTCGGTGTGATCTACGAACGGACGCACACGCGCAATCTCGAAGAGTTCGGCGGGCTGTTCCCGCTGGTTCCCGTCTACGGCGGTATCCTGATTTTCACCAGCATGGCATCGCTCGGTCTGCCTGGACTCAACGGATTTATCTCTGAATTTCTAGTGGTGCGAGGCGGGTGGCCCATCCTCACGACCTACACAGCAATCTCGATGCTTGGATTGCTATTCACAGGCGCGTACATTTTGAAGGGCATCAAAAAAGTTTTGCACGGACCCATGAACGAACACTGGGCGCACGGCGAACATGCGTTGACCGAGATCAACACGCGCGAGATTTTGGTCATGGCTCCATTGATGGTTTTAATCTTGTGGATCGGCATCTACCCCGCCTGGATTTTGGATGTCATCAACAAGGCTGTGATGATGTTGTATTAACCACCCCGTCATTGCGAGCCCTGCTGGTCGAGTAGCCCTGAGCGGTTGTTGCGAAGGGCGTATCGAGACCAACAGGGCGAAGCAATCTCCAACACAACGATGGAGATTGCTTCGTCGCAAAGTGCAAGAGCGCTCCTCGCAATGACGAATATTAGAGGTATACATGGACTTTCCCGTACTGAGCATAATCACCTTCACCCCCCTCGTCGCGGCGTTGATCATGCTGGCGATGCCTGCGCACCGCAAGAACGAAGTCCGCGCGGTGGCTTTGGCGTCTGCGTCGTTGGCGCTGATTCTCTCCGCGTGGATGTACTTTAATTACAACCAGTCTGCGGCGGGATATCAATTCATCGAAAAATATGACTGGCTTCCAGCCCTGGGTATCAGCCTGCACTTCGGCGTGGACGGTATCAGCGCGCCGCTCGTCCTGCTCACGGGTGTGGTCATGTTCACAGGTGTGCTCATCTCGTGGGGCGACGACGACAAACACGTGATGGCTGGCATTCAAGACCGCCCGCGTGAATTTTTTGCCTTCCTATTCATCCTTGCGTGGGGAGTGTTCGGCGTGTTCGTCTCGCTCGACCTGTTCATGTTGATCTTCTTCTATGAGATCGCGGTGTTCCCGATGTACCTGCTCATCGTCATCTGGGGTTGGAACGTTACACGCGAATATGCCGCCATGAAATTGACACTCTACCTGCTCATCGGTTCGGTCGTTTCGCTGGCGGGCGCGCTGGTCATGTACATCACTCAATACCAGAACACCGGCGTGCTTACCTTCGATATGATCGCAATGGAAAGCGCGGGCTTCTCGTCATCGTTCCAAATTATCTGGTTCTTGCCTGTCTTCCTCGGCTTTGCTGTGCTGGGCGGCATCTGGCCCTTCCACAACTGGTCACCGGACGGGCATGTCGCCGCGCCGACCGCGGTCTCGATGTTCCACGCGGGGGTGTTGATGAAACTCGGCGCGTTCGCCGCGTTGCGCGTGGGCATCATGCTTCTGCCCGAAGGCGCGAAATATTGGCAATGGCTTATCATGCTTTTTGCCGGTGTGGCTGTGGTCTACGGCGCGTACATCGCTTTTGTGCAAAAAGATTTCAAGTACATGGTCGGCTTCTCGTCCGTTTCGCACATGGGACTGGTCATGCTTGGCTTCGCCACGCTTAACCGCGACGGTCTGCTTGGTTCGGGTTTGCAAATGTTCTCCCACGGCGCCATGACCGCCCTCTTCTTTGCCGTGGTCGGCATGATCTACGATCGGGCGCACACGCGCCAGATCCCTGAGTTGGGCGGTATCAGCAAGGTCATGCCGTTTGCCACGGTCGGGTTCATCATCGGCGGTCTGGTTTCGATGGGTATGCCGTTATTCTCCGGCTTCATTGCCGAGTTCCCGATCTTCATGGGGGTGTGGCGCGAGCAATGGCTGGTGGCGGTGATCTGTAGTATTTCGATCGTCATCACGGCGGCATACATCATGCGCAACGTGCGGCAGGTGTTCTTCGGCGACCTGCCTGAAAAATTTCACGGGCATCTTACCGACATCACCGTGTTGGATAAAGTAGCCATCACCACGCTGTGTATTTTCATGATCGTCATCGGCGTGTACCCCAACTTCATGGCGCCGATGGTGCAGACTGGCGTCGAGTACGTCCTGCGCCTGCTGGGAGGTTCGTAATGTTCTCTTCGATAATGTTCGCATCCATCCTCCCTGAGATTTTAATACTCGTTTTGGGGATGCTCGTCCTCATCGTCGAGCCGTTCTGGAAGGATGAACAACGCCGCAACGTGGGCTGGCTCACCGCGGGTGGATTATTCGCAGCGATGCTCATCAGCCTGCTGGCGGGTCAACCCGGCGAACCGACCGCCACCCTCGGCGGCATGATCCGCTTCGACTGGCTAGGCTTCTTCTTCAAGATGCTCTTCATGTTCGCCGGTGCCGCCACCGCGCTCCTGATGATGGATCACGAAAAAGTCGGCGCGCGAGGAGAAGCCTATTTGCTTCTTCTTGCTTCGCTGATCGGGATGAACCTCATGGCGGTTTCATCCGACTTGGTGATGCTCTTCCTCGCCATCGAGACCGCGTCGATTCCTCTTTATGTGCTGGCTGGCTTCATGCTCGGCGACGACAAGTCCACCGAGGCGGGATTCAAATACCTGCTCTTCGGCATTCTCACCACGACGGTGATGCTCTACGGGTTTAGCCTGGTCTTCGGCTTCTCTGGCACGACCGACATATACAAACTGGCTGAGATGTTCCAGGTCGGTGAGATCGCTCCGCTTGCGGCGTTCGGCGTGTTGGCGTTGATCCTCGTCGGCATCGGATTCAAAGTTGCGTTCGTGCCGTTCCACTTCTGGTCGCCCGACGTGTACGAAGGCTCGCCAACCCCGGTGGCAGGATTCCTCTCCACCGCTTCTAAAGCCGCGGGCTATGCGGTTCTTCTCCGACTATTTTTTGTTGCCTTCCCCGACCCCAGCCTCTCCGCCCCGTGGGCATTGACTCTCGCCATCCTCGCCGCCGTTTCGATGATCGTCGGCAACTTGCTCGCCTTGCCTCAAACGAACATCAAGCGCCTGCTCGCGTACTCGTCCATTGCGCACACGGGATACACCCTGATCGGTGTGGTCGCGTTCACTCAATTGGGCGCGGCAAGTGTGGTGTTTTATCTCGCTGCGTATATCCTCACGAACCTGCTCGCCTTCGGTGTAGCGATGGCATTCAACAAAGTGACTGGCTTGGAAAATATTGAAGACTATGCGGGCTTGAGCCGCCGCTCACCCTGGCTGGGACTCATGATGCTCTCCGCGTTCCTCTCGCTGACGGGCATGCCTCCGTTCGGCGGATTTGTCGCCAAGGTCGTGGTGTTTGCCGCCGGCGTGCAGGCAGGCTACACGTGGCTGGTCATCATCGGTGTGGTGACCTCGGTCATTGGCGCATATTACTACCTGAACACGCTTAAGTTTGTTTACCTGCGGCGGATGCCGAATGAGGATGAGGAGAATCATCCCATCCCGTTGACGCGCCCGTACGCGATCGCTTTAGCCGCGCTCACCATCGGCGTGATCCTCATAGGTACGATCTTCGCCCCGTGGTTCAACTGGGCGGAAGCCGGCGCGATGAATTTGTTTTGAGTTTCAAGACCTCACAGGTTTGCCAGACCTGTGAGGTCTCTTGATGGTGGGGAGCAGGCTGAACGGCGAATGAAGCGGTTCGTCCAATTCAGTTGACAAATCCCAACCCTGCCCGTTATAATTGTGCATAATAGCACAATCAGAACCTGATTTGTCAACTTGAGCCGCAAGCCTTGATGACGATGGTTTAATCCTTTACAATTGCGAGCCAATGCAAGATTTTTAGCGAGGTGAAACCCGATGAACGAAAAGAATATCCGACAGGTGCTCGAGATCGAAAAGCAAGCCGCGGAATTGCAGGAAAAAGCGAAGCGCGACGCGCAGGAAATCCCGGTCCGCGCCGAGCAGGAAGCGCAAGCCATGCTCGCCCGCGCTCGCGCCGAGGCTCAGGACGAGGCTCGCCGCATTGTTGCCGAAGCGCAATCGGAAGATAAGTCGCAGGATGTGCTAGCCTCGGTGAACGCGAGGAACAGCGACTTCGAAGCGCAGTCGAAAAAGAACTTCGACAAGGCAGTTGCTTTTGTGTTAGACCGCGTGCTTGGTAAGGCGTAATCATGGCGAGTGGCGTCACCGGTTATGCAGCGATCAGCACCAAGGTGCGGGCGATGTATTCCAATCTGCTGAGCCCGCAGGAAATTTCCCGTTTAAGCGATTCTCCCGATTTTCCCTCCCTCGTCAGTTCCCTGAAAAATACCCAATATGGACCCTACCTCGCCTCATTGAAGGATAACGAGTTGACGCCGCGCCGCGCCATTCAGCAGTTGCGTCACCGCCTGGCGGATTCATATTCCAGTGTCGTGCAGATGTCGCCGGAGCAGACCCGCCCGCTCATCAAGCAGTTGTATCGCTATTTCGAGTTGGGCAATCTCAAGGCGGTGTTGCGGAGCATTCAGACGGTTAGCTCGTGGAATCCCGACGTCGCCCCGTGGGACCGCGTGCGCGAAGTGTTGTTCCCGTTCGGTTCGTTTTCTACGGTGCCGGCGCAAGCCATGGTGGAGGCGGGGAACGTCCCTGCCGCGGTGGAGTTGTTGCGAGGCACGCCCTACGAAACGACCATGTCGTTCGCGATGAAGCGTTTCTCCGCCGAGCACAATCTTTTTCCGCTGGAAGTGGCGCTCGATCTCGATTACTGGCGCCGTCTGTGGGCGGAAGCCAAAAAACTCGGCGGGCTGGACCGCGACTCTGCGACCAAGATCGTCGGCGCGTTGCTCGACATGAACAATCTGATGTGGGCGATTCGTTACAAGGTGTATCACAAGCTTTCGGAAGAAGAGATCATCAACTACACGTTGCCGTTCGGCTTCCGCGTGCGCGATGACGACGTCCGCGCGATCGCGGCAGGCGGAGACATTGCCGCCATTGTGACGCGCACCTTCCCATCGCTCAACGAAGTCAACACGCTTCTGGAACACCCTCAAACTGGTTTGCCCAAACTTGAGGTTCAACTCAAGCGTCAGGTGATCAAACAGTGCACCGCCGCGTTCATCGGCAATCCGTTCCACGTGGGGCTTCCGCTGGCGTTCCTCATTCTGAGTGATTTGGAAATCCAGGACCTGGTGGTGTTGATTGAGGCGAAGTCCTCCGATGTGCCGGATGACGACTTCCGTTCGGTGTTGTTGAAGACGAGTTTGTTGAACTAAAACCGGTGTCATTGCGAGGAGGGCTTTAGCCCGACGTGGCAATCTCAACTACGCTGGAGATTGCTTCGGGCGAAAAACACGCCCTCGCAAGGACACAATCCATGGAGATGACATGTTTTTTCCAAGAGAAATGACCGAAGTTGAGTTGATCATCCCGTCCAAAGACCTCGTCCCGGTGACGAAGGTGTTGAGCGGGAGAGGCGTGTTCCACCAGGTGGATAGTGCCTACCTTGGCTTGGAAAGCCTCGGACCCAGTACGTGGACGGAGAAAGCCGCAGGCTATTCGGCGCTCGAACGACGCATCCAATCCATCATGCAGGCGTTGGGACTGGAAGAGGAACAGAAGGGTTCCACCGAGTTCGATACCATCGTGGATATCGAATCCGTTCGCCCGGCGGTCGATCGGATCGAGAGTGAAGTCAAAGGTGTCAGCGACCAGCTTGGCGCAGAGAAGAAGCGGCTCGAGTCGCTCGAGGTGCAATTGAAACAACTCGAACCGATCGCGCACTTGAATTTTGAAGTCGGCGGTCTGCGCAAATCGGACCATCTTCATTCCATCCTAGGCGTGATGAAAGCCGACACCAAAGTGATCGAACGGTTGGATAGTATCCGCGTTCCGCATGTGTTGTTTGAGTTGAAGCGCGACGCGAAAGACGCGGTCGTCTGGTTGCTTGGCTCTAAAAACAACTCCGACGAACTGGAACGCGCCGCGAAAAGCGCGTTCCTCAATCCGCTTGTCCTGCCAGAAGAATTCAGCGGCACGCCTGAGCAGGTGGTGGAGAAGACTCGCAAAGCCATCGAAGAATCAAAGCAGAAGATCTTCGAACTCGAGACGCAGTTGGGTAAACTTGGCGGGGTGCACAAAGCCGAGTTGCAAAAACTGTGGTGGGACGCGCACGTCAGCCGCTTGATGGCGGATGCCATTGTGCGTTTTGGTCAACTGCGCCACACCTACGTGGTCGTGGGCTGGGTTCCGACTGCCGACCTGCAATTACTCACTGAACGGCTCAAGCAAGCCTCGAAGGAAATCCTCATCGAAGCCATCCCGACCGAACGCTCGGGTCACCATGAGCATGTGCCGGTCGCATTGTTGAATAACAAATGGCTTAAGCCGATTCAAAACCTTGTTACAACTTACGGACGCCCTTCGTATGGCGAACTTGACCCGACTATTCTTGTCGCGTTGACTTTCCCCATTCTGTACGGTGCGATGTTCGGCGACCTGGGTCAGGGACTTATCTTGATGCTCGTTGGTTTCCTTTCGCACAAGAAGATATTCATGAAGGGCTTATCCAGTCTCGGTTTGCTCCTCGTGTATTGCGGTTTCTTTGCCACGATCTTCGGCGCCCTTTACGGCAGTATCTTCGGCTTTGAAGGTCACCTGATCGAAGAATATCTCCACTTCCACTTTGAGCCTCTTTGGTTCAGCCCTCTGGAGAACATCCTCACCATCCTTGGCTTGGCAATTGATGCCGGTATCGTGATCCTGCTGTTCAGCTACCTGCTGAGTTTGTTCAACATGGTCCGCGCGCGCGATTGGGCGCATTTCTGGTTTGGTCATACCGGTGTCGTGGCGATCGTGTTTTACCTCTGCTTCCTGACCATCCTGAATGGGCTTTTGGGAACGACGCCGATTGCCCCGAAAATTGCAGCCGCGATTAGCCAGATTCCCTTGCCATTCAACATCTTGACGCCAATCTTTGCTCTCGGCGTGATGTTCAATGGCTTGTTCCGCAATATCGCCGAAGGACATCGCCCACTGATCGAAGGCGGCATCGCGATGTACTTTGTTACATCCTTCATGGACTTGTTCGAGTCTGTGATCAGTATGTTGAGCAATACGCTGTCCTTTGTCCGCGTGGGCGCGTTTGCGGTTGCGCACGGCGGGTTGAGCCTCGCCTTTTTCTCGCTGGCTGGCGAAGAACCGACCATCGGATTCTGGATCACCCTGCTCATTGGCAATATTTTCATCATTGGCTTCGAAGGATTGATCGTCTACATCCAGACCATGCGGTTGCACTACTACGAAATTTTGGGCAAGTTCTTCCACGGCGGAGGCATGCGCTTCGAGCCGTTGCGGCTGAACCCCTCACAAGAGGAGGCGTAAAGCCTGAGATTGATAATTCAAGATCAACGAGAGTAATTCGCACGTCGTTACGTTCGATAAAAATTTTCTACAACACAAGGAGATAAACAATGTTCTTAGTCTTTGCAGTAATGGTCGGTTTGATCCCCGTCATCCCCGCGGTGGTCTATGTGCTCCAAAACGGAAAGACCAGTCCCTCGCAGGCGGTCTCTCGCATGGTGAGTGGTTTCAACTGGTTCAACTTCCTCGTCGGCACGATGGCGGGCGGACTCGCCCTCGTCTGGCTGGCTTCCCCGTCGTCTGTGGCAGCCTCCGGGCTGGCGCAGGAGGGCGGCGTCGTGGACCAGTACGCGACCCTCGCCGCGGCTCTTTCCACCGGGTTGGCTTGCATCGGCGCGGGTATCGCTGTGGGTGGCGCAGGCGCTGCCGCTGTCGGCGCGACGGCTGAAAAGCCCGAGTCGTTCGGTCGCTCGCTCATCTTCGTAGGTCTCTCCGAAGGTATCGCGATCTACGGCTTGATCATTTCCTTCCTCGTTCTCCCGTAAACAAGGCGCGGAACGTTCATGAAGGTTCTGGTGATCGGTCATCCTGACGCGGTGCTCGGGTTCTCGCTGGCTGGCGTGGGTGGCAGGGTTGCCGCCACCGCCGACGAGGTGAACGCGGCGCTCGACGATGTCCAATCCGCCAAGGATGTGGGCATTGTACTCGTCACGCAGGATGTGGCAGAGTTGATCCCCGCGCGCATGGAACACCTCAAACTGCGGAGCACGATCCCGCTGGTGGTGGAGATCCCCTCGCGCGCCGGCGTTCCCGAGGGGCAGGCGTCGCTCGGCGATATCGTCCTGCGGGCGATCGGTATCAAGTTATAACCCTTTCCTGACCACAGGAAATGAATTGGAAGTGTATCTATGAATTCTGAAGCAGAAAACATTGTGGAACTCGAACGGGCGATCCTGATCGAAGCGCGCGAAGAAGCGGAGCAGATGCAGGTGGAAGCCAAAGAGAAGGCGGATGCCATCCACAAACGCGCCCAGGAACAGGCGGATGCGGAACGCAAAGCCATCCTCGACCGGGCGCGTGAAGATGCGGAGCGTCTGCGCAGTCAGGCAACCGCCACAGCGCAATTGAAAGCCCGCTCCTCGCAATTGGAACACCGCGAAAAATTGCTCGATAATGTCTTTGCCGAAGTGAAGAAGAAACTTGACGGCGTGAAGAAGCAACCCGAATACGGCGCGATCGTGAAGATGCTGGCGCGCGAGGCGTTGACCCAGCTCAAAGTGAATCAAGCCGAAATCCGCGCCGATGAAGCGACGCGCAAGTCGCTGAATGTCGACGAACTCTCGCGGGAACTCAACGGGCAGTTTATATCAGGCAAAAATTTGGAGGAAGGCACGGGCGTGGTTGTAGAAACCGCCGGCGGAAAGATCCATTACGACAACACGCTGGAAACCCGCCTCAACCGCTTGCAGGGCACACTTCGCTCCGCGGTCTATAAAGTGTTGATGGGAGAATCGGCATGACTAATGAAGTAGGAAAAATCACCTGGATCAGCGGACCCGTTGTCCGCGCCCGCGGCTCGCGCCACGTCGGTATGTTGGAACTGGTCGAAGTGGGCGACGAACGCCTCGTGGGCGAGGTCATCGGTCTCAAGGGTGACCAGATGACCGTGCAGGTGTACGAAGAAACCGCGGGCATGCAGACCGGCGCGCCGATCTACGGCACTGGCTTGCCGCTTTCGGTCGAACTCGGACCCGGCTTGATCCAATCCATTTACGACGGGGTGCAACGCCCGTTGCCGCTCATCGAGCAGGCAGTGGGTTCGTTCATTACGCGCGGGGCGCGCTTCGACCCGATCAGCCGCGAGAAGAAGTGGAAATATACGCCGAAAGTGAAAGTGGGCGATGAAGTGAAAGGCGGTGCGGTTCTTGGCGTTGCTATGGAGACGGATACGTTCGAGCATCGCGTCATGCTTCACCCCGATGACTCAGGCGCGGTCACATGGGTCGCCTCTGCGGGCGAATACACGGTCAACGACCCGATTGCCAAAATCAAGATGGGCAAAGAGGAAAAGACCATTACCATGCTTCAGCGCTGGCCCGTTCGCCGGGCGCGCCCGTTCGTTCAACGACGCGGCGCCAACATCCCGCTCATCACCGGTCAGCGTATCCTCGATACGTTCTTCCCGGTGGCGAAGGGCGGCGCGGCAGGCATCCCTGGTCCCTTCGGGTCGGGCAAAACCGTGACGCAACACAGCATCGCCAAATGGGCGGATGCGGAAGTCATCGTCTACATCGGATGCGGCGAACGCGGCAACGAGATGACCGAAGTGTTGCAGGAATTCCCGCATCTGATCGACCCTCGGTCTGGTCGCCCATTGATGGAACGCACCGTCCTCATCGCCAACACCTCGAACATGCCGGTGGCGGCGCGCGAGGCGAGCATTTACACGGGTATCACCATCGCAGAGTATTATCGTGACATGGGCTACCACGTCGCGCTCATGGCAGATTCAACCTCCCGCTGGGCGGAGGCGTTGCGTGAAGTTTCCGGGCGTCTCGAAGAAATGCCCGCGGAAGAAGGGTATCCCGCCTACCTTGCCGGTCGTCTCGCGGAGTTTTACGAACGCGCCGGGTACGTGGACAATTTGAATGGCAGTCAAGGATCCGTCAGTATCGTGGGCGCAGTCTCGCCTCCGGGCGGCGACTTCTCCGAGCCGGTCACCCAGCACACCAAGCGCTTCATCCGCTGTTTCTGGGCGCTGGATAAATCGCTGGCGTCGGCGCGTCACTTCCCTGCCATCAACTGGCTGGATTCGTACAGCGAATATATCGAAGACGTGGCGAATTGGTGGCGCGAAAAGGTCGGCAAAGACTGGCTGACCATGCGCAACCGCGCAATGGAATTGTTGAGCGAAGAAGCGCGCCTGTCGCAGATCGTCAAACTCGTCGGTCCCGATGCGCTGCCGTACGCCGAACGCATGGTGCTCGAAACCACCCGCCTCATCCGCGAGGGCATTCTGCAACAGAACGCGACCGACACCGTGGATGCGTATTCGTCCATCGAAAAACAGATCCGCCTGCTCGAACTCGTCTTGTACTTTCACGAGCGCGGCATGGCGATCGTCAAGCGCGGCGCGCCGATCAACCTGATCCACGACCTGCCGGTGGTGGATACGATCATCCGCGCCAAATCATCGGTCACCAACGAAGAGATCCATAAACTGGACGATATCCAAAAGATGATTGACGAGCAGATGGGTCAATTAGATGCGGAGTATAGATAATGAGCGAAGCAACAGTTTTAGGCGGTCAGGAAGTCGTCGGCGTTGGTCGCATCGAAGGACCGATCATGGTCGTCGAAGGTGCGGCGAACGTCAGTTACGACGAAGTCGTTGAAATCCAGGATTCACGCGGACAACACCGCCGTGGGCGCGTGCTCGAAGTGGGCGAAGGCTTTGCCGTGGTGCAGGTGTTCGCTGGTTCCACCGGTCTTTCGATCGACGGGACGCGCGTCCGTTTTTTGGGCACCACCCTTCACATGCCCGTTGCCGAAGAAATGCTCGGGCGCATCTTCGATGGTTTGGGTACACCGATCGACGGCGGTCCCGAACCGCTCACCGATACCTATCGCGATGTCAACGGCACGCCGATCAACCCAACCGCGCGTATTTACCCGCGCGATTACATTCAGACCGGTATTTCCACCATTGACGGCGTGAACACCCTCCTGCGCGGACAGAAACTTCCGTTGTTTTCCGGCGCAGGTATGCCGCACGACCAACTCGCGGCACAGATCGTACGCCAGGCGACTCTCGGTCGCGTAGCGGGCGCCCCGCAGAGCGAACAGGAAGAGTTTGCCATCGTGTTCGCGGCGATGGGCGTAAAGAACGATGTGGCGGATTACTTCCGCCGTTCGTTCACCGAAAGCGGAGCGCTCACCCGTGTGGCGATGTTCCTCAACCTCGCGGACGATCCCCCGGTCGAGCGTATTGTCACCCCGCGCGCGGCGCTGACGCTGGCGGAATATCTCGCGTACGACCTCGGCAAGCACGTGCTGGTGGTGCTCACCGACATGACCAACTACGGCGAAGCCCTGCGCCAGATCTCAAACGTGCGCGGCGAAGTGCCGAGCCGCAAGGGTTACCCCGGATATTTATATTCCGACCTCGCATCGTTATACGAACGCACGGGGCGCATCCGCACCAGCCAGGGATCGATCACACAGATCCCCATCCTCACCATGCCGAACGACGACATGACCCACCCCATGCCGGACCTGACCGGGTACATCACCGAAGGTCAGATCGTGCTCGGGCGCGAGTTGTACTACGCCGGTGTGTATCCCCCGGTCACTGTTCTGCCGAGCCTCTCGCGTTTGATGAAGGACGGCATCGGCAAGGGACGCACCCGCGACGACCATCCGCGTTGGGGCGCGCAGTTGTACGCGGGCTATGCCAAGACGCAGGACATCCGCGCGCTGGCATCCGTCATCGGCGAGGAAGAGCTCTCCGAGGTGGACCAGAAGTACCTGAAGTTCGGACGCGCCTTCGAGCGTGAGTTCGTCAACCAGGCGTTCACCGAAAACCGCACCATCGAGCGCACGCTGGAGATCGGCTGGAAACTGCTCTCCATGCTTCCGAAGGGCGAACTCACCCGCGTCACGCTCGACGAGATCAAACAATATTACAAAGGCGACGATGCCACAAGTTAGTATAGCGCCAACCCGCACGAACCTCATCCGCCTCAAGAAGGAATTGCGCTTTGCGAAAGAGGGCTACGAGATCCTCGACCGCAAACGCGAAGCCCTAACCGGGGAACTCGTCCGCGTGGCGAAAGAAGCGGATACGCTTCAAAAGGAAGTGTGGGCGATGCTCACCACCGCGTACGACGCGATGGAAAAGGCGCGCCTCGTGATGGGTTCCGACCACGTGGAATGGGCGGCGCTCGCCGTCAACAAAACTGTGGACGTGCATCTGCGTTTGCGCGGCATCATGGGCGTGGCGATCCCCCAGATCGAAGCGCGCGGCGAGCCGCCCAAACTGCTGTACAGCCCCGGCGATACCGCCGCCGTGCTCGATGAAGCCAGCAATGCCTTCCGCGAAGTCCTGGTGCGCATCCCGCAACTTTCGATGCTCACCGCCGCGGTCTGGCGCCTTGCCAACGAGTTGAAGAAAACACAACGCCGCGTGAACGCGCTTCAGCACATTTTCATCCCGAACTATCAACATCAGATCGAATTCATCGTCAGTTCGCTCGAAGAACGCGAGCGCGAAGAAACCTTCCGCCTCAAGTGGCTGAAGACCAAGATGACCAAACAGGCGCAAGCAACAACTTAATCGTCATTGCGAGCGAAGCGAAGCAATCCCCAAACCAGCGGAGGAGATCGCATCTCGAAGACTCGCGTTGATGCAATTCTGCATAAAATGGGTTTTGACGATATACTCGTCAAAACCCATTTTAATTTTATGAACACAAACCCATCGCTTCGAAAAATTTTCACGGAGATTCCCTTGCCATTCTGCATGTTGGATGTACCCGATGTGCAGATCAGCGGTATCTCGATTGACAACCGCACCGTGAAGCCCGGTCATTTGTTCGTCGCCATGAAGGGCGGCACGCTGGACGGTCACGACTTCATTGCGCAGGCGATCGAACACGGAGCCGCCGCTGTTGTGGGAGAAAAAGATTTGAGCGGACTCCCCGTCCCATACATTCGACTCGTCAACACGCGTCAGGCGCTGACGTGGCTGGCTGGTTCGTTTTACCTGTGGCCCTCCCGCCGCCTGACGATGATCGGCGTCACCGGCACCGACGGCAAGACCACGACGAGCAACCTGACTTACCAGATCCTCAAAGCGGCGGGACTCAAAGGCGGGCTGATCTCCACGGTCAACGCGGTGATCGGCGATGAAGTATTGGACACCGGCTTCCACGTCACCACACCGGACGCGCACGACGTGCAGTTCTACCTGGCGAAGATGGTCGAGGCGGGGTTGACCCATGTCGTGCTCGAAACCACCTCTCACGCCTGGGAACAACACCGCGTAGACGCGTGCGAGTTCGACATCGGCGTGGTCACCAACATCACGCACGAGCATTTGGACCAGCACGGTTCGTACGAGAAATACCGCGCCGCGAAAGCAAGACTATTCGCCTCGCTCGATGTGACGCGTGAAAAAGCACAGGGCAATCCGCGCCTTGCCGTTCTGAACCGCGACGATAGTTCATTCGATTTTTTGAATTGGTCGTTTACTGGAAACAAGAAATCCTACGGGCAACACAACGATGCGGACGTCCGCGCGGGGGATGTGCGGAATACGCCCTCGGGAATTGAATGTACCGTTCACGGCAACGAATTCAAAATTCCAGTCACATGTAAACTTGTCGGCGCGTACAACGTATCGAATTGTCTTGCCGCGTTGACAGCGACGGTCTACGGGTTGGGTATCCCACCAGAGATTGCCGCGCAGGGCATCGCCGCGCTGGAGGGAATCCCGGGGCGCATGGAGCCGATCGATCTGGGGCAGAACTTCACCGCCATCGTGGACTTTGCCCACACGCCAAACGCGCTGAAGGTGGCAATCGAGGCGGGGCGCGCGATTTCCCCTCTCCCAGCGGGAGAGGGGGTAGGGGTGAGGGAGAAATCTCGCGTCGTCGTCGTCTTCGGATCAGCGGGGTTGCGCGACAAAGCCAAGCGAAAAATGATGGCGGAGATCGGCGCGGAACTCGCGGATTTGTGCATCCTCACCGCAGAGGACCCGCGCACCGAATCGCTGGATGGAATCCTTGAAGAGATGGCGGCAGGCGCAACGTCGAGGGGAAGAAGCGAGATGGAATCCTTTTGGCGCATCCCGGACCGCGGGAAGGCGATCCGCTTTGCGGTGGGTCTCGCGCGTGAAGGGGATGTCGTTTTAGTTTGCGGGAAGGGGCACGAACAGTCGCTGTGTTTCGGCGCGAAGGAATTTTTATGGGATGACCGCATCGCCGTCCGCGCGGCGTTGAGCGAATTGCTCGGCGTGGGTGGACCGCAGATGCCTTACTTACCCACACAAGATATGGAGGAGAAGGAATGGCTGGCATTGAAATAAAACCCATCGTATTGATCGGCAATCACGCACGGCTCGAACCGATGACCCTCGACCATGTCGAAGCGCTGGCGCAAATCGGCGTGGGGCATGATTTTTGGAAGTTCATGGTCT
>CAZGSB010000027.1:0-37106 GCA_964528275.1 uncultured Anaerolinea sp. | reverse complement strand
CTCGAACTCGCCGGCGGATTCGACGCCCCGCTTCGCATCCTCCCTACGGCTGCCGCGCCGGACCGCAACCACCTCCGCGCCGGCGGCAACGGCGTCCGCTGGTTCGAGTCGCTCGGCGCGAGTGATGTCGAGTCCGTGCAAGTGATCGACAAAGCCAGCGCGAACGACGAAGCAATCGCAAAATCTTTGCGCGAGGCAAAGTTAATTTACATGCTCGGCGGTTTCACCCATTATTTGGGTCAAACGCTCAAAGACAGTCTCGCCTGGCAAGCCGCGCTGGAGGCGTATCAAAACGGCGCGGTCATCGCGGGGTCAAGTGCAGGAGCGATGGTGATGTGCGAGTTTTATTATGACCCGGGATCGGGCAAGGTCTGGGAGGGGTTCAACCTTGTTCCAAATTCGCTCGTCCTGCCGCATCACAACACGTTTGGTAAAAAGTGGGCGCCCTCGCTCTTGAAACAAATTCCCAATGTCACATTGATCGGCATCGACGAGCAGACCGGCATGGTCAACGACGGCGAAAACGGAAGGTGGAACGTCTACGGCGCGGGGGAGGTGGTGTTGTATCGTGAAGGTAGAGTGGAAAAATACAAGACGGGAATGTCATTTTCGGTTTAGAATTAACCAATCCCGAAGGGATGACATAGCCTCCAAAATCCATGACACCCCTTCGGGGTTTGTAAAAAATAAATTCGAGTTCTATAATCATTTCACACCTTCGGTGTTTCTAACGATATGTTCGATCTCTCCTCCGCACGTTTTGCATTTCTCGACCTTGAAACCACCGGGCTTTCCCCGTGGTTTGGCGACCGCGTCTGTGAGGTGGGGATTGTCGTCACCGAGGGGAAACGGATTAAGGAACAATATCAAACACTGGTGAATCCGGAACGTCCGCTTTCGGTGGGGGCGGCAAGCACCAACGGACTGACGGACGAGGAACTCTCCGGGGCGCCGCGCTTTGCCGAGGTTGGTGAATCAATTGTCAATTTGGTGAGTGACGCGGTGGTCGTCTGTCACAATGCGAAGTTCGACCTGCAATTCCTCGATAGCGAGTTCAAACGGCTCGGGCGCGACATCCAAATCCCCAACCTGATTGACACGTTGATGCTGGCGCGTCAGTATTACGAAATGCCGTCGTACAGCCTGCAATTCATCGCGGACTCGTTCCATCTGCCCGTCACGGTGAAGCATCGTGCCCTGGACGGCGCACTGGCGGCGCGGGGAATTTTCTTCGCGATGATGGAGCAGATGAAAGCGTTCAACAAGCCGCTCGAGGAATTCATCGGCATTTACAACTCGCCCGCGTGGCCCAACGAGGGCATCCAACTGCCGACCGAACTGGGCGAGGCGATCTACAGCGGCAGGCGCATGTTCATCAAGTACGTGGACGGCGATGGCGAACAGACCGAACGCTGGATCACGCCGAAGCAGGTGACGGGTTTGAAGGATTACGTCTACTTGCAGGCGTATTGCCATTTGCGGAACGAGGAGAGAAGTTTTCGTCTGGATCGAATTACGGAAGTGAAGGTGGAGGAGTAATGTTCGAATTCACCCAAGCGGACTTGAAAGCCAACCAGCGCGGACTCCTCACGCAAAGCCAGCGCGAGTTGCTGCGCATGACCGCCCGCGGCGTCCGCGCCTCTTCAATGACGAGCGTGTACGTCATCGTCGGGTTCATGATCTTTGGGATGTGTCTAATCCTAGCCTTGTACCTGCAAAATGAAGATTCGCGCGCGGCGTTATTTTCCAACCCGTTGAATTTGCTGGTCTTCCCTGTCATCGTCGTTGTGATAGCGCTGATCCTCGTCTTCGTCATCCTGCTCGCGCGCTGGGTTTCCAATCGCTTGCTCAACGCGCAACTGCAGGTGGCGGAGGGAAAGATCCGCCTCGATCGGGAATACAGTTCGAACGCCGGGTTCACCAGTTATTACGTCTACGTGGGCAGAAAACGCTTCGGCTTCACCGAGGATATGAGTCACACCTTCGAGGAAGGGGAGAAGTACCGCGTGTATTACGTCAAGGCAAGCGCGTATGAGCTGATCATGTCGTATGAGAGGTTGGAAGGGTCAAAGCTCCAGAGTTCTTGACATCAAATACGATGTGGTATATGATGCCATTCGAGAGGTCATATGTCACGCTATGCACTAAGTCTCCCCCAGCAATTGAAGAAGGAAGCCGAGGAATGGGCGGCGCGGCAGGGCGTTTCGCTCAATCAATTTATTCTATGGGCGGTCTCCGAGAAACTCGGGTCGCTCCGCGCTAACGTGGACGATCCGAACTTCCCACGTGTCACCTACCGACGCGGTACGTCCCGTCGCCCGACAGCTGTTCTCAGCGGAACAGGGATTCGCGTCCAAACCATCGTGACTGCCACGGACAAGTGGAAATTATCTCCCGCCGAAATTGCCGACCAATTCAATATTCCCGAAGCGCAGGTGAGAGAAGCGCAGGCGTTTTACAAAGCCCATAAAGAGGAAATCGATTCGGATATTGAATCCGAGTCGGCGGTGGAGAAGAGGGGTGGCTAAACCGCGGCTGCATCTCGATGCGGACGCGTCCATCAAGGCGGTGTACAACTCGTTGCGCGATCGCGGACACGATGTGACACGCACCCCAAACGATTGGATTGCCTTTGACGCAGACGACCGCGCGCAATTGCTCGGCGCAACCGCGCAGGGGCGGGTATTGTTTACATTCAACATCCGCGACTTTCATGCGTTGGCAAAACAATACTCCACACACCACGGAATTATCTTCGCCGCTCAAAGCCGCTGGACGATAAGCGAGTTGATTGAATCCCTTGACCGCGCCTTGTCTCAAACGGAAGAAACCGATTGGTTCGGCGCAGTCCGTTGGTTGAATGACTATTAGCGGCACGTTCGTTTCCTCGGGCAGTATGCTACAATAGCCACATCGTTGACCGTTTTGGTGCATTCCACAAGGAGGATGTATGAAAATCGTTCTGATTTCTCCAAAGGGTCCGTTGTATCGTCATCGCGGGGGGATATTCAAAAAGAACCTGCGCTACGCGCCGCTCACGCTCAGCACGCTCGCCGCGTACGTGCCGCCCGAATTGAACGCCGAGATCGAGATCATCGACGAAGGCATCGAGGATGTGCCCCTCGACCTGCACGCCGACCTGATCGGCATGACCGTCATCACCGGGTCTTCGATGCGCGCCTACGCACTGGCAGATCACTTCCGTTCGCGCGGCATCACGGTCGTGCTGGGAGGTCCGCACATCACGTTGATCCCCGAAGACGCGCAACCGCACGCGGACTCGATCGTGGTGGGCTACGCCGAAGACACCTGGCCCCGCCTCCTGCGCGACGTTGCGGCGGGTTCGCTCCAACCGCGCTATGACCAAAGCCCCGGCTTGAGTCTCGCGGACCGTCCGTTTGCGAAACGCGAGATGATGAAGAAACAGCACTACCTCACCACGCACGTCTTCGAAGCGACGCGCGCCTGCGTCCACAGTTGCGATTTTTGCGTGGTGCCCACCGCCTGGGGACTCAAACCCTACCTCAAACCGGTCGAGGATGTGGTGGCGGACATCAAGCAACACTGGGCGCGCAAGATCATTTTCATTGACCTCAACCTGATCGCCGACAAGGAATACGCGGCGAAGTTGTTCGAGGCGTTGATTCCGCTCAAGGTGCAATGGTTTGGCTTGTCCACCACCTTGATCGGCAGGGACGAGCCGCTCCTCCAACTCGCCGCGCGGAGCGGATGCACCGGCTTGCTGATGGGGTTTGAATCGATCACGCCCGAGAACCTCAAACAATCGAAAAAAGGATTCAACTCGCCTGCGCAATATCACGACCTGGTTGCCTTGCTTCACAAGTACGGCATCACGCTCATGGCGTGTTTCACCTTCGGCATGGACAACGACACGACCGAGGTCTTCATGAAGACGGCGAAGTTCGCCATCGAAGCGGGCATCGACCTGCCGCGCTATGCCATCGTCACGCCGTTCCCGAACACGGGCTTGTACAAACGCCTCGAAGCCGAGGGGCGCATCCTCACCAAGAATTGGGAACTCTACGATGCCCAGCACGTGGTCTTCCAACCCAAACTCATGACCCCCGCCGAGTTGTACGCCGGTCACGAACAGGCATGGAAGCACACCTACTCCTATTCCGCGATGGCGACGCGTTTCCTCAAGTCACGCATTCAGGCGCCGGTGTGGTGGGTGGCGAACATGGGCTACCGTTTTTACTCACACCACCTTGAGGATTTCTACAACTGCGATTGGATTCTCGGTCAACTCGAACCACAGAAACCCGCCGTCCGCCAACCCGACCTTCTGCAAGTGACGGGCGATTAGTTCATGCAGACGCTTGCCAACCTTGAGGTGCGCGCCTCGCAACAACCGAACAGCGTCGAACTGACTCACGCGCTGGCGGAGCGTTACTTCGCGCAGGGACGCTGGGAGCAGGCGGCACACGCCTATCGCACCCTGGCGGACCTGCACACCTCAACCGCTTCGTTGTTCATCCATCGCATTCGCCTCGGCGCGGCGGCGTTGATGCTCTCGTCGGTGATGATGCTGCTGGCGTTCCATCTTCAACCTGCTCTCGAGGTTCGAGACCTGAGTTTGTTTCGAGATTTCACATCGCCTGAATACCTTGCCTCGCAGATTTTGCAGGTCGTTGCGCTGGCGTTGTACTCGACCTCGGCGATCTCGGTGTATAAATTGCTTTCGTACACGCGCGATCACCGTCCCGCCTTTTGGGCAATGGTGCTGAGCGTGATCGGCGCGGGACTCTCGATGCCGGCGCTGGGGATAAAGTTGTTCGTCTATCCGTTGGTTGGGAAACTGTACCTCGCTGGCAATGCGGAACTGCTGGCATTGTATTCTGCGTTGAACGAACAGCCCTTGAACTTAATTCTCAACATCGGCAATTACCTGATCCTTGTTGGCATTGTGATCGTCGCATGGGTGGTGTGGCGCAACCGCGGACTGTCACTGCGCTCGCTTCTTCTCTTCCTTGCGGGCTGGCTCGGCTTGGCGACATTACCAAATATTGCATCGCTCGCATTCGGCGCGCTGGTTGCCCTCGGCGGGCTGGGATTCGGCTTCAGTTTGTGGAAACAGGCGTCCACACAGTTCGAAGCGGGCATGGATCGGTCAAGCGCATGAGGCTGACGCTCATCCATCCCTGCATCGGTCGCCGCGTCGACCAGCCGTACATCCGCCTGTGGCAGATGGAGCCGCTGCCGCCCGCCGCCATTGCGGGACTCACGCCGCGCGAGGTCGAAATTAAATTCTACGACGACCGCATGGAACGCATCCCGTTTGATGAACCGACCGATTTGGTTGCCATCAGCGTGGAGACGTACACGGCGAAGCGCGCCTACCAGATCGCGAGCGAGTATCGCCGGCGCGGTGTCCCGGTGGTGATGGGCGGATTCCACGCCACGCTCTGCCCCGAGGAAGTTTCGCAATATGCCGATGCGGTGGTCGTCGGTGAAGCGGAAGGATTGTGGGAAGAGGTGTTGATTGACGCGCAGAGGAAAACGTTGAAGCCGTATTACCGCCTGCCGAACCGCCCGTCGCTGGCGAACATGCGCCCCAATCGTTCGATCTATCGCGGAAAAAATTACCTGCCCATTGGGCTGGTCGAAGCGGGACGCGGCTGTCACTTTGTGTGCGATTTCTGTGCGGTGCAGACGATCTTCAACCACACGCAGACGCGCCGCCCCGCCGACGACATCCTGACCGAACTCGAAGCAATGCGGAACAAGCCGTTGATCTTCTTCGTGGACGATAACATCACCTCCAACATGGATCAGGCAAAGGCGTTCTTCCGCGAGTTGAAGAAGTTAAAGATACGCTGGGTGAGCCAGGCGAGCATCAACGCCGCGCATGACGAGGATTTTTTGCAACTCATCAGCGATAGCGGATGTCAGGGCGTGTTGATCGGGTTCGAATCGTTGAACCCCGATAACTTGAAGAAAATGAACAAGGGCTTCAACACCATGAAGGGCGGATACGAAAAAGCGCTGGAAAATTTACGCAAGCACAACATCCGCCTGTACATCACGTTCGTGTTCGGCTACGACGAAGACCGCGAATCCAGTTTCAAGCAGACGGTTGATTTTGCGCTCCAACATAAGTTCTACATCGCCGCGTTCAACCACCTCACGCCGTTTCCCGGCACCCCGCTCTACAAACGCCTGCAAGACGAAGGCAGGTTGCTCTACGAAAATTGGTGGCTCGACGACCGCTACTCGTACAACATGATTCCCTTCCAGCCCGCGCGCATGACCCCCGAACGACTGCAACGCGGCTGTGTGGAGGCGCGCGCCGAGTTCTACAACTGGAACAACATCTGGAAGCGCAGCATGGATTCGGTCAACCGCGCCAATTCGGCGATGTGGTGGCATTTTTACGGCATCAACGCCATGTTCCGCCGCGAAGTGCGCCAGCGCGATTATTATCCATTGGGCGATCAATCGTTCACGGGAACACTGCTCAAAGTCCGTGAACGGGGCGAGCCGTTGCCTGCTCTCCTCCAGCACGAGATGCATGTCGTCCCTGCGGTTTGAACTGTCGGAGCCAGGGGATGACCCTGAATTGCGGCGGCTGTTGCGCGAGAATCCCATCCCCGGCTCATTCGCGCTTTCGTTCGAGCGCGAGCCGAATTATTTTTCCGCTTCCGCCATCGAAGGTGAATTCCACCAGACCATCGTCGCGCGCGAAGCCGATACCCAACGAGTAATCGCTTTCGGCAACCGTTCGGCGCGCCCGCTGTACGTGAACGGTTCTGTCAGGGAGGTCGGCTACATGAGTCAACTGCGCGTGGACCCATCGTATGGCAAAGGCTTATACCTCGCGCGCGGGCTGGCGGGCGGTTTCAAAAAATTTCACGAACTTCACCGCGATGGGCACGCGCCTTATTATTTGATGAGCGTCATCGAAGAAAACCTCGCCGCGCGACGATTGCTCACCTCGAACATCCCCGATTATCCGCAGGCGCGCGAATACACTCGCATGTTCACTTACGCCGTCTATCCCTTGCGAAAAAAACACGACATCCCTTTGCCTCGCGGACTCGCGTTGCAACGCGGCTCGCGCGAGATGATTCCATCCATTGTGGATTGCCTGAACCGCAACGGCGCGCGCAAACAGTTCGCTTTGCACTGGGATGAAAACACGCTGCACTCCTCCCATACGCCTGCCCTCGCCATGGACGATTTTTTCCTCGCCCTGCGCGGGACTCGCGTGGTCGCGTGCCTCGCCTTGTGGGATCAATCATCCTTCAAGCAGACCGTCGTCCGTGGTTATGCCGGCGCGCTTGCACGGTTCCGTCCCTTAATCAACGCGCTTTCCCCGCTGGGACTCTTCCCGTACCTGCCGCAGGTCGGCGCGACTCTCCGACAAGCCTATGCCTGCCTCCTCGCCGTGGACGAGGATGACCCCGCGATCTTTGCCGCGCTTTTCCGCGCGTTGTACAATGAGGCAGTGAGACGAAAATTCCATTACTTCACCATCGGTCTTGCCGAGGCGCATCCGTTCCACGATCTAGTGAAAGCCTATCGCCCGCTGACGTACACCAGCCGCATCTATCTCACCGGTTGGGACGAATCGTTCGAAGAAACCTCGCGCGTGGACAGGCGAATCCCCCACATCGAGATTGCCGTGTTATGAAACCTGAGTCGGGATAATTCTTCTTGGGACACGGAATGCACGGAGAAATTCCGTAAAAAAACGGAAAGAATCCGTGTACAAAGTTTGTCTTGAGCCTCATTCATTGCTGACGTTATGAACGAAAACAAACAACTCCTCTTCCCCAAATCGTGGTATCCGCTCTGCCGCTCCTCGGAGGTGAAGCGCGGCAGGGTGATTCGCATGGTCGCGTTCGGTGTGCCGCTGGCGATCTACCGCACGCAAAGCGGACGCGCCGGCGCCATGTACGCGCTCTGCCCGCACATGGGCGCGGACCTCTCGCGCGGGCGTGTGGTCGGCGAACGCTTGCAGTGCCCGCTTCATGAGTGGCAGTTCGGCATGGACGGGCGCTGTGAGTTCATCCCCGCCACCGACGATATCCCCGAACGCGCCATCCAGCCGCGCCTCGTCACGCATGAACAATACGGAATCCTGTTTGCCTTCCTCGGCGGCGAACCGACGTTCCCCATTCCGCGTTTCCCTGCGGATGCCGCGCCGCACACCAGCCGCGTGCAGGTGATGGAGTTCGATACGCCGTACCAGGTACTGGCGTCGAACTCGTACGACGCCCAGCACTTCATCAGTGTGCATCACCGCACGTTGCTCGAACCGCCGCGCGTGTTCACCGAGTCGCCGAACCATTACGGCGTTTCGTTCCGCGCCCGCGTGGACGGGGTCAACTACAACGACCGCCTCCTGCGCGCCATCGGTGTCCGTGAAGTGGAACTCGAAGCCAACTGCTACGGCGGCAACACCGTGATCGCGTACAGCGGGCGGACATCGAACTACATCATGTTCGCCACCCTGCCCATCACCGCCACGCGCTCGCGTATCTTTGTTTTGAATGCCATGGCTGAATCACGCGCGAAAAAAATGCCGGTGCCGATCCGTTCGCTCATTCTGGCGGTCACGCATCGACTCACGCTCGCTTTCCTGCAGGCGGATATTGCCGTGGTGGACGAACTGCAATACAAGTTCGGCGTGTTGCTCCCCGAAGCCGACGCCGGCTTCATCGGCTGGATGCGCTACTGGAGCGCGCTCCCGAGGGCGTCCGTGTTGGGGAGGGAGGGCAGGTCCACGTCCGAGTATGAAGCGGATCTCGAATCCGAAACGATGCAATGATGATTCCATCCCTCACCAGTCAAACTCTCGCTCGAACCGATCTCACCACGGATACCATCGCGGAAATGTTCGCTCTGTTCCGCGAAAACTTCGAGCAGACCACGTTCGAGGTTTTCACGCGCGACCTGAACGGCAAGGACTGGGTGATCCTCATCCGCGATTCGGAGCGCAATGCCGTTCAGGGATTCTCGACGCTGGCATTGCACGAAACGGAATTCGAGGGGCGGCGCATCAGCGTGGTGTATTCGGGCGATACGATCGTGCGGCGCGAATATTGGGGCACGCCGCAATTGCCGAGTTCGTGGATCAAGACCGTGCTCGAAAAATCGGCGGGCATGGCACAGCCGTTGTACTGGTTGTTGATCTCCTCGGGGTATAAAACGTATCGCTTCCTCACTGTTTTTTACAAAGAGTTTTTTCCCTGCCATCACAAGCCCACGCCGCCGGAGATTCAATCGCTGATGGAGCATCTCGCCGCGCGGCGCTACGGCGACGATTATTTGAAAGACCTCGGTGTGGTGCGTTTCAAGAACGGCGCCACGCCGTTGCGCGAGGGAGTCGCCGCAGTCACCGACGAACGCCTGCACGACCCGCACGTCGCGTTTTACATCGAACGCAACCCCGGTCACGCGCACGGCGATGAATTGGTGTGCCTCACGCGCGTGCATCCCGAGAACTTCACGCCCGCGGGCAGGCGCATGGCGCGATGAACCCCGCTCTCGTCAACCGACTCTGGCTGTGGAGCGCGCGCAGCGGGGCAAAAAAATTTCACGCCGCGGCGAACGACGTTGCCGAAACGCAAGCCCGCCTCCTTCAAAATTATCTGATCGAAAACCTGCATACCGCGTATCTCGAACCCCAATTACCGATTACCAATTACCAGTCTCTACCCCTCACCACCTACGACGACTACCTCCCACACATCGAACGCATCGCGGACGGCGAACGGAACATCCTCACCGCTGAACCCGTGCGACTCTTCGAACCCTCCAGCGGCTCCACCGCCGCATCGAAGATGATTCCCTACACGCGGACTCTCCAACGGGAATTTCAACGCGGACTTTCCGCGTGGATCACCGACCTGTACACGCATCATCCCACATTGATGTCTGGTCCAGCCTATTGGAGCGTGTCGCCCCTGACGGAGGGTCCGCGCCGCACCCCCGGCGGAATCCCCATCGGCTTCGAGGACGACAGCGCGTACCTCGGCGCGTTCGGCGGGTTGGTGGAATCTGCGCTGGCGGTGCCGAGCCTCGTCAAACACATCCGCAATGTGGACGCGTTCCGTTACGTCACATTGTTATTCCTGTTGAAGTGTGAAGACTTGCGCTTGATCTCGGTATGGAACCCGACCTTCCTCACCCTGCTCCTCGCTCCCCTGCCGCCCTGGTGGGACTCGTTATTGAATGATCTCGCCGATGGAACGATCACACCGCCCGTACCAATTGACGCGTTGATTCATCGTCGGTTGAAGAAAAGATTTTCACGAAACCCGCGTCGCGCTCGTGAACTTTCATCCCTGCAACCGACATCCTACACTTCGATTTGGAAACACCTTGCATTGATCAGTTGCTGGAGAGATGGCGTTTCGAAATCGTATGCGGAAGACTTGCAAGAGAAATTCCCCAACGTGATCCTCCAGCCCAAGGGATTGCTCGCCACCGAAGCGTTTGTTTCGTTTCCGCTCGTTGGGCATTCGGGCGGCGCGCTGGCAGTCACGTCGCATTACTTTGAATTTCTCAGCGAAGCGGGCGATCTCCTGCCCGCGCATCGCGTTGAAAAAGATAAGACTTACTCGGTTGTCGTCACCACCGGCGGAGGGCTGTATCGCTATCAATTACACGACATTGTCGAAGTGACCGGGTTCTACGGCGAAATCCCGCTCCTGAAATTCATCGGCAAAGCGGACAACGTCTCGGATTATTTCGGCGAGAAACTCAACGAGCGTTTTGTGGCAAACGCGCTCGAACGACTCTTTTCAGCGCAGCGCCTATCCCCGCTGTTTTCCATGCTCGCCCCCGATGACACCGACGGGTTCTGTTACATCCTCTACATCGAACTGTCGAACGAGCCATCAATCGAGTTGAGAAACACTTTGACCGCCGAACTTGATTCTATCCTGCGCGAAAACTTTCACTACGATTACTGCCGCAAACTCGGTCAACTGAACGAAGCGAGAGTCATCCCTGTGGTGCGCGGCGCGGAGGCATATCTCATCGCCTGCCAGGCGCGGGGAATCAAACTGGGGAACATCAAACCCGGGGTTCTGCAAAAGTCAACGGGGTGGGGAGAGTGGTTCGAATCAGCCGGCGAGCTCTGACTCGGAAATCCCCGTCGGGACGATGTCGCTTGCGGGGGCGTTCGACTCAGGGACGGGGCGCGGTCCGCGCCACATTTTGAGGTAAATTTCCATGAATGTCGGGCGGAATTCGTCCTCGTCGATGTGGTCGCCGAGGTACAGCCACGAGATGGTCGGGTTCTGGTGATGCACCTTGTGGTGGTGATAGTTCAGGAAGATGTATTGCACCACTTTATTGACGCGCAGGTTCCACGCGCCGTCGTACACGTCACGTTTGGAGAAGGCATGGTCGGTGTATTGCAGGGATGACCAGTTGAAACCGAACGCGGCGTAACACGCCAGCCAACCGACCCAGTGGAGGTCGAGGAAATAAATGATCGCGGCTTGCACGAGGATGCTGAACACGATTTCGAGCTTGATGCGGGCGAACGGCGCGGACTTGTAGCCGGAGAGCATCCCGTCGGCGCTGGTCTGGTACGAAAGGTCGGAGGTTTTGCTGTACTCCATGATCCGCTTGAGGAGGGGAGCAGGCGTAATCAGGAAAAGAAGCGAAGCCATGGGCGGAATCAGCCAGTAGATGCCGGTCAGAATCCCGTACCATTGAAAATACTTGGCGAGCAGGTTGTCGCCGGGCTTGTAGTAATCAAACAGTTCCGCGTCGGTGCGGTTGCGGCGGTGATGCCCGAGGTGCGCGATGCGTTGCAGGGTGAAGCCGGTCGGGAAGAACGCCGCCAGCGCGCGCCCCGCCCATTCGTTCACGAAAAGGTTCGGGTGGAAAATCCCATGCACGGCTTCATGCAATAACGAGAACACGGTGTTGTTGAGGAAGGCGAACACGAAGACCGCGAGCAGAATCCAAACAACGGACTCCGCGTGAGACGCGACCCACAGCATCGTCAGCACAATGCTTATGGCGACTGCGGCAAGAATTAAATTCAACGCGCCGGGGACCGACTCCTTCTTTTCTTCGTTTTGTTTCGATGAATTATTTTCCATGGTGCCTCCGTTTGATTTATCGCCGTCGAATCATTTTTGTGCCTTCACTCGGCGCCACAAAAACCATGTAGCGCATGGGGTTGGGCTGGTAAGCGGGCGCGAGAGCCAACTCGGTGTTGTGAATGAACGTTGAAAGGATGATGGGCATCTGCCGTTCCGCCAAAGGTTTGCCGGCGCACAGGCGGTTGCCAAACCCAAACGGGAAAAATGCAAAGGCAGGCGGGGTCTTGTTCATAAATCGTTCGGGGTCGAAACTCTTCGGGTCAGTGAAAACTTGCGGGTTGTGATGCGCAAGGTACAGGCACGGCATGACCGTTTCGTCTGCGCGGACCCGGTGATCCCCGACTTGCACATCCTCCTCCGCCACGCGGAGCAACTGTACCACGGTCGGGCTGAGACGCATACTTTCATGGATGCACGCCTCCAGCACGGACGTGGAGCCTGCATTGGCTTCCTGCAACTGTTCCAACACTTCGGCATGGCTGTAGATGTGCGCGAACGCCCATGCCATCGTCACCGAGGTGGTGTCGTGACCGAACATCAACATGCCGAAGGTCTCGGTGACCTTGTCGGCTTCGGTCATGTCCGTCTCGATTAGGCGGGCGAGCAGGGAGTGTTTGTTCCCCTCCGTTTTGACGAAGCCACGAATCTGTTCGGCGATGAACTGCCGCAATCGTTCCTGATTGCGGGTGATGCGCCCCCACGGGCTGACCCGTCCCAGGTTGAGGCGCAGGGGCTTGAGGAACAACACCAGCGGACTGTGAAACGAAGTCATGTAGGCGTGGATGAGATGCGCCGCCTCCGCTTCCTGCGCAGCCGGTAAAACCCCAAACACGATGCGCACGATGATCCGTTGCGTGATTCCCACAAGGATGTGGAACATCGAGAAGGGCGTATCGAACGGAATCTGCTGGATGGCTTCGAGCGTGACCTGCCGTGTGAGTTCGTCGTACGCCTCAACAGACTCACTGCGGAACGCCGGCGCCAGCGCGCGCCGGTGAGCGGCATGCTTTGCGCCGTCGAGCATCATGAGCGAGTCGCCGCCGAACAGCGCGCGCATTACGTTGATTCCCTTTCCGCCGACGAGACGTTTCTCCGCCACGATCTGTTGAATCAATTGCGGGTCGCCGGTGACGAGTGCGTTCCCTGCGCCGGGCAACGCCACACGGAAGGTCAACCCGTGTTTTGCGTATGCTTCATCTAGAAATTCATACGGGTGATACAGCCAGCGGATGCCGTTGCTCAACGTGTTGGGGTATTCGATGTGTCCCATCACATGCCTGCGAGAATGTCGCGATGCTTTCGTTTGTAGCGGACAACGTAGCGGTTGATCTCGAAATAGAATGCCCAAATCTCCAGCACGCCACGCTTGGGGAAGTGACTCCGCAAGCGCTTTGGGATGGCGCGCAGGTGTTCCTGACCTTTGCAGAACTCTTCCCGCATCCATGCGCGGACGGCGGGCTGTTCGATCAGCGAATCGTAGTCGAGACTTTCTGTGCCATCGAGGATTTCGAGCGGAACATTGACTAATCCTCGCGCCAAGTCTTCGCGCAGGTCGCGCATCGGCGAGACCCAACTCAGCGCACCGACCATCTCCGGCACGTCGCTGACTCGAAGTGGGGAATTCACCATCCTCAGGGATGCGTTCATCGAATGCGTAAATGTATTCCAGTGCAACTCTTCGAGTTGTGATCGCGAAAGCAATCGCCGCGCTTCAAAGCGTTCACGGTCGGCGCGCAAGGTGCGGAAAAGCGCCAGCAGTTCGGCGCGGAGGGGGGAGTCCGCCTGACGGAAGGTGAAGCAGGCTAAAGCGGGGATCGAAGCGTCGAGGTCGTAGTCGTCAGTTTCAATTTGGCGAATCAAGTCATCTATATACTCGAGCGGAGGGAGATCAACCTGCCGGTCTCCGTCGAGCACATCGTCGATGTGTTGCGCGAGGCAGTGACCGGCGCGTAGCAAGCGGAGTCGCTTCCACGAAAAGAGCGAATAAACATAGATGGCGAGGAAGGTGATGAAGTAGCGGCGATGCCTGCGGATGAAATGCCCAAATTCGTGCAGGCAGATACGTTCGATGCGATTTGGACTCAACATGTCATATAATCATACCAGCGAACAGAAGCATGAGAATTACGTTGATCGAACCCGCCATGATCAAGACGAAATCGTTCGGCGAGAAGCCGGCGTGGATGTTGCCGCCGCTCACGCTGGCGACTCTCGCCGGGTTAACGCCGCGCGACATCGAAGTGCAAGCCGTGGATGACCGCCTCGAGGAAATTAATTACGACGAACCGCGCGACCTTGTGGGCATTTCGGTGAAAACATTTACCGCGCGGCGCGCCTACCAGATCGCGGATGAGTTTCGCAAGCGCGGAGTGCCCGTGGTGTTGGGCGGTCATCACCCCACGCTGTTGCCCGAGGAGGCGCTCGAACATGCCGACGCGATCTTGACCGGCGAAGCGGAGGGCGTGTGGGAGAATTTACTGCTAGATGCGCAACGCGGGCGGTTGCAAAAAACCTACAAACAGGATGCGACCCAGCCGTTCGAAAATATTCACCCCGATTATTCGATCTTCCACGGGAAGAAATACCTGCCTGTGGCGATGGTCGAGACCACGCGCGGCTGTCCGTTCTCGTGCAGTTTCTGCTCAGTGACCACGTTCTTCGGGCGCGGTTTCCGTCACAGACCTCCGAGTGAAGTAGCCGCGCACGTGGAAGCGCTGGACAAGCCCTTCTATTTTTTCGTGGACGATAACATCGTCGCGGATAAGGAGGCCGCCAAGGAGTTGTTCCGCGCGTTGATCCCGCTCAAGATCCGCTGGATCAGCCAGGCGAGCCTGACGATGACCAAAGACCTCGAATTGATGCGTTTGATGCGCGCGAGCGGTTGCGCGGGTGTGCTGGTGGGAATCGAATCGATCAACAAGGCAAATCTAAAACAAATACACAAGAGTTGGAATACGGTGGGCATCGGCTACGACGAGGCGTTGCGCATCGCCCGCGACCACGGCATCGGCATCGTCGGGTCGTTCATCCTCGGCATGGACGAGGACTCGCCCGAATCGCTCGACCTGACGCTTGAGTTCGCCGTCCGCCAGCGACTCTTCGCCGCCCTGTTCAATGTGCTGACGCCCTATCCCGCCACCGACCTGTACGCTGAAATGCTCGCGGCGGGTCGGTTGACCCATCCGCGCTGGTGGGTGGACCCAGACTTCAAATACGGCACGCCGGTCTTCGAGCCGAAAAAGATCTCCGCGCGCGGGCTGGCGGAGAAGCGCATGGAGATGTATAAAAAATTCTACGGGGCGAAGTCCACGTTTTATCGCTTGTTCGATTTCTCGGCGAACCTGCAGGATGCGTGGCACTTGTTTACTTATCTCGGCATGAACCTGCCCGCCTACCGCGAGGAGTCACAGCGGGCGCGACAGGCGCTGGGGTTGAGTTAAATCCAATTACAATATCCCCATGAAAGAATTCATCTACTCCCGCAATGCCGTGTACGAAACCCTGCGCGCCAAACGCAGGGAGGTATTTAGAATCGAACTCGCCGACAACGTGCAGATCAAGGGCAGGCTCGCCGAGGTGATGTCGCTGGTGGCGCAGAGGAAGATCCAGGTCGTCAAGGCGAAGCGCGCCAGCCTCGATAAAATCCATGAGAACAATCAGGGCATCCTTGCCGAGGTCAGCGGATATCCGTATGCCGACCTGCTCGATATTCTGGAGAACGCGCGTAGAAAGAACGAGCCTCCTTTTGTGTTGTTGCTCGATTCATTGAACGACCCGCAGAACTTCGGCACGCTCATTCGCACGGCGGAGGCGGTTGGTGTGCATGGCATCGTCATTCCGCTGGCGCACACGGTGGAGGTCACACCGGCAGTGGTCAATGCGTCATCGGGCGCGAGCGAGCACATGCTCGTTGCGCGGATGAATCTCGCGCAGGCGATCGATACACTCAAAGAAGAAAACGTCTGGGTGGTGGGGCTCGATCAGGATGGCGAAGCGGTCGGGGCGCAGACCACGCGACACCTGACCGGGGCAACCGCACTCGTGGTCGGAAGCGAGGGCGAGGGCATCCGTCAACTCACGCGCGCGAAATGCGACATCGTGTTGAAACTTCCGATGCGCGGGCAGGTTGAATCGCTGAATGCGGCGGTGGCGGGGTCGGTCGCGTTGTATCTGGCGTATTTGGCGAGAGACGGTGGTTGAGCGCAAGCAGTCGAAACCACCACAAATCAAAAGTATTTTGCTTATTGGTGGTTTCGATACGCGACAGAAGATCACCGTCACTACTCAACCACCGTTATATTTTTAAAATTGGAGACACATGCCGCAAGCAACCTATCACTTCCCGCGCGGGTTCATGTGGGGGACGGCAACATCGGCGCATCAGGTGGAAGGCAACAACACGAACAACCAGTGGTGGATGTGGGAACAATCGGGTCGCACCGACGGGACGTCTGGTCTCGCCTGCGATTGGTGGGGCGGCAGGTGGAGGGAAGACTTCGACCGCGCCGCCGAGGCGGGACAGAACGCGCATCGCATGTCTGTCGAGTGGAGTCGCATCCAGCCGACGCCCGACTCGTGGGACGAGGACGCGTTGGAGAGGTATCGCGCCATGTTGCGCGGACTGCGCGAACGCGGCATCACCCCGATGGTGACCTTGCATCATTTTTCGGACCCGCTGTGGTTTTATGAAATCGAGGGCTGGGAAAACGAAGACGCGCCAAAGTTATTCGAAAGGTTCGTGCGTAAAACGGTGGAGGCGTTGAAGGAATACTGCTCGCTGTGGTGCACGGTCAACGAGCCGAACGGCTACGCCATCAATGGGTACACTCAAAACGTGGCGGGGTTCCCACCGGGCAAGAATAATTTACGACTGGCGTTGAACGTGATCGCCAACATGGTTCGCGGGCACGCCGCCGCATATCGCGCCATTCACGAGATACAACCCGACGCGCGCGTGGGTTTTGCCTGGTACTACCGTTCGTTTGTGCCGTATCATCCGTGGTCGCCGCTGGACCGGTTCATCACGAAAAATATTTTCAACGGCGTAAATAACGGGTTCCCGTCCGCGCTGGCGACGGGTGTGATGAAGACTCCGCTGGGGAATTTCAACATCCCCGAAGCCAAAGGCACGCAGGATTATTTCGGCTTCAACTACTACACGCGCGATTTTGTCACATTCGATATTACCAAGCCTGCCACGTTATTTGGTCGATACTTCTTCCGCAAGGATGCGGAGATCAGCGAGAATGGATTTTCCGCCAATGAACCCGAGGGGATGTTCGAAGGGTTGAAGTGGGCGCATCGCCTGTTCCCTGACCTGCCGATCATCGTCACCGAGAACGGGATCGAGGATTCAACGGATCACCTGCGCCCGCGCTTTATTGCGGAACACATCCATCAAATGTGGCGCGCGGTCAATTTCAACTGGCGGATCCAGGGATATTTCCACTGGTCGCTGGTGGATAACTTCGAATGGGAGCGCGGCTGGACACAGCGCTTCGGGCTGTGGGGGTTGGACACCGAAACTCAGAAGCGGACCAAACGCCCGAGCGCGATTCTGTATGAGGAGATTTGCAAAGAGAACGGGCTTTCCTCTGAGATGGTGCAGAAGTATTGTCCCGAGGTGTTCGAGACGTTGTTTCCTGTTTAGAATACGAAATCCGCAGTACGCAATATTTTCTACTTTGTACTGCGTATTTCGTAGTTTACCCATTGATCGAATTAAATCTCCCTCCCGACTTCATTTCCACGATCACCAACACCTTCGGCGCGGACGGGGAGCGGTTCATCGCCGACCTGCCGTCGTTGGTGGAGGAGGCAAGTCAACGCTGGGGGTTGAGGGATGTTCAGCCGGTGGAGAATCTTTCGTACAATTTTGTGGCGTTCGCACGTAGGGGCGAGGTCATCTCGCCCCGCGACAAGATTTATCATCCGCCCGAAGGGCGGGGGGACCCTGCCCCTACAATTGACGTGGTATTGAAGATCGGCGTGCCGCGCGATGAGTTGACGAGCGAGATCGCGGCGTTGCGCCTCTTCAACGGCGAGGGCGCGTGCCGGTTGATGGATGCGGATGAAGAGCGGGGATTCTTGTTGCTGGAACGGTTGAGTCCGGGTCGAATGCTCGCGGAGTTGGACGATGATGAAGAGGCGACGCGCATCGCGGCGGAGGTGATGAAGAAAGTATGGAGGCGTGGTCTCGATACGCCCTTCGCAAACCCCGCTCAGGGCTACTCGACCACCGTAAGTAATTCAAAATTTATTCTTTTATCCGATTGGTTCGATGCGCTGAAACGGTTGGGGGAAATGTTCAACGGCGAGACAGGTCCGTTCGATGCGAGGCTGGTCGAACGGGTCGAACGATCCACCAAGGATTTCTTTGCCGAGAATCACATGCCGGTGTTGATGCACGGGGATTTCCATCACTACAACATTCTCTCCAGCGAACGCGGGTGGCTGGTCATCGACCCGAAGGGAGTGATCGGGCCGGCATGTTACGAGGTGGGTCCGTTCATGATGAACCCGTGGGGAAAATATACGCGGGGAATCAGCCGTCCGCTGGTGGAGAGGCGGGTGGATATCCTGCATGAGCACTTGAGGTTTGAACGCGAGCGCATCATCGAGTGGAGTCTGGCACACGCGATATTATCCGCCTGGTGGGATTATCCAAATTTGAATTGGGGCTACTCGATGCAGGTGGCTGAGCAGATCGCGGGCATTAAATAACCACAGCCTCCCGAACGGGAGGCTGTGGCGAGGAATTTTTTTTCACATGCCGAGTACACTGAAGAGGAACACGCCCAGCGCGAACACCGCGCCAAGTTTCTTGAACATATCGCTGTTCAATGCGGGGATGAACGCGGACAAACCATACCAGAGAAAGAACAACCACACACACCCGTTTGCCAGAGAAGTCGGAAGATTCATGAGTACTCCTGAAATTTAAAATGTACAGCCTCCGGGCTGGGGAGGCTGTAGGTTTGAGATTGTCGGGCGTTACATGCCGATCAGGGCGAGCACGGCATACGCCAGCGCCAGCCAGGGAGCGATAGTGCCGAGCACCGGCACGAACATCGCCAAACCGATAAACAGGAAGAACAACCACATACACCAACCGGAAATCGTCTTGGGCATTGACATTTTCATTTCACACTCTCCTTAAGAGTTTGCGTTGACCGCCCACGCGGGCAGTTCCGAATAAGATAACCCTTGTCCAAATCGGTGGTTACGCTTGGTGGTAGAATTTGGATACATCTCGCGGTATGAGAATCACGCCGCGAGATTTTTCTGCCCATGACCACGCTCACCGCCCCCGCCGAATTTTCGATGCAAAAACAGCAGACCTACGACCGCACCAGCCCTGCGCGCTGGGTGTGGTCGCATGCTTCGCGCCACGGGTGGATCATCTTCATGCTGGTCATCGGCGCGGTCGGGAATGCGGGTCTCGCCGCCGTGGTGCCGATGTTAACCGGCGATGCGTTCGATGCCATGCTCCAGCCAAACCCCGATACGAGCGTGTTGTTGCCGCTGGCGCTCACGATCGGCATCTCGCAAGTGATCCGCGGCGTTCTACAACTCGGGCGGAACTTCGGCGCGGAATTGCTCGCCCAGCACATGGAACGCCAGGTGCGCGATGAGTTGTATTTGTCCCTGCTTGCCAAGAGCATGACCTTCCACAACCTGCAACCGGTCGGCGATACGATGGCGCGCGCCACCAACGACGTGCGCGAAGTCAACTTCATGTTCAGCCCGGGCATCAACCTCGTGGTCGGGTCGTTCATCTTCATCCTCATGCCGATCTTCGTGGCGGGGCAATATCATCCTTCACTAATTCTTACGCCCCTCGTTTTTATCTTCCTATATTTTTTCTTCCTCGCGCGTTATTTGAAAACCCTTTCGCCCGTCACCGACGAGGTGCGCGCTTCGTTCGGGGTGATGAACACCCATCTCTCTGAATCGCTCGACGGCGTGGAAGTGGTCAAGGGCGCTTCGCAGGAGGATGCCGAGGTGGACAAGTTCGTGATGAACGCCAGCCGCGTGCGCGACGCGTTCGTGCGGCAGGGCGACCTCGAAGGACGTTACGTCGCCATGCTCTTGCTCGGTTCCGCCTACGCGTTCGGTCTGTTTCACTCTCTCCTCCTTTTCCGCAATGGACAGTTGACCTTCGGCGACGTGGTTGCCTATTTCGGCTTGTTGCTCCTGCTCCAATTCCCGACATTCGTGTCCACGTTTGCGTACTCACAGATCTCGCTCGGTCTCTCGGGCGCGCGACGCATCCTCGAGCTCATGAACCGCGAGACCGATCTCGACCAGAACGCGCAGGGTTACGCAAAACCAATGCGCGGCGAAGTTGAATTTCGCAGCGTAGACTTTGCCTACCCTACGATGAAAGAAGAAAAGACGAACGGGTCGGAAAACGTCTTGAGCGGCATTTCTTTCAAAGTCAAACCCGGTCAGACCGTTGCCATCGTCGGGCAGACCGGCGCAGGGAAGACCTCGCTCGTCAAACTTCTCAACCGCACCTATGATTCATCGCAGGGACAAATCCTGGTGGACGGTGTGGATGTGAGCGATTGGAATCTCGCCTCGCTCCGTTCGCAGATCTCGATGATCGAGCAGGATATCTTCCTCTTCTCGCGCTCCGTCAGTGACAATATCGCCTTCGGGAAGCCGGGCGCAACCCAACGGGAGGTCGAAGCGGCGGCGAAATCGGCGCAGGCAGACGAGTTCATCCAGACCTTCGACAAGGGCTACGAGACCATCGTCGGCGAACGCGGCGTAACTCTCTCCGGCGGGCAACGCCAGCGCATCGCCTTGGCGCGCGCCTTCCTCACCGACCCGCATATTTTGATCTTGGACGACTCGACCTCCGCGATTGATTCTGCCACCGAGGACAAGATCCAACGCGCCATCGCCAACGCCGCCCGCGGACGTACGACCTTCATCATCACGCACCGCCTCTCGCAGATCCGCTGGGCGGATCTGATCATCGTCTTGAAACAAGGCCGCATTGCCGCCATCGGCACACACGACGAGTTGATGAAAACCTCCGAAGCGTATTCGAGGATATTTCGAGAATAATATGTCATTGCGAGTGGCGCTGCAAGCGCCACTACTCAACCACCAATCGTAAATCTGCAATCGTAAATCGGAAATCGAAATGTCTTTCTTTGCCGGACTCAACGACGAAAAATACGACCGACAATACACCGACCGCGACCTCGCGCGCCGGATCGTCGATTACTTCAAGCCGCAGGCGGGGCGGCTCGCGCTCGTCTCCCTGCTGGTCGTCATCGTCGCGGGCGTCGGCGCGGCGTTACCTCTGCTCGTCTCGAACACGTTGCGGCTCCTCTCCGGGCAACCCACCCTCGCCGAGATCAGCCTCGTGGGCTTGCTCATGCTATTGATCGGCGTTGGGCTGTGGGGCATCAACTGGGCGCGTCGCGCGCTGGTCGTCCGCGCGGTGGGCGACGTGGTGCTCGACCTGCGCACGCGCGCCTTCCGCGCCGCGGCGGAGCACGACCTCTCGTTCTACGACCAGTTCTCCTCCGGGCGCATCGTTTCGCGCATCACCTCGGACACAAACGATTTCGGTCAACTCGTGGTCATCGTCACCGACGTGGCGGCGCAGTTCGTGCAGGCGGTCATCATCGGCGTGGCGTTGTTCCGCACCGATCTCAAACTATCCCTATTGATGATGGCGTTCCTGCCGTTGATCTTTGCCGCCGCCACCGGTTTCCGCGCCATGGCGCGGCGAGTCACCAAGCGCGGCATGAAAGCCATGGCAGACGTGAACGCCGCCATCAAAGAGACCATCAGCGGCATCTCGATCGCGAAGAATTTCAGGCAGGAAGAAAGTATCTTCAGGTCGTTCGAAGAATCCAACATTCAATCGTACCAGGTCAACGTGCAGCGCGGCTTCGTGCTTTCGCTGGTCTTCCCCACCCTCAATGCGCTGGGCGGCATCTTCGTCGCGGTTCTCGTGTACGTCGGTGGGGTCAGCGTGGCGCAAGGCGCCATCACGGCGGGCGCGTGGTACCTCTTCATCATCGGGCTCGACCAGTTCTTCTTCCCCGTGCTCAACCTCTCCGCGTTCTGGGCGCAGATCCAATCCGGCTTGTCTGCGGCGGAGCGCGCGTTTGCGCTCATCGACGCCGACCCGAACGTGGTGCAAACGGATTCAAAGGATGTGCCCATTCCCCAGGGGCAGATTCAATTCGACGACCTGCACTTTCGCTATACGGATAACGAACCGATTCTCTCCCACTTCAACCTGCTCATCCAATCCGGCGAAACTCTCGCCCTCGTCGGCCATACCGGCGCGGGGAAATCGTCCATCGCCAAGTTGATCGCGCGCTTCTACGAATTCCAGCAGGGACGCCTGCTCGTGGACGGGCACGACATCCGCTCGTTTGATCTTGCGCAATATCGCAAGCAACTGGGCATTGTGTCGCAAGTCCCGTTTTTGTTTTCAGGGACAGTGGCGGATAACATCCGCTACGCCGCGCCGGGCGCAGTCGAGGACGAGATCCTTGCCATGGCGCGCAGGATCGGCAACGGCGAATGGGTGGATACGCTCCCGAATGGACTCCAGACCGAAGTGGGAGAACGAGGCGCGCGTCTCTCGATGGGTCAACGTCAACTGGTGGCGTTGATGCGAGTCCTCATGCAGAAACCCGCCATCTTCATCCTCGATGAAGCGACGGCAAGCATCGACCCGTTCACCGAGTGGCAGATCCAACAGGCGTTGAACCTGATCATGAAAAATTCGACGAGCATTCTGATCGCGCACCGCCTGTCCACAGTGAAAGCCGCGGACCGCATCGTCGTGATGGAAAAAGGAGGGATCATCGAAGAGGGCAACCACGATGGCTTGCTGGCGCGGGGCGGGCATTATGCCGCGTTGTACAACACGTATTTCCGGCATCAAAGCCTGGCATATGTGGAAAAGGCGCGCGAGTTGTTGGGGGAGAAATAAATACTTACCTTACGCAACCTTGCTCGAAGGCGGTCTACCCTGAAGGGTATGATATGTGACCGCCGTGTTTTGCAAGTAATACCGCAGGGTCACAGACCCTGCGGGAGCATAAACTACGTAAGGTGAATAAATAACGTCCTGATTTACTTGCACCCCCCTGCCAGGCACTTTCTATCTCACGAATCCCCACAGCGCCAGCGCGCCGAAAATGATCGACGTCACCATGGCGCCGACGAGGATCTCGCGTGCCTGCCGGCTATCCACCAATTGCAACACGGGGGGCATGCCCTCCACGCTCCATAACGGACCGGCGAACGAGGTGAACATCAACCCGCCGACCAGCCCGCCGATATGCCCCCAATTGTCGATGCTCGGGGCAAGCCCCAAAAACAGGTTCACAAAAATGATGAACATGATGTTGCCGATCGCGCCGCGGAACTGATGCGCGAACAACTTGCGGTTCTGGACGAGGAACACCGCCTCCGCCCCGATCAAGCCGAAGATCGCCGTGGAAGCGCCGACCGAAACCCCGTCGGTGAACAGGAACGACATCACGTTCCCGGTGAACGCGCCGAGCACGTACAGCAACAGGAAACGCCGGTGACCGAACGTCCGCTCGAGCCCGGTGCCGAACGAGAGCAGGGCATACATGTTGAAACCGATGTGATACATGCCGCCATGCACCAGGGCAGGGGTGAACAAACGCCAGAGTTGCCCATCGCGGATCAACTCGTTCGATTTTGCCAGCAGGGCGACGGGCAGATCGATGGACAGAACGACCTGGCTCGCCAACTGCAACAAGTACACGAACACGGTCACGCCGATCAGCGCGTACGTGACGTACGGCGCGGATTGCGGCAGGGACAGGCGCATCATCGTGGATGACGCTTCGCGCGGAGGCTCAGACGGGGTACGCTCACCCCACGGTTGTTCTTCCTGCACAGGGTGACTCACAACGCCACCTTTCTGGGTTTGACACGGTGGTGTTCCGCATCGATGATCGCGCGGATCTTATCCACGGTTTCATCGAGGCGGTAATCGCGGTTGACGATCGCGTAATCGAAGGCTTCCACCCGTTTGAGTTCCTTCCGCGCTGTCGCAATGCGGATGGCGAGCGAATCGGCGGTTTCGGTCTTGCGCGTTTCGAGGCGATGCACCAACTCCGCCTCGTTCTGGGTGGTGATGAAGATCAGCAACGCCTCGGGCGCCAGTTTCCGCACCGTTTCAGCGCCCTGCACATCGAGGCGCATCATCACATCCATGCCGCTGGCGAGCGCTTCGCGCACCTGTTGTTTCGGGATGCCTTTGTAATCGCCGTACACGATGGCGTGTTCGATCAACTCATCCTCATCGATCATGCGCGCGAATTCATCCTTCGAAACGAACAGGTAATCGCGGCCATGCACTTCGTTTGCGCGCTGGGGGCGCGTGGTGGCGGTGACGACAAAACGGAACGGCAAGCCGCGCTCCTGCATGCGCTGCATCACCGTATCCTTGCCCGCGCCGGACGGGCCGGAGATGACGATGAGCAGGGGCTGCGGCTGATGGATGTTGAATTCCGATTCGGGGGCGGGTGGCATGGATGAATTTTACCAGACGGGTCGCCGGTGCCTCGACGCCGAGGCGCGGAGACTCTGGGCGACTCTGTGGTGAAAAGAATCGCCTCCCTCCACACCTTTGACCGTTTCCGTTAAAATGACCGCATGCCCACGTATGACTTTATCTGCAACAGTTGCAACCAGCGCTTCGAGGTGTACCTCGCCTTTGCCGAGTACGGCAAAACAACGGTCACGTGCACGCACTGCTCGAGCAAAAATGTGCGCCGCCGCATGACGAAGGTCCGCGTTGCCCGATCGGAGGAGAGCCGCATCGACTCGCTGGCGGGCGATTTCAGCGGCTTCGAAGGGATGGAGAACGACCCGCAGGCGATGGGCCGCATGATGCGAAAAATGGGCAGGGAAATGGGCGAAGACCTGCCCGCCGAATTCGATGAAGTGGTCGGAAGGCTTGAAGCAGGCGAAAGTCCGGAAGAGATCGAGAAAGCCGTCCCCGACCTGGGAGCGAGGGATGAAGATGAGGAATAAAAAAGAGACGGTCGCCGTTGCTGTGGCGACCGTCTCTTTTTGCATATCCAATGAGGCTATCCGACCGCGCCGCCCTGACCGACCGGCGCGTTGGTGTCGCCGCTGATCACCCTGCCCGCCTGTTCGCTCAGATTCTTGAGATTGCGCACGCGCCCGAGCATATCGTGCCAGAACGAACTGCCCGCGCTGGAGGCAAGACCCGTGGCGATGATGCCGCCAACCTGGCCAATACCCGATCCCAGGCTTGTCATAACGTCATCGGGAATCAGCACACTGAGGATCTCGAAGGTGTTGATCTGCATCACCCACGCAATGCCGATGCCGATCAATGCCGAGATCACGCGCAGGGCGGTGATGCGGCTCTTTTCGATGCCGGCATGTTTTTGCCGTAATGTGGCAAGTTTAAGCGCAATGTCTTTCTGCACGGTATTCACCTGCTCCTGCAACCCCAGCTCGGTGAGCGCCTTCACGGCATCGTCGCGCAAGGCGCGCACGGTTTTATCGATATCCTCCATATCGGTCTTGGTCTGCGAGGCAAAGGTCTGAATGGCGACGACCTTGATCGCCTCCTCCGACCCTTCGGGCAACCACTCCTGCACCGAGCGCAGGACGTCGTCCGGGCTGGCTTGCTTGCGCAAACCGCGGAACCAGGTGAACGGTTCGAGCAGGGTCTCCACACTGACCGATAGAACGAGCAGAATGGCGAAGTATGCGCCCAGGATTCCCAACACAATGGTGATGCTATCAAGGTTCATGCCCAACTCCTCCTCAAGTGAATTTCAAACGACAGGGCGAACTATAACACTTTTTCGATGGTTTCACGATGTTCGGCAAAATGCTCGGTGGTATCTCCCAACACCCACAGCAACACCGGTCGTTTCTCGGGGTCGTCGTCGCGGCGCGGCTGGAGCAGGTTCTCGAACGGAGTCGCCTGTAATTTTCGGGTCAACTCTTCATACGTCTTTTTCAGTGTATCCAACACATCCGCCGTGGAACGGGAACGGTTTCGCTCAAACAGCACCGGGTTGATCGTCTCCATGTTCCAGCCTTCCACCACCTGCGGCTCAACCCCCATCACCTCATGCGGCGGGCGGCGGTCCAGGTGATACCCCATCAGGATGACCATCCACTCCGCCAGGTGCGCCAGGTTGTCCTTCGGACTCCACCCGCCCGCATCGGGAGTCGTCATCCTCGCCTCATCCAATCGGGCGACGACCTCCAGCAATAATGCCCACTCGTGTTCGATGGACGCCAGCAACTCGGACATGTTGCCGGGCACCCATTCCTCATGATCGCTCATGTTCGCTTCCTTTCTACGGGACGATCGGTTCGCCCTCGACCAGCCTTTCCTTCTCTGAATCCTTTCTCAAGATCCAGGCTTCGCCGCGTACGAGCGTTGTCCTTTTCCCCTCCACAGTGACGTACGCGCCGTCACTCAACAGGATGACAGGATTATCCTGGAACGTATGATAATCCGAAAGCCAGTCATCGTGGATGGCCTGAATGTACGAGTCGCTGCCATAATGCGCGAAATAATTGAACGGTGAGACGTTCAAACTTTCAAAATGAGGCGTAGCAACCGAGTTCAAATCTTTCGCGGTCAGCATGTTCGGTCCGCACACGATCATCCCAGCGCTGAAACCAACCACCGGCAGCCCCGCTTGAATTTTCTTCCGAAGATACGGCACCAACCCGCTGACGTGCAGACGGTGGTTCAGCAGGAACGTATTCCCGCCGGAAATGTACGCGACATCCGCGCGCCGAATGATGGATTCAATCCCGTGCAAGTCCATGCGTTCGGTATCGATCAACTCGATCTTCGCCAGCCCGTCAAATACACGGACTGTGTACTCCAGCCATTGGTTAACATCCAACGAAGCCTGCGGCAAAAAAGCGACCGTGGGCTGGTCCTTATCCGCGAGATACGGACGGCAGGCTTCGAGCACCCAGCGAATGTCCCGTTCACCGGGTGTGGAGAGGAGGTGGAGGTTGATCATAATCTCGCCTCAATCACCCTCCTCAACTCCTCCTGCACGGACTGCCACTTCTGCCCCGCATCCACCACCACCCAGCGATTCGGTTCGGCGTTGACCATTTCGTGATAGCCCCTGCGCACGCGTTGGTGGAATTCCACGGTGTAGGCGTCGAGGCGGTTCCACTCGTTGTCCTTCTTCTTCCTCCGCAGACCTTCCTCCACGTCCACATCGAGCAGAACGGTCAAATCAGGGACAAGCCCGCCCGTGGCATACTTCACCAACTGGCGGACTTGCTCCAAATCCTGCTGATGTCCGTAGCCCTGGTACGCAATGGTGGAGTCGTAGTAGCGGTCGGAGAGGACAATTTCCCCGTCGGCAAGATGCGGCTTGATGACCTGCTCCACAATTTGCGCACGCGCGGCTTGATAGAGCAGAGTCTCGGTGCGCGGATGCATCTCCACGTTTTTCAGATCGTGGATGACTTCCCGAATCTGCTCGCCGATGGAGGTGCCGCCCGGCTCGCGCGTCGGGAAGACGATCTGTCCCTTCTCGCGCAGGTATTCCACAAGATAGGGGATGTGCGAGGTCTTGCCCGAGCCTTCGGGTCCTTCGAGGGTGATGAACATGGGGGAAGTATAAAGTAGACAGGGAAACAAGTAAATGTCGCCACGGCGCCACAATGGATTATGCTATACTCCGATAACGTTTGCCCAATATCGAACCAGCAAGATTGAGAAATATTGGAGATAAGCCATGAAAGTCAACTACGATAGCAAAACCGATACGTTGACAATTATTTTCGCCGATACCCTTGTTGCCGAGAGCGACGAGGATAAGCCCGGTGTGATTTTAGATTATGACGACAAAGGCAACCTTGTGTCTTTGGAAATACTGGATGCTTCACGGCGAGTAAATCTGCCAAGCAAAATCGAGTACCAGGTTTCGCCTGTGGCGGGATAACGTGAAACAGAACTCCGAGCCAAAGTCTCGGAGTTCTGTTTTAAAAAATTGCGAGGTCTTGCCCGAGCCTTCGGATCGTTCGGGGTGATGAACGTGGAAAGTTGAATTGCACCGGGGAATTTGAAACTAGCGGATCAAGAAAGAGTACGCTATGAACCCTCCCACCAGAACACCGAGCAATCCGTTACCGATCACCTGCCAGATGAATTTACCCAACAACGCCAGTTCGCTCCGATCACTGACCATGAGCGGCGAATCCTCACTATCCATGACCCGCGTTCCGGAGTTCGAGAAGGTCTTCCCCAGCAGATAGATCTGATCGCCCTGCTCGATGTAGCGCTCATGGACGCGCAACGTGCGGTTGATGTTCAGGAAACCTTTCGTGTCCACGCCGATTGCCTGCAACGTGGCTTGGGTTTGCTCGTCGAGGGAGTGGAACACCCCGGACGATTTTTTCACATCATCCCGCAAGAGGAGTTCCATCGTCCGCCCGGGATGGACCCGCACCCGGCCCGTGCCGTCGTGGAGTTCGAACGGCGCGCGGGACGTACTGTTGTGCACAACGACCCAATGGGAACTCTTCCCCGAACTGCGCTTTTCGGATACCACGACCTGCCAGAAAACGCAGGGAGTCTTCGTGATGGGACTTTGCAATCCCGCGCCGCCATCCGCGTTGCCGACGATCTCGACCTGTTCACCCATCGGCAGGGACGCAATTTCGCCGGTGGAGGTGCGAACCATGCGCAAGATTTTTCCCAGTTGTTTGTAGGACAAAAGAAATCCGATCACGCCGCCGCCGACGGCTCCCAGAATGATCATCTGGTTGTCGAGAAGAAATTCCAGCAGGGAATCCATTTTGTTCCTCCAGGGTGCGGATGTGCGATGTCTTGCCCGAGCGTTCGGGTACTGCGCGGGCGATGGGCATGGGGGAGTATAAGGTAGACGGGGGAACAAGTAAATGTCGCCACGGCGCCACGCGATGCAGGGAAATCATGGACGCGGTACAATAACACGGACGTTTTCGAATCAGGAGTTCGCCATGAACCTCAAAGAAATTCAACAGGCAATTACCAAACTATCCCCCGATGAATTGACAGCGCTTCGCCAATGGCTCACGAAGTATCAAGCCGCGGGCAGGGTTGCTTTGTCGGAGGAAGAAAAAGAGACCATGCGAGAGAAGGTCAGGCGGTTGCAAGGCTCGTTGAAAGGCTCAGGGTTGCTGGAAGCATTTATGGAAGAAAAGCGCAGGGAGAGGGAAAGGTAAAATTCTATTGATTTTATATATGATGTGTTTTTAAATTGTCGAACACTCAGCGTAACCCGATAACGTTTGAATGATTTATAATTGAATTAGATTGGCTCTTGCCTATTAGCTTTCCCATTTCCATGAAAAAGCAAATAAACTATTTTCTTCGCTATCCAGGTGGTAAACGCAGATTGTTGGCTTTTCTAAAAGACCACCTACCATCTCCTGAAAGTATCAAGGGGCGTTATATTGAGCCGTTTGTTGGCAGTGGCGCGGTCTTTTTTTATATAGGACCTCAAAAAGCTTTATTATCAGATGCAAATCCTGAACTGATTAATATATATAGAGGGATTCGTTATTCTCCTAAGAGTGTTTGGAAAGCTTACGAGAAATTCGGCTCGACCAAAAAAGATTACAAGCAAGTACGTGACCATAAGAGAGAAGAAAATGTAATTGGAAGAGCAGCCCGAATGCTGTTTCTAAATCGAACTTGTTTCAAAGGTATGTGGAGACATAACCGTGAAGGCAAATTCAATGTTGGGTATGGTGGACAATCAAGACGCTGGGTCATAACCGAGGAAGATTTATTAGCTGTCAGCAAAAGATTGAGGAAGGCGAAAATAGAATGCGGCGACTTCGAAACGATAATTGAAAATGCTAGTAAGGATGATTTCCTTTTCTTAGACCCACCCTATAAGCCTCATGAGCAAGAATACACAAATAGCCACTATGGCTGGCAACAGTTTCGATTTGAAGATCATCAGAGGCTTGCTAAGGGACTAAAACAAGCTAAAAGACGTGGTGTGAAATGGGCTATGACTACATCGACGCACCCCAAAATTCTTGGACTCTTTCGTGGCTTCTACGCAGTTAAGATTTCTAAAGGAACAGGAAGTCTTCCAGGAATTATGACGAAGAATTCTGGCGAAGTCCTAATATCGAGTTACAAAACAGAAGGGAGTACAAAATTATGAAGGAGTTCTTCAACAACGCAGCACAACAAAACCACCCATTACGTGCCTTGAAAGATTTCTTAGATAAAGAAGTTGCTTTGGAAACCGCAAAGCAATATGACGATATGCGATTTGTGGGGTACGTGCTTGATATAAACTATGATACGGTAACAATAATTACATCTGACCCTTTCAAAATGGCTGTTGGCGGTGTGCCGCGTAACTCGCTTCTGATTATGACACCAGCAGTTCAAGAGAAAATCATTACACCTCACTTTACTCTTTTGCGTGTCTTGGATGCTGCACCAACGCCCTTAAGCAAAGACACACAGCAAACATATTTTGAACTGCAGAAAAAATCAATGCCTGAACTTGATATTTTCACTCAATCAGAGTTGCAATGGGGAGCATTGAGTACGGGCGTTTTGGGAATGTTCTACCCACATCCAGAAAAACAAGATATGGTGGAGTTTTCTGGTGATATGAATAACTTTGTAAGCGCACATAAATATCGTGTATATGCTCCAGATGACGCAATACTAAACCTTGTAATAAACACTCTGGTCACAACAAATAACAGATTCCAAATTGGCAACCTGCGCCTGACGGAATGTAGATTACCTTTACCAGACAAAACCCTTCCCAACGTCCCTGTCTTTGTTTCACCAAAAGATTTTTTGGCGTCGCGAACTGCGATGTTTGGAAAAACACGGCTTGGTAAATCAAATGTTGTTAAATTAATTGCCCAAAGCATTATTGACGCTACTAAAGCCAGCAAGGAATTTAGTGCAGGTCAATTAATCTTTGACATTAACGGAGAATATGCAAACGATAACCCTCAAGACGGCAATTTGTCTCTGCGGAAAGTCAATGAAAATGTCTGTGAAGTTTACGCATTACAGAAAAAAGATGAAACTCCATCCAAACCACTGAAACTAAACTTTTATGAACAACCAAACAGCGCCCTTGCTGTCCTTGAAAGTCTGCTAGCTCAAGATAATCGTGGAAAAGCAAATTACGTACGTAGTTTTATGTCTGTAAGTCTCTCAGATTTAGATGAAATAGATGTAATGAATGATGAAGGTGATAAAAACAGGGCGATAAGGAAAATACAACTTTTCTGGGCAATTCTTAGAAAAGCTGGCTTTGAAGTAAATCCCGATACCTTGGTGCAAATCCTACCAAAAGGTACATCCGCGAGTAGATTTGATGCTGGGTTTAGTGACGCCCTTAGATTGAACGCTTACTCACTGGCAGAACGCGCCGTCCCCAAATACATCAGGACTATTGATGAAATGGTAGGTGATTTTGAAGTTATCGCAAAATTCCGGCAGGCAAAACCTGAAGATAAATCTCTTATTTCTTCTAGCAAAAAACCAATCTTTGATCCTGATGATGTTGCAATGCTAGACTTCCTGTCACCTAAAGGTGGAGGCAGCGGAGTTTCCATTATTCAGCCGTATCGTGATTATCATGACAGCAAAGCAGATAACTTCGTCAAAAATATTCTTGACTCGTTGGATAAAGGTAAAACTGTAATACTTGATTTGGGGAATGCCCATCCAACATTGCTAACTTATTTTTCAGATTTGCTTTCTAAAGCTGTGTTCAGTCACCAAGTTAACAAATTCAGCAACAATAAACTTGGCAAGCACTTTACACAGGTCTATTTTGAAGAAGCCCACAACTTGTTTCCAAGGAACAATGATGTAACAACGATTTATAGCAGGTTTGCCAAAGAAGGCGCAAAATATCATATCGGCATTGTCTACTCTACACAATCGCCTTCTACTATTAATAATGACTTGCTTGCCCAAACCGAAAACTTTTTTATTGCTCACATGTCATCGCAAGATGAAACCAATGCTCTTGCAAAGATGAATTTTTCGTATGAAAGCATGAAAGAGGATATTCTCCGAGCCAAAACGCCCGGATATATGAGAATGCTCACACGTTCTCATCGTTTTGTAGTTCCAATGCAAGCAATAAAATTTGAACCGCGCCAAAACACGACTCAATCATAGAGATTTTTCCTATGCCATATCAAGCAAGTAAACGATTGCCAGGTGAGCGCGCAAGTAAACTTGGACATTTAGATGTACTCAAGAGTCCACTTGTGCAACAAATTGTTCAAAAATTTGAAGAACAAGACCCTTCTAATTTGCCGCCTTTCACAGGTTGGCAACCTTTTCTACCATTAGGAAACCCCCTCGACATAATTTTTGCAGTTGATGGGTCATGGCAACCCATTACAGATGAGCGCCCGCCCTACAAATCTATTGCGTTTATCAAAACCGCATTAGTGAATCTCGATCAAGTTGGATTAAGCCAAATAGATAAGGAAACCCCTCATCCGTTTGCGATTAGAGATTTAATGTCAAAATCTGCTGCCTATCATGCAACAGCGTTGCCACTACGACATCTCTATGCGGACGGAATAAGCGTGTATAACGCTGTGCGACAAGTAATTTATGAATCTGTGAAAGACGAGTCTTTGCAAGGGGAAATCATGGAAACGTTCAAATGGCTTGTGTATGAGAAATGGAATAGTAATCCACGACCATTACCGCCATTTGAATGTCCGCATTGCGGAAGCAAGAATGCCTCTTTGCCTATTGATGCTGAAAAAGGAAATTGCCCGAACTGTGGAAATGAATTATTTATTACGGATATGTTGGGCTTTCACTTGGAAATGGTTGAAGAAGCCGCATCAGATAGTGTTGCGACTGCGTACATGATTATTCATGAAACGCTATTGTTATTCACTGGAATCCGACATTTCTGGGAGACATCAAAAGATATTTTGAGTAGATGTTTGTTCATAAAAGACGGACCTTTACAAATAAGAGCACAGTATTCAAAGTTGGTGAATCCAATTCGGAATTTCTTGCTCCATGCAAATGAACAAGGATATCCTATCAATCTTATTGGACAGGAAAAGACAGGTACATTTGTCGACCATTTGAATTTGATTAGCCGAAATGCTCCCGCAGGTAATCTGTTTATTCCTGACCATGTTTATATTTGCGAGAAAATTCAGCACCGTCCACCAAATGGAGCACCTTATGGGCGTGACACAAATTATGGTGCAAAGGTTTTTGTTGTAGCAAATGAAAGGTGCAGACTTGTTTTGAATGTGCCAGTAAAGACGCCTATGGGTTCTTTTATTGCCAATCCGAGTGTTGACCAGTTGATAAATTTCGAAAATATTTTGGCAACATTGCCGTCATTGTTAAGTAGCAGGCACGAAAACGCATTGCTTCCTATTGAGTTAGCTAATTCAGTTGCCTCGTTATCTACATATCCCTCTGCACAAGTATTGCGATTGTTTGCTGACGCTACGATAAAAAAGCATTAAACTCATGTACAACAAAAACAGGCACACGCCTTACCTGTGTACTTGTCTCCCTATCTACATCCCCTCACTCCCTGAAAATCCTCACGTGCCTGCGCGGTTCCTTGCCGTACGAGTGACTCACCAGTTCGGCGGTGCGCGCCATTTCGTGTTGCCTCACTCCCACTTGAAATGAAATTCGTCACGGATATGAATCCGCCAGCATGCCAGTCCGGAGTGCGAAACACGAATGACATTGCCCATCCGTTTGGCTTGCGTGTTGAATTCAGCGTGTTTGAGCAAACGGCGAATGAAGACTGCGGCTTCGGATTTCTCCACATCGACATAAATCAGGCTATAACGCGCGTGACACAATTGCGGTTTGAAAAAGCCATCGTCTCTGGTAAAAAATGTCGGGCGGCGTAATTGTTGCAGGTATGGAATGATCTCATTATCCTTCATCCCACCCCGCCCAGTGTTGACTCCGATCTGTTTAATAGAAATACGCCAACCTTCAAGAAGTTGGCGTTGGCTTTTAGAGATATTCTCGTCCAGAATGTTCATGCAGCAAGCGGTTCGAGCACGAATTCATCGGCGTGTTTGATGAACGCCTGACTGGCTAATTGGATTGCCTCTTGAATGGCTTCCCTGGTAATGCTGTCGTTCCACTCTTCGATGATGGTTTCCCAAGCCATCCCGCTGGCGACCTGCTCCAACACATCCGAGACCAGAACCCGCGTACGGCGAAAGGTTGGTTTGCCGTGAGCGATCTCGGGGTTGGTCACAATATAACGTCCCATGAGTTGTGTGGCGGTTGTCGGGTTCATTTTAATTCTCCGATTCTATTTCACTACAGCGATTATAACATCCCATCACTCCCTGAAAATCCTCACGTGTCTGCGCGGTTCCTTGCCGTACGAGTGACTCACCAGTTCGGCGGTGCGCGCCATTTCGTGTTGCAGGCGGCGCACAATGGACGGGCTGGGCGGCAGGTCCACCCAGCGCTCGCCGTTGAGCACGGCGGCAATCGCCTGTTGCGTTTCACTGCGGATATCGTCCATGCTGTCGCGCATCGGCGCGGCGCTCAGGTTATAGAGGTCGCTCAGGAACTGCTCCACCTGCGCCACGGTGTTGGCTCGCAACACGTACACCGGCATGCCGCGCTGTTCGGCTTCGATCACCGTCTGCTGGCGGTTGCGGTAATACGTGCGCAGGGTGACGAGCGCGTCCGCTTCGGACACATCGCGCACGACGACCGCGGGCACGCCGAGTCTTTTGGCGGCTTGTTGCAGTCGGTTCTTCGCCACGCCGTACGCATACACGCGCACGGTCTGCAACGCCGCGCCGATCGGCGGAGTCGGCTTGGGGGAGGCAGGCGCCTCCACCGCCGGGGCAGACCCAAGTCCGCGGCGAGGCGTTTTCACATCCGCTTTTGGTTTGGGCGGCGCAACCTTCTCGATCTGGATATTCCCTTCGGTGTCGCGCGTCCGCACTTCGGGCGGGATGGGCGCGTCGCGCAACAGCGAATCCACCGCCGACATGATATCGGTGTGGACGGCGAACTGGTCGCGATGCTTAATCTCGACCAGCACATCGAACGTGGGCGGCGCGCGTCGTTCGAGGACGGTTTTCTGGGTGCCCCTGCGACGCGCTTCCTCATCCGACAGGGTGACCGCTTCGATGCCGCCGACCAGGTCGCTAAGGGTGGGGTTGAGCAGCAGGTTATCGAGCGTCTGCCCGTGCGCCGTGCCGATGAGTTGCACACCGCGCTCGGCGATGGTGCGCGCGGCGAGGGCTTCGAGTTCGCGTCCGATCTCGTCGATGACGATCACTTCGGGGTTGTGGTTCTCGACGGCTTCGATCATCACTTCATGTTGTTGCATCGGCTCGCGCACCTGCATGCGGCGCGCCTTGCCCACAGCGGGGTGCGGCACATCGCCGTCGCCGCCGATCTCGTTGGAGGTATCCACGATGACGACGCGTTTGTTTTCGGCGAGGATGCGCGCCGACTCTCTCAGCAGGGTGGTCTTGCCCACGCCCGGGCGACCGAGGATGAGCGTTGACTTGCCCGATTCGATGATGTCTTGAATGATATCCACCGTGCCGTACACGGCGCGACCGACGCGCAGGGTGAGTCCCACCACCGCGCCGCGCCGGTTGCGGATGGCAGAGATGCGGTGCAGGGTGCGTTCGATGCCCGCGCGGTTGTCCGTGTCGAATGCGCCCACGCGCTCCACGACATGGTCGAGTTCGGCGCGGGTGAGTTCCTTCTCGGAAAGCACAATCTCATTTTCCACGAAGCGCGCTGTGGGGACCCGCCCGAGGTCGAGGATAACTTCGAGCAGCAGGTCGGAGTTGTTGGCTTTTTCGACAGCGTGACGGATGTTGGCGGGCAGGACGTCCAGCAGGGCGTCGAGGTCGTCAGTGATGCGGTGTTGTTGTGGCATATGGGTAATTTGTGGTTGGTTGTCGATCGAGAGCAGAGGATTGGAGGAGTGGAGAATTGGAGACTGGAGATTGGAGATTGCCGTGAGGGTGGTTGTGTCAGCGGCGCATCTACCAGACGTCGTTGGGCGCGGGAAAGTTGCCTGACTTTTTGGAGTTTCAGGTGCCAGGTTTCAAGTGTCAGGTTTCAGGTGCTATGTCTATTATACGAGGAATGGACAGTCCCCGCATTGGAATGTGGTTGTAGAAACTCAGGTTGTATTTTTCACGTGCGCGATCATCTTCTGCACCTGTTCATTTGTATTGACGGGTATCAAGTGTACGTTTGGGTTTTGGTTCGTAAATACGCGGAAGATCTCATCGGCGAGCATCAGCGCAACCTGCGGATGGCATCCCATGGTTTTCGTTATTACCGATACAGTGCGGTCATTTACCCGCCGATGTGCGACATTTCCACTTTGGGCAGGGCGATCGTATTTTCCGAGCGCAGTTCCGAGTAGCGGTCCGTGCGTTTGGACCAGATGCGGGATATTGTTTCTGAAATTTCCTCGTCCGTGGCGCCGCTACGCAATGGCGATTTAAAATCATGTCCTTTAACGGCGAACAGACACGTATACAGTTTTCCTTCGGCAGAGATGCGCGCGCGGTTGCAATCGCGGCAGAAGGCTTGCGTCACGGATGAAATCACACCGATCTCGCCTCCGCCGTCTTGATACTTCCAACGCTCAGCGACTTCACCCTTGTAATTCGGGTCAACCGGTTCGAGCGGCATGTCGGCGGAAATGATCTCGACGATCTCTTTCGACGACACCACATCGTCCATGCGCCAGCCGTTGGTGTGACCGACATCCATGTATTCGATGAAGCGCAGGATGTATCCCTTTTCGCGGAAGAAACGCGCCATCGGCAGAATGCTGGATTCATTGACTCCGCGCTTGACCACCATGTTGACCTTGAGCGGTTCCAACCCGACCAGTGCGGCTGTGTCCATGCCTTCGAGCACTTTCGCCACCGGGAAATCCACATCGTTCATGGTTTTGA